>JAFTWA010000014.1 GCA_017465565.1 Tyzzerella sp.
AGCACCACCAACAACTTCTGATTCGAAGAAGAATGTTTGTTCACCGTTAACGTCTGTTGGTTCAAATCTAACTTTACAGTGTCCGTATTGTCCACGTCCACCTGATTGTTTAGCATATTTGCTGTCAACATCAACTGATTTTGTGAATGACTCTTTGTAAGCAACCTGTGGAGCACCTACGTTAGCTTCTACTTTGAATTCACGTAAAAGTCTGTCTACGATGATTTCAAGGTGAAGTTCACCCATACCAGCGATGATTGTCTGACCAGTTTCGTGATCTGTGTGAGCACGGAATGTTGGGTCTTCTTCTGCAAGTTTAGCAAGAGATTCACCAAGTTTTCCTTGAGAAGCTTTTGTTTTTGGTTCAATAGCTAACTCAATAACTGGTTCTGGGAATTCCATAGACTCAAGGATTACTGGATGTTGTTCATCACAGATTGTATCACCTGTTGAAGAGAACTTAAATCCGATTGCTGCTGCAATATCACCTGAGTATACTTTGTCAAGTTCTTCTCTCTTATTAGCGTGCATCTGAAGAATACGTCCAACACGTTCTTTTTTGCCTTTTGTTGCATTCAATACGTAAGAACCTGAATTCATTGTTCCAGAGTAAACTCTGAAGTATGCCAACTTACCTACGAATGGGTCAGTCATAATCTTGAATACTAAAGCTGAGAATGGTTCTTCATCTGAAGAAACTCTCTCTGTTTCATTTCCATCCATATCTACACCTTTGATAGCTTCGATATCTAATGGAGATGGCATAAATTCAACAACTGCATCAAGAAGTTTTTGAACACCTTTGTTTCTATAAGATGTACCGCAGCATACTGGAACAGCTTCACATGTACATGTTGCTTTTCTAAGAGCTGCTTTCAATTCTTCTACACTTGGTTCTTCACCTTCGAGATACATCATCATTAAATCGTCATCTAATTCACAGATTTTTTCTACTAATTCTGTACGATATAATTCAGCATCATCTGCCATATCTTCCGGCACGTCTATGATAGAGATGTCATCACCCTTATCATCATTGTAGATGTATGCTTTCATTTCGAATAAGTCGATGATTCCTTTGAATTCATCTTCTTTTCCGATTGGTAATTGAATACAGATTGCATTCTTACCTAATCTTGTTTTGATTTGTTCTACTGCACCGTAGAAATCTGCACCAAGGATATCCATCTTATTGATGTATGCCATTCTTGGTACACCGTATGTGTCAGCCTGACGCCATACGTTTTCTGATTGTGGTTCTACACCACCTTTAGCACAAAATACACCAACTGCACCGTCAAGTACACGAAGAGAACGTTCTACTTCTACTGTAAAGTCAACGTGTCCTGGAGTATCAATGATGTTGATACGGTGTTCTAAAGCGCCTTCTTTTGGTTGGCAGTTTTCTTGTAATGTCCAGTGACATGTTGTAGCAGCTGAAGTGATTGTAATACCTCTTTCCTGTTCCTGAGCCATCCAGTCCATTGTAGCAGTACCTTCGTGGGTATCACCAATTTTATGGTTAACACCTGTGTAGTAAAGAATACGTTCTGTTGTTGTAGTCTTACCAGCATCGATGTGAGCCATAATACCAATGTTTCTTGTTCTATCTAATGGATATTGTCTTCCAGCCAAGGTTTTTTCCTCCTATTATTTGAATCAATTTCAACAAGTTGAAATTAGAAACGGTAGTGAGCAAATGCTTTGTTTGCTTCTGCCATTTTGTGCATATCTTCTTTCTTCTTAACTGATGCACCTGTGTTGTTCATTGCATCAAGAAGTTCGTTAGCCAATCTTTCTTCCATTGTCTTTTCGCCTCTTTTACGAGAGTACAATGTAATCCAACGAAGAGCTAATGCCTGTCTTCTGTCAGCTCTAACTTCGATTGGTACTTGGTATGTTGCACCACCAATACGTCTTGCTTTAACTTCAAGTACTGGCATAATGTTGTTCATTGCTTCTTCGAATACTTCCATAGCTGGCTTGTCAGCTTTTTCAGCCATTCTTTCAAATGCTCCATATACAATCTTTTGAGCTACACCTTTCTTACCATCTAACATGATGCTGTTGATAAGCTTTGTAACCACTTTGCTGTTGTATAATGGATCCGCTAATACGTCTCTTTTTTGAGTATGTCCTTTACGTGGCACGGTTCTTCCCTCCTTAATTATGTTTTCAATTAATTCATCGGTACTCACATGTGTCTTTCTATAATGTGTTCGTGCGGGACTGCACTATCTATCGATATAACCCGCAACCTACAGGAATCATAGTTCTGTTTGTGATTCGATATTTTCTCTGTTATTTTTCACAAGGTAGTTCTTCTTACTAAATTCAAACTGCGCTTGCGCTTGTTTTCATTAAGTTCCGAAGAACAAAGTTCGCACTAACTTCGTGCGGCGCTATAGCTTGCACTCACTAAGTGCTCTACTTTTTAGCGTCTTTTGGTCTCTTAGCACCGTATTTAGAACGTGCTTGTCTTCTCTTAGCTACACCTGCTGTATCAAGTGTACCACGAACGATGTGATATCTTGTACCTGGTAAGTCTTTTACTCTACCACCACGGATAAGAACAACGCTATGTTCTTGAAGGTTGTGTCCTTCACCTGGAATGTAGCTTGTTACTTCGATACCGTTTGAAAGACGTACTCTGGCAATCTTTCTAAGAGCTGAGTTAGGTTTCTTAGGTGTTGCTGTCTTAACTGCTGTACAAACTCCACGTTTTTGTGGTGCAGAAGCATCAGTTGTTCTCTTTCTTAAAGAGTTGTAACCTTTTTGAAGAGCTGGTGCTGTTGATTTCTTTACAGAAGTCTGACGTCCCTTTCTTACTAACTGGTTAAATGTTGGCATTCTTTTCACCTCCTATGAATACTGTTGGTTGCTTTGTTAAACTTCAATAAGTTTTTACGCGCACAAAAATAATGCATTCCTATGCACGCTATAATAGTTTATTATGATTCTTCCCAAAAGTCAAGTACTTTTTTTATAATCCTAATTTGTCTGAGATTGCTCCCATTTCTTCCAATGCAACATCAATCAAGTCATCTAAACTTAATTTTGTAAATTCAATCGATTCCATGTAATCACGGTTTGCACCAGCTGCAAATCTTGATTCATTAAAACGTTTCATAACTGATTTGTGTTTTACGCTCGCAATCTTTTTATCTGGATAAATCTGCGCAACCGCTTTTACAAAGCCACTCATTGGGTCTGCCGCAAGAACTGCGTATTGCAAAGGTGTCTTCGCCTTCACACCGCACTTTGGATTATGTGCACAGATTGCATCGTGAAGCACTTTGTCATCCACACCTTCTTTTTTCAAAATTTCTACAGAAGTCGGTCCGTGTACTTCCGGATGATTCTTCCAATCGCAGTGTTCTTCATCCAAGTCGTGAAGAAGACCTACGATTCCCCAAAACTCTACATCATTCGGAGCAAGTCTTTTTGCAAGACCTCTCATAATTGCTTCCACTGCATAGGAATGTTGTAGGTATGCTTCTCCCACCATATATTTTTTCAAAATATCATGTGCTTGTTCTCTTGTAATGCTCATTTTAATCGCTCCTTATAATATCAAAAGAATGTCAGACTTTCATCTGACATTCTTTTTTATTATTCTTCAATACTAACTGTTTCTACTGTTTCTTCTGCAACTACTTCTACAGGTTCTGCCACAGCATCTGCAGCTACTGGTTCTGTAGTTGGCTCTGCAGTTTCTTCTGCCGGTATATCTGTAGTAAGTTTTACATCACGGTATTCTCTCATACCAGTACCAACTGGAATCAATTTACCAATGATTACGTTTTCTTTCAGACCGATAAGTGGGTCAACTTTACCTTTAATTGCAGCTTCTGTAAGAACTTTTGTTGTTTCCTGGAAGGAAGCCGCTGAGAAGAATGAATTTGTAGCAAGAGAAGCCTTTGTAATACCGAGCATTACTGGTTCCCCTGTTGCTGGTTCTTTTCCTTCTGCAATTAATTTTTCATTTACATCTTCGAAATCAAGGATGTCTACCATTGTACCTGGTAAGAATTCTGAATCACCGTTTTCTTCAATACGGATTTTCTTAAGCATTTGACGAACGATAACTTCGATATGCTTATCATTGATTTCTACACCCTGTAAGCGGTATACACGTTGTACTTCTTGGATCATGTAATCCTGTACTGCACGTAAACCTTTGATTTTTAAGATGTCGTGTGGGTTAACACTACCACTTGTAAGTTCATCACCGGCTTCCAATACGTCGCCATCCTGAATCTTAATTCTTGAACCATATGGAATCAAATATGCTTTTGATTCGCCTGTTTCGTTATTTGTTACGATGATTTCACGTTTCTTCTTAGTATCGCTGATTGTAGCCACGCCACCGAACTCTGTGATAATAGCAAGTCCCTTTGGTTTTCTTGCCTCGAAAAGTTCTTCGACACGAGGAAGACCCTGTGTGATATCCCCACCGGCAACACCACCAGTATGGAATGTTCTCATGGTAAGCTGTGTACCAGGTTCACCGATTGATTGGGCAGCGATAATACCAACTGCTTCACCAACCTGTACTGGTTCACCGGTAGCCATATTTGCACCGTAACATTTTGCACAAACACCAATGTGTGATTTACAAGTAAGAATTGTACGAATCTTCACTTCTGTGATTGGACCGCCATCCTTATTCACACCATATTTGATAACTCTTTCAGCACGTTTTGGAGTAACCATGTGATTTTCTTTTACGATAATGTTTCCATCTTTATCATAAATTGTTTCACATACAAAACGTCCTGTGATACGTTCTTGTAAGCTTTCAATTTCTTCTTTTCCATCCATGAATGCTCTTACATACATACCTGGAATTTCAGCACCTTTTTCTACACAGTCGTTTTCACGAATACTTAATTCCTGAGAAACGTCAACAAGACGTCTTGTCAAGTATCCAGAGTCGGCTGTACGAAGAGCTGTATCGGAAAGACCTTTACGGGCACCGTGTGCTGACATGAAGTACTCAAGTACGTCGAGACCTTCACGGAAGTTTGACTTGATTGGTAACTCGATTGTACGGCCTGTTGTATCAGCCATAAGACCACGCATACCAGCAAGCTGTTTAATCTGTTTATCAGAACCACGGGCACCAGAGTCAGCCATCATGAAGATGTTGTTGTATTTGTCAAGTCCATCGAGAAGCGCTCTTGTAAGTGCATCATCCGTATTCTTCCAAGTTTCAATAACTTCTTTGTAACGTTCTTCTTCTGTGATAAGACCACGTTTGAAGTTCTTTGTAATCTTGTCTACTGTTGCTTGTGCTTCCTCAAGCATTTGTGGTTTCTGTGGCGGCACTGTCATTTCTGAGATAGATACTGTCATCGCAGCTCTTGTAGAATATTTGTATCCTGTAGCTTTGATTTTATCTAATACTTCAGCTGTTACTGTTGCACCGTGTGTGTTGATTACTTTTTCAAGAATCTTCTTGTTTTGTTTCTTACCTACAAGGAAATCAACCTCTAATAATAATTCATTTCCTGGAACGCTTCTATCTACGAAACCTAAGTCTTGCGGAATAATTTCGTTGAATAAGAAACGTCCTAATGTAGATGAAACATTTCCACTCTTTTCTTCACCGTCGATTGTTTTTGTTACACGGACTGTGATGCGTGAGTGTAATGTAATAACACCATTTTCATAAGCTAAGATTGCTTCGTTTAAGTTCTTGAAGAACTTACCTTCTCCCTTAACTCCTGGTCTTTCCTGCGTTAAATAGTAAATACCAAGAACCATATCCTGTGAAGGAACGGCTACCGGACCACCATCAGATGGTTTCAGTAAGTTGTTTGGAGACAACAAGAGAAATCTACATTCAGCCTGAGCTTCTACTGAAAGTGGAAGATGGACAGCCATCTGGTCACCATCGAAGTCAGCGTTGTAAGCTGTACATACAAGTGGATGAAGCTTAATAGCCTTACCTTCTACAAGAATTGGTTCGAATGCCTGAATACCAAGTCTGTGAAGTGTAGGGGCACGGTTTAACATAACTGGATGTTCTTTAATTACTTCTTCCAGTACATCCCATACTTCCGGCTGAAGTCTTTCTACCATTTTCTTAGCATTTTTAATGTTGTGAGCAGTACCGTTTGCTACTAACTCTTTCATAACAAATGGCTTGAATAATTCGATTGCCATTTCTTTCGGAAGACCACACTGATAAATTTTAAGTTCTGGTCCTACAACGATTACGGAACGTCCTGAGTAGTCAACACGTTTACCAAGTAAGTTCTGACGGAAACGTCCTGATTTACCCTTTAACATGTCTGATAATGATTTTAATGCTCTGTTACCAGGACCTGTTACTGGACGGCCACGACGGCCATTGTCAATTAAAGCGTCGACAGCTTCCTGAAGCATTCTCTTTTCATTACGTACGATAATGTCTGGAGCGCCTAATTCTAATAATCTTCTTAAACGGTTATTTCTGTTAATGATTCTTCTGTATAAATCATTTAAATCAGATGTTGCAAAACGTCCACCGTCTAATTGTACCATTGGACGTAAATCTGGTGGAATTACAGGGATAACGTTCATAATCATCCATTCTGGTTTGTTTCCAGAACCGCGGAACGCTTCTACTACTTCAAGACGTTTTACGATTCTTGCACGTTTTTGTCCTGTAGCACCGTTTAATCCTGCTTGTAATTCTTCGTATTCTTTTTCAAGATCGATTGCTTTGAGGAGTTCCTGGATTGCTTCAGCACCCATACCAACACGGAAAGAACTTCCCCAAGCTTCTCTTGCTTCTTGATATTCTTGTTCTGACAATACTTGTTTGTATTGTAAGTTTGTTTCACCTTTATCTAATACGATATAAGATGCAAAGTATAAAACTTTTTCCAATGTTCTTGGTGATAAATCAAGGATTAATCCCATACGGCTAGGGATTCCTTTGAAGTACCAGATGTGTGAAACCGGAGCCGCAAGGTCAATATGACCCATGCGCTCACGTCTTACACTTGCTTTTGTTACTTCAACACCACATCTGTCACAAACTACACCTTTGTAACGGATTTTTTTGTATTTTCCACAGTGACATTCCCAGTCTTTGCTAGGTCCAAAAATCTTTTCACAGAAGAGACCATCTCTTTCTGGTTTTAAAGTTCTATAGTTAATTGTCTCTGGTTTTGTTACTTCGCCTCTTGACCATTCTAAGATCTTTTCAGGTGACGCCAAGCCAATTTTGATTGCATCAAATGTAATTGGCTCGTATGCTGTTTCATTATTTGTTACTGGCATTTACGGCAATCCTCCTATTCTTCGTCTAACATATCGTCGAAATCCATATCCATTGGATCTTCAAAATCTTCTTCAACGTCTACAAGTTCTTCGCCTTCAAATTCTTGTTGGCTGAAACCATGAGCGCCATAAGATTCTTCTGGTTGATATCTTCTGTCTCCTTCAATAATTGAATGTAAATCTGTTTCACCATAGTCAATAGTTTCACTAATCTCAACTTCTGTATTATCATCTCTCAATACTCTTACATCGAGACCAAGCGACTGTAATTCTTTGAGAAGTACTTTGAATGATTCTGGAATACCTGGTTCAGGGATATTTTCTCCCTTGATAATTGCTTCGTATGTCTTAACACGACCAACAACATCGTCAGATTTTACAGTTAAGATTTCTTGTAATGTGTAAGCGGCACCATAAGCTTCCAGTGCCCAAACTTCCATTTCACCAAATCTCTGTCCACCGAACTGCGCTTTACCACCTAATGGCTGTTGTGTTACCAATGAGTAAGGACCCGTAGAACGAGCATGAATCTTATCGTCTACTAAGTGGTGAAGCTTCAGGTAGTGCATGTGTCCAATTGTTACTGGACTATCAAAATATTCTCCTGTTCTACCATCACGAAGACGAACCTTACCGTCGCGTGATAACGGAACACCCTTCCAGAGTTTCCTGTGTTCTCTATTTTCAGATAAATATTCCAACACTTCTGGAAGTAATTCTGCGCCATGTTTTGCTTCGAATTCTTCCCACTCAAGATTTACATAATCATTTGCCAAATCAAGAGTATCCATAATGTCAATTTCGTTTGCACCATCAAATACTGGTGTTGCAATGTTGAATCCTAATGCTTTTGCAGCAAGACTCAAGTGGATTTCAAGTACCTGTCCGATGTTCATACGTGATGGTACACCAAGTGGGTTAAGAACGATATCAAGAGGACGTCCATTTGGTAAGAATGGCATATCTTCTACTGGAAGCACACGTGAAACAACACCCTTGTTACCGTGACGACCAGCCATCTTGTCACCAACTGAAATCTTTCTCTTTTGAGCAATGTAAATACGAACTGATTCGTTTACACCTGGAGATAATTCATCTCCATTTTCTCTTGTAAATACTTTCGCATCTACAACGATACCATATTCTCCATGAGGTACTTTTAATGAAGTATCTCTTACTTCTCTAGCCTTTTCACCGAAGATTGCACGGAGTAATCTTTCCTCAGCTGTTAATTCTGTTTCTCCCTTAGGAGTTACTTTACCAACTAAGATATCGCCTGCACGAACTTCTGCACCAATACGGATAATACCTCTATCATCAAGATCTTTGAGTGCATCATCACCAACACCTGGGATATCACGCGTGATTTCTTCAGGTCCAAGCTTTGTATCACGTGCTTCTACTTCATATTCTTCGATATGGATAGATGTGTAAACATCATCCTGAACTAATCTTTCGCTTAATAATACAGCATCTTCGTAGTTATAACCTTCCCATGTCATGAAGCCAATGAGTGGGTTCTTACCAAGAGCCATTTCACCGTTAGATGTTGAAGGACCATCAGCGATTACCTGACCAGCTTCTACTTTTTCGCCTTTTACAACGATTGGTCTTTGGTTATAGCAGTTGCTCTGGTTACTACGTAAGAATTTTGTTAATTTATAAGTTTTCTTTGTTCCATCCTCATGTCTGATAGTAATTTCTTTTGATGTAGAACGTTCTACGATGCCGCCTTCATCAGCAACCACACAGACACCTGAATCCACAGCAGCAGTTGTTTCGATACCCGTACCGATAACTGGAGCTTCTGTGATCATAAGAGGTACTGCCTGACGCTGCATGTTTGATCCCATGAGCGCACGGGTAGGGTCATCATTTTCAAGGAATGGAATAAGAGCAGTCGCTACCGAGAATACCATCTTAGGTGATACATCCATGTAGTCAAATGCTGTTCTTTCATATTCCTGAGTCTCTTCACGATAACGACCTGATACATTCTTGTGAATGAAGTGTCCCTCATCATCAAGTGGTTCGTTAGCTTGTGCTACGTGATAGTTATCTTCTTCATCTGCAGTCATATAAATAACTTCTTCTGTTACTATCGGATTCTTAGGATCTGTCTTGTCAATCTTACGGTATGGTGCTTCAATAAATCCATATTCGTTGATTCTTGCATAAGTAGCAAGAGAGTTGATAAGACCGATGTTTGGACCTTCAGGAGTTTCGATTGGACACATTCTACCATAGTGAGAATAGTGAACGTCACGAACCTCGAATCCAGCTCTGTCTCTAGAGAGACCACCTGGTCCAAGTGCAGATAAACGTCTCTTATGAGTGAGCTCACCCAATGGGTTGTTTTGATCCATGAATTGTGACAACTGTGAAGAACCAAAAAATTCTTTTACAGCTGCTGTTACCGGCTTAATGTTAATCAGTGATTGTGGAGAAATTCCTTCCAAATCCTGTGTTGTCATTCTTTCACGAACAACTCTTTCTAATCTTGCCAAACCAATTCTGTATTGGTTTTGGAGAAGTTCACCAACTGCACGGATACGTCTGTTTCCTAAGTGGTCGATATCATCGTCTGTTCCCATACCATATTCTAAGTGGATATTGTAGTTGATAGATGCTAAAATATCTTCCTTTGTAATATGCTTTGGAATCAAATCATTTATATTTTTACGGATTTCTTCTTTTAATTCGTCAATGTCCCCAGCTGTATTTTCAATTAATTCAGCAAGCACTGGATAGAAAACTGCTTCTGTCACACCTACTTCTTCTGGATTAATATCGACAACAGCGTCTAATTCTACCATCATGTTAGAAAGAACTTTAATATTGCGGTCCTCTCCCTCTACATCAATCCATACATATGGAACTGCTGCATTCTGGATGGCAGTTGCTTTTTCTCTTGTTAATCTTTCGCCTTTTTCAGCAATCACTTCACCTGTAATTACACTTACAGCATCTTCTGCCAACACTTGTCCTGTAATACGGTTTTGAAGTGCTAATTTTTTATTAAATTTATAACGTCCCACTTTTGCAAGGTCATAACGTCTTGCATCAAAGAACATAGCAGTGATAAGGCTTTCTGCACTATCTACTGCAAGTGGTTCACCTGGACGAATCTTCTTATATAATTCCAAAAGACCTTCTTGGTAGTTTTCGGCAACGTCTTTTCCAAAACTTGCTAAAATCTTTGGTTCTTCACCAAACATTTCAATGATTTCTGGATTTGTTCCGATACCAAGTGCACGGATTAATACTGTGATAGGTACTTTTCTTGTTCTATCTACACGAACCCAGAATACGTCATTAGAATCTGTTTCGTACTCTAACCATGCTCCACGGTTAGGAATTACAGTAGAAGAATATAATTCTTTACCAATTTTATCATGTCCAATTGCATAGTAAATTCCAGGGGAACGAACTAACTGACTTACGATAACACGTTCTGCACCGTTAATAACGAATGTTCCGGTCGCTGTCATAAGTGGGAGATCTCCCATGAAAATTTCATGCTCATTAATCTCGTCTGTTTCTTTATTATAAAGTCTTACTTTTACTTTCAGCGGTGCTGCATATGTTGCATCACGCTCTTTACATTCTTCGATTGTGTACTTCACATCGTCTTCGCATAATGTAAAATCTACAAATTCCAGACTTAATTGACCGCTGTAGTCAGCAATCGGCGAAATATCTGCAAATACTTCTTTTAATCCCGCATCAAGAAACCATTGATAAGAGTCTTTTTGCACTTCGATTAAGTTCGGCATCTGCAAAACTTCTTTTTGTCTTGAATAGCTCATACGCGAACTTTTTCCGCTTTTGATAGGACGAATTCTGTTTTTCTCCATTGACGTTTCACTCCTCGTATATTTATTTTTGGGGTAACATTGCACGTAAACGCGCTAAAATCCTTGTAAACGAATTACTTTTGCACTATTACCAGTACACACTACTCCACAATAGTGCAACTTAAAAAGTATCATATATTTGTCAAGATGTCAACAACATTTTTCATTTTTTTCCAAAAAGAAAAGCGCTGTACACTTATGTACAACGCTTTGTTTTGCACTATTCTGTGGCTAGAATTATTTTAATTCTACTGCAGCACCTTCAGCTTCTAATTTAGCTTTGATTTCTTCAGCTTCTGCTTTAGAAACAGCTTCTTTGATTGTCTTTGGAGCTCCGTCTACAACGTCTTTAGCTTCTTTTAATCCAAGTCCTGTGATTTCACGAACAACTTTGATTACTTTAACTTTTGAAGCACCTGCTGATGTTAATACTACATCAAATTCGTCTTTTTCTTCTGCTGCTGGAGCTGCTTCACCAGCACCTGCTGCTACTACAACACCTGCTGCTGCAGACACACCAAATTCTTCTTCACATGCTTTTACTAAATCGTTTAATTCTAATACTGATAATTCTTTGATTGCTTCAATCATTTCAGCGATTGTTAATTTTGCCATTTTAATTTACCTCCGTAAAAATAGTTTATATTTTTTTGCGGGACCATGTCCCAATGTTTCATAATTAGTTCCAGAAATTATTCTGCTGCAACTTCACCGTCTTTTTCAGCGATTTGCTTAATAACACGAGCAAAGTTTGCGATAGGTGATTGCATGCTTCCAAGTAATCTTGAAAGTAATACTTCTCTTGCAGGAATCTTAGCTAATTCCTGAACGCCAGCTACATCATACACTTTTCCTTCGCATACACCAGCTTTTACTTCTAACTTGCTGGCTTTCTTAGCGAATTCACAGATGATTCTTGCTGGAGCTGTAGCGTCATTTTTACCAATTGCGATAGCGCTTGGTCCTTCTAAATATTCGTTAAGACCTGCGAAATCAGTTCCTTCAAATGCTCTCTTCATCATTGTGTTTTTGCAAACCTTGTAGATGATACCAGCTTCTCTTAATTGTTTACGTAATTCTGTATCTTCTGCTACAGTTAAACCACGGTAATCAACTAACACTACTGATTGTGCGTCTTTTACGTCTTCAGCGATTGCTGCAACGATTGGTTGTTTTAATTCAACTTTTGCCACGAATGGTGCACCTCCTTATATTATTTTGATGATTGGCACCGCCGATTGTTTTCATAGATAAAAAACCTCTCTGTCAAAGACAGAGAGGTTTTGCAAATTCTAATTTGAATTTCAATCTCCTCGGTAGGCGTTTTGAACCTTATGCTTTACAGCACCTACTGTCTTCGGCAGTTAATTCCTTGCATATTATAGCAAGGTATATATTTGATGTCAACAAATTTTTATGATAATTTTGCTGGGTTAATTTTAACACCAGGTCCCATTGTTGAAGTAAGAGTTACGCTCTTTAAGAACTGTCCTTTTACTGCAGCTGGTTTAGCTTTGTTGATTGCATCAATAAGCGTTTGGAAGTTGTCCGCCAATTGTTCTTCTGTGAAAGAAGCTTTTCCTAATGGCACATGGATAATGTTTGTTTTATCTAATCTGTATTCGATCTTACCAGCTTTGATATCAGCGATAGCTTTTGCAACGTCCATTGTTACTGTACCAGCTTTTGGGTTTGGCATTAAGCCTTTTGGTCCAAGTACACGACCAAGACGACCAACAACACCCATCATGTTTGGTGTAGCAACTACAACATCAAATTCAAACCATCCTTCGTTCTGGATCTTTGGAATAAGTTCTTCTGCTCCTACGTAATCTGCTCCAGCATCGATAGCTTCTTGAGCTTTAGCATCTTTAGCAAATACTAAGATACGAACTTTTTTACCTGTTCCGTGTGGTAATACTACAGCACCACGGATTTGTTGGTCTGCATGACGTCCGTCACAACCTGTTCTGATATGTGCTTCGATAGTTTCATCGAATTTTGCTACTGCGCATTTTTTAACTAATGCGATTGCTTCTGCTTTATCGTAAAGATTTCCTCTTTCTACTAATTTAGCAGCTTCTAAATATTTTTTTCCTCTTTTCATTTTAAAACCTCCTAGTGGTAATATCGGGAGCGAGCCCTCCCACGTTACTTGTTACACAGTTCCTAGTCTACTACTTTAACACCCATACTGCGGCATGTTCCTGCGATCATGCTCATAGCTGCTTCTACTGATGCAGCGTTTAAGTCTGGCATTTTCAATTTAGCGATTTCTTCTAATTGAGCTTTTGTGATTGAAGCTACTTTTGTTTTGTTAGGAACACCTGAACCTGATTTGATTCCGCAAGCTTTCTTAATTAATACAGCTGCTGGTGGTGTTTTTGTGATGAAAGTGAAACTTCTATCACTGAAAACTGTGATAACAACAGGAATGATCATACCTTCCTGATCTTGTGTTCTAGCATTGAATTGTTTTGTAAATTCAACAATGTTTACACCGTGTTGCCCAAGTGCTGGACCTACCGGTGGAGCTGGAGTTGCCTTTCCAGCTGGAATTTGTAATTTAATATAGCCTGTAACTTTCTTTGCCATTTTGTGTACCTCCTTGTGGTATTTACGGGGATTTCCCTCCCACTTTTACTTGTTACATTTTTTTCACTTCTGCGAAATTAATTTCTACTGGTGTCTCACGACCAAACAGTTCTACGTTGATTGTCAGAGTTTGTTTTTGTGGGTTTACTTCTTTTACCATGCCGACTGTGTCTTTCCATGCTCCCGAAGTAACAACGATTGAATCGCCAACCGTGAAATTTACAACAACCTCTGCATTCATAATTCCTAAAGCATCAATCTCAGCATCTGTAAGCGGAACTGGTTTTGATCCTGGTCCAACGAATCCTGTTACCCCTCTGGTATTTCTTACAACATACCATGTGTCATCATTCATAATCATGTGAATCATAACGTATCCTGGGAACATCTTCTTCTGAGACGCTTTTTCCATTCCATTTTTTAATTCCACAACTTCTTGCATTGGAACCCTTACTTCTAAGATTTGATCTTCAAGGTGTCTGTTTTCAATTGTCTTATCGATGTTCGCTTTTACTTTGTTTTCATACCCTGAATAAGTATGAACTACATACCATTTTGCTTCTGACATAAAATCACCTTTCATACTTGTTGCTGTCTGTTATTGAACAAGAAAGTCAATACCGTATTGGATTAACGCATCAACTACTGCAATAATTGCTCCTAAAAGAATAGAGCATACTGTAACTGCAACTGTTTGTTTTACAAGTGTTTTTCTATCTGGCCAGATAATTTTCTTAAACTCAGCTTTAAGACCTTTGAACCAGCTTTTTTTCTGTTTCTTTTCTGCTGTAATTTCAGACATATCATTCACCCCTTTACACGATCCTATTTTGTTTCTTTGTGTAATGTGTGTGATTTACAGAATTTACAGTATTTTTTTGTTTCCATACGTTCAGGATGAGCTTTCTTATCCTTAGTTGTATTGTAGTTACGTTGTTTACATTCTGTACATGCCAATGTTATTCTTGTGCGCACAACTTCCACCTCGCTTTGTTTATTTTTTTACGTGTTACATGGTAGTTTGCGAGACTACCTAATTTTAGGCATAAAAAAAAGACCTACTTCCATTCGCCCGTATATCTTACCATAGAAATATATTGGAGTCAAGCCCTTTTTATTTTGATTTTTAGACCCAGAGAGTTTCACATAACACCACAGGTTCAGGCTCTCAAGCACTTCACGCACCGCACCATGTCCAAACGCCAAAAAAATCCCGGACACAGGTCCGGGACTTTTTTAATAATATTATAATGTGTCGCCACGTCTTACATAACCTGGTGCATCAGCTGCTGCAACAAGTTCTTTACAGTGAAGTAATTTAGAGTGTTTGTCAACTACTTGACACTCAACACGAATGCCTTCTTCGATAACTGTATCTGGCAAAATAACAGAATCTTTAATTACTACACCTTTCTTAATTATACATCCACGTCCAATGATAGAATTTTCAATTGTACCTTCGATTAAACATCCATTAGAAATAACAGAGTGTTTAACTTCGGCATCTGCGAAATATTGTGTTGGACAAGAGTCGTTTGTGCGTGTGTAAATTGGCCAATCATCGTTGATTAAGTCTTCCGCTTTTTCAATATCAAGCAATGCCATATTTGCATCGTAATAGCTCTTGAGGTCTGTGATTGCTGCGAAGTAACCTTCGTGAGCATATCCGCGGACATCGAGTTCGTCACAAGAAAGATTTACGATTTGCGCAAGTGTATACATAGAAGAAAGAGTTTTTGCTTTGCCAATTAATTCGATGAATAACTCTGTCTTCATAACATATGTACCCATGAAAATATCTCTTTGAGCTTCATTTCCTCTGTTCTTCTGGATTTCTAATACACCTTTTTGGCGGTTTAATGTTACATAATCACAGTTCAAGTATGCTTCGTTAGCATTTTCTACTGAGTGATATAGCAATGTGATGTCAGCGCCTGAAGCAGCATGTGTATCAACAAGCTTCTTGAAGCTTTGCTTGAATACCATATTGCTAGGTGCGATAACAACATATGGTTCTTTCATCTTTCCAATGCTGTCATCCATATTTTCATCAAATGTTGCAATATCTGTATTGTAGATACTGTTTCTAGAATGGTTGTCTGCAAATAAGATTTGCACGTTACCTCTCTTTGAGTTGATGTTGTATTGACGGCCTGAACCTAAATGTTCTGTAAGAGAACGTGGTTTGCTTCCAGCTAATACGTGGATACGGTCGATATCGCTATTGCTGAAGTTTGACATAGCGAAGTCGATTACACGGTATCTTCCCAAGAAAGAGAATGCACCGATAGGGCGATAGTCTTGCATGCCTTCAACCCAGATGTGGTTTCCGGTCGTATTGATAATTCCAAATGCTTTTGCCATATTATTCTACCCCCTCTACATCGTTTGCTACTAATAAGATGTTTTCACTGTCTGCGGAGCCAACTACAGCACCTTTACCAATCTTAACACCGTCAGCCACAAGTGCACGAGTTACTACAGCGCCGTCTTCCACAACAACACCTGGCATTAATACAGAGTCAATAACCTTTGCATCTTTACCAACCTTAGCGTTTGTAAATAATACAGAGCCTGTAACCTCGCCTTTGATTGTACAGCCTTGTGTAATGTACGCATTCTTAACAACCGCATCTGCACTTACATAGTGTGGAAGTGTTGTAACGTCTTCTGTATAAATCTTCCATGATGAGTCGTTCAAATCCAATTCACAGTCAGCATCAAGAAGGTCCATGTTAGCTTCCCATAATGAATCGATTGTTCCTACGTCTTTCCAGTATCCCTCGAATTTGTAAGCGTACAGGTTTCTTCCATCATTTAACATAGTTGGAATGATGTCTTTACCAAAGTCATGGTTAGAATCTTCTTTCACCATATCAGCTAATAACATTTCACGAAGAAGCTTCCATGTGAAAATGTAGATACCCATAGAAGCAAGGTTGCTCTTTGGTACAGGTGGTTTTTCTTCAAATTCGATAATGCGTCCTGTATCATTTGTGTTCATGATACCAAAACGGCTGGCTTCCTTCATAGGAACCTGAAGCACTGCGATCGTTGCATCAGCGCTATTAGCTTTGTGTGCATCAAGCATCTTATCATAGTCCATTTTGTAAATATGGTCTCCTGATAAAATAAGAACATACTCAGGATTGTATGTATCGATAAAGTCAATGTTTTGAGAAATAGCATCAGCTGTTCCACGGTAAACATCAAGGTCTGCATCAGCCTTTTCACGTGGTGGTAAAACGAATACACCACTGTCTTTTGCATCAAGTCCCCAGCGTCCGCCGGCTGCAACATAGCTATTTAATAATACAGATTCATATTGTGTAAGAACGCCTACTACGTCGATACCACTGTTTGCACAGTTACTAAGTGGGAAGTCAACGATGCGGTATTTACCACCATATGAAACCGCTGGTTTAGCAACTTTATTTGTCAGGTCATGCAAACGGGAGCCACGACCACCAGCTAAAATCATTGCTAACATATTGTTTTGTTTCATAGCGAGTCCTCTCTTTCAATTTACTACATTTCATTATATCCTCTTTTAGTAAATTTGGCTATAATATTATTAAAAAAATATAAAAAATGTTCACAATTACCAAAAAATGTCAGATTATGACAAAATATTATCTGAGTGATGTTTAGAATTAAGATAATATTAAGATATGGCGGCTGTAGGTCTGAGTTGCATTTTCAGAGTAATTGACTTAAAATACAGTTAGTTTCTGGTGGTTGAATAGAAAATGAGGTGACAGGAATGGCAAAAAGAACGAATCTGGCAAAGGTGATAAAGAATTTGTCTGCAAAAGAAAAAGCTATATTAATCGGAATTGCTGCTGTAGTTGTTGCGGTGATTGTAATTGCTGTCGTATTGCTTGCAGGGAATGATAGAGGAGAAGATAAAAAGACTGATGGCGGCAATGTAGTGAAACAGGACAAAGATAAAGATGAAGCTTCGAAGGATGACCATGAGGAGTCTGAGGGAGCAGGAAATACAGCAGACATCCCAATTACGGATGAGGATCCACAGGAAATCATTACACCAAACAAACCAGAAGGTGACGGCGCGAGTGTAGATATCTCAGATGTAATCACAAAAGATGAGAATGAGACAGAGGATATTACTTTTGGAATTGATGTTTCCTATTATCAAGGCACCATCTCATGGAAGAAGGTAGCCGAATCCGGAATTGACTTTGTAATGGTTCGTGTTGGCTACCGAACTATGGCAAATGGTGAAATCGCAGCAGATACAAACGCAAAGTACAATATGCAGGAAGCACAAAAGTATGGAATCAAGGTGGGAGCATATTTTTTCTCGACTGCGACGACAAATAACGAAGCAATCGAGGAAGCAAACTGGGTGGCTGATTATATTTCCAAATATAAAATCACATATCCTGTTGCGTATAACTGCGAGGGCTTTGAAAATTCAGGAAGCCGCCAATATAACATGACCAAGACGCAGAGAACAGATGCTGCGCTGGCTTTCATGAACCGAATTACAGAGCGTGGATATTCAGCGATGTTTTATGCATCTAAAAGTGAAATGGAGGGAGATGCTGACTGGGAAACTTCACGTATTTCCTCCTTATATAAAGTATGGGTAGCACAATACCCTTCCACACCATATCCGCAGACAACAGCTTCAAGCTATACAGGGACACATGCAATGTGGCAGCATACCAATAAAGGAACCGTTCCAGGCATTAGCAAGCCTGTGGATGTGAATATTGCATACTTCGGCTATGATACAGAAAAAGAGGCACAAGACACCACAACTCCGGAAGAGGTCGGGGCTGATGTGGAAGCACTTATGAAATTTACGACTGTGGAAGAAACGGTAACAGCAAAAGAGGAAACCCGTTTGCGCGATAAACCGAGTCAGGGTTCTGACAGTAATGTTACGTATACCTTAAAAAATGGGGAAACCGTAACCAGAACCGGAGTTAGTAACAGTGGCTGGTCACGCGTTGTTTTGAATGGAAAGACTTATTATGCAGTTTCTAGTTTACTGACTACAGATTTGAGTTATAAGCCGCCACAGGAGGCGCCTGATGACGGAATCAAGACAGAATTTACAGCGGTAAATGAAAAAGTCACTGCGAAGGAAGTGGTGAATCTGAGAACTAAGCCAAGTGTAGATGACAGTATCGCGCCAGTAGCTGCGCAGCTTAAAAATGGCGACGTGGCGACAAGAACAGGTATTAATAACGAAGTGGGCTGGTCAAGAGTGGAATATAATGGGCAAGTGTTATATTGCGTGAGCAGCTACTTAAAAGTCGTAGAGTAAGCTTGAGGTTGGAATTCCAGGATATTTGGAAGTTTTGTGACGTTTGGACCTCCGGGTATCTGGAACTTGCTAACCGTTTGGACCTCTGGGTATCTGGAACTTGCTAACCGTTTGGACCTCTGGGCCGAGAAATCTGCTCAGAGTCCAAAATTCCAATAAAATTGGACCTCAGATGCTCAATCTGATATCCGAGGTAAAAAGAGCATAACAAAGATGAAAAAGGACCAAAATTGACTTGATTTTTGGACACGAAAAGCAAAAAAAGTTATAAAAGAGCCACCTTTATGTACATCATATTTTTAAGCACAAAGAAGGAGGTATTATTATAATTTACGGAAAAGTCATAGAAGAAAAAACAAAATTAGATGAACAAATCAAAAAAGTTCAATTGCAGCTACAAGACATGCCAGAAGGGAAATTGATTTGTACTCACAATGGAAAATACTTAAAGTGGCACGTAAGCGATGGTAAAAACAAATTTTATATTCCCAAAAAAGAACATCAACTTGTCGAGCAGCTGGCATCAAAGAAATATTTAACACTTCAATTGAAAAACATGCTTCAAGAAAAGAAAGCACTTGAAGCTTATCTCAAGGAACATAATTCAGAAGCTCTACAGAGCGAATTAGAGTTAATCACTTCTCCAGAGCTCAAAGAATTTCTTGCTTCAAATTTCACACCGATATCTCAAGAATTAAAAAATTGGATGAATGAACCATATAAAAGAAACACTTCTTTTCCAGAGCATTTGGTTCACGAGACTTATGATGGAAATAAAGTCAGGTCAAAATCAGAAATGCTAATTGCTTCATTCCTTTCTAAACACAGAATCCCCTATCGTTATGAATGTGAATTGCAGTTGGATGAAATTTTTCTCTATCCCGATTTTACAATTCGTCATCCTGTTACAGGAGAAATATTTTATTGGGAACACTTCGGAATGATGGATAATGCCAATTATTACCGAAAAGCATTCGAGAGACTTCAACTCTATACTTCAAAAGGAATTATTCCCACAATTCATTTAATTACAACATTTGAAACTAGAGATAAACCATTAGGAATGGATACAATCGAAAAAATTATAGAACATTATTTTTTATAAGATGTGTTTGTTGTCTGGACCTTTCATAACTCAAATGGCTCTTCGTGTCCAAAAATCAAGTTGAGTTTGGACCTTTTTCACTATCTCGAGCTTGATTTTACCTCAGAAAGCAAGTTAAGTTTCCAAGGTCCAAAATCCCAATAAAATTGGACCTCAGCGAGATTTTTATCCCGCCAAAGTCCAATCAACGCTGAACCTTCGCCAAGGTCCAACAATTTCAAGTCCGCCAAGGTCCTTAAAGCACTTATTCTTTTGCCTTTTCATCCCAGTAAGTACAATCATCTCTTCCGATTACTTCTGAAGTAAATGGTGTACCATCGTTTTTCTTATAATGCTTTGTTGCACGGAATACGTATTTTGCACCGACGTATACGATTGGTACGTTGAAGTATACGATTAAGATATTTCCTAAATCCGAGAACGCCCAAAGGTTTCCAAGTTCTAATCCTGCGATATTACAGAGGATACCAAATGCTGCTACAAACAAGCATAGGATACGAACTGTATTGATACATGCTTTCGATGTACTGATACGGTTAGCAACAATTTCTGAGAAGCTAATCATACCAATTAAGCAGGTGTATGCAAATAAACAGAAGCATAAGCTTACAAGAATTGACATCACTGCATTAAATGCTGTACCTGGTGTTAATGCAGCAATTGACTCTGTAAACATTGGAAGCTTATCAAGTGCCATCCAAGCATCTCCACCTTCGCCTAACCAACAATGTGCCATAACAACTATAAATCCTGTTAATGTACAGATAACAATAGTATCTAAGAATACTCCAAGTGAAGATACCACGCCTTGTTCACATGGATGATTTTGGTCAGCTGCAGCCGCTGGCATTGTGATTGTACCTTGACCTGCTTCGTTTGACATAAGTCCACGTTTTACACCTTGTGCGAGTACTGTACCAAATGCTCCGCCAAATACTGCTTCTGGACTAAATGCTCCACCAAATACTGCCGAGAAGAAAAATGGAATGCGTGTAAAGTTAATGATGATTAATGTAATAACTGTAACCACATAAACTACCGCCATAACCGGAACCATCTTATCTGTCCACTTTGTAACCTTCTTAATGCCACCGAATGCAATCATCGCTGTTAATACAACAACAATTGTTCCAACTGCATAGTAGAAGATAGAATCTGATGCTATTGTATTTCCTGACACTACTTCTGCAATTCTTCCCACTGAAGATACTACGTTAAATCCTTGTGCCGGAAGACAACATAACGCATAAAGAATATAAAGTACTGATAAAAACACACCTACCCAAACTTTATTTCCCAATAATTTTCTTCCGTAGAATGGAAGACCTCCAACAAATTCATCATCTTTTTTCTCTTTGAAAATTTGTGCAAGTGTACCTTCCATGTAGGCTGTTGCCATACCAAAGAATGCTGAAACCCACATCCAGAACAATGCTCCTGGTCCACCTACCGCAATCGCTCCAGTTACACCGATGATGTTACCCGGACCAACTCGCATGGCTGTACTTAAGAAAAAGGAAGCCAACGGAGAAATACCAGTCGCTACCGTTTTCTTTTGTGTTAATGACTTCACGCCCCTCTTAAAATGTGTTACTTGAACAAATCCTAATTTAAAACTAAAGAAAAGACCAGAACCCACCAGAACAATAATTGCCAAGGATAAATTTCCTAATAGTGGAATATTGGCATACCATTCAAAATTCGTAGGGAAATCCCACAAAAAATCAGATGCCGGTCCCACAAAGCTAAATACGCCATTAATGGCTTCAAATACTGCTTTCATTTTTCTTATCACCTATTATCTTTGTACACGTGCTCCAGCGCCACCCATGATAGCTTCCACTTCTTTTTTGCTAGCCATTGTTGTGTCACCTGGTGTTGTCATAGCAAGTGCTCCGTGAGCTGCACCATAGTTAACAGCAACTTCTGCATCGCCTGTTGTCATAAGTCCATAGATAAGTCCTGATGCAAATGAATCTCCACCACCTACACGGTCCATGATTTCAAGTCCTTTGTAATCTTTTGCTTTGTAGATTTCTCCACCTGCCCAGCAAAGTGCTGACCAGTCATTTACTGTAGCTGTTTTAACTTCACGAAGTGTTGTAGCAACTGCTTTGAAGTTAGGATATGTTTCAACAGCTTTGTTAATCATCTTCTTGTAACCTTCGATGTTTAATTCTTTAAGATTTTCATCGTTTCCTTCGATTTCGAATCCAAGACATGCTGTGAAGTCTTCTTCGTTACCAATCATAACGTCAACATATTTAGCGATTTCTTTGTTTACTTCCTGAGCTTTAGCGTGTCCGCCGATTGCGCTCCACATAGAAGGACGGTAGTTTAAGTCGTAAGATACGATTGTTCCGTATTTTTTAGCTGTTTTGATAGCTGCTAATACTGTTTCACAAGCTTGCTCAGATAAAGCTGCGTAGATACCGCCTGTGTGTAACCAACGAACTCCAAGTGTACCAAAGATATAATCAAAATCGAAATCTTCTGGAGTAGCTTTCGAAATAGCTGTGTTAGCACGGTCAGAGCATCCTACTGCACCGCGGATACCGAATCCTCTTTCTGTAAAGTTGAGACCGTTACGGCAAACTCTACCGATTCCGTCTGTTTTCATCCATTTGATAAGAGATGTATCAACACCACCTTGAAGGATGAAGTCTTCCATTAACATACCAACTTCGTTGTCAGCAAAAGCTGTGATAACTGCTGTATTTAGACCGAAGCATCTTCTAAGTCCACGAACAACGTTGTATTCTCCGCCGCCTTCCCATGCACGGAACTGTCTGGCTGTACGGATTCTTCCTTCACCTGGATCGAGACGAAGCATTACTTCTCCTAAAGAAACTGCATCATATTTACATTCACTTGCTGGTCTTAAATTTAAATTCATAACTTTTTTTCTCCTTTAAATAACTGATTCATTAACCTCTGATTTCTTTTACTAATGCAACTGCTTCTGCTGTCATTTCTTTAATTTTATCAAATTCGCCAGCTTCTACCATATCACCTTTTACCATCCAGCTTCCGCCGCATGCAACGATTTTCTTGAAGCTTAAGTAATCTTTTAAGTTTTTCGCACTAATTCCGCCTGTTGGCATGAATTTTGTGTTTGTATATGGAGCTGCTAAAGCTTTGATTGTTGAAACTCCACCGAACTGTTCTGCTGGGAAGAATTTCACTACTTCTAAGCCACGTTTTACAGCTTGCGCTACTTCTGAAGGAGTAATACATCCTGGTAAAACCAAGATATCTTTTGATAAACAGTAGTCCACGATTTCCGGATCGAATCCTGGGCTAACAATAAATGTAGCACCTGCATTCACAGCACGGTCAACCTGGTCAGTTGTTAACACTGTTCCTGCTCCGAGAATCATATCTGGAAATTGTTCATGCATGATGCGGATTGATTCTTCTGCCGCATCTGTACGGAATGTAACTTCTGCACATGGAAGCCCTCCTTCACATAATGCTTTTGCAAGTGGAGCAGCATCTTTAGCGTCATTCAATACAACTACTGGTACTACACCAAGGTCTGAAACTTTTTGTAATAATTCGTTCATTTTATTTATCTCCTTTTATGTTTTTTAGTCACATAGTGTCTAAACATCGAATCCGAAGTATCTCTTTGTGTTGTTGTATGAGATACCTTTGATAATCTTTTCAAGTACTTTGTAGTCTGCTGGATATTCTCCATTTTCTACCCATCCACCAATTAATTCGCAAGCGATTCTACGGAAATATTCGTGTCTTGTGTAAGACAAGAAACTTCTTGAGTCTGTCAACATTCCGATGAAGTTTCCGAGTAAACCAAGGCTTGCCAATGATGTCATTTGTTCAATCATTCCTGGCTTGTGATCATTGAACCACCAAGCACTTCCCTGTTGAATCTTACCGATTGCATCCGAATTCTGGAAGCATCCCATGATTGTTCCGATTGCAGCATTGTCAGCTGGATTCAGAGAATAAAGAATTGTCTTTGGAAGCTCGTCTGTCTCAGCAAGTGCGTTGAGGAAATCAGCCATCTGGTCTGCTGGTGTATAATTGCTGATACAGTCGATACCAGCATCGGCACCGATTTTACGGTAGATGCTCTGGTTGTTATCACGTTTTACTGCGAAATGAAGCTGCATTACCCAGTTTTTCTTGTGATATTCTCTACCCATAGCAAGCATGAAAGCTGTTTCAAACTTTTTCTTTTCAACAGCATCAAGTTCCTCTCCGCCAAGACGTTTTGCGAAGATAGCTTCTACTTCTTCTTCGCTTGCTGGTGCATACATGACATATTCTAATGAATGGTCAGAAATTGTACATTTATTTTCAGCAAAGTAGTCAAGACGTACTCTTAAGGCTTCGATAAGAGAAGCAAAATCTTTGATTTCCACTCCACTTACATCACTCAATTTCTTTAAATAATCCATGTAATCTGGCTTATTGATGTTCATAGCCTTTTCAGGTCTCCAAGCTGGAAGCACCTGAATGTCAAACGTTTCATCTTCCGCAATTTTTTTATGCCACTCTAAAGTGTCAGCAGGGTCGTCTGTTGTTGCAATCAGAGTGACATTTGCCATCTTCATCATCTGTCTTGCAGACATACCATTCTGAAGCTTTTCATTGCAAAGGTTCCAAACCTCTTCTGCTGTGTCTCCACAAAGATGTCCTTCATATCCGAAGAATCTTTGCAGTTCTAAATGACTCCAGTGATATAATGGATTTCCGATAGCCATTTCAAGTGTCTCAGCCCATTTTTGGAATTTCTCACGGTCTGTTGCATCACCTGTAATGTATTTTTCTTCTACGCCGTTCGAACGCATTTGACGCCATTTGTAATGGTCAGCACCAAGCCAAACCTGCGTGATATTGTCAAACTTTCTATCTTCGTAGATTTCTTGTGGTACGATATGGCAGTGGTAATCGATGATTGGCATTACCTCTGCATATTCATGATACAATTTCTTTGCTGTCTCGGAAGACAATAGAAAATCTTTATCCATAAATGCTTTCATTGCATTTCACCTCATATATAAATTTTATACGTATTTCTTTAAAGTTGCTCTAACAGCACCTGGTCCAGCAATCATTTCATTGAGGTAACCAACTACTTTTTCTGCCATACCAACTTCGTAGAGGTTAACTCCCCAAATCTTAGCATCTTCCAGAATCCCTTTTAAGTTTTCTGCTTCCACTGTTTGTCCTAATTCAATTCCTGCTACGTATGGGCAAACTGATTCAAGAAGTGGGTCTGGGCTAAGTTCGAATTTTTCTCCGTTGTCATTTACGCCCATAAGATATCTTAACCATCCAGCGAATACGACTGGGATTAACTTAAGGTCAGCTACATTTAATTCTTCCGAAGCTGCGTATGCTTTGATTGTTTCACCGAAACGGATTGCTAATTTTTGTGATGTATCTGTTGCAATACGTTGTGGTGTATCTGGCATAAATGGGTTAGGAATACGTACATTTAATACTGTGTCGATGAATTCCTTTGGATCAAGTACGCCTGGGTTAACTACTACTGGTAAACCTTCTACGTAACCAACTGTCTCAACTAATTTCTTAAGTTCAGCATCTTTCATTTCTTCTGAAATCTTTTCGTATCCAAGAATACATCCAAAGATTGCCAAACATGTGTGTAATGGGTTAAGACATGTACAAACCTTCATCTTTTCTACTTTATCTACTGTTTCACGTTCTGTGAACATTAAGCCGCCTTTTGTAAGTGCTTCTGGTCTTCCGTTAGGGAAAGCATCTTCAATTACAAGATATTCTGTTTCTTCCGCGTTAACGAATGGTGCTACCCATGTGTTCTTTGAAGTAACAACTGGTTCTAATTCCTCAACACCGTCTGCTTTTAAAATAGCTTCTACAGAGGCGTCTGGTCTTGGAGTGATTTTGTCAATCATTGACCATGGGAATGAAACCTTACTCTTGTCGTTTACATATGCTAAGAATCCAGCATCTACAACGCCGTTTTCAACCCAAGCCTTTGCAAATGCGTTAACTGCTGCGTATAATTTATCTCCGTTGTGTGAACAGTTGTCCATACTTACCATAGCGATTGGTTTTTGTCCTGCTTCGTATCTGGCATGTACGAGTGCAGAAACCTTACCCATGTAGCTCATAGCGTTTGCCGGACCATTTGCCAAGTCTTCTGGCACGCCTGGAAGGTAGTCCCCTCTACCATTTACAAGGCTGTATCCTTTTTCTGTGATTGTGAATGAAGCCATTTGAAGAGAATCTTTTCCAAAAATTTCTTTTAAACGTGCCCAGTCAACTTCGTTTGTGGAATCTACTGTTAACGATTCAACTACTGAACCGATTACTGTTTTTTCTACGTTTCCGTCTGCTTTTAATGTTACAAGAAGGTTGTAGTCATCATGCGGATGATTCATCTTTTGTACGATTTCATAATCATATCCTTCTGCTACTACCAAACCTCTGTCAAGAAGTCCTGCATTTAATAAATTTTGAACTACGTTTGCCTGGAAAGCACGGAAAATGTTACCTGGTCCGAAGTGAATCCAGAATGGATTTTCCTTAGTTGCTGCTGTTACAGCTTCTCTGTCAAATTGTGGAAGAGCATATCCTTTTTCTTCCCATTGCTTTCTGTCAGCAAGTCCCTTAGCATTTAATCTCATTTTGTTTTGCCTCCTTAAATTTCATTGCATCTCATATTTTCGCTCATTTGTCTATATTATACAAAATACTGCAATTAAAATCAATTGATGTATTTGTTGTATACATTGCAAATCTTGTTATTTCGTGGTATTATATTTGAAAATAATCGTATTATTTTGAGGTGTTTTTTATTATGAAGAAAAAATTACAGTCGACTTTCCATTCTCGGCAGCATATGCTTTCCCGGGACTTTGAACTTTATTATTACGAAGACCGCGCGCTCTCAAAAGTAGATATACATATACACAACTATTATGAATTCTGCTTTTTTCTAGAGGGGGACGTGCAGATGCAGATTGGAGACGAAATCTATCCTTTTCATTTTGGGGACATTCTCCTCATCCCGCCTGCAATCCCTCATAGAGCAATTATTCAAAGCAACAGCATACCTTACCGGCGTTTTGTATTGTGGATTAGTCAGGAATATTTAAACCATCTGATTCAATTTTCCCCAGCTTACTCCTATGTTATGCAATATGCAGAAAAACAGAACTGCTACCAATTTCACACAGACCGTGTCACCTTCAACGGTGTACAATCCAAGCTTTTGCGCTTGTTGGAGGAAATGCATTCCGACCGTTTTGGACGTGACGCAAAGATTACCCTGTGCGCAGAGGATTTGATTCTTCACATTAATCGATTGGTTTACGAGCAGACCACACCTAAAAAGACAGCCTCAGAGCATTCCCTCTACGAGCTGCTATTAGAATATATAGAAGAGCATATTGAAGAAGATTTGTCTCTGGAGAAGCTTGCCGATGAGTTTTATGTGAGCAAATACCACATTGCCCATGTATTTAAGGACAATACCGGACTTTCCATTCATCAGTACATTACAAAAAAGAGGCTTGGACTTTGCAGAGAGGCAATTCTTGGTAAAATGAACATCTCGGAGGCCTATCAGATGTTCGGCTTTGGCGACTACTCAAGCTTCTACCGCGCTTTCAAAAAGGAATACGGAATCTCGCCAAAGGATTTTCGCGATATGCAAATTGATCCAAGCGTGGACAAGGCTTGACTTTTTAGTGAAACTAGCCGATACTACTATTTAGAAAACACTTTAATGATACTCAGGAGGTAAACTATGTCACTCGTAAAATATGTGGATAGAAAAAATACGAATTCTGTAAAATGGGACAACCTACAAACTATGTATCAACAGGATGACCTTCTTGCAATGTGGGTTGCGGATATGGATTTCAAGGTTCCAGATGTTGTTATGAAAGCACTTCATAATTATGTGGACGGCGGTGCTTATGGATACTACAAGGTGCCAGATTCTTACTATGAAGCGTTTATAAATTGGGAAAAAACCTATCATGGATACGAAACCAAAAGAGAATGGATTCGCTTCTCACCAGGCGTTGTTGCAGCCTTCAACTGGGTTGTTCAATTTATGACACAGCCTGGAGATGCTGTTATCGTAACAACTCCAGTTTACTACCCATTCTTAAACGCAGTAAAAGATAATGGCAGAAAATTAATTACCTCTGATTTAGTAAATAATAATGGTACATACACGATTGATTTCGCAGATTTTGAGCAGAAGATTATCGACAATAAAGTGACTCTTTTTATTCTCTGCTCACCACATAATCCAGTGGGCCGCGTATGGACTAAAGAAGAATTAAAAGCAATGTTTGATATCTGCCGCAAGCACAACGTATTTGTAATCTCAGATGAGATTCACCACGACCTGGTATATGGAGAAAACAAGCATATTCCTTCTTTCACAGTTGGCGACTATGACGACATGATGATTATGCTGACAGCTCCATCTAAGACATTTAACCTTGCAGCATGCCAGAATTCTGTTATCGTGATTCCAGATGAAACCATTCGTCAGAAATGGGATAAATATGTAAATGAAATTCATATTCTGGGTGGTAACGCGTTTGGATACGTGGCTGCAGAAGCTGCTTACACAAATGGCCGTGCATGGTTTGAGGAAGTGAAAGGGATTATCTATGGCAACTATGTTTGCATGAAAGAAATGTTTGCAAAAGAATTACCAAATGTGATTGTTTCTCCTTTAGAGGGAACATATCTCGCTTGGATTGATATGAGAAATTACTTGAAGACTGAAGAAATGAAAGCATTTATGCAAGAAAAATGCGGACTTGCATTTGACTACGGCGATTGGTTCGGCGGGGATGAATTTGGAACATTTATCAGAATGAATTTGGCTACTTCCAGAGAAAATGTGGAATTGGCGGTCGGAAGGATTATTGAAAATTTGAAATAATGACAAAAGGGTGTGGCAAAATCCACACCCTAAATTTTCTTATCAGATTCTACATTCCAGCAACAAACTCCTCTATCGTGCCTGACTTCGCTGCAAGCTTGACCCATTTTGTCAAAACTGTCAAATCCTTTTCATTCACAATACGTTTTTCGAGTTCTTCTGGCACTACACCAAGTTCCTGTAAAAACTCTAACACAGTTTCTACTTTTCCCTCTGTACGACCCTCTGCACGACCAGCTTCACGTTCATCCTTTAACAATTCTTGAAATGTCATATACCTTGCCCCCATTTCGCGGCTCGCCTTCACTTCCTTTACCGACTCCTGCAATCTTTTGACAAATGCATCCTCATAGTCTTTTTCACTTTCTGAAGGCTGTGCTCCGACAAATTTTAAAAACTTCACTAACGCCTCTGGCACCTCATCTTCATTAGTCCCTTTCGTGCTGAGTTCTGGCTGTGGTAATACCTTGCTCGCTTCTTTCTATCACACCTTTACAATTCTCCAGATCTAACAGGACTGCACCGAACATGAAGTTATCCTTAAACGTTAGTTCTTGCAATGTTTTCTTTTGACTCATTCTCTTTTCTCCTTTATATAGTATCATATTTTTAGTCTTAATGGTAGTAAAACAATAGAAATCTACACGCTACAAGCAATCATAGGCAGACCTCCTCCATTCTTAAGTTTTTCATCCTGTTTGAAATTCTCTGACTGAAATGTCCTGAAATTCAGATGCGCTTTGAATAAACGCTGTTTAGATACGCTGAATGATTTGATTTTGAAACTTCTACTTGTCATTATAATGACCTTTACACTGGATAACATTGATATTGTCATTCTCGACTTCATACACTAGTCTGTCTTTTTCGTTAATTCTTCTACTCCAACTATGAGGACTCCATTTTAATGGTTCTGGCTTCCCTTCCCCTATAAAAGGAGTCCTTTGGATTTCTTTCAATAACTTGTTTATCTTTTTGAGTGTCTTTTTATCCGTCGCCTGCCAATATAAATACTCTTCCCAGGCGTTTTCTGAAAATGTAATTTTACTCACTCTCCATCGCCTCCAGTTCTTCCATAGTCTTTTGTACAATTTTGCCTTCTTGAATCTGCTGCATAGACTCTTTTATACATTCCGTATTCTCTTTTGAATAAAACTGTTCTCTAGGTGCTACAATTTCAAAAGGAATTTTTCTGTCACGCAATGCTCTTTTTGCATAGATCATAAAAAATGTCGTGATATTCATACCCATCTCTGCACACATATCATCTAATTCTTTTTTCATTTTATCCTCAATTCTCAAACTAACTGTAGTCATATTATTCCCTCCATTTTTAATACCATGTAATATATTATATTCTTTTTCTTTCATTATATTACATTTTTCTGTAAATTTCAATGCAAACACGCTACAATCATAGACAGCCCTCCTCCACTCTTAAGTTTTTCATCCTGTTTGAATTCTCTGACTGAAATGTCCTGAAATTCAGATGCGTTTTCTGAACAAACGGTGTTTAGACACGTTGAATGATTTGAAATAAATCCGTGTCATGTTTTGATGTAATAAAATTGTATCATAACGCCGCTACGATTTACAACGATGAGAATGTTGGTAACTCGTTAAAATACGTGAATAGGTTGTGGATAAATATATAACTTATCCACAACCATAAATTTTCCTGCCTTAGTCTACGACTTTTTTATCATACTCTTATAAAAATCCACACCCATCGGCAACGCACCCTGATAAATATTTTCATTCAATCCATGAATGCTCGCATACTGCTGTGCATCGATATAGAGTGGTGCAAATCTTAGGCAGTTATCACTGAGCTCGCGGTAGAACTTCGCATCGGTTCCACCCGTCATAACATATGGACAAATTCCAACGCCTGGATAAACCTCTTTCGCCACTTCTTCCACCATATGGAATGGTTTGCTGTTGTAATCAACTACTGGGCAAGAATAATCTTTATAAATTACTTCTGTTTCCAAATCGTATTTTTTCGCAACCCCAGAAATAATCTGAATACTTTCATCCGTATCCTGATGCGGGATATATCTCATATTTGCAGTTACATAAGCTTCTTGAGGAAGCACGTTAAGGCCATCAGCACCTTTTGCCGTGGTAAATGCAGTTGTCGTGCGAATCATAGCACCCGCCGCCGAGCTGATAGAAGGAAGAAGCTTCTTGAGCAGCCCTTCAAACAGCCACATATTTGCAAAAATCAGCTTCATTCCGAAGTTCATGTTTGGAGCCATGCGGCTGAACATTTCTTTTACAGTTGGATTCATTTCACTTCTAAAAGGGTAGTTCTTTTCCACATCTGCCATGAATTTTCCAAGACGTACCAACGGAGTGTTTTTCTTTGGTGCACTAGCGTGTCCACCATTACTCTTTGCAATAAACTTCACGTCACCGTAGCCTTTTTCCAGAACGCCGACCATACCGTAGGTTCCTTTTACTCCGCCGACTGGCTCTTCCAGAATCATGCCGCCTTCATCCATGAGATAAGCCAGCTTCACACCCTGCTCTTTCAGGTAAGTAACAGTCGCAGGAGCGCCTTCGCCGCTCCATTCTTCTGTACAGCTGCTGGCGATATAGACATCGCACTCTGGCTGATAGCCCTCTGCGGTCAATTCCTCCACTGCGGTCAGCATACAGAACAGGCTGGCTTTTGTATCTACCGTTCCACGGCCCCATACACGGCCTTCTTCATCGATATCTCCAGAAAATGGTTCATGCTCCCATGTTCCATTTGCCTCTACTACGTCATGGTGGCTCATGAATAGCACAGGATCATTTACACCTTTTCCGCTCCATTTGAATAAGAGGCTTCCGTTAAAAACATGTTTTTCACAAGTTTTATGTACATTCGGAAACATGACTTCTAACTCTTCATGGAACTTGAAGAATTTCCTTCTATCTGGATCAAATCTACTTGAAACCGTCTCTACCTGAATCAGTTCGGATAATTGTTTTCCGTATTTCACTGCTCTTTCGCTTGTGTCTAATTGCACTTTTGCAGTCTGGGCTGCAGTTGGTTTTAGAAGCACCGTACGTAAAAGTACTACTGCAATTAATACTACAACTAACAAAAAGATAATTACTAAAGCTGTCATGTTAATCTACCTTCTCTCTTATAATTTCCCTTTTTTGAATAATACGAATCCAATCAACAATGCAAGTGCACCACTTGGAATAATGAGTGTACTTGTTTCATTAATCATAGATGGTACGAAAATGCAAAGCAAGGACATTGCAAGCACTGGAATTACTGCAATCTGCGGGCTCTTTGAGAAATACTTTAATCCCAAAGCACCGAAAAGTGCAGGTACAACGTTATTAAACGCAGGAAGTAACATTTCATTTTGTAATACTGGCTGCAGTGGCACAAGTAAAATAACACCTGCTACAATTACAAGCATGGTTACAATTGCACTTGTTGCTGTACTGATGGTAGATACAATTTCATTTTCTGGTGTCCCCACCTGTGTTCCAGCAATATCTCTTGCATTCATCGCACAAGGAATCTTCATGTTTGTTACATTTCCAGTGATGAATGACAGGTAACTGCCACCTGCGCCAAGCATTGGTGCATATACTAAGAATTCTACAAGAGAAACTGGCAGATAAATCACTGCAACTTTCGCAAATCCAGCCAAGAATCCTTGTCCATCAATAGATGTCCCAAAAATGCCAGCGATGATGAATGGTACTGCCGTAAGAATAATCATGGTAAGTGCCATTGTGATTCTTCCAAGTCTATGGAGGCCATTATTAAATTCTTCAAAAAACTTTTCTTTTTCGTTCATGTCACTACCTCCTTACATCATGCCAAAGAATACTGCTGCCACCATGGCAATCAGCATACTTGCTGCCAAACTGAAATTTTCTAATGCCGCTTTTCCCTTTTTCTGAATCAGATATTCAAATACTGCCATCGCAGCAGCCGCAACCAAAGCTACAAAAAGCGGCATAATATCTGACCCTTCTCTCGGAATCGCTTTTCCGATATAAGCTCCTATGTAAGCACCACAAAGTCCAACGAACATTGCGGTTGTGGCATGTGCACCAAATCCTGGTTTTCCATTGTTTTCCTTCTTTGGCTTACTCTGAATCTTTTTCAAATATTTCTTTAAGAAGAATAAACTATAGAATAATCCACCCAGAATACCTACCGTCATTACAAGCGCAATTGTTACAAACGCTCCGATACTCAGTTCATCAAGAACGAGACCAGAAAGACCGATACTCTCTGCCGCCATCGCCGCAACATTGAGTTCATATTGAAGCGACCCGATTACCGACAGACGAAGCCATGAAAATGGAACACCAAGAGTCCCACTGAGTGCTACTACTCCCAACAAAATGCTAATGGATGGAAGAAGCGTAAAGGTTGCACTAGAAATAATCGTTTTCTTTAAAACCTCCTTGTCCATTCCAATCTTAATTCCTGCGCGATAGCTTTTCACGAGGAAAATAGCACACATAACTGTGATGAACGCAAGGACTACCGCCACTATGAGGTACAGAATACCCGCATTTACACTCGACAAATAATCACCCATAATTTAATCCCTTCTTTCTACTGTCTTGCTCTTTTCTTTAGCTTTGCTCTCTTCCTGGCTCTTTTGATTGTTCTTACAACAAGAGCGATGATTAACACAAGCAGCAGGATAACTACCAGAACAACCGCTAAGATAATAAAGAAAAATTTATTTGGATTCTTCACTAAATCCAGGATATTTTTACTCTCTTCTACGACCTTTCTTCCTTCTTTTGTATTATACTTTTCCGGCACATTCGGAGTACCGTCGCCATCTGTATCTTCAAAAGATTTCATATAGGATGCAATGGCAACCCACGCCTTCAGCTCCTGGTCTCCTGTCATAATGACTGCGTCTTCATAATTTTCAATTGGTGTACCGTCTGCAAATTTTGGAACAATGGAAAGCAAACCATAAGACATATCAGTTACGCCGCCAAGCATCTGTGAAGAATAGAAATCTGTTACTACGTGGTACAGCTTGTCGTCTTCTAATTCCACTCTCTCTTCATTGCCATTGCATAAATACACATCTGTTACTTTATTTAAAATCATACGGTTTGGATTGTAATTCCAATACAATCCATCTGTATAAAGTCTCGCCGTTGTCATGAGGTCCGAAATACTTGCATCGATTTCAGCTACCGTCTTCAACTCTGCACCTGTCAAATACACGCTGATAAGCGGATATCCCGGAATACCATCTTCGCCAATCCCAAGTGAAAATGAATTGAATACATTTTCTGTTGTAATATTTCCCTTTGCGTACGTATCACGGATGGTTCCTGCAGGTACGACTGCCACATCCACTGGATTAGAATCCAAATCTGACATGTTTTCTACCGCATAAGTATAGGCATCTGCCATGATACTTCCAAGATTCAATTCTGTGTGAAGGTCTCCCACTTCCTGACTTGTTGCAAAATCATACTCGTTTGTGGCTAAAACCTGGTCCTTTGTAAAACCGAACTGCTCTAAGTATTTGCTGTCAACCATAGCCATGAGTGCGTCTACTTTCGCCTGAGTCTCAGCATCTGCCTCTATGGTCTCATCTACCTTAATCAGTTCATAATTGTCCATATCCCATCTGCCATCTGCATTCTGGGTCATTGTAAGGTCTCCAAGATATTTGCCATATTCCGAACAAGATACGATATAAGTATCCCCATGTACAATTGGCTCATCTAATTTGGTGTGCGTGTGACCGCTGATGATAAGGTCAAGCTCTGGCACATTTTTTGCAAGAATTTCATCCTCTGATTTTTCATCATCCTCCCATGTTCCACTGTGAGAAACACAGACAATCATATCCACATCTTCATTTTCTTTAATATCTGCTACCGTTTCTTGCACCGCTTCCACTGGGTCTTCAAAGGCAAGCGGACAATTTGGCACGCAGTCAAGAGCATCCACACCAAATACGCCTGTGACTGCTATATTTACTCCATTTTTCTCTACAACGATGTAGTCTTTGACATCATAATTTTCAAACGCTGCTTTCAGGAGCTTCTGGTCTTCTGTAAGTCCCGCTTCTTCCATCGCATCCCAGTCCACGTTACAAACGACCATTTCCGGCAGTGCGTCGCCGCTTGCGACTGCAGTATTCATCATATTTGCAAGACCCTCTGCTTTATAGTCAAACTCATGATTTCCAAGTGTGGTTGCCTCAAATCCAAGTTCGCCCAGCATTCTGATTTCCGAAGCCTCTTCTTCAAAAACCACCTGAATCAGGGTTCCCATGGCAAAATCCCCAGCATCCAGAAGAAGTGTATCTGGGTTCTCTGCTTTCTGCCCGTTAATTAAAGTTTTGATTTTGGCAAATCCGCCTAGCACCTGAGTTTCCCCATCCTCTACCGTGGCAAATTCATTCAGATGGGAATGTGTATCGTGCAAAAACATCACATCCACGCTCTTTGTCTCCCCGGCAGCTGTCGCATTTTCATAGTATGCCGCCCCTAGAAACAGCATACTCACCGCTAATCCAATGGATAATAATTTCTTTTTCATACCTTTTTCCTTTCTGGCATTGGCACCTGTGCCAACACGATTGCTACAAACATAAGGCCACATCCAAGAAGCTCCTGCGTTGTCAAAGTCTCATGCAAAATCACCCAGCCCGTGAGCGCTGATACCACCGATTCCAAACATAGAATCAGCGACGCTACGGTTGGATTTACATCCTTCTGTGCTACCACCTGCAGAGTGTACGCCACCCCGCTTGATAATACTCCCGCATAAAGAATTGGAAGCCATGCAGCCAGAATATTTGCGGTGCCCGGACTTTCTGTGAGAAGCATCACAACTGCTGAAAGTATTCCGCAAGTAAAGAACTGAATGCAGGAAATAACCACGCCATCCCCTTTCGGAGAAAAATAGTCGATAATCATAATATGGATGGAAAAAAGGACTGCGCAAATCAGAATGAGCAAATCTCCATATGCCAGGACAAATTCCTCACCTGTCATACAAAGCATATAAAGCCCAACTACCGATAATGCAACGCAGAACCAGATAATCTTTGGCACCTTTTTCTTTAAGAAAAGTCCCATAATCGGAACAATCACCACATAAAGTGCTGTAATAAATCCACCTTTTCCTACGGTCGTATATACAATTCCAACCTGCTGCGCGTTACTGGCTGCAAATAGTGCCGTTCCGCAGCAGATACCACCAATCAATTCTATCTTCGTTACTACTGGTCTCGGCTCGTCTGATATGGTTCCTTCTTCTCTTGCTTTCAATTTGCGCAAGAGGAAAATGCAAGGAATCAGAACCAGTCCCCCGATTACACTTCGGACAGCAGTGAAGGTAAAGGGCTCCACATAGTCCATTCCCACGCTCTGGGCAACGAAAGCACTGCCCCAGATAAACGCAGTCACTAATAACAGCAATGAGTTTCTTATTTGTTTCGTTTTCATCTCTAATTTCCCATCAATTGTAGTTCATATAATTTCTTATAAAGTCCATCCCTCTGGAGAAGCTCCTGATGATTTCCAGATTCCACGATTTTCCCATGGTGCATAACGATAATCGTATCTGCATGCTGAATGGTAGAAAGTCTGTGGGCAACCATAATGGTTGTTCGGCCATCCATAAGTCTCTCCAAGGCCTCAGTAATCAAAGATTCTGTCTCTGTATCGATATTGGCAGTCGCCTCATCAAGCACCAGAATCTTTGGATCATATGCCAGCGTACGTGCAAAAGAAAGGAGCTGTCTCTGTCCTGCTGAAAGCGTACTTCCTCTCTCTGTTACCGGTTCATCATACTTCATTGGAAGCTTCTGGATAAACGAATCCGCGTTTACAATCTCCGAAGCGCGTTTGATTTCTTCCAAAGAAATATTTTCATTGTTCAGCGAAATATTGCTCTTAATATCACCTGTGAAAATAAATACGTCCTGTTGAACCTGTCCAATTGCCGCCCGGAGCACATCTGTATCAATATCCAGAATATTGACACCGTCAATCAAAATTTCACCCTTCTGGATGTCAAAGTAGCGTCCAATCAGATTCAAAATCGTTGATTTTCCAGCTCCTGTTGCACCTACAAAAGCAACCTTCTTTCCTGGTTCAATCGTAAAGCTTACATCCTTCAAAATATAATTATCTTTCTCGTATGCAAACCAGACATTTTTAAATTCAATGCGGCCATTGATATTGACTCCAACTGGTTTTTCTGGATTTACAATCTCAGGCTTTTCATCCAACACGGTAAAAATCTTTTCCGCTGAAGCAAGGGCTGACTGTAAGGTTCCGAATTGCTCTGCAAGCTGCTGAATAGGTTCAAAAAATGAACTAATGTATGTAATAAAAATAAATAAGGTTCCAAGCGACAGATTTCCTGCAAGCACGAAGGAGCTTCCGCTTCCAATGACAATAATTGTTGCAATGATAGACACCATATAAATAGATGGACGGAAAATAGCAAATGTCATAACTTCACGGAAATTTGCACGGTACAAATCCTGTGATTTTGCAGTAAATGCGTCATACTTTTCTTTTTCACGCGCAAAAATCTGAATCAGCTTCATACCTGAAATATGTTCCGATAAGTAAGTGTTGAGGTCTGTAATCTTATTGCGGGTAATCTGATATGCCTTGCGCGACAATGACCGGAAAACAAATGTCAGCACACCTACAACCGGTAATAACAGAAAGGAAATGCCTGCCATACGCGGGTCAATTGAAATCATAACCACCGCATATCCGATAATCTTTACTACGTTCTTAAACAAATTCACGATAATTGTCGCAAACAACTCATGAATTGCCTCTGTGTCATTTGAAACACGGGTTACCAGTTTCCCTACTGGTGTCAGGTTAAAGAAATTAAGTGACAGACTGTGAATATGAGAAAAGATTTGTTCTCTCATCTCATAAATAATGTTCTGCCCCATCTTCTGTAACATCCAGGTGTTTGATGTATTGAGCATCAAGCCAAGGAATAACATCAAAAGATACATTCCTGCGGCACGCAGGATACCTATAAAATCATAGTGACGGAGTTCTTTCAGGTCTTCCCTTACAAGAAGCTTTGCGTTCGTCTCCACATACTCTTTGATTAATTTTTCATCAGCCTCTTTTAAGATTTCGCATTCTTCTGCTGTCAGTTCTTCTGCCATGTAATACTCATCTTGATAGAGAATGATCTGATAATATTCTGATGCCCCTTCTTCGGCTGCCTCACGGGAAATCCACAAATCTCCATAAGGCACAGCACCTTCTGCCTCTTCTGTTGTCACCGCATATGGCTGATGGTAGCCTGTAATATAGAGGTCAATGGCATCCCCAATAATAATCGGACGATAAAGCTCTACCACAATGATAAAAAGAACCAATATGGTAGCCAGAGTCATGACCCATTTATGAGGTTTCAGATAAGCTAATAATCGTTTCATTACGCATTCACCTCCTGTGCCCCAATTGCTGCTTCTAATTGCTGTTTTTCATACATTGCTGAGTAAATTCCCTTTTTAGCAAGCAGTTCTTCGTGGCTTCCAACTTCCACTGCCTCTCCTTTGTCCAGAACCATAATAATATCCGCGTTCTGCACAGTCGAAATACGGTGGGCAATGATAATTGTTGTTTTTCCACGTCTATTTTCTTTCAAGTTATGTAAAATATGTTCTTCGGTATCGGTATCTACCGCTGATAAGGAGTCGTCCAAAATAAGAATTGGAGAATCCTTCATAAGCGCTCTTGCAATCGAGCTTCTCTGTTTCTGTCCACCAGACAGTGTTACTCCGCGCTCTCCGACAACCGTATCGTATCCTTCTGGGAAATTGATAATGTTGTCATGAATGCATGCGGCCTCTGCGGCTTTAATCACGGCATTGATATCCTGTGATTTTACACCAAAGGCAATATTTGACTTCAGTGTATCCGAGAACAGGAAGTTATCCTGTGGCACATATGCAATATTTTCCCTCAATTGCTTTAATGGAAGTTTTCCAATATCATTTCCGTCAATTAAAATCATTCCCGGGTCCGTCTTATAAAGACGAAGTAAGAGATTTACCAAAGTAGACTTTCCATTGCCAGTACGCCCAATAACCGCAAGTGTCGTTCCTGCCGGCACGTGAAGATGGATATCCTTAAGCACCTCTTCCTTCTGTCCCAAATGCTTAAATGTGAGATGGGAGAAATCAATTTCTCCGCGAATCTCATCCACATCGATTGTATCCTCTGCATCTGTGATTTCTGTCTTTGCATTCAGGACCTCCTGAATTCTTCGAATGGAAGCTGCGCCCTGTGTAAACATAATAAATGCTTCCGAACATGCAAGCATTGGCCATACCAACATATTGATATATTGGTTGAACGCCACAAAGCGGCCCAGGGTAATATCGCCAAGCAAAGTAAGATAACCGCCGTACAACAAGGTTGCCAAACTAGAAAGTCCGATAATAACATCGAGCAGCGGCATCAAAAACGCCTGCAGCTTTGCAATACGAAGACTCTTGTCCATCGTATTTTTATTTTCTTTTAGAAACGCTTTCAGTTCTGCTCTTTCTCTTACAAATGCCTTAATAACGCGCACACCAGAAAAGCTTTCCTGCACGAAATCTGTCAGACTGGAAATCGCCCCCTGGCGTTCTGCATATAAATTTTCTAACAAATTCCCAAAATGCAAGTATCCTAAGCAGATGATGAGCATTGGCACCATCGCCAGAAGTGTCAGTTTTAAGTCTACATACACTACCATCTGGAAAATAATCATGACAGTCATAACTACCGCATCAAAAACGCAGATGACCGCAGGCCCAATCGCCAGACGCACCGCATTTAAGTCACTGGTAAACCGAGTCATAATATCCCCAGTTTTGTGCGCATTAAAATATTCCACATCCAGAGTTTCCAGATGTCCGAACATATCATTTCTTAAATCGCGCTCGATTTTACGTGCACTTCCAAAGAGGAAGAATCGCCATAAAAATCTTCCAATTGCGAGTGTAAGTCCTAATAAAAAGATTCCGAGGAGACACTCCCTCACTCCAGCCCAGTCGATGGTTCTTGCCGTTAATCCATCCGTAATGGTACCTGTCAATTTGGGAATAAAGATGTTCGCCACGTCAACCATAAATAATGTGAGAATTCCTGCCACATATCGATATTTGTATTTCTTAACATAATTCCAAACAAACGAAATCGCATTCATATTAAATTCTTCCTCCGTCGTAATTTTGCGTTATATTTTATATTAACACACTTTTCCATATTATACAAAATAAAACAGCGAACCTCTTTGAGATTCACTGCCTTACTTTTATAATTTAAATCCATATGGCAATAGTTCCTTTAGAAGAAACTCCTTGTGTCTACCCTCTTCATCCATAAGTACAATCTGGAATTCTTCCGGATTACAAAATTCCATCATAACCTGTCTGCATACTCCACAGGGAGCGCACATCCCGTCCGGCTCTTTGCCTTCCACACCGCCTACAATTGCAATCTTTTCAAATTCTGTCTCGCCCTCTGACACTGCTTTGAAAAATGCCGTTCTCTCCGCACAGTTTGTCGGGGTATAGGCCGCATTTTCAATATTACATCCGTGATAGATTTTCCCACTTTTTGCCAGGAGGGCAGCCCCTACCTGAAAATGCGAATATGGAGAATAGGATTTCTCTCTCGCCTTCTTAGCTTCCAGAATTAATTCTTCATTTTTCATTCTATCATACCACCTGTTATCCCATATATACTATTTCATCTTCTGGTTTTTCTGTTGGCTCCATGTCAATCAAGGATAGTACCGGCTGCATTTCACTTCCCCCTGGAAACACCTCAAATTCTACACGCGCCCGCACCTTCATCCACTGCATTTTCTGAATAGCAACCGTTCTGCCTGCTTTACATGGATAACCATATAAGCCAACATCATCTGCGCAGCATGTCATAATCTGGCGCACTGGCACAAACATGTTATCAGCCATACCTTTTGGATGAATGGTCTGCGCCTTAAATTCAATTTCCTTGTGCTCATAATATCTCGGATGGTCAATTATATCTACAAACCAGATACCAAAATCATCGTCCTCAATCACAATCTTATCACCACTTATATCATATGGCAAATCTTCTGCCGATGGCTGAATGACCTGCCCATTCATATCTTCAAAAATAAGCTGTGCCATCGGATTTTGCACCTTTACCGCACGGCGGAACCCAGCACGGTCAACCGTTTCTGGACAACGATTTACCACGATAAGCTGCGACTCTACTAATTGCTCCATCATAAGATTGCGCATGTTCTTCAAATACATATCAAGGGTTTGTCCATCAACGGTAGAATAAACACCTGCAAGTTCCCAGTTTCTCGGATACTTAATCGAAAGCAAATCTTCCAGCTTCCACATGCCATTGTATTCAATCACGACCTGCTCCGGCCGATACATTCTCTCACAATTCTTGAAAAACGGAGTGTTGAGCTGCGAAAACTCTTCGATTTGGAGAAGAATCATGTTATTTTCTTTTAAATATTCTTTGGAATACTCTTCTTCCCCTTCTTCACACGAGATAAGAAGTGTCAGACCGTCCTCAATCCAGTCCTGCTTCATGAGTGTCTCTTTTACAAGCGTTGTTTTCCCACTATCTAAAAACCCTGTACATATAAATACTGGTATCAATTTTTGCCACCCCCATTAAATATGGAATAATTTTAGTAATTCGTCTTCTTTCAAATCTGTACCAATTACACAGACACGTCCTGTATAATCCGGCTTTCCATCGCGAACTTCGTGCTCCTCTGGAACGAGGTCAAATTGCTTCCATGAACCATCTGCCATGGCGATGATACCTTTCGCACGGAGTACCGTTCCATAAGCTTCGCTTTCTGCTAATGCGTTTACAATCGCATCTAATTCTTCTGCTGTATATTTGTGTGCTGTTTCTTGGCCCCAGCTTGTAAACACTTCATCTGCATGATGGTGGTGATGATGGTCATGATCGTGGTGGTGATGCCCGCAGCCGCATGTGCATTCTTCACCATGGTCGTGGTGATGGTGTTCATGATGGTCATGGTGGTGTCCGCAACCGCAGTCATGTTCATGATGATGATGTCCACAGCCACAACTGCATTCATCACCATGATCATGGTGATGATGGTGACCATGGTCATGACCACAACCACATTCGTGCTCATGTTCGTGCTCATGATGCATATGAAGTTCATCATGCTCTAACGCATGTCTGATAGCCTCACCTTCCAATTGGTCCCATGGAGTAGAAATGATTGTTGCATTTTCATTTTCATGGCGAAGCAAATGTACACGCTCTTCAATCTTCTCATCTGTCATCATCTGTGTACGGCTGATTACGATTGTAGAAGCATGCGCCACCTGATCCTGGAAAAACTCCCCAAAGTTTTTCAAATATAATTTTGCCTTCTTTCCATCCACTACTGCAATCTTTGCACAGATTTCGATGTCTGCATCTGCTTTTACGTCTTCTACTGCCTTCACAACATCTGAAAGCTTGCCAACGCCTGATGGCTCAATAATGACACGGTCTGGATGATATTCATCAATCACCTTTTTAAGTGCCTTACTGAAATCACCAACCAGTGTACAGCAGATGCATCCTGAATTCATCTCTGTGATTTCAATTCCTGCATCCTGCAAAAATCCACCGTCGATTCCGATTTCACCAAACTCATTTTCGATTAATACTAATTTCTGTCCAGCATATACCTGGTTGATCAATTGTTTAATAAATGTTGTTTTTCCAGCTCCCAAAAAACCAGAAATAATATCTACTTTTGTCATATCAAATTACCTCATCTAAATTATAAAAAGTTAGTTCCTACTAACGATTCATTATACTACTCTGCCATCCAAAGGTCAACCCAACGAAAAAAGGAACACTTTTTCCAAGTGTCCCCAATTCTTTTTCCGTTATTCTAGATTAAGCCTTCTTCTTTCAACCATTCCACTTCATCATGGATTGTTTCTTGATATGGACGAGTTGTGTAGCCTAATTCTTCTTTCGCTTTTGTATAATCAAATGAGTTATTTCTTGCCAAGTTGTAAACTGAGAATGTTGTCATCATAGGTTTTTTACCTGTTTTTTCTGCCTGCTTTTCAAGACCCTGCGCAATCTTGTCTGCTAAGTTAAGTGGTAAATAGAATTTGATTTGCTGGCAGTTACATTCTTTGTGTAACATATCGCACATTTCTTTTAATGTAACTGGTTCGTTCGCTAAAATGTAGCTTTCGCCAGAACGTCCTTTTTCAACTGCTGCAATACAGCCTGCTGCCAAATCGCGTACATCGCAAAGGTTGAATGAACCTGCCATACCGATTGGCATTTCCCCTTTGATAATCTTAATAAGGGTATCTGTGGTTTCACCAACTGCATGGTCGTTAGGACCAAGAATACCACTTGGATGTACAATACAAGCATTCAGTCCCATAACTCTTACAGAATCCAAAACCATCTGAGATGCTTTCGCTTTAGACTGACTGTAAGCACCGACAACCTTCGTTGGATCGTTTGGTTCAAACTTGTCTACTTCTTTAATCTTTGTTCCCATTGGAGCTTCAGGGATTGCACCCGTACTACTTACATAAACTAATTTCTTACATTCCTTGTGTGCAAGACATGTTGTGATAATGTTTCTTGTTCCGCCTACATTGACAGCCATTAATTTTTCACTGTATGCCGGGTCAACTGTAACCATACTTGCACAGTGGATACAGAAAGTCTCTACACCTTCCGGAACGGTAAAGAACTTATCTACGGATTCTGCATCGCATAAATCTCCATAGCAGATTTCTACTTCTTTCGGAATAAAGCGAGCTGATTTATCATTTGGCAAAACTAATGCTCTGACCTTTTTTCCTTTTTCCAATAATTGTTTACAAACATTGCTTCCTAAAAATCCTGCTGCACCGGTTACTAAATATAATACTTGGCTCATGATTAACTCTCCTTCTTGTTTCATAATTTTTGTTTACAAGCGGGAGAATACAACCCCAGTATTTTTATTTTGTTTAAAAAATGTTTACGAATTGTTAAAGTCAAAAAAATTTTTCACTTCTTCTATGTCCTTATCAATTTGTGCCTTTACCTCCGCAAGACTATCAAATTTCATCACATCCCGTATATACTTATGAACTTCAAGCACCAGCTTCTGTCCATAGATATCTCTGTCAAAATCCAGTATCAACGTTTCAATCGTAACATAATTAAAATCATCCACCGACGGACGTTTTCCAATATTAGTCACTGTCTTCAGCACTTCATCACCCAGTCGAACGCGAGTACAGTACACTGCATCTAATGGCTTGATTTTTTCATCTGGAACCTTAAGATTCGCTGTCGGCATTTTTTCGGTTCTTCCCAAAGCTTTCCCATGCACTACTTCCCCAATCATGAGATATGGATGCCCGCATAGCTCTGATAGCCGCTCGTAATCGTTCGCTTCATAAGTAGTCTTAACAAGGTCCATCGTCACTACCTCTTCATTCACTTTGACTGCCGGAACAACAACAACTTCAGCACCTGTTTTTTCAACTGCCGTTTTGACTTCTTCAAGATTTTTGCTCGTCTCACCTACAACAAGCACTCTCACATCGAACACTCTAACAAGTTCTTCTACGCCCATGGCCTCACAGGTCAAAAATGCTTCAATTCCTATTTTCTTAAATAAATATTCTTTTTCTTCTTCTGTGGTAAATACTTCGCCTGTTTCAGGAATACTAATAATTGCTGATTTTAGCCCCTTCTCTCTTGCAACTGAAACCACCGTTTCTGCTATTTTTAAATGCCCCTTGTGTACGGATTCAAACGTACCATAGGCAAGGCATGTATTTCTCATAGTTAGTCACCTCGTGTTCATTATAGCCCAAACCATCTGAAACTTCATTAAGAATTTCTCCCCTTTGAGTTTCATTTAGACAGTCTTTTTTTCTTTCAACAATTAATTTTCTGATAAATAAAAAATTTTTAATATTTTTTCAAAATATATATTGACATTTTTCAAAAAGTGCGATATTATTGACTTAACAAAAAAAGAGAAAACTTTTAAAAACAGGAGGACAGTCCAATGAGATAGGACTTCAAAAAGAAACAATAGAAAGAGAGGTTATATAGTGAAACTTAGAGAAATTCATTAAAGAGCCATTCAATTTGTAAAGAAAGATTGAATGGCTCTAAAAATTTGTCTTTATTTATTTTCGTAGATAATTTTCCCATCAATAATTGTATATAACGTTTTCGTAAACACCTCCATTGGATTTCCCGAAAAAATCGCAATATCTGCATCCTTTCCCTTTTTCAAACTCCCCACTCTGTCATCCACTCTGCAGATACGCGCCGCATTGATTGTTATTGCTTTTAGTCCATCTTCTACTGGCAATCCATATTTCACAGCAAGTCCCGCGCAAAGTGGTAAATATTGAATCAGCACCACCGGATGATCCGTAGTGATTGAAAACAAAACATCTGCCTCATTCAATATCTGATTGGTCTTGAAATTCATATTCTGTACTTCCAATTTTGATCTAGAGGTCAAATCCGGTCCCACAATTACTGGAAATCCAGAGGCTTTAATTTCATCCACAATCAAGTGGCTCTCTGTTCCATGGTCAATTGTAATATCTACTTCAAATTCCTTTGCAACCCGTATGGCAGTCAAGATATCATCCGCTCTGTGGGCATGAGCCTTTAACGGAATCTCGCGTCTTAAAACTGGAAGCCACGGCTCTAATTCAAAATCTTCTTTATCCAGATTTCCACTTTCTTTATCCTTTTTATACTGCACAGCCTGATGCAACGTTTTTCGCAGCAGTGCTGCAATTCCCATTCTCGTAGCAGGAAACTGGTCCTTATCCCCGTAGTTTGTTTTGGGATTCTCACCAAATGCCACCTTCATTGCTGCCGGATTCTTTATAACCATATCATCCACGCATCTCCCCTGTGTTTTCATAAACAAAAACTGTCCTCCAACCACATTCGAACTGCCCGGACCTGCCATAACCGAGGTAATTCCCGCTGCAATGGCATCATGAAAGGCAGGGTCCATGGGATTGACTCCATCAATTGCGCGAAGTGATGCTGTAACAGGAGACGTTCCTTCATTTCCGTCATCCGCGATAGCTCCCCACTTTTCCTCTGTAATTCCAATATGCCCATGGGACTCTATAAGACCAGGCAAAACCCAGGCTCCCTGAACATCCAGAATTTCCTCACTGTTGTCTTCCAATTGAAAAGAGGACATATCCCCTATGTCCTCAATGATTTTATCCTTTGTGCGTACATAACCACATTCTATGGTTTGTCCTTCCATTGTAAATATTTTTCCATTTATGATTAACATACTTTAACGCTCCATTTCCAAGGTTATCTATTACCATTCCCTAAACGGAGCCTTTTTATTCTCTGTTCATCCGCTTATAATCCAAGCATTCCCACCAAAAATGCCGTTCCTGCTGCTCCCAGCGCTACGACCAAAAGCCCTTTGTTAAAATACGCGAGCGCAACTGCCACAATACATCCTGCGATCGAGGATGCACTTGACTGAGTACTGGAAAAAATAGCAGGAAATGTCATAGCCGCCAATACCGTATATGGTATGTAATACAAAAATGATTTAATTCTTTCGTTTTCTATTTTCTTGCGAAAAATCACCATAGGCGTCACACGAATGGCATAAGTCACAACCGCCATAATCATGATTCCGATTAAAAGATATGGTATATTCATTAGTCATCCTCCTCTTCTTTCACAGGGAATAAGAACGCCGCAATCGCGCTTACAACCACTGTAATAATAATAACAGACCAGCCACCTGATACATTGTTTAGCACAGGAAGATAGGTAAATGCGCAGCTTGCAAGGATTGCTAAGAGTACTGCAAACATTACATTTTTATGTTCTCTTGCAGGAGGCACAATAATTGCTATAAACATGCCATATAAAGCAATTCCCATAGCATCGCTAAGCGCCTCTGGAAGCAGCGACGTAGCTACGCCGCCTAACAAGGTTCCCCCTGTCCAGCCAAGCACCGGTGTTAAAATCAGCCCTGTCATATAGGAAAAACTTAACTCTTTCCTTCGCTGCATGGAAACGGCAAACACCTCATCTGTTATCCCAAATGACGCAGCGAGTCTTCGTCCTGTCGTAAACTCCTTATCGACTTTCTGCGATACAGAAAGTGACATTAAAAAATATCTGATATTAATAATGAGCATACTGATTGTCAGCTCTAAATAGGTTCCGTGAGTTGCCAGTAACGTGGCTCCTGCAAACTGCCCTGCACTCGTCAAATTTGTCAAAGACATTAGCACTGCTGTCCAGACAGGAATCCCCATCTTTGCGGCAGAAAGACCAAAGGCCATGGATACGGATATATAACCCAGGCAAATCGGGAGTCCATCCCTGATTCCTTCTTTAAATTCTTTTGTATTCATATTAATTCTTCCTAACTTTTCCATAATAAAATAACACACTATTATCAAACCACTATTTCGAGGGTTTTTCAAGTATAAATATTTTACAAATGTTTCCTTATAGGATATACTTACTTTAGCATTTTGTAATAAGGAGATTAATGAAACATGAATATTTATTTAGATATGTTCCTGACCTTTGCCCGGATAGGCGGACTCACCTTCGGCGGCGGATATGCCATGCTCCCTATTCTGCAGCATGAGGTTGTGGAAAATAAAAAATGGGCTACTGAAGAGGAATTGATAGACTACTTTGCTATCGGACAGTGTACGCCTGGTATTATCGCGGTTAACACAGCTACTTTCATCGGCCAGAAGTACAAAGGAATCCTCGGCGGTATCGTTGCAACCCTAGGGGTTGTCTTCCCATCCCTGATTATTATTTCCCTGCTCGCAGGTATGATTGAGGCATTTTCACACATTGCCTGGGTTCAACACGCATTTGGAGGCATCCGCGTATGCGTATGTGTTCTCATTTTTAATGCAGTAACAAAATTGTTAAAAAAGGCCATCATCGACAAATTTACATTCGTGATTTTCCTGGCTGTTACTCTTGGAAGCTGCTTTTCAAATCTGAGTCCAGTTATCTTTGTCATTTTTGCAGCTGTGGCAGGCATTATGATCAAAACTCTGGGAGGTAAGAAATAATGATGTTATATTTGCAATTATTTTACGAATTTTTCAAAACAGGCCTTTTTACCATCGGCGGAGGTATGGCTACCGTACCTTTCTTATATAAAATGTCCGATGCCACAGGCTGGTTTACTTATAACGATTTGGCCAACATGATTGCTGTAGGCGAATCTACACCTGGTCCAATTGGGGTAAATATGGCAACCTACGTCGGATTTGTCACTGGAATAGAGCAAGGCGGTCTTCCATTTGCAATCCTTGGTGCTGTGGTTGCAACACTTGGGCTTATCACTCCATCGATTATCGTCATTCTGATAATTGCTGCTTTCTTAAAAAGCTTCAAGGATAATCAATATGTAGGTTTCGCATTTTATGGACTGCGCCCTGCATCCGCCGGACTTATCGCCGCTGCTGGAATCAGTGTAATTCAATCAGCGCTAATCTTTCCAGAGTATTTCAAAGATGGATTTAACCCAGACGGAATAAATTGGATTGGATGCGCACTGGCAATCGTATTGTGGCTCTTAACTAACAAAATAAATAAAACAAAGAAATTACATCCAGTTATATTTATTGCATTCTCTGCAATCATAGGTATTGTCTTTTCAATGGGATAAAAGGATGTAATCACTCAAAAAGGGGATGATGCCAAACGGCTCATCCCCTTTAAAAACCTGTCTTATTAAATATTCAATAAATCACTGTATACCTTAAGTGCTCCATCTGTATTGTGGGCAAGTACCTTTTGGGCTAATACCTTACCAAGTTGTACACCTTCCTGGTCAAAGCTATTTACATTCCATACAAATCCCTGGAACATTACTTTATTTTCAAAGTGTGATAAAAGTGCTCCCAGTGATCTTGGAGTTAATTTTTCCCCAATAATAATACTTGATGGACGTCCACCTTCAAATTTCTTATTGAGGTTTTCATCGTCTTTACCACAAGCGAAAGCTACGATTTGAGCAGCTACGTTTGCACAAAGCTTTTGCTGGCTTGTGCTGCCTTGGATTACAACATCTGTTTCCATCTGGTTGTTTTTGAATCCAATGAACTGTAATGGAACAATATCAGTTCCCTGGTGAAGCAATTGATAGAATGAATGCTGTCCGTTTGTTCCTGGTTCACCAAAGATTACAGGACCTGTTGGATAGCTTACAGGTTCACCAAAGCGGTTCACTGACTTACCATTTGATTCCATATCAAGCTGCTGTAAGTGCGCTGGGAAACGGCTGAGCGCTTGTGAATATGGAAGAACTGCTGTATCCAAATATCCAAGTACGTTGCGTTCGTAAACACCAATTAATGCATCCAGCATTGCTGAGTTTTCGAAGATATTTTCATTCTTAGCAAGCTTATCTTGTTCTGCTGCACCATTTAAGATTTCTGCAAAGACTTCTGGTCCAAATGCGAGTGATAATACTACGCCGCCAACTGCTGATGACGAAGAATAGCGTCCGCCAATGAAGTCATCCATGAAGAATGCTGCAAGGTAACCTTCGTTCTTTGCCAATGGAGATGTTTCACTTGTAACTGCAATCATGTGCTTAGAAGCATCTAACCCTGCTTTTTCCAACGCATCTTTCACGAAAGATTCGTTTGTCAATGTCTCAAGTGTTGTACCTGATTTTGAAACGAGCACGAAAAGTGAATGTGCTACGTCAATATTATTTAAAACTGCTGCTGCATCATCAGGGTCAACGTTGCTGATGAATTGTGCGTTCATTTTTAATGTGTTATTTTTCTTTGCCCAGTTTTCAAGTGCTATGTATAATGCGCGAGGACCAAGGTCACTTCCACCGATACCGATTTGAACAACTGTAGTGAACTTTTCACCAGCTTCATTTACGATTTCGCCAGCATATACTTTTTCGCAAAGCTCTGCAACTTTCTTTTGCTGTGTTGTATAGAATTCGCGCTTATTAACGCCGTCAGCGATAACGTCTTCTCCTAATTGTCCACGTGTCAAATGGTGAAGTACACGGCGCTTCTCTCCTGTATTAATAACATCACCATTGTAAAGTGCTTCAAATTTTCCTGTAAGCTGAGCTTCTTCTGCCATTTTAGCAAGAACCGCCAAGATGTTGTCATCTACCGCTTTTGCTCCGTAATTGAAAGCAAGTCCTTCTGCCATTGGTACACTGTATTTTTTTACACGTTCTGCACCATTTTCTCCTGTCATTGCTTTCACAAGGTCTACTTTCTCTACGTTTAAAAGTTCCTTATAAGAAGCAAGTGTATCTAAGTTATTCCAAGTAACCATATCAGATTCCTCCTCAATACAAATATTTTTCCAAAATAATCTTAATATGAAAATTATACTATTAATTCATGGTAAATTCAAGCAAATATAAAAAGAGACCTTACCAAATGTCGGTAAAGTCTCTATAAAACTCTCTATTTATCCAATGTCTTCATCGTCGGGAACAATAATACATCGCGGATTGCAGCCGAGTCTGTGAGTAACATACACATTCTGTCAATACCGAATCCGATACCGCCTGTTGGTGGCATACCGATTTCCAATGCATTTAAGAAGTCTTCATCTGTTGTGTTCGCTTCTTCGTCTCCCTGTGCAAGCAATTCTTCCTGAGCTTTGAATCTTTCTCTCTGGTCGATTGGATCATTAAGCTCTGAGTAAGCATTTGCCATTTCCCATCCATTCATAAAGAACTCGAAACGTTCTGTATATTCTGGATTTTCTGGTTTCTTCTTTGTAAGTGGAGAAATCTCGATTGGATGATCCATTACAAATGTTGGCTGAATTAAGTGTTCTTCTGCAAACTCTTCGAAGAATAATGCTAAGATGTCACCTTTTTTGTGACGCTCTTCAAATTCTACATGGTGTTCCTTTGCAATTGCTCTTGCTTCTTCTAATGTATGGATTTCATTGAAATCAACGCCAGCATATTTCTTAACTGCGTCTACCATTGTGATTCTTTCAAATGGTTTTCCAAGATCCATTTCCACACCGTTGTAAACGATTGTAGTTGTTCCAAGTACTTCCTGTGCTACGTGACGGTAAAGATTTTCTGTTAAGTCCATCATTCCGTTGTAGTCTGTATAAGCCTGGTATAATTCCATCAATGTAAATTCTGGGTTATGTCTTGTATCTAACCCTTCGTTACGGAATACTCGTCCAATTTCGTAAACGCGTTCCATACCACCAACGATTAATCTCTTTAAGTATAATTCAAGAGAGATACGAAGCTTGAAGTCTTCGTCTAATGCGTTGAAGTGTGTTTCAAATGGTCTGGCTGCCGCACCACCTGCGTTTGCAACAAGCATTGGTGTTTCTACTTCCAAGAAACCTTGTCCATCTAAGTATCTTCTGATTGAGCTTAAGATTCTAGAACGCTTAATGAATGTATCCTTTACATCTGGATTCATGATTAAGTCTACGTATCTTTGACGATAACGTAAATCTGTATTTGTTAAACCATGGTATTTTTCTGGTAAAATCTGAAGGCTCTTAGATAATAATGTTACTTCTTCTGCATGGATTGAGATTTCACCCATTTTTGTGCGGAATACGACGCCTACGATACCTACGATATCACCGATATCCATTTTCTTAAATGCTTTGTATTCTTCCTCTCCAACGCAGTCTCTTGCAACGTATGACTGAATAGTTCCTTCTAAGTCCTGAACATGACAGAAAGAAGCTTTACCCATAACACGTTTTGACATCATACGTCCTGCGATTGATACCTTTTTGCCTTCAAGCTCCTCAAAGTTATCTTTGATAGACTGGCTGTGTGAATCTTGGTCATATTTTGTAATTACGAATGGGTCGTTGTTATTCGCTTGTAAATCAGCAAGCTTTTCACGACGAACTTTTCTTAATTGGTTAAGGTCTTGTTCTTGAACTTGTACATTTTGTTGTTCTGCCATGGCTTTTCCTCCTAATCTAATGTTAATTAAATGCTTCTCTCAATTTTAAGCACTTTGTATTCTGCTACTCCAAATTGAGTTTCAACTGTTACCTCATCTCCAACTGCTTTTCCAAGTAACGCTGTTCCAAGTGGAGATTCGTTTGAAATTTTTCCAGCTAAGCTGTTAGCTTCTGTAGAACCAACGATTCTGTATTCTACTTCTTCTTCAAATTCGTTGTCATATAAAACAACGGTGCAACCAACGCTAATCTTATCAAGATCTACTTCGTCTTCATCAACTACTTCCACATTCTTTAAGAGCTTCTCAATCTCTTCGATACGTGTCTCGATATCACGTTGTTCATCTTTTGCTGCATCATATTCTGCATTTTCAGATAAGTCGCCTTGTTCTCTCGCTTCTCTGATTTTCACAGCAACCTCTTTACGTCTTACAACCTTTAAGTCTTCAAGCTCGTTTTCTAAAGCTTTAAGCCCTGTGTAAGTAAGAATTGTTTTCTTTTCTGCCATGTTTTTTAATTCCTTTCTTACTTGTTTTGTGTATTCATTCTGACTTAATATTCTCGATAATCATTTCTATTCTCACAATTTCAACATTATACATGAATGCATGTTTAATGTCAAGATTTTTTGCACAGTGAATTCGGGCTTAATAACTGAACTGTATCACCTCAAAAACGCTCTTCAAGCAGCTTTTCCAACTCTGCATAAGATTCCACTGCATTGATTTCATTGCGGAGCTTTGCAGAATTTGGCAGTCCCGTTGTATACCATGCCACATGCTTACGCATCTCGCGAATTCCCAGATAGTCTCCTTTATATTTCATCTGAAGGCTTGCGTGGCGCAGTATCATCTGCTTAATTTCTTCTTTGTCTGGTCTGGCTGGCATCACGCCTGTCTTCTCATATTCCAGCAGTTCTGAAAAAATCCATGGATTCCCCTGTGCGCCTCTTCCTATCATCACACCGTCACATCCAGTTTCCTTCTGAATCGCAATTGCGCTTTCCCCGGAAACCACATCGCCATTTCCGATAACTGGTATGGAAACAGCTTCTTTTACCTGGCGAATAATATCCCAGTCTGCTTTGCCAGAATAATACTGTTCTCTGGTTCTTCCATGCACTGCGACTGCTGCCGCTCCTGCATCCTCTATAATCTTTGCAATTTCCACCGCATTAATACTTCCATCATCAAATCCTTTTCGAATTTTTACGGTAACTGGTTTTTGAATTGCTTTTACAGTCTTACCTACAATCTCATGCACCAGTCTCGGATTTTTCATAAGGGCAGAGCCCTCCCCATTCCGAACAATCTTTGGAACCGGACAACCCATGTTAATATCCAGAATCGCAAACGGAAGTTCCTCGATGCGCTTTGCAATCTCACTGATAATATCTGGCTCAGAGCCAAACAGCTGTAATGATACCGGTCTCTCTTCTGGATGAATCTCCAGCAGCGCCTTTGTATTTTTATTATTGTATTGAATCGCCTTTGCACTTACCATCTCCATACACAAAAGCCCTGCGCCCTGCTCTCTGCAGAGCAAGCGAAATGGCAGGTCTGTTACGCCTGCCATAGGTGCTAAAATATATGGATTTTCAAGTTCTACATTTCCAATCTTTAACTTCTTCATCCTATTTTTCTACCTTTTTATGCTTTTCGTAAATCATACGAAGTCCATCCAATGTTAACATTGGGTCGTAAATATCAATCACATCTGTCTCATTTACAATGATGTTTCCAAGTCCGCCTGTGGCAACGACTTTCGCATCTTCATAGCCAGACTCCTTCATCTTCTTTACAATATACTCAGTCTGACCGATATAGCCATACACAAGGCCTCCCTGCATACTTGATACCGTTTCTTTCCCGATAATTCCATTCGGCTTACGAATCTCAATCTCAGGAAGCATAGCGGCTCCGCCCCAGAGTGCTCTGGCGGAAGTACGGATACCTGTTGATATCAAACCACCCTGGAAAGTCCCGTCCGCACTAACCACATCATATGTAGTAGCGGTTCCAAAATCGATTACAATCACTGGACCCCCATATTTTTCATATGCTGCAACCGCATCCACAATTCGGTCTGGACCGATTTCCTTTGGATGCTCTGTATTAATCTTAAGGCCCATGTCCAAAGTAGATGGCACATATGGTTTCACACCAAAATACTTAATAATCGCACTTCCTAATGAGTGCATAATGTCTGGCACAACAGATGAAACGATAACTGCATCCACCTTTTTTACATCAAAATCCCTATGCTGAAGCAAATCACAAAGCTGGATTCCATATTCATCAGAAGTACGCGGCTGCTTTGCCGTCATACGAAATGTCGCTTTACATTCTTCTCCATCAAACAACCCAAGTGTAATATGTGTATTTCCAACGTCAACTACTAATAACATCTAAACTTCCTCCCCTAAAAAGAATACTTTGTAATAAAGCTGCAAAGCTTCCAGAAGTTCTTCTTTTGTTCTTTGAAGTTCTTTGATTTTCAGATGGCTTCCGATTTCATCAAAGAAAAAATCATTCTCTTCCTGTGTTACTTCAAAGCACAATTCTCCGTTTTCTTCAAAAACGAGCGTCAGAATGCCTCCCACGTCTTCCGTGTACATAACACACATAATTTTCAGTTCGTCTTTGACATTGTCTGGGAGCGCTTCAAAATCCGGATTCAAATAAAATCTTCTCTCATATGAGTTCGCACCACATAATACAATCTTTTCTTCGTACATACTTCCTCCTACACATATCCGTAAATTCCACGCACGGATACTTCTCCTGCAAACACAGCCTCCTGGCTGCCGTCCGCTTTTTGAACCAAGAGTTCACCCTCTTTATTAATCCCCAGTGCCCTGGCTGTATATTCATTTCCAGGCTCTAACACCTGAACCTCTCTATTACAGTTGACGAGCATCCGATTATACGCATCCTGTAAAAATGCTAAATCCTTCTTCTCTAGGAACCTCTCGTAATCTTCGTCAAACACTTCTAAAATCTCTGCGATAAGCTGCTCGCGATTCACTTCTTTTCCGCCTTCCAGACATAATGAAGTCGCTTTATCCTGTAACTCCTCCGGAAACGCTCTCATATTCGCGTTGATACCAACACCTATGACCACATGAGAAATCTCCTGTCCCTCAAGCTCCATCTCTGTCAGAATTCCACAGATTTTCTTTCCAGACAGGATCAAATCATTCGGCCATTTAATTTGAACATCCCCATAGCCTCGTTTTCGCAAAGCTTTTGCGATGCTGTACGCCATAACGAGCGTAAGCATCGGTGCCCTGGACGGCTCCATCTCTGGTCTGAGTAATAAAGACATATAAATATTCGTCCCAGCCGGCGATTCCCATGTCCGTCCACGACGGCCCTTTCCTGCTGTCTGCTTATCCGCCACGACAACAGTTCCGTGCTGCGCGCCTTCTTTGGCCAGTTCTTTCACTCTTGTATTTGTCGAGTCTAACTTTTCATAGTATAAAATAATTCTATTCTCCAAGTGTCGCCACCATAACTGCTTTGATTGTGTGAAGACGGTTTTCTGCTTCATCGAATACGATGTCTGCATATTTTTCAAACACGTCTTCTGTCACTTCATTTCCTTTTACTGCTGGCAGACAGTGCATAAAGATGGTTCCTTCTTTACCCGTCTTATCCATCAAAGCCTGATTAATCTGATATGGATGCAATAAAGCAATACGCTCTACCGTCTTATCCTCTTCACCCATTGAGCACCATACATCGGTGTACAATACATCTGCGCCTGCTACTGCATCCACAGAATCTGTAATTGTCACAGTTGCTCCAGACTCTGCGCCGTATTCTTTACAGAGTTCCACCAAGCCTTCTTCTGGCCATAACTGCTTTGGTGAAATAATCGCAACATTCACACCTACTTTGGCACAGCCAATCATAAGGCTGTTCGCCATATTGTTGCGCCCGTCACCTAGATATACAAAATTGAGACCCTTTACATATCCAAAATGCTCTTTCATTGTCAATAAATCTGCGAGAATCTGTGTTGGATGATACTCATCTGTAAGGCCATTCCACACAGGAACACCACTGTACTGCGCAAGCTGTTCTACGTGTTCATGCTTAAATCCACGGAATTCAATTCCGTCAAACATACGGCCCAGTACACGTGCTGTATCTTTTACACTCTCCTTATATCCCAACTGAATATCATGTTGTGAAAGATAAGTTGGAATACCGCCCTCATCCTGTGCACCTACTGTAAATGCACAGCGTGTTCTTGTCGATGGCTTTTCGAAAATAAGTGCAATATTTTTGCCCTTTAATGAATTTCCTGTAATCCCCTGTTTCTTCTTTTCCTTCAAATCTGCCGCAAGATCAACCAAATACATAATCTCCTCGGCAGTAAAGTCTTTCAATGTCAAAAAATGACGTCCCTTTAAGTTCATCTCGTAATCCTTTCTGATGTCCATAAAAATATGCACAAATCTTGGTAAATTTATTTTGTCTTTCCGTTCGTTGTACTTTTTATATACTTCCTGTTCCAGCCCACGAACCGTATAAATCTTATACTTTGGAACACGAAGTAACTTTGCGCCTGCCTCCAGCATGCTGAGATACAGCTCCATATCCGAATACCCACGCGATAATTTTAAAACAAACGCAATCTCTGCTTTTTCTATTTCGCTTAAACCTTCTAGTATCTTTTCATAATACCACTCTTCCTGCGTTTGTTCAATATAATAAATTCGACCGATGAGCCCATAAATCATACGTTTTGCGTCATAATAACCCAATTTGAGATTCTGCCTGCTGCGCTTCTGATGAAACTCGATAATACTTCCAAGCTTGACCTTTGGCGCAATCTCATGAAGTTCAACATGGTCTTCCACCTTTACCCGCTGCACCCGTCCTGGTCCAAAGATACGAATCTGAATCAAATTCTCATAGCCGCGCTCCAGCAGGGAATTCAGCGGAAAATTATTGATGATGCCGCCATCCACATATTTCTGCCCATGTAATCTCTCATTCTTAAATCCAATAAGATATGCACTTGCAAGCAGGAAATCTTCCAGCATACCTTCCGGTATGTCATGAATACTAAGGTCCAGCTCCTGCATCTGGGAAAGTGAAAATGTCAACAGACACAATTCTATACCTGATTCGCGAATTTTCTTTTCATCTACATGTTCATGAATCAGCTCCCTGAGTGGCGTAATGTCCACACCGCCATCTGAAAGATGTGAAAGAACTTCGCCGACAATCTCCCGAAGGCTGTGTTCCTTATTGAAAAAATCTTCCATCCATTCATCGTCCACATCCATGACACGCGAAAATGTAATCTCGTGCCAAATCTTTTCTGCTCTCTCCACATCTCCCATGCAGATAAGGGCTCCATTTAGCGCGCCAACCGAGGTTCCCGCCACTGCATTAATCTTTACACCAGCCTCTGCAAGCGCTTTCCATGCTCCAATCTGATAGGCACCTCTGGCACCACCACCGTCTAAAACAAGTCCATACTCTTTTGTCAAATCAATTACTGGGCGCATATGCCACCTCCATTTATATAAAGATTGCTCTGATAGCACAATCGGGGTATGCTCTCGCATACCCCTCATCATTATATCTTATTTCTCTTTTGCAACTTCTACCACTGATTTTGCAAGTCCTGCAATTCCCTGTAATTCTGATGGAATAATAATCTTTGTTGCCTGACCATCTGCCGCTTTTTCAAATGCTTCCAGACTCTTAATCTTAAGTACTGCTTCATCTGCTCCAGCTTCTTTCAGGAATCTGATACCATCTGCATTCGCTTTCTGTACCTTTAAGATAGCCTCAGCTTCACCTTCTGCTTCACGGATACGTTTTTCCTTTTCAGCCTCTGCACGAAGAATTGCTGATTGTTTTTCCGCCTCTGCTTCCAGAATCACAGATTCTTTATTACCTTCAGCAACAAGGATTGTGGATTTCTTTTCACCTTCTGCACGAAGAATCGCTTCACGACGTTCACGTTCTGCTTTCATCTGTTTTTCCATCGCATCCTGGATAGCTGCAGGTGGAATGATGTTCTTTAATTCTACACGGTTTACTTTGATTCCCCATGGGTCAGTTGCCACATCAAGAGATGCTCTCATCTTTGTATTGATTGTCTCTCTCGAAGTCAATGTCTGGTCTAATTCCAAATCACCGATGATGTTACGGAGTGTAGTAGCTGTCAGATTCTCAATCGCCATAATTGGATTCGCAACCCCGTAGCAGAATAACTTAGGGTCTGTAATCTGATAGAATACAACTGTATCAATTCTCATTGTAACATTATCTTTTGTAATTACTGGCTGTGGTGCAAAGTCTACAACCTGCTCTTTCAGGTCCACTCTTCTTGCAACTCTTTCAATGATTGGAATCTTGAAATGTAAACCTACGCCCCATGTAGCCTGGTAAGCACCAAGTCTCTCAACAACTAATGCCTGTGCCTGTTGTACAATCTTGACACATGAAAGTAACAAACCAACAACAATCACTACTAAAATAATTCCTAAAATTGGTAAAACAAATCCCATACCTATACCTCCTCTTTCTTTACAATTAATTTTACGCCTTGTATTCCTTCGATTACAACAATTTCGCCCGCTTCTATAGTCTCCTCTGGCTCATCTGTCTTTGCCGACCATTCCATACCATTCACTTCTGCACGGCCAACTCCGCGAAGCGTGTCAATCTTTTCTAATACAATTGCCTTTTGTCCTATCAGACTTTCCGCATTCGTACGCTGACGTTCTTTATTAAAGAATTTAACCGCAATTGGTCTCGTCAAAACTAGTAATAAAATGGAAGCCAACAGGAAAACAATAACCTGCACTGGTAAGTCGAATCCAACAAACGCTAGAACAAATGCAAGCGCAGCACCGCCGGCAAACCATATCGTTGTTAAGCCCATTGTGAAAATCTCAATAATCAGAAGAACCACAAATAGAATTAACCAAAATATTGTTCCCATAATCTCGCCTCTCTTTCAGACTCTATTAATAATCTTATTTTACTATATTCATTTATAGAATTCAATAAACTGTGAGTTACAATATTGTTACAAAGAGGGACACTTTCTTATCAAACAAAAAAAGAGCAGATTGTCTGCTCTTTTATAACTCCCCATGTGCTAGCTGAAGTAGTGGTCGCCTAATTTAAATTTTCCACTATGCATATTAAAGAATAATGCATTTCCAATTGGGTTCGCACCGTTCATAGAATCGATTGCTGCATCATAGCATGAAGCCGGGATATTTCCTGATGCTAACACACGTGCCAGCTTCCCAGTCATTGCTGGTGTGAATTGTCCACGTTGGTAAATAACACCTTCCAACGTATTAGGGAAACGTCCGCTTTCGATACGGTTCATAATAACTGCACCTACTGCAACTTTTCCTTCGTACGACTGATTTCCAGCTTCGCAATAAATAATTGCTGCCATTAACTTAATTTCTTCTTGTTTTCTCTTTTCAGCTTCAATTTCTTCTAAAGTCTGTGCATCTCTTGTTGTTTCTGCACATGTTACTGCTGCTCTTTCAACAGCTGCGCTTCCAAATAAAAGCGATTCTGTTCTTACATATCCCACAACTGAGCCAGAAGAAATCTTTGACCATTCTTCGCCTTCTTCTACAGTCACAATTGTGTTACTGTACATTTTTCCGATTACAGTACCGTTTGCTTCTGCATATACATCCAGTTCACTGTCTGTATTTGCTAACGCCTTCCCGTACCATTCTTGTGTATCTACTGCGACACTTGCCATTGCTGAAATTTCATTCCATGTATCAGCAAGTGGTGCCATCTCCATTTCATAGTTTGTGTTCATTGCCTGAGCTTCAGATTGTGGATCCGCAGCAAATACTTCGAATTCTGCTGTAAAAACCATGCAGCCAGCAAGTACAAGACTTACAATCCCTTTCTTTTTCTCAAAAAACATAAATACCTCCTAATTGATGTAACAATTTTCTTTTACAATATTATATCCATTTAAATCATTTTTATTACAAATTGTTACATAATTGTTACATTCTTTTCGCAACAGTTGGTACTCTAACATGTTTTTTTAATAGCGTCAACCCTTTTTTGTGATTTTTGTGTAATATCACTATATTTAAAACATAAAAAGTGCCCATTTCTGGACACTTTTTGGATATTTTTACCAATTATTTTTTCTTCTTTGACGCGCGACCTCAAACATCAGAATCGAAGCCGCTATCGCAGCATTCAGGGATTCCACCTCTCCCTGCATCGGAATTTGCACCCAAATATCAGCCTTTTTTGAGACTTCATCGCGAAGTCCATTTCCTTCATTTCCTATTAAAATGGCAGTTCCTGGCTGGTAATTTTCCTTGTCATAAGAGTTCTTTCCTTCCAGGTGTGCTGCGTAAGATTTGATTCCCTTCTTATTAAATATATCCAATAATTCCAGAAGGTCTTCTACATACAAAACCGGCATCCTATAGATAGAACCCATAGTCGAGCGAATCGTCTTCGGATTGTAAATATCTACACTCTCTTTACTCAGGAAAACAGCGTCTACCCCTGCCCCTTCAGCAGTCCTTACAATGGTTCCCAGATTACCCGGATCCTGTAAATTATCCAGCACCATGAAATGCGGATTCTCCACTTTTAAAAGCTCGTCTAACTCGTATTTTTTCTGCTTCACTACACACAGAACACCCTGTGGAGTTTTGGTGTCAGAAACATGTTGAAATACGCTGTCAGATAAGATTTCCATTGGAAATTCACCCCAATTTAAATCCTGTTTCTTCTTATTATATAGTGATTCAGAAACATACACTTTTTCGACACGTTCCTTCGGCACTTCGACAAACATGCGAAGCCCTTCTACAATAAATACCTTTTCCTCATTCCGCACCTTACTTTTCTTCTGTAGCTGAAGAAGTCTTTTCACCTGCGGATTACTTGTACTTGAAATCATTTCCCATTCCTCTTTGCCTTGATGACTATACTTTGAATCTGTATCCCACGCCCCAGATTGTCTCTATATACTGTGGCTTCGACGTATCAAATTCAATTTTCTCACGAATCTTCTTAATATGCACAGTAACGGTCGCAATATCTCCAATCGATTCCATATCCCAGATTTCACTAAAAAGTTCATCCTTCGTATATACGTGGTTTGGATGAGCAGCCAGAAATGTCAGCAAATCAAATTCCTTTGTTGTAAATGCTTTTTCCTCTCCGTTTACCCAAACACGGCGTGCAGTTGTGTCAATCTTGATTCCACGAATCTCAATCACCTTATTTTCTTCCACTGCACTTCCCACAAGTCTCTCATAACGGGCCAAATGCGCCTTCACTCTTGCCACCAATTCACTTGGACTGAAAGGCTTTGTCATATAATCATCTGCACCCAAACCAAGACCTCTAATCTTGTCAATATCATCCTTCTTTGCTGAAACCATGATAATCGGTGTATTTTTCTCTGCTCTCACCATACGGCAGATTTCAAATCCATCCACATTTGGAAGCATCAGGTCTAAAATAATCAAATCGTAGTCCTCTGTTAAAGACTTCTTAAGACCCGTCTGCCCGTCATTTGCAACTTCCACTTCAAAGCCACTCAGTTCCAAATAATCCTTCTCCAAATCAGCAATTGCGCTTTCATCTTCCACAATTAAAATCTTACTCATTTGCTGGTACCTCCTGATATTTTCTAATTACAAAATACATGACTGTTCCTGTTCCTTCTTTGCTGGTCGCCCAAATCTTTCCGCCATGCTCCTCCACAATCTTCTTTACAATAGAAAGTCCGATTCCACTTCCACCGGTTGCAGAATTCCGGGAAGCATCTGTGCGGTAGAAACGCTCAAAAATATATGGTAGTTCTTTTGTTCCAATTCCTTTTCCATTGTCTTCAATTTCCACTTGAACAAAATCCCCAACATCTTTCACACGAAGATGTATTTGTTTATATGTCTTATCCATATATTTTGCAGAATTCGATACAATATTATTAATCACACGCTTTAACTGCTCTGCATCTGCAATAATCTTTACATCGCTATCCACATAATTCAGATAATCAAATACAATTCCACGCGCTTCCAGGTCAACCTGCAAATCGCTTGCACAATCATCAAAATAATCATTTACCGAAATCGTATTGAAATTATATGGGATACGGTTGGAATCAATCTTAGAATACAAGGTCAATTCATTGATTAACAAATCCATCTCATTCGCCTTGTTGTAAATGGTGTGAATGTAACGGTCCATCTTCTCCGGCGTATCCGCGACTCCGTCCATAATCCCTTCCACATAGCCTTTAATGGCTGTGATTGGCGTTTTCAAATCATGGGAAATATTGCTAATCAGCTCTTTACTCCGCTTATCATACTCAATTTTTTCTGATGAAGTTTCCTTCAGACGCTTGCGCATTTCCTCAAAGTCTCTGCAAAGCTGTCCAATCTCATCATCGGTTTCTATCTCCAGTTCATAATCCAGATTACCATCTTTGATATTCTGGGTTGCAATCTTCATTTCACTAAGCGGAATCGCAACTCCCCGGTATATCCAGATAATCAGAAGTCCCGCTGTGAGCGCCAGAATTATGATGACCGCAATCAGCATATCCCGCAAGAAAATTTTCACTTCCGGAAGCGAATCACTTACACTTGTCACGATAAATGCACTGCCAGGCTCGCCACTTTCGTATTGAAAGTCGATTTGCTTAATTAAAATCTGTATATTTCCGCCCACATAAATTCCGTTTTCCTGGGTATCCTCTGCACCATAAGGCGGAAGCTCAGCGTATATCGTTTCTGCGGTCTCCGCACCCTCGTAAACAATCTCTTCATTCTGCCGTACAATCAAGTATGAATTTTTGCCCTTGAGTTCCTGATTAATCGAATCTAAGTAACTCTCATCCTCAAACTTGTCTACCGCGCGGTTTGCAGTGATGGTCAGATGTTGAAAGCTTGTCTCTGTCACCTTATCCATCATCGTAATTGGATTAGCAAGAATCTTGTAGTTCGTACCAGAAACACCATATGTCTCTTCAATTGTACGAATCTGAAATTGCGAGAACGCCGTAATTACTGCAACCGATAATGTCAACGGCAAGATAATTACAATCATGAATCCTATGATCAATCGTGTCTTTAATTTCATAAATGCACATCCTTGTTTCATAATTATACATATTATACCATGAGCGGACTTTTCTGACACTAAAGCGAAATGAAATATTTATAAACTTTTTCTAAAACAACGAATTGGGGACGTAGTCAAATTCAATTTGACTACGTCCCCAATTGCGTTTAGTGGTGTCCCCAAACTCGCTTTTGGGGTGTCCCTTTTTTATAAATATGACTTTAATACATCTACTTTATCTAATCTTTCCCATGGTAAGTCTAAGTCGTTACGTCCGAAGTGTCCATACGCTGCTGTCTGCTTGTAGATTGGACGACGTAAGTCTAACATCTTGATAATTCCAGCTGGTCTTAAATCAAAGTTTTCTCTTACAATATCAACCAATTTTTCTTCTGATAATTTACCTGTTCCAAATGTATCAATCATGATTGATGTAGGCTGTGCTACACCGATTGCATATGATAATTGAATTTCACATTTGTCTGCTAATCCTGCTGCAACAATGTTCTTTGCTGCGTAACGTGCTGCGTAAGCTGCACTACGGTCTACCTTTGTACAGTCCTTTCCAGAGAAAGCACCGCCGCCGTGACGAGCCATTCCGCCGTATGTGTCAACAATAATCTTACGTCCCGTGAGTCCGCTGTCTCCGTGTGGTCCGCCGATTACAAAACGTCCTGTTGGGTTGATGAAGAATTTTGTATTATCATCAATCAATTCTGCTGGCAATACTGTGTCAAATACATATTTCTTCACATCTTCGTGGATTTGTTCCTGTGTTACATCTGGGTCGTGTTGTGTAGATAATACAACTGCATCTAATCTAGCTGGTTTGCCATTTTCATCGTATTCTACAGTAACCTGTGATTTTCCATCTGGACGAAGGTATGTCAAAGTACCATTCTTACGAACTTCTGTAAGCTTTCTTGTAAGCTTGTGAGCAAGTGAAATTGGGTATGGCATGAGCTCCTCTGTCTCATTTGACGCATAACCGAACATCATACCTTGGTCACCAGCACCGATTGCTTCGATTTCTTCGTCTGACATTTTGTTTTCTTTTGCCTCTAAAGCTTTATCAACACCCATAGCGATGTCTGTAGATTGTTCATCGATTGCTGTGATTACGCCACATGTGTGAGCGTCAAATCCATATTTACCTCTGTTGTACCCGATTTCATCTACTGTCTCTCTTACGATTTTCTGGATATCAACGTAAGCACTTGTAGTGATTTCACCCATAACTAATACTAAACCTGTTGTGATAGCTGTCTCGCAAGCTACACGGCTCATTGGGTCTTGTTCTAACAATGCATCTAATACTGCATCCGAAATCTGGTCACAGATTTTGTCAGGATGGCCTTCAGTTACTGATTCTGATGTGAATAATAATCTTTCCATTTTTCTTTCCTTTCTTTGGTCTTTCTCTCGTCTGTCGACTATTTTGTCTCTCATAAGTTCCCTTATGTATCCAAAAAACAGCCCGACAATATCGGACTGTTTTATATTCTTATAAACCAATCCTCTTATTGTTCGATTACTCGCTCAGGTTGGCACCTTCCGCATACGGGGTTGCCGTGGCTTCATAGATCCTTTTACCTCCACCACTCTGAATAAGAGAAAGTTTGTCTTTATTAAATTTGTTCCGTTGATGATAATATCATTAAACGATATAGCCGTCAAGGGTTATTTTACTATTTCTGCTGATAAGGTTCATCTGCCGGATAACCGCCTGCAAGTTTCTGCATTGCTCTCTGCACAGAGTCCCTGGAATTCTTCCAATCCTCGTCTTTATAACGATAGTCGAATTTCTTCTGCAGCCATTCAAGTTCGTCAATAATTCGTTCCACATTTTCTTCCATCTGCGGAAACAAAATATCACGTAACTGCTTCTGTTCTTTTTCATTCAAATAATTCGGTGCAGCATCCATAATATCCGCTAAATGATGGAGACAATACCCCTTTCCATTTTTCACAAGGTCCACGAATTCCTTTTCGCCTCTTTTAAAGAGTATCAAAAATGTCGCAATATAACGGTCATAATTTTGTTTCATATGATTACACACATAACAAGATTCTTCCTTTTTGTGAATCCATCTGCTCACATTGTTATTGCTGCTATCCGATGAAGCATCCTTTTTCAAAAGCCCCATAAGACCTTGCTTTCCGCTCCCAGAATAATTCTTCATCTCTTTCTTCATTTCGTCCAGCATTTTCTTCATGTGCGTTTCAAGAATCTTTGAATTCCCCAGAAGATTCCCATATGTAAACATTTTCTGATAATGGTCCCTGCAAAATCCCATTGCATCAGTCTCTGCCCTTACATCATCCTGCATGTAAGTAGCAGCAGAAGAGCTTAAAACGAAATCAAGCGCGTGCTGCTCCAAATTTCTTTCAATGTAACAGAATGGACACTCGTCATTTTCACGAAGTGCATCCATCATAGGGATTGTGTATAATTTCTCTTTCATATGTAAATCTCCTTTTGTAATATTATAAAACAAAAGACTCAGAAATGTGAATTTCTAAGTCTTACAAAAGGCGCCAACCAGAATCGAACTGGTGATAGAGGTGTTGCAGACCTTTGCCTTACCGCTTGGCCATGGCGCCATGCTTACTTTATATATGTATTATAATAATGCAATTATTATACCAAAACAAACATTTTTGTCAAGTGTTCAGCACCTACTTGAAGAAAAGGAGCGTTTTTCAACGCCCCTGTTCCTGCATAATGTTCATGTTATTTTTTTCTTTTCTTCGCTATTATAATAACTTCTGCTGCAACAACAACCAAAAGTGCAATAATTGCCGTAGGAATTATCCATCTATGTGCATTACCATCATATTGTTCCTCACCACTTACTTCATGATCCTCTTCCTCATTTTCTGATGCGTCTGTCATATCTTTATCTGCCTCATCCTTATCGCTTTCTAACACATCATTTTTATCTTCAGATTTCTCCGGCGTACCCGCTTTATCCGTCACATCAGTTGAGGTGTCCGTCTTATTTACCGTGCTGTTTATATTTACTTTATTCGATGTAGTGCCTTTATTATCCGCATTACTTGATGTATTTTCCTTTTCAGTAGTATCGCTTGATAAACTATCATCTTTCACAACTACCTTATCCGTCTTCTTCGCTGATTCAACCAAGGTAGAGTAATCATAAACTGTGCCACTTCTTCGATTTGAATTAATCTTGGTTGTTAATTCCTCAACTAAAACAGAACCTTTAATATGGAGATTATCAAAAACTACATTTGTGTGGTCTCCACCCTTTGCAAAAGTACGGAATCCTACATAACCACAATTAAAATCAGAATCGTTTACACTAATGATTGGTGTCGCAGAACCATTCAAATATACTTGAATCGTATTTCCCACACAAGTAATCTTCCAATGCTCTGGTGTAATTCCATGCTCACTTGGATTGTATGCATAAGCACTTGGAGTATTTGTGACCTGAACAAATGAGCCATTCAATTTGCCGACAAAAATCCAGTTTCCATCATACATCACAGTATAACCACCGCAATCATCTGGTGCATCGCTATATGTAGATGCACGGAGAACCACGCCATACTGTGCTGTACTATCGGTTGAAGGCACATCAAATTCCATCTCAAAATCCGCCCATTTATATTTGCGCAAGTAATAATAACAAACACCGTCAGCTATGCCACCTTCATTTGCCAGGATATCACTATAGTCTTCTCCATTAAATTCAGATATGGCATTGTTCCACCATCTTCCATATGCCAAATACGCGTTATATGTTTCACTTTCAAAGTCGTCATTCCATTCGAAATCATAGGTCTCTAACGCTGGTGGCAACGGCTCGTCATCTTCCGGTTCCTCATAGGTTCCTGTTCCATTAATCGAAACATTATCGATTACAACATTGCTTGTTACTCCTGCTGGCGCAAATGCTCTGAATCCAACACTACCTGTCGTATATGTAGCATCTGTAACCCAAATTGCTGGTTCTGTGCTGCCATTAAAATACACGGCAATATTTTCTCCTACACATACAACTTTCCAGTGTGTAATTGTCACACCATGATCACTTGGATTATACGCATATGCACTTGGTGTAGAGGTTATCTGTGTAAACTGACCATTGAGTTTTCCTGCAAATACCCAACTTCCATCATACATTACAGTATAACCATCTCCCTGGTCTGCACCATCTCCAGGATTTCCTGCCCTTAACACTACTCCATATTGCGATCCTTGTGCTGTTGAAACAACATCAAACTCCATTACGAAGTCTTCAAATTTGTAATCATTCAGATAATAGTAAGTGATTCCGTCTATGCTTCCACCTTCATTTCCCAAGACTCCCGTATAATCCGTCTGAGTCATGGCTGATACTGCATTATTCCACCACAAGCCATAAGCAGTATACTTATCACCCTTGCTGCTACTCATATCATCTGTCCAGGAAATTTCTGTTTCCGGTTCTGTAATACTTGGTGTGTCTGATTCTTCCTCCCCTCCAGTCACTACCTTTTCACCCTTAATAATTAAATTATCCACTTTTAGAGAAGTCACTCCAGCTGCTGTAAGATTATAAAATCCAATGTGACCCGTTGCATAAGTGCTATCCTTAATCGTATAACTAATCGTGTTCTGACTATTATTATTGTCTGTTAGCTTGATGTAAATGTTGTCTCCCCACGCAACAACCTTCCAATGTACAGACGAACTCACAGAAAAGCTTCCTACATTCGCTAATACATTTTCTGCTCCCGAAAAGTTCATGATTTGTACAGAAGCATCACTTTCTATCGGTCTATAATGTACTATGGCATATGTATCACCACCAAACCACGTATTTAATCCACTTCCCTGGGTAGCAGCATCATCCTGTGCTCTAAGGAATATACCATAGCCTGCACTCACATCTGCATCAAATTCCATCACGAAATTGTCATAGTCTGCGTCCGTTAAAATAGATGTTCCCCACCAATTTGCTTCTGGATTTCCTGTTACCTGCAGTTTGCCATCTACAACCTGCCAGTTACCCCAGATACCATTATCCGGTCCTGCAACAAAATATTCTGACAAATCACTTGTTTCAAAAGCATTTTCGTGCAAAACATTATTGATTGGTGTCACACTTAAATTATCCACCGTAAGAGACGTTACACCCGCTGCTGTGAGATTGTAAAATCCCATCATACCTGCTGCGTATCTCGCATCATTTAAATTATAGGTAAGTGTATTATCCCCATTATTGTTATCTGTAATAGTAATTACAATGTCACTTCCTGATGCGATAATCTTCCAATGTGCGGAAGTCATAGCGCCAATGCTTCCTGCATTTGCCAGTACTTCTCCACCATCGGTTCCATTATAATCCAGGATTTGAACAGACGCATTACTTTCTACAGGTGCCCAGTGCATAATCACATAGGCATTTCCACTAAACCATGTATTCAACCCGCTTCCTGCCGTTGTAGCATCATCCTGTGCCCTCAGGATAATACCATATCCAGCACTCACATCCGCGTCAAATTCCATTACAAAATTATCATAGATGGCATCCTTTAATAACAGTGATGTTCCCCACCAGTTTGCTCCTGGGTTTCCTGTCACCTGCAGTTTTCCATCTACAACCTGCCAATTTCCCCACGCTCCAGTATCTGGTCCTGCAACCTTATAGTTACTGATTGTATTGGTCGAGAAATCATCTGACCATTTCTCTGTGGAAATCGATGGCTCGTCTGATTCTGGAGCCACATAGCCTTCAATCGTCAAATTATCAACCTTTAAGGATGTTACTCCAGCAGCTGTTAGATTGTAAAAACCTATATGTCCCGCTGAATAAGTGCTATCCGTAAGTATATAACTGATTGTGTTTTCACTGTTATTATTGTCAGTAAGTTTGATATAAATTATATTGCCCCACGCAGCAATCTTCCAGTGTGCAGAAGCCATGGCTCCAATGCCACCTACATTCGCCAACACCTTTCCACCATCTGTTCCATCATAATCTAGAACTTGAACCGAAGCGTTGCTTTCCACTGGTGCCCAGTGCATAATTGCATAAGTATCTCCGCCAAACCACGCATTCAGTCCACTTCCCTGCGTCGCCGCATCGTCCTGTGCTCTCAGGAATATACCATAACCAGCACTCACATCTGCATCAAATTCCATCACAAAATTGTCATAGTCCGCATCGGTTAGAATTGATGTTCCCCACCATGCTGCGGAATCATTACCTGTTACTTGCAGTTTACCATCCACAACCTGCCAATTTCCCCACGCTCCATTGTCGGGACCAGCGACAAAGTAATCGTCAATCGATGTGTCAGAATAATTATCTGCATACAAAGTCGAGTTCATAGGTGTTACACTTAAATTATCAGCTTTAAAAGATGTAACTCCATCTGCTGTAAGATTATAAAATCCCATCATACCAGATGAATATCTCGTATCGTTCAAGGTATATGTAATTTTATTGTCTGCATTATTATTATCTGTAAGGCTAATAATAATATCATTTCCCTCGGCGATAATCTTCCAGTGTGCAGAAGTCATGGCGCCAATACTTCCTACATTCGCCAACACCTCTCCATCTTGAGTCCCATTATAATCCAGGATTTGAACAGACGCATTGCCTTCCCCAGGAGCCCAGTGCATAATTACATAGGCATTTCCGCCAAACCATGTATTCAACCCACTGCCTGCTGTTGTCGCATCATCCTGAGCTCTCAGGATAATACCATATCCGGCGCTCACATCCGCATCAAATTCCATTACAAAATTCTCATAGATGGTATCTTTCAATAACAGAGATGTTCCCCACCAATCTGCTGGAGCATTTCCTGTCACCTGCAGTTTTCCATCTACGACCTGCCAATTGCCCCATGCACCTGTATCCGGTCCTGCGACCTTATAATTACTGATGGTATCCGTTGAGAAATCATCTGTCCAAGCCGTATCACAGATTTCCTTTTCTGATGAAGCGTCCGCCTTAACAGCCAGTTGACTCACCATCTGAATACACAATGCAAACGTCAACAACATTGCTATAAATTTACGCATTATCATCCCTCCTAATCCTTAATTCGTAGAATTCTCCGTCGCCGCCAAGTGTTCCTACTCCCACTTGTCCTTGTATATCGGCATCATCCATAGTAGAAAGAATTTCTTCGTTATCAGCAAATACACTTATTGCCTTTCCTTGCAACTTAATAAGCAAATTCCTTTCGCCCTCTGCAAGAATCTTTTTTCTTTCAAGTGTCATTATTTTCTTCCCATCACACTTTATAATCTGAATATAACCTGCCTTATTGGTGTACACTCCATATCCCTGCCAACGGCATTTTCCTGCTGCTGGCAGCTCTACCCCAAACATCACACCCACTTCTCCTTCATTCGAAAGATTCTTCATACATACTTTAATAGTACAATTTCCATAAACACCTTCTCTAAGTATCAATTTGTCTCCAAACTCAGGCCAGATAGTTCCATCAATACGAATTCCTCTATCTGTTGCCCAAACTGTTTTTTCACGAGAATAGGTATACTCTGCAAATCGCCGGGCACTCTGATTGTCTAATCGAAGTTCGATACTCTTTCCCTCAGGAAGTACCTCTTCTCCAGATGGTGCTAAAATTGCCTCTCCATGCTGATAAGGTTCTTCAAAACAAGGGATAACATCATCCTTCCATGTGACCCGCAGTAAATTCACCACTCGGTTCCATCCACCTGGAAGCGTATAATCATGGTCGAATTTACTGTGATACACCAGCCAATCCTCGGTATCGTCTGGTGAACTCACAATGCATGCATGTCCCGGTCCAATCACATTTCCCTTTTGCGTTAATAGGGGCTTATCTAGCTTTGTCCACGAAGAAGGTTTGATGATATTTTCTATATCATTGCATACTAACAAACCCAAACAATATTCTGGCAGGTGCGCAGCATTCGCCGCATAAAGCAGACTCAACTTTCCATTTTTATAAATCGGAAATGGTCCTTCATTAATATCACTTTCCCACTCCAACTCTGGAACTGACAAAAGGACAGGTTTACCACATATATGTGTCGGTGAATCCATCATTGCCATATACAGACAATTCAACATCTTCTCCTCGTTTCTTCCCATATAAAAGAAAACAAATTTATTTTCCTCCAATTGCAGAACAGAACCATCAATTGCCATCTGTTCCCCAAGCTCTAATTTCACTGGTGATTTATATGGTCCCAGAGGATGCTCTGCTTCTAGTACAAACATCCGATGGGTATGCCAGTTTTCCTCACCACCAAGGCTGGAACCTGCATAATAGATATACCATTTATTATTAAAATTCCACAGCTCCGGTGCCCATAAATCCACCGAAGACTCTCCACTCTCTTCCGCCTGATAAACCACATGCTTCACACCACGCTCTGTCAAACGTTTCGAATGGTATACACATAATTCTTTTGACCCAGCAGCCTCAACCACAGAATAATATCCATCTTCTCCCTTACAGACAAAGGGGTCCTGGCCGCCACATATAGGATTTGAAAATTTATAAGCCATTCTTATTCCCTCATAAAAACTACTTTTTCTTTCTCATTGCTTTATATGCCAACACAATGCCAGTCACAACTCCGGCTAAAAGAAGTGTTCCTAGCACTACAATTGCTGCCACCTTCAAAATAATGCCTTTATCTACTTCGTCTTCTCTCTCTGTCTCATCGTTTACTACATCTTTTACTTCCGTCTTATCTTCAGAACCATCTTCTTTCTCTTCATCAACTTCCTTCTTATCATCTGTCGATTCATCCACAACAGTATCCGTTACGGTATTTGATGAACCACTGTTTGTAGTACTCTGCACCGTTTCCTTATCAGAAGTATTCTTGTTTGAAGCATCCTCAGTCGACATTTCTTCTTTTGGCACTTCTGCTTTCTCTCCAGAAGCATATGTCACTTTCACATCGTCTTCTGTTGTAAAGTCTATTTTCACAAGCGACACAGGTTTTGTGGTCAAGCTGATGATTCCAGAAAATGCGCCATTGTACTCATCATATAAAACTGGTACTACTGTTTCTGGACTCGTATGAGTATTTTTTGCAATTGGGCTTTGATTCCAAAGTTCGGTCACATTTGTAATCTTCGCATCTGAAACTGGTAATTCAATATCATACTCCAAATTTTCGTTCATTGATTTATTGATTACGAACACACTGCCTTCACCTGTTGCTTCGTCATAATAAACCTGCACAGTTCCCTCTTCTACATCTTCAATTGCAGGAACCATTCCCACTGCTGAAGAATCAAAGGTCTTTGCACCTTTCACCTCTGTCTCCAAAACATCTCTTCCAATTTGGTCCGCATACCACTTAAATACATAGCTGACACAATTGTCCCAATATACTTCGTTGGCTGATGCGCCAGAATAAGTGCATGCTCCAATAATCTGCGCTGATGCATAATGATTTAACACTGGTAGATAATCGGTTGCCGTGATTTTCGAATGACGAAGCACTGTATTATAGAAATCAGCAAGGAACAAAGAACCTGCCAATGAATTTGGATAATTTCCACCCACAGGACCACATTCTGTAATCTGAATGTCAACATCATCTGCATACTCTCCTGCATATTTCTTAATAATTGCTTCTTCCTCTTCTATCATGCTTTCAATCCACTTTGCTGATGCCAAAAAGCACTTCACCGATTCCTCTGCTGACTCATTATTTTGGTAATAATAAGAGTAACCGATATGAACATCAATAAAATCAATCTCTGAAGCCAGCGAATCCAGTACGATTGCATCCCAGTTCTTGTATGCACATAACGGATGGGATGGTGTAATTCCAATCACTCCCAGTTTGATTGAATCACTATCCACAACATCTTTTCCCACTTTTTGAAGTACTTCCTTACAGAAGTTTGTATAATCCACAGGATTCTTTGAGATGGTAATTCCATCCACCTTTTCATCGTCCATACAAACTTCATTTCCGATACAAATAGAATCCACATCATCTATATATCCCTTGTCGATGAGATAATTCACATAATCAACTGCTTCATCCGTTGTTCCATTTCCTGCATTCAATTGAATCGTTGCACCGATATCCGCCGCTTCACAAACCGCAAACAACTCGTCCACACCAAATTCTACTGGATACTCCACTCCATTGTATGCGTCATAGGTTGGATATTCACTGGAGAAGCAATTGATTTGGTTTACTCGCTCAGACAAATCCCCAATGGTCTCATACCAGTGGAAATAGTCCCCCTCAATACCACCTGGGTAACGCAAATGCTGAACACCACTTTTCTTGAGTTTTTCCGTCATAATTGCATATGGCTCATCATCCTCCGTATTCCACAAACCATATCCTTCATCAATCCAGCTGATATTTCCTCCAAAGATACTTGTTTTAACTGTATTTAAACTTTTTGTCGATGCTTTTGCCGTAATTTTAGAATTGCTTGTATTATAGTCTGAACCAGAAAGATTAATTACAGCAGTTCTTTTCTTTGCACTGTCTGCTAAAGATGTCACACTGGCGAACACTAATGCTCCACAAATCATCAAGGTCACTCCTGTCTTCAACCACTTATTCCATTTTCCCTTCATGAAAAACATCTCCTTTCTACTCAGATTTTTTCTTTTTTGATATCGCAATAAATACAATTGGAATTGCGACTGCTGCTATTCCGACAACTATTAAAATTCCAAGTAAAATCCCATCTAGTATCTCATTGACTTCATCAGTCTTATCCTTTGATACATCTTTCACGTCTTCTTTTGTAGATTCAGCCCTATCATCCGTCTTCTCTTCTGAGCCTTCATCCTTCTCTTCTTCCGTTACTTCCTGTTGATTTTCCCCTGTCTGCTCTTCCGGTGTCTCCGTGGTCACCTCGTTGGAAGTGTCATTAGAAGTACCATTTGGAGCGTCTGGCGCAGTACTGTTGGAAGGAGTATTCGTTGTTCCTTGTGATGGTGTATCTACAACTGTATCTTGAGTCTCTATTAATTTTGTAACCTTCAGATTCTGCACGTATCCACTCAAATCTCCTGGATATACTCTAAAACGAATTGCTACACCACCTGTTTTATATGTACTGTCACAAACCTGTAAGGTTGGAAACTTTGCATTATCCAAATATAAAGTATAGGTATCTCCTTTGACTACGATTTTCCAGTGCATTTTTGCTTTATAACCAATTTTATATGCCGCACTTGCATCTGGACCATCTTCCTCAATCGTATCCCATTTATCATTCGTATCCTTACCTGCAAATAAGTAATCACTATCTGTTCCTATATAATATCCATCAAATGCATCAACTGTAGCATTCGTAGGATTTGCAGAACGAAAGATAATTCCGCCCTCTGTTACATTCACAAAATCCGCTTCTATTACATAATCCGTCCACCCCGCTTTATTTCCTATATAAGTGTAATACCATGCGTCATCACCTGTTCGTCCATCATTATTATCACAGCTAATACCATTTCCATCAAAATTCCAGTGACCTCTATCGTAGAACTTCCACTCCTGTGCAGCGGTAGCTGCATTATACTGATAGAACACCTCCCCAAGTGTCTCAGCCGCATTCACTTTTTCTGGCACTGTCATTGCCAATCCTAAAACTAGAATAAATAATACTAATTTCTTTAATCTCATATTCCTTCCTCCTTCGTTCTAACCCTTCACTGAACCAAGCACAAGTCCGCTCTTAATATGTTTTGAAAGTAATGGGAATACCAATAAAATTGGTATACACGATAAAACAATATATGCATACATCAGACTTCTGTCCGAAGTCGCCAGCATCTGCGTAACCTCCTGCTGCGATTTAATATCACTCAAGGATGATAGGTAAACCTGCAAATATGTCTGTAACGGGTACTTTGTGTTATCCCGCATATAAAGTAAACCGTCAAACCATGCATTCCAGTGACCAATCACACAGAACATAGTAAGTGTCGTAAGACAAGGTCTTGATAATGGCAAATAAATATTTTTCAGGCAGCAGAAATCATCTGCTCCATCAATCAAAGCCGCCTCTCGAATCTCATTTGGTATTCCCCGATAGAAATTCAATAGAACAATTACATTAAAAATTGGAATCGCCCCCGGGACAACCAACGCCCATATGGTGTTAACAAGTCCAATTCTCGTATTTAAAATATATGCTGGTAATAAACCGCCGGAAAATAACATCGTAATTACCATAAATACAACGTAAAATTTTCTTCCAGGAAATTCTTTAGCACTTAGCGAAACTGGATAAGCGGTCAAGATGGTAAGTACCATCGTAATAACCGTTCCCAAGAACACTCTTACCACACTGATCACAATTGATTTCATGAAAGATTTATCTTGTAATACTTCTTCAAATGCATTAAGCGAGAAATCCACAGGCACCAGACCGACACTGTTCGATGCCGATGCGGCTCCACCACTGAATGCAACTGCAATCATATGTACGAAAGGCAGAATTCCAACTAATGCCAGACAAATGAGGAAAGTGGTGTTTACCATTTGAAAAATAGATACTTTTTGCTTTTTCATTTCCACCCCTCCTAAAAAATCTGGTAGCCCGCATACTTATCAGCAGCTTTATATGATAATACGAGTAAAATCGCTCCGATTACTGATTTAAAGAATCCTACCGCTGTTCCAAGACTATACATTCCACGATTGATACCCATTCTGTACACATAAGTATCGATAATATCTGCGCTCGACAAAACTGTCGTATTATAAAGGTTATAAATCTGGTCAAATCCTCCGTTCAATACGCCCCCAAGCGCCAAGATTAATAGCATTGCTACTGTAGTAGAAATTGCTGGTATGGTAATAAACCGCATTTTTTGCATTCTTGATGCACCATCAATATCAGCTGCCTCATATAACGCCGGGTCTATTGTTGCAAGTGTTGCTGAAATAATGACTGCATTATACCCAACCTCTTTCCAAATATTTGTGACTACCAGTAGAACAATAAACCATTTTTCATCTGTCAAAAACGATATTTCCGTACCTCCCATTGCACAGATAATCTGATTGACAATGCCATCCTGCGCAACAATATCCTTTACAATATCAGCCAATACTACCCATGACACAAAATAAGGAAACAGGATAGCACTTTGAATCAGCATTTTTAAACGCTTAGAAACCATTTCGTTCAAAAGCAGTGCCACGATAACTGATGCTAAAAGTGCCGTAAATATTTTGAGGAGTGAAATAAATAACGTATTCCACACAACAGATGTGAAATTTCCCATATTAAACATATATTTAAACCAATATAGGCCTGTCCATTCCGAACCAAAATATCCATTAGATGGCACATAATTCTGAAAAGCCATAACCAGGCCAACCATTGGCACATATGAAAAAATAAGCAATATCACAATGGACGGAAGCATCATTATATGCTTTTGCCAATGTTTTTTCATTCCACCATTCCTCCTCCTGCTAGTTGTTTTCATCATGCCACTCATTTACAATCTCCGTTAATTCTGTTCCACCTTGCTTATACCACTCTTCAACAAATGTATCGAAATAATCTACATCCTTCTTACCCATTATAATGTCAATAAATGTATTCATTTCTAACTCATCCAACGTACTTTCTAACGCCGAAAATTGAATATCTGTCGGGCCACGGTATGCGTCATATACAAATGTTTCATATGTCTTATTTAAAATGTCAAAGGAGTCATACCATGTCAGAATTGCACTTCGGTTAATGGCCGAACCATCATTTAAAGTTAACTGACTATAAGCATATTCGCCCTCTGCATTCAGTTCCGAAGTGTCACCTGTTTCTACTGCTTTTAACAATTTCAAGTCAAGCTCACAGTTCTTAAGTGGCGGATCAAAAAATACTGGTGAATACGTTTTTAAATCCACTTCTTTATATTCGTCTGACATCTGAGTTTCCCAGAACCATTCCGAATACTCTCCCTGCCACATCTCATACCATAGATTCAATAATTTCACTGCTGCTTCAGGATTTGCACACTTTTTGCTTACACACAGCCAACGATAGGTCGTGTTCCAAGCTCTGGACGATACCGTTTTCCCACTTTCTAATGGAAGATTATTTACAGCAATCCACTCCGCTTCACTATCAGCATTCATATTATTAATAATGTAGTTGTTGTTGTACCAGAAAGGTCCAATAAAAATTCCAAGTCTTCCTTGCGCAACATACTGGGCAAGCTTTGAAGTTTCCTGTGCTGCAAACTCCGAATTAATGAGTTTTGAAGAATATAATTGCTGCATACAAGACAGTCCATCTTTTATCTCATCCAACGTACTTCCATATACCAAATCACCATTTTCATCTTCTACCCATAAGTCTGGATATCCGCCATATGCATTTGCAATGACATCCCAAGTAAATCCCAAATCACTCGCCATTCCAATTCCCATAGTTCCATTCGGTAAGCCAGATATATTCTCATCTACAAATTTCTGTGCTACCCCAATTAATTGTTTTAAAGTGGTTGGTTCTTCCAAATCCAACTTATCCAGCCAGTCCTTACGAATGAACACTAAAGAAACACCGTCACCTACATCATTTGTAAGTGGTAATCCATACAGACCTCCATCTATAGTTGCCGATTCAATCCCCTCATTATCATTGAATGCCAATGTATTTTTCAAATTATCCGAGGCATATGTATCATAAAGGTCTTTCATGTCATATATCAGACCTGCTGCAGATAAAGTACTCATTTGTTGCTTATTTGCAATAAAAACATCCGGCAAATTAGTGTTTGATGCAATAGCCAAATCCAATTGCTCTGCATAATTTCCCTTATCTACCGTCCAGCTCAAATCAAAATTAATATTGAGTTTTTCTTTCATAAAACGAGTAATAATATTATCTGATGGATTATCTCCTTCCGGATATACAATACCTGCATCATTTTCATAGAGTAAACTCAGCGTCAATGTTTCCTCATAGGGAACCATGGGTCCATCTTCACCTTTTACCCCTATAGAATTTTTCGTTTCTTCTTTTCCACATCCATATACTGTCGACATCAAAATAACCAGGACAATCATACATGACAGCAGTTTCTTTTTCATACATTATTACCTCCTATTCACTACTGTAACGTTTTACTGTAACGTTACAGTAAAATTATACCATTGACCCATAACAAAGTCAACTACTTGTGACATTTTGCCCAAATCAGTGCTTTTTTCATTGAGTTTACTTTTATTGAAATTTAGTTTATAATAAGGAAATAACTAGAAAATTTTGTTAATTAGGAGATGTTATGCACGAACAGAAACCAAACCGACTTCCAACTTTAAAAGATATCGCTAATGAAACCGGCTTTTCCGTTACTGCCGTTTCACATGCATTGAAAGATATGTCTGATATATCTCCAAGTACCAAAAAGATTATTCAGGATTGTGCTAACCGCTTAGGCTATATCGCCAATGCATCTGCCACATCCCTTCGTACTGGAAGAACAAATACCGTTGCCATTATACTCGGTGACCTTTCCAATCCATACTTTTCATTTATTGCAAAGGAACTAGAAAGACAATTTGAGCAAAATGGTTATTCTGCCTTTTTCATGCATTCAAACGAACAACAGGACATTGAGCGCAAATCAATTGTAGCCGCATGCAGCAGAAATGTAGATGGCATTATCCTGTGTCCATCCCAGACTCCATACTCATGCGATAACATTAATTTTATACAAAACCTTCATATCCCTTGTGTTGTAATAGGACGTCATTTTGATGAAATAGACATCGATTATGTCATATCTGATGATTTCAAAGCTGGTCAAATTGCTGGCCAACATCTATCAGAAAAAGGACACAGTTCTGTTCTTTATATTAACACGCCTATTTATAACTCTAGTTCACGTGAACGTTTGCAGGGATTCAAGGATACTTGCCAAAAATATAATGGCAGCAAAATAACAGAAATCGAATTTGACGATTACGGAAAGTACTTTGATAAAATACAAAAAGATATTGAAACGGACAAATATACAGCAATTGTTGCATACAATGACATTATTGCTTGGGATGTCATGCAGCGTTTAGGGAAGTTCGGCAAAAAGGTGCCTGAAGACTTATCGCTAATTTCATTCGATAATCTGCACTCTTTACTGCCTCTTCCGTTTGAGTTGAGTTCCATAAGTTCATCCAAAACTTCTGTTACGACAAAAGCTGCGGAATTACTGCTACGCCGTATGCAAAATCCGAAGCTTCCTACAGAGAAAATTGTTTTGGATGTCACTCTATTCGATCGACAAACTGTAAGAACTTTATAATATGGATGTTTATCATGCAAAAAACAAATTCAAAAATACTTAACCTTTGTATGATTAGCCTTTTTACTGCTGTCATGGCAATTCTGGCACAGATTGCAATCCCAACGCCTTTTGGCGTTCCTATCACTATGCAAACCTTTGCTGTCAGCCTTGCCGCCATCATACTCGGTGCCAAAAATGGAGCAATTGCTTCTACAATATATATCATGCTTGGTGCAATAGGATTACCAGTTTTTTCAAATTTTACAGGTGGCTGGCAATATATAGTCGGACCCACAGGAGGCTTCATCCTGTCCTTTCCACTTATGGCATATATTATCGGTTCAGGCTGTGAATATGGCCCAAAAAAGAAACTAAGTTTTACAATAAGCCTTATCACAGGAACTACGTTCAATTTTATCTGTGGAATTCTTGTGTTTTGTGCCGTGACAAAAAGCCACTTTTTCGTCGGCTTCACAACCTGTGCACTGCCATTTATACCAGGTGAAATTCTCAAAATGTTCCTCGCCTCGACCCTGGGCATTCGAATTAAGAAAAGACTTCCAAAATAAAAAGCACTTCAATAACTAATTCCTAGTTATGAAGTGCCATTTTTATTTATCCATTAATCTGCAATAATTTCTGCTTCAAATCATTTTCAAGACGTTGCATTTCCACTTCTGCCTCACGTCTCTTCTGACGTCCTTCCTCCTGAATCTTCATCACTTCATCCAATGTAGAAATTAAAGCTTCATTTGTAGCCTTCAATGTTTCGATTTCTACAATGCCCCGTTCAGATTCTTTTGCTGTCTCAATTGTCGATAATTTAAGTTTCTCAGCATTCTTCTTCAGAAGCTCATTTGTCATATCCGTCACTTCTCGCTGTGCTTCTGCTGCCTGTGCAGAGTGTTCTACTCCAAGAGCTAATACCATCTGGCTCTTCCAAAGCGGAATGGTATTCACGATTGTAGACTGAATCTTTTCCACCATCAAAGTATCGTTATTCTGTACCATACGGATTTGTGGTGCAGTTTGAATGGAAATTGTTCTGGTTAATTCCAAATCATGAATTTTCTTTTCAAAACGGTTGCACATAGAATCTAAATCCTTAGCAGCCTGTGCATCTTCTGGCAATCCACTCGCCCTTGCTTTGTCAAGAAGTCCCTGCAGCTGCGTACTGCGAACCTCTTGTAATTTTTTCTTACCCGCAAGGATGTACATAGAGAGTTCTTTGAAATATGTTAAATTCAGTTCATACATCTTATCTAAAAGCGCAACATCTTTCATAAGCTGTACCTGATGAGACTCTAGGGCATTCACAATCTGATTAATATTTGTCTCAGCCTTCGCATATTTGGCTTTCAGATTCTGCAACTTATTTGATGTCTTTTTGAAAATGCCAAGAAATCCTTTTTCCTCTTCTTCATCGTCGAAGCTCTTAAGTTCTCCGACAACATTAGAAAGAAGTCCGCCTACTTCTCCAAGATCCTTTGTACGAACATTATCCAATGCAGTTTCTGAGAAATCAGCCATTTTCTTCTGAGTTCCCGCTCCGTATTGAAGAATCACTGCCGAATTATTCAAATCGATTTGCTGCGCAAATGCCTCTACAGCCGCTCTTTCTTCTGCTGTAAGAATATTCTCATCTAACATTTCTTCCTTTTGTTCTACCACCGCTGGTGCCTTTTTCTCTTCTGCAAATGGTTCTAATGTAAGAACTGGTGCTGTTTGTAATGTGTCGAGTCCGTTTGTCATATTTGTTTCCTCCATCTCTTTTATATCTATTTTCTCTTAATAAATATTTACTTCTTCAAGCCGTCTCCCTTGAGACCTTCCTGTGCAAGCATTGTATTCAATACCGAAATATCTGAAGATACATCCCAAGCCGCATGCTGGAACAAACTGTCTAAGAGTTTCTCAAAGGCTGTATTCAGCGTATCCAGGGTTGCTTCAATCTCTCTCTTTGCAGTCTGAATATTTTCACCGCCTATTGGCTGCGCATCCATCTCTGCATACGCTTCTAAAAGTTTCACTGTGGTCGGCAAATAATATTCCATCAGCTTTCGAATATCTGAAACCAATGCTGGATTCTGCTCCACGCGGTCAAAAATCTTATCCACAACCATTTCCAAGTTATAAATCTTTGCAGAAATCTCTTCTCCCGGAATTGCATCGTTACATTCACGAATCTTCTTAACGTATGCATCTCCCTGCTCGATAACCTTCTGCACTTCTGGAGACAAGCCTTGGCGGCTCTCTGCCTGTCTCTGCGCTGCATTTAGTCTCTGTTCTTCTTCCTTGCGCTGTAAATCCCTTTGGTGCTCTAACTGTTTATATTGCTCATACATTTGATTTGTCACAATCAGACATGTCTTTTGTCTGTCCAAATGCCCTTGCTTAAACCAGCCCTTGTTAATCATCTTTTCAACATCTTTTACAACAAACTTTTCAGACTTCTGTACTCTCGCTGCCATGTCAGAAATATTACAAAACTCGGCTGCACCGATTTCTTTTATATATTTGTTAAAACGATTAATTCTCGTTAACAGCGTAGAGCCCTTGTATGCCATAAATAAAAATCCGATTGTCATTGGCAGCATAATAACCGCATATACAATTGCTGCAATCAATTCTCCAGTAAAAATCGTACCAAGAATTCCTATCAATGTGAGCAATGCCATAAATCCACCTACGGTATAACCGAAGATTATAAATAAAATTGCCATCACCTTCGAAGAACTCTTCACACCAAACAATTCTCGATTCCTCCCCGCGAAACCTTGTGGTCTGTAAGCAGTCTGCTGATTCTTCACATTATTTACATTGCGTGCCACCCAATCTGTCGCCTGATTCACTGTATTCGTAATTGTCTGATTTAATCTATCATAATTGCCATATTCCACGGCATCCTGTATGGTTCTCCGGATATCCTCTCCGAAGCGTTCCCAGTCATGACTGTTCATTCTATCGTCCTGCCTTTCCTTGGCATATCTCTGTTCACCAATATATTTTATTGTATCACAACTTCTTTTCTCCTGCACCTGAAACTTCAATTTTCCCATCAAATAAAAATGGGCTGCAGAATTTATCTACAACCCATCTTTTCGGGGATTACAAAATTTACGATTTTGGAAATTCCAAATATGCTTTAAACTGGTCACAATCAATTCGAATATCAAATTCTCCGCCCAAAGTCTTGGCATAAGTACTCACAATTGCCAGTCCAAGTCCATTTCCGTCTGTACTACGTGCTTTATCTGCCCTTGCAAAGCGCTCTAAAATGTCCTCCTTCTCAAAATCCATAAAATAACTGGCAGTATTAACAATCTCCATGCAGAGTTTCGCTCCTTCCTTCATATAGGTTTTTACAAACACTCTGGTGCCCTTGGCAGAATACTTCAAAGTATTCTCGATAAGATTTTGACAGATTCGATAGAAATACATATTGTCGGTAATTAGCTCCGTATTTTCCTCTGTAAATTGCGTCACAAAATCCAGCCCACTCTCCTCAACCCTGTCTTTCATATCTGCAAGAATCTGCTCAAGCAGGCGGTTCACTTCGAACTTTTCCATGTGGAGTTCCACATTTCCACTGCTCGCTTTTGCCAGAGAAAAGAGACTTCCTATCATTTCTTTTAACTTGTCAGCCCTCTCAGAAATCACTTCCACATAGTCGCGAACCACATCACTCAGTTCCTCTTTCTTCATCAGTTCAAGATATCCTACTATGGAAGTCAGTGGAGTCTTTAAATCATGAGAAACATTCGTAATCAAATCAATACGCAGCTGGTCGCTTCTCGAAACCTTTTCCAGACTCTTTCTCTCAATCTCCAGGGCTTCCTCGATTCTTTTCTGTGTGATTTCCGCCATCATTCCCATGAGTTCATTCATTTTCTCATCAGCCAATTGAAGTAATACTATCTGACAAACAATGAATTCCACTAGAACAACAATCAATATATATTGCGCTATCCACCACTTTCCCTTGAAAATGTCAATGTATACATATGCCAAAAGGGCTGTTGCTGCTCCTATTAGCACAAGCCGCTTTTCCATGAGAATACATTTCCCGAGCCATTCATGGTAAAAGTTCGTCTGCTCTGGCTTCCAGTCTCTATACTTTTTCTCCCACGCACTTTTCATCAAAATAACTAACCCAGCCGCAAGCAGTGCACTTACTAAAGCAAGATACAACCGTTCTTCATAATAACCGAAAGTCTCATATCTTTCCACATAGTTTATAATCAAAACAATACTGATTCCTGAAGCAAATCCGCCCAAAACAATCCTCGTCTGGCTATCAAGTTTTCCCCCTACATTTTTAATTAAATTTTTCCATTTTGTAACCAATTCCCCACACCACCTTTACATATCTTGGTTTTTTTGCATCTATCTCAATCTTCTCGCGGATGTGCCGGATATGCACCATGACTGTATTTTCCACCGAATAGTCTGCAACCTCATTCCACACATTTTCGTAAATCTGCTCCGCTGAAAAGACCTGACCCAAATGTTCCATCAAAAACTCCAAAATCTTATACTCCGTAGCTGTTAATTTGATTTCCTCACCTTCGACCAAAATCAACTTCTGCTTTTTGTCCAAAACCAGACCACCATTAATAATTTTTTCCTCCGTTATATTTTGGACTTCACCGCCCCACACTCGGAATCTACGCAAATGTGCTTTGACTCTGGCAATCAGCTCCGCTGGATTATATGGCTTTTCAATATAATCGTCAGCCCCCAAAGTCAATCCAGAAATCTTATCACTCTCCTCCGTCTTCGCCGACAGAATAATAATAGGTATTCTAGAATTTTCCCTCACCTTCATAAGTGCAGAGAGGCCATTCATCTTGGGCATCATCACATCCAGTAAAATCAAATCAATTTTGTTATCCTCCACTGCTTTCAACGCTTCCATCCCATCATAAGCCTTCACGACCTCGTAACCTTCGTATTTCAACAGCCCGCTGATTGAATAAACAATCTCCTTATTATCATCTACAACTAAAATGGTTTCTTTTTCCTTCACTTATCTCCCACGCTTTCCTTTGTTCTATGTATTGACTATACTACATATAAAATAAAAAAAGCTAAGATATTTCTTAAAAATTTCTTAGCTTTTCACTATCTTTTCAACCAATCAACATCTCATCCAGTTTTCTTGTGGCATCTTGTTATTATCTGGATGAATAACGTATAACCGAATATACGAAGGTTTATTTTTTAATTAGAATCAGCTTCCCATGTTAAAGAATTGAATGTTTTACTAATATATTTAGTTGGTACTAATGTAATTTCATCGATATTGCTAGTATTTATGTTAGAACCAGGAGTAAATGGAATTCCGTGAGCAATCACCTGTGTGCCATTTTTCCCCTCACAATCAAAGGAATAACCTTTTACTGAATAAGAGGCATCAATATCCTTAATTGCACATTTAATTGTTCCAACTTGATTCGAGTCTTTTGGTTCGTAGAGAATATCATAGACGCCCGCCGGGAAATCTTCACCTGCTATAGATACATCCGAAACAATAGGAATATCAGAATATGTAACTTCTATTGGATCAAAACTTGTGTTCTCAACATCATTTGAGTAAAAGATAAAACTAGTCTGAGGTTCAATATTCAGAAGTTCTCCCTCTTCTAACGTAATATTTTTGATTCTCTTTTTTAAAGACACGCTTCTACCAAATGCATTAATACCAAAATAAGGTTGTTTTAGAATATCTTTTTCTCTTTTTTCATCGTCGTATACATAGTATTTTTTTTGAAAATAAATATAAGAATCTTCCACATTGTATATACTAAATTCTGCTTCTTTACCATCTTCTAATTGTACAACATAAGTACCAGCTGGAAGATGTACACCTACTTCATAAAATCCTGGTCTTAAAGTGTAGCTATATTCATAGTCATCCAAGCTTGTAAACCGATCTTTAAAAAAGAAAGACATTAAAATGATCAAAATAGGGATAAGTCCCAGAAGACAAATAGATAGGAGCACTTTAAGAACAATATCTGTTTTTGATTTATTTTCATTCATATCCTCATCCTCCTTTATGATATAATAATTATACCACTTCTCTTACTCAAGTTCCATCTTGTATTTCTACTTGGTCTATTTATTCTCGGCAGTTCGCCATGATTCCAAGTACTTTTAACTTATTAATCAATTTTACAAAGGAGGAGTTTGCTATGCAAAACAATCAAGTCAAGAAAGTCGAGAATAAACATAACTGGACTGACCGTTCTTTATCTTATCTGTGCCGTTCATTTGACCAGCTCTATCGAGGCCAAAAGTATGACGAAGCACTTCCTGTCATCCACATCGAATTTTTGGACTACACACTTTTCCCAGACGCTCCCGAATTTTACGCAACTAATATGTTGATGAATGTGAGAAATCGATTATTGGGCTCGTCTTTTCAAAGCCAAGACGTGGGAGGAATTAAAGATGCTAGCAGAAAAGAATGAATATTTGCAAGAAGAGAATTCTGCCAAAGATGCATATATTGCTGAATTAGAGGCTATGCTTGCAAAGAGATAAAGAATATATTTTGAAATAAAAGTACTTGTTTACCGGGTATCCATATAATAGTAAAAGCCAAGCTGCAGCTTGGCTTTTATTGTTGTTCACACCACATAACATGGCAGTTATGTATGGAACTGCTCCTTATTCATTTGCTAAATTGGAATTTGTCGCTCTAATACTATGCTTTATATACTTCTCCCGCAAACAGTTCCTCTTTGTTTACGTTAGACTCGATTTCGCTGTTCCAATTCTCTGGCTTTACATCGTGAATTGCTACTGACAGATGTTCCTTAGCACATCCAAGTTCATTCATCATTGTTTTCACGATTGCTTCTGCAATCTTCTTCTTAGTTTCATCATCTCTTCCTGCAAACATGTCAATTGTAATATGTGGCATAATATTCCCCTTTCATATGCATATGTCTAATTTAATTTTTACATTCCTAAAATAAATCCATCTTTAAATGGATCATCTGGATCTATAAACCAACAGTTATATCCATCAATATATGCGCCTCCAGTTATGATTGGAACGATAGCATCAAAACTACCAACTTTGGTTGTACGATCAATTCTGCAAGTGAATTTACATCCCAAAATACTGTAATATTCAAAGGTGTCACCCTGAGCAATCTCACCTGCAGCATATTTCTTGGCAGCCATTGCGTTCGTTCCTGTTCCACATGGTGAACGATCCACCTGACCTTCTCCAAACACAGCCATATTTACAATTTTACCATCTGACTGTTTTTGATAAAAATCAATTACGTCAATCGTATGAATATCTAGTTCAGGATGAGAAACTTCTACTTCCTGATTCAACGTACGCATGATCTTCATTCCAATTTCCGTGTACACAGGTGCATTCTTCCCATTCAGTTCTATACTGAACTGTTCTGCATCTACCAATGCACAAAAGCTGCCGCTGAACTCAATGTCATACATAATAGAACCATAACCTTCAATTTCTATAGATAATCCTTCACGGTAAGCAAAAGTAGGAACATTCTCGAGATCCGCAGATATCGCTTTGCCATTCTTAACATTTACTTTGATTGAAACCATTCCAGCAGGCGCGTCAAAAATAACGTGTGTTACAGGTTCTTGCATTTCCACAAGCCCAGCCTCTGTGACAGCAACCGCAGCTGCAATAGCTCCATGACCACACATATTAACGACTCCTCCGCTCTCTAGGAATAGAACTCCAAAATCAGCTTCCTCATGTACTGGTTCAACTAGTGCTACGCAGAGCATATCCTTATGGCCACGTGGTTCAAAACACAATGAAGTTCTGATATAGTCACAGTTTTCCATGAAGAACTGCTTTTTCTCCATCATGGTTGCACCTTCGATATCTGGTATTCCACTCAGGATGATTCTTGCAGGCTCACCATCAGTATGAGCTTCAAGAACTCTGAATTCTTCATATTTATTATGAAATTCAGGTGTCAGATTCATAGTATGTCCTCCCTTTCAGTTCAAAATAATTTCTCCTTCATTATATCATTATTTTTAAATTATTTTATATATTACTCATAACATATTTTTCTTCAAAAAATATTACAAGTAACATTTCATCCATATAAATGAAGACAGGAAATATATTCCTGTCTCCCAAGTAATTTCTCATTCGTTTTCTAACCGATTCCGCTTTTTTGATTCCACAAGAGCGAGACTCGACCTTTGTTCTATATAAAAAACCAATGCCATGTACAACAATGCTGAATAATTCGGTTTTCTCACATCACATCCTGTAACTTCTTCCAGTTTTTTTATCTTGTTCTGCAGTGTGTTTTTATGCATATGAAGCAAATCTGCCCCTTTTTGAATGGATCCATCCACAGAATAATAAACTTTCAATATTTCCATCCAGGAATCTAGCTCTTCATAACCACATCCTGGGAAAATTTTTCGTATGTAATCCTCCTTTATTTTTTCCGGTATTCCTACAACAAAGAGCTCCAATCCCAGATCATCATACCAACTAATCCTATTCTTAGAAAGTCTCGTCGCTCTCCACGCCTTATCTGCCTGCAGATAAGCAATATGTATATCTTCAGAATTTCCATCTATTCCAATAGCAATCTCCAATGAATATGATTGCTTCGCTAAACTTTTAAAATACTGTGCTGTCTGTATCATTTCTCTGTCATTTTTCTGACTAAAAAGAACGATCCTTCTTCCAACATTACGTAAAACTATACTATCTCGAAATACGGAATCACAAAATTTCTCAAACTGCTCCTGTTTTTCCCGAAGTAAACAGCTTTTCGTACTTCGTTGTTCATCTATAGAACTTATAATCATAATCCTGTATGCCTGCGTAATGTCAATGCCCACTTCTAGTCCACGCGCTATCTGCACTTCTTTGTTTTCACTGTCTTCATTTAATATCCACTCTTCTAAAAAGAGCTCTTTCATACGAGCATGTTCTTTTTTTGCCCGTTCTTCATCTAATTCGTTAAGCAAAAGTTCTGTCATCTTTTTTACAATATTTCCATATTTGTAAATGCATTCTTGATTACCACTAATACCTATAACTCCTACTGTTTTTGTATTGCAATGAACAGGGAAATAAAGTCCCGAAAAAACTCCTTCCCCCACACTCTCTGATGAAACGTATATTTCAGTAAGATTATTATCTATAATTTCTTTTCCCACAATATGATATTTTCCAATATGATGTCCAATCGTACTAGCGATAACATATCCGTTCACATCAATGAAAGCCACATCACCTTCAATTATTTTACTTGTTTCCGTTACCATTTCCTGTACTTGCTTCAAAAGTCTCATACCTAATCTCCTTCACAAAAACATATGTGAATAATATATCATAATCCACATTTAAAAAGTAGAGAGTACAAGTACTCTACAAATTATAATTTGTGTGCATTATTTATCTTCTGTTTCCCACTACACGAGCCATTGCCATTTTTCTAAAATCAACAAAAGTAAGGCCTACTGTTTTCAGGAAGAATTGTTCCATAATTATAAATCCAAGTAAGGCAAGTACAAAACCAATAACCCATTGCCAAACCAGTAAACCACCCACTTTGTTAATTTGTATTATAATAAAAATCGAGTAACAAAACATCAAGATTCCCGTAATCATTCCAGGCGTATAAGGTTTCTTCAGCTTATGTATTTTGATACCAGCAACATGAATAACGCCTTCAAAAAGTCCAAGTCCCAACGGAATAAGCACAAGGAAGGTTATATCTTGCAAGACAAAAGGAATGAGCAACATAATCAAAATATATATTGCAACAGGCAGATGCATTCTTGATTCACTTACATTAATTTCAATTCCAAAACCACCAAAAAACAAGTCATAAAATCCACCTGGAAACTTTGATTCTTCCCATTCATGTAGAGTATATAATACCATAAATCCAAGCAGCGCCTTACCTGAAAGTGTTAAATTATTCCATAAGAAAAGACCCACACTAAATACAATTGTTAAAATGACCGTCATAATTTCGAGATTATAATTGTATATCCATTTTTTCATTTGTACTACCTTCACAATTCAAATTTGTTGAAATAATTATACCACTTCTCTTAATCAAGTTCCATCTTGCATTTCTCATAATACAATGTTATTCTGACTATACGCAAATTTTAACACAATATTCTGTTCGTGTGATTTGCAATTCTACTTGGTCTATTTATTCTCGGCAGTTCGCCATGATTCCAAGTACTTTTAACTTATTAATCAATTTTACAAAGGAGGAGTTTGCCTATGCAAAATCAACAAGTTATTTCCTTTATGGAGGCCACTGGGGTCATACAGTATAACATGACCAATGATTACATGTTCCGCTATATTTTACAGAAGAACAAAAAAGTATTGAAAGGACTTATTTGTGCATTGTTACATTTACGTCCTGAACAAATTAAGAAAGTCGAAATCAGGAATCCTATAAACTTAAATGAGGATATTAAAGACAAAGAGTTTGTACTCGACATCGAAGTTCTGCTAAACGATGATACTCAGATTAATCTGGAAATGCAGGTCGAGAATAAACATAACTGGACTGACCGTTCTTTATCCTATCTGTGTCGTTCATTTGACCAACTCTATCGAGGACAGAAGTATGATGAAGCACTTCCTGTCATTCATATCGGATTTTTGGATTACACACTTTTTCCTGACGCTCCCGAATTTTATGCAACTAATATGTTAATGAATGTGAGAAATCATAGGATTTATAATGACAAATTTAAGCTTTCTGTGGTAGACTTATCTAAGATAGAACTGGCAACGGAGGAAGACAGGGCGTTTCAAATCGATTATTGGGCGCGTCTTTTTAAAGCCAAGACGTGGGAGGAAATAAAGATGTTAGCAGAAAAGAATGAATATTTGCAAGAAGCGGCGCAGTCTGTATATGTGGCCAATGCAGATGAACTCGTCCGTCAAAAGTGTCGTGCC
>JAFTWA010000015.1 GCA_017465565.1 Tyzzerella sp.
AAGAAAAACGTTGAACGCGGACAAGCACATATTCAATCATCTTTTAATAATACAATCGTAACATTAACAGATGCTCAAGGAAATGCTTTATCATGGGCAAGTGCTGGTGGTCTAGGATTCAGAGGTTCAAGAAAATCTACTCCATATGCAGCTCAAATGGCAGCTGAAACTGCAGCTAAAGCAGCATTAGTACATGGTTTAAAATCAGTAGATGTAATGGTTAAAGGACCAGGTTCAGGTAGAGAAGCAGCTATCCGTGCTCTTCAAGCATGCGGTATCGATGTAACAAGTATCAAAGATGTGACACCAGTTCCACACAACGGATGTCGCCCACCAAAACGTAGAAGAGTGTAGTCTAAATAGGAGGATAAAAGAAGATGGCAGTAAATAGAACTCCAGTTCTTAAAAGATGTAGATCACTTGGTATGGATCCAATCTATTTAGGAATTGACAAAAAATCTAACAGACAATCAAAAAGAGCAAATAGAAAAATGAGCGAGTATGGTCTTCAGTTACGTGAAAAACAAAAAGCTAAATTTATCTATGGCGTATTAGAAAAACCTTTCAGAAACTACTTTGCAAGAGCTTCTAAAATGAACGGTATGACAGGTGATAATCTTATGATTCTTCTTGAATCAAGATTAGACAACGTTGTATTCCGTATGGGTCTTGCTAGAACAAGAAAAGAAGCTAGACAAATCGTAGACCATAAACACGTTTTAGTAAACGGAAAACAAGTTAATATTCCATCATACTTAGTAAGTGCTGGTGATGTTATCGAAATCAAAGAAGCTAAGAAATCTTCTCCAAGATACAAAGAAATCTTAGAAGTAACAGGTGGAAGATTAGTTCCAGAATGGTTAGACGTTGATGCAGAAGCTTTAAAGGGTACTGTAAAAGAACTTCCAGCTAGAGAAGTTATCGATGTTCCTGTAAACGAAATGTTGATCGTCGAATTATATTCTAAATAATCCTTAGGATTCAAACCACTTAACCCATAAAAGGAGGGCTTTGTAATGTTTGATTTTAACAAACCAAATATTGAAATTACTGAAATTTCAGAAGACAAAAAATATGGTAGATTTGTTGTAGAGCCTTTAGAAAGAGGTTATGGTACAACTCTTGGTAACTCTCTTAGAAGAATCATGCTTTCTTCTTTACCAGGTGCAGCTATCAGCCATGTAAAAATCGATGGAGTTTTACATGAATTCAGCTCAATCCCAGGTGTAAAAGAAGATGTTACTGAGATTGTGATGAATCTGAAATCATTGGCTATCAAGAACACATCTGAAACAGATGAGCCAAAGACTGCATACATCGAATTCGAAGGTGAAGGCGTTGTAACAGCAGCTGATATCCAAGTGGACTCAGACATTGAAATCATGAATCCTGAAACTGTTATCGCAACTCTTAACGGAGGCGCTGACAGCAAATTGTACATGGAGCTTACTATCTCTAAAGGTAGAGGTTACGTGAGTGCAGATAAGAACAAAAACGATGAAATGCCAATCGGTGTGATTCCAATTGATTCTATCTACACACCAGTAGAACGTGTAAATCTTACAGTAGAAAATACACGTGTTGGTCAAATTACAGATTTTGATAAGTTAACATTAGATGTATACACAAACGGAACTTTAGTTCCAGACGAAGCAGTCAGCTTAGCTGCAAAGGTTCTTAATGAACACTTGAAATTATTCATCGACTTATCAGAAGTTGCCCAGGCAGCAGAAGTAATGATTGACAAAGAAGATGATATCACTCAGGCAGTATTAGAAATGAGCATTGATGAATTAGAACTCTCAGTTCGTTCATACAACTGCTTAAAGAGAGCTGGTATCAACACAGTTGAAGAGTTAACAAATAGAACTTCTGAAGATATGATGAAGGTTCGTAACCTTGGACGTAAATCATTAGAAGAAGTTTTAGCAAAATTAAAAGAACTTGGCTTGGAACTGAGCCAAGGCGAAGAGTAGGCCGAAAGCGACTTAGTGAAATCGAGCTGTAAGTGATGATTGAACTTAGTGCGAGGCCGTTCTTGGAGATTAGTGAAGTCGAGCCATGAGCGATGACTGAGCTTAGCGACAAGAACTACCTTGTGAAAATGTTACAGAATTGTGTAACAGCACATGGCTAGTAAGCCCGAAGAAGCATAACCACGTGTCAAATGGAGGAAAAGAAAAATGGCAAAATATAGAAAACTTGGCAGAACATCAAGCCAAAGAAAAGCATTAATCAGAAACCAAGTAACAGCTTTATTAAACAATGGTAAAATTGTTACTACAGAAGCTAAAGCAAAAGAAATCCGCAAAGTTGCTGAAGGTCTTATCGCAATGGCAGTAAAAGAAAAAGATAATTTTGAAGAAGTTACAGTAACAGCTAAAGTTGCTCGTAAAGACAAAGATGGTAAGAGAGTGAAAGAAGTTGTAGATGGTAAGAAAGTTACTGTTTATGATGAAGTTCAAAAGACTATCAAAAAAGATATGCCTTCAAGATTACATGCAAGAAGAGAAATGCTTAAAGTTCTCTACCCAGTAACAGTAGTTGAAGCTGGTAAGAAGAGAAGTGCAAAAGAAGTTGATTTAGTTGAAAAATTATTCACAGAAATCGCTCCAAAATATGAAAACCGTAACGGTGGTTACACAAGAATCGTAAAAATTGGTTTACGTAAAGGTGACGCTGCTATGGAAGTTCTTCTTGAACTTGTATAATATGCATTTTTTAAAGAGTTTCGCGTAAGCGGAACTCTTTTTTTGAAAAATTTTATTGCATTATGAAAAAATGTGCTATAATAAAAAAAGATATTTAATTCTTACTAAAAAAGGAGTAGATTAAAATGAAAATTATCAAAGCAGCAGATTATAACGAAATGAGCAGAATTGCAGCAAACATTCTTGCAGCACAAATTACTTTAAAACCAAACAGCGTATTAGGTTTGGCTACAGGTTCATCACCAATCGGTATGTACAAAGAATTAATTAAAAAGTACGAAGCAGGAGATATCGATTTCTCTGATATTTCAACTGTAAACTTAGATGAATACAAAGGTCTTACAAGAGATAACGACCAAAGCTATTACTATTTCATGAATGATAATCTTTTCGATCATGTTAATATCGATAAAGAAAGAACAAACGTACCTAACGGTATGGCTGAAGACCCAGAAGGGGAATGTGTACGCTATGAAGCATTAATCAAAGAATTGGGCGGAGTTGATTTACAATTATTGGGTATTGGACGCAATGGACACATTGGATTCAATGAACCTTCAGATTCATTTGATAAGGCAACACATCTTGCGGACTTAGAAGAAAGCACAATTGAAGCAAATAAACGTTTCTTCGCATCTATCGATGATGTTCCACGCCAGGCTTTCTCAATGGGTATTGGAACAATTATGAGTGCTAAGAAGATTGTTGTAGTTGCAAGTGGTAGTGATAAAGCAGATGCAGTGAAGAAAGCGTTCACGGGCCCTGTAACACCACAAGTACCAGGTTCTATTTTACAGTTCCATCCAGATGTAACAGTTATCTGCGACGCAGAAGCTTATGCTGAATTAGAAAAATAATACATATCAAAAGAGTTCTCTGATTTTATTCAGAGAACTCTTTGTATTCAAATACACATCTTTCAAAGCAATTGATAATTTGTGTGTTTTGGTATGTGTCATAGCGTTTATGCTTTCTGCCATATTTCATATGAACGTGGCCGTGCAGGAAAAATTTAGGAGAATATTTTTCTATCAAAGTGTTGAATACCTGAAAGCCACGATGTGGTAAATCGTCTCCGTCGTTCAGTCCATACGCCGGAGAGTGAGTTACTAAGATGTCGAAGCCTTTGTTTCGAAACAATTTCCATCTTAGCTTCCGAACTCTTCTTTTCATTTCTGGTTCCGTATACTGATGATTTCCATAAGAGTAACACATAGAACCACCCAGTCCAAGTATGCGAACGCCCTTGTGTACGTAGATTTGGTCTTCAATACAAATACACCCATCAGGTGGCATCTTTTCATACTTGACGTCGTGATTTCCATGAACATAAAGTACAGGAGCTGTCGTAAATGTTGCAAGAAAGGAAAGATATCTTGGATCTAAATCCCCGCATGAGATAATAAGGTCGATGCCTTCTAATTTACTTTTTTCAAAATAGTCCCACAGATACGTAGATTCTTCATCTGCTATCGCTAGTATTTTCATAGATACTTATCCTTTCATATCAATTCCCTGTTGTAAGTACACAGGAAGTGCACTTTCCAGTAATTCTTCTTTTGTCGGAATATGACCAATTACATTTTCTGCCAGCCAATCCATATTTACAATCTCTTCTGGTGTCAGGATTGCCTCTGGGTCGGACTGCACAATTCCGTTTTGTGAGTAGAGAATACCTTTAAATGGACTAAATTCTCCGCTCGTAATAGTTGTTTTTAAGAAATCAATCAGGCGTTTTGTCCCAATAGGAAGATTTCGTGAGCAGATGACGTCAATAACGCCTGCTGACATTCCCCACCAGTAATTGATTGCTTTATTAAGTGAAGAATTGTCATCATAATTCCATGATCCGTCCATAATTGCATGAATAAGCTGCTCATAAAACTTGCCCCAATGAAGCAGTGGCATGGCAAGATTTTGCATTCTGCCTTCCTCCGTGTGGTAGATACCAAAGTAACGCAGTTCTTCATCAGGCATCAGCATATCTCTTGTCGAAAAACAAGATGGCGATAATTTCTGTAAGTTTTCCATAACATCATTATCTTTGATACAGCGCCAGTCTAAATAAACTTTGGCACGTGGGTTAATCATTTTTGCGCCTAATGCAAATGCATTAATATGGGCGATTGTTCCATAAAGCGGATAATCGGCTATGTAAGTGATTTTGTCATTTTCTGCCATGGCGCCTGCGATGGCACCCATCAAGAATTTCGCTTCATACATACGAATATAATAGGTACGGATATATCTGTGCGAAGTATTTACGGAGCAGTTCATAATACGGACATTCGGATTCTCGATTGCAGCCTTTACGCTTGCCTGGGCAAATGCAGGTGATGTGGTAAAAATCATATTACAACCCTGTAAAATAGCCTCGTTAATAAAAAATTCCACATTGTCCTTCGTTACATTCGAGTAATAAATTGTCTCGACTTCGTCAGGGAATGCCTGCTCCAGATGGAGACGTCCAAGCTCATGGCCATAACTCCATGCAGAAGCGGAAGGCGTTTTTACATATAAAAATGCAATTTTAAGTTTTGGAGTGCCTAAAAGATGAAGTTTTCCTAGAAGAGTACGTTTTTCGGTTGGATCCAACTTTAGTTCAATATCTTCTTCCTCATCTAAGAGGCTAAATTCTTCCCAGGTTTTTTTGATCATATCTTTGAGTTCTTGAGTGGAGAACCTGCAAACTTTCTTATATCCATGTACTTCAATAAATGTCAGAAAAGCATCAGCAGTAGTAATAGAAAGTTTGGCTTTTTGACTTTCATATTCCTTTTTAAAACGGATGTAGATAGAATGAAAATCCAGACAATCGTCTTCTGTCCAGAGTACATCAGGCTCCTTACCTACAAGCTCCTGCAGTTTTGTAAAGCTTCCTTCTTTAGAAAACCAGATGTAATTGATTTTGTTTAACTCGTAAAATTTCAGAAATTCGTGATATATTTTGTTTTCTGTTTCTTCTGTTGGCTTAGGAATAAAGCGTGTAACTATTCCGGGAATGGAATCGACGCCAAAAAACTTCAGGACGCTGACACGTTTATTTCCTTCTTCAACATAAAATTTGTTCATATACTCATATACCTCAATCGGGTCACGGATTCCCTCTTCCACATGACTGGTACTGAGGTTAGCCCATTTTTGGGCAAATTCGGTGTCCTCATCCAAAATAGGCATAAAGTTACTCGCGAAGGCGTTGCTTCGGCTGCCAGTTTTTGTTCCCACAATCTGTTCCAGTGGTACTTTGACTAAACCCAGCGGAACTGAGGAATAAGAACCTTTTGGCGGTAAAATATCGTCCAATATTGGCAAGGTTGGTTTTTCACCATGTGACATACGATGTTGGTATTCTTTTTTTCCTAGTTTATATGCTTTTTCGTAATCTACAAATCCCATAATTACGTCACCTCCAATTCAATAATAACATAGCTTAAATATCACAATATTTCAACTACAAATTATAACTTGACAAAAAAACTAGTATAAGTTAGAATTTCGATATAATTTGAGAACGCTATAAATTAAGAAGAAATAGAAATTGTATGTATCGGAGAAAGAAAATGGGAATTTATGAAGAATTACAAGCCCGTGGCTTAATTGCCCAGGTGACAGACGAAGAACTTATCAAAGATTTAGTAAACAATGGTAAAGCTACATTTTATATTGGATTTGACCCAACAGCAGACAGTCTCCATGTAGGACATTTCATGGCACTTTGCCTTATGAAGCGTCTTCAAATGGCAGGCAACAAGCCAATCGCATTAATCGGCGGTGGTACAGCTATGATTGGTGACCCTTCTGGAAGAAGTGATATGCGTCAAATGATGACAAAGGAAACAATTGAGCACAACTGCGAATGTTTCAAGAAACAAATGAGCAAGTTTATCGATTTCTCAGAAGGAAAGGCTTTAATGGTTAATAACGCTGACTGGTTATTAGACTTGAATTATGTAGATGTATTACGCGAAGTTGGCGCACATTTCAGTGTAAACCGTATGCTTTCGGCTGAATGCTACAAACAACGTATGGAAAAAGGTCTTAGCTTCCTTGAGTTCAACTACATGATTATGCAGAGCTACGACTTCTATGCATTATTCCAAAAATACGGCTGTAACTTACAATTTGGTGGAGATGACCAATGGAGCAACATGCTCGGTGGTACAGAGTTAATCCGCCGTAAGCTTGGTAAAGATGCAAGTGCCATGACAATCACATTACTTCTCAACTCAGAAGGTAAGAAGATGGGTAAAACACAGTCTGGTGCTGTATGGCTTGATCCAAACAAGACATCGCCGTTCGAGTTCTACCAATACTGGAGAAACGTTGCTGATGCAGATGTATTAAAATGTATCCGTATGTTAACATTCCTTCCATTAGAAGAAATCGACAAGATGGATGCCTGGGAGGGCAGCCAGCTTAACAAAGCAAAAGAAATTCTTGCATATGAATTAACAAAATTGGTTCATGGCGAAGAAGAAGCTGTAAAAGCACAGGAAAGTGCCAAAGCATTATTCTCGAGTGGTGCAGCAGCTAACATGCCAACAACAGAACTTACAGCAGAAGATTTTGTGGATGGACAGATTGATATTCTTACAATGCTTCACAAGAGCGGTCTTGTTCCTTCAAAATCAGAGGCTAGACGTGCTGTAGAACAGGGTGGTGTTGCTGTAGATGGCGAAAAGGTTGCAGATATCAAGGCGGTATTTGCAGCAGATGCAATTCCAGAAGAGGGATTAGTACTCAGAAGAGGAAAGAAAAACTTTAGAAAAGTTGTAGTAAAATAGTTATATAATATTGAGAAGCAGCAGAACGATGGGAAGTTAGGTTTCCATCGTTTTGTTTATTTACGAGGAAGTTCTCAAATTTTAAGAGAGAATAAAAGTTGACAAGTCAACGAAAAACATGTATACTTTCAAACGAACAACAAAGGAGTTGAAAATATGCTTAAGAGATTTGAAGATTTTGTGGGAATCATTTCTTCTATATATAAGAATATACAAAAGGTGAAAAAGAATAAAATGAAAGAGTTCGGACTCAGTGGGAATCATGTTATGAGTCTTTTTTATCTTTCAAGAAATGCGGAAGGCCTTACTGCCGCACAACTTTGCCAACTTATTTCTGTGGATAAGGCGGCAACATCCCGTGTACTTGCAGAATTGCTGGAGAAGGGATATGTGTATTATCCAGAACTAGAGGGAGGAAAGAAATATCGTACGACGGTAATGTTGACTGAAAAAGGGAAAAAAGTTACCGAGGAGTTTGATGGAATCATTTGTTCTGTGGTACAGGAAATTGGCGGAAATCTGTCAGAAGAAGAAAGAGACAACATGTATCATGCATTGGATTTGATTTCAAATAATTTGGAAAAAATGGCTAATAGTCAATAAGATTGGAGATAAGAATGAGTATAAGAATTATTGCAGATTCAGCCTGTGACATTGTCGGAAATACAAATAGGTATTTAAAAGTAGTGCCATTGCCAATTATGTTTGGGGATGAACAGTATTTGGATGGCGTGACTTTGTCTCATATGGAATTTTATGAAAAGCTCGTTTCAAGTGCTGTGGTTCCAACAACAAGCCAGGTTCCACCACATGATTTTGAGAATGCGATTAGAGAGACGCTTGATGCAGGAGATACACCAATTGTACTTACTGTATCTTCAAAGCTTTCTGGAACATATAACAGTGCGAGAATTGCAGCCTCAGAGTTTGATGAAAAGGTATATCTTGTAGATAGTGAAAATGTTTGCCTTGGAGAAAAAGTCTTAGTTCAATATGCCGTTCGCCTGGCTGAAGAAGGTAAGGGTGCAGAAGAAATTGTTGCAGAGCTGGACAAAAGAAAAAAGAAGATTCGTCTGATTGCACTTCTTGATACATTGAAGTATTTAAGGAAAAGTGGACGCATTTCCCACATTACAGGAATTGCTGGTGATATTTTATCAATAAAACCACTTGTCAGCATTCAAAATGGAGCGATTGAATTGGCAGGAAAAGCAAGGGGATTACGTAATGCGAATAAGCTTCTTACACAGCTTATTGTAAAAGAAGGCGGTATTGATTTTTCTATGCCATATGCTTTGGGATTCACGGGAGCAGCAGATAATTTGCTTCAGAAATATATTGAAGAAAGTAAGGAAATTTGGAAAGAAAAGATTTCAAAACTGCCGATTGGAACTATCGGTGGACCTATTGCAACACACGCAGGTCCAGGTGCAATCGGAGTGGCATTTTTCGCGCCATAGGCTTGATTTTTCTTAAAAAATATCTTGACATGAGTTTCTTATCGTAATATAATAGAACGGCATGAGAATAGAAGAAACAGTTTACACCAATGCCCCGGAGTGAACTGATTCCTATATAAATGAGTAAACAATGACTTAGAAATGATTTAGGAGGAAACCCAATGAAAACTTACATGGCTAATCCAACAAAGATTGAAAGAAAATGGTATGTAGTTGATGCAGAAGGATGCACATTAGGACGTTTAGCATCTGAAGTTGCAAAAGTTTTAAGAGGAAAAAATAAACCAGAATATACACCACACATCGATACAGGTGATTATGTAATCGTAATCAACGCTGAAAAAATCGCTGTAACAGGTAAAAAATTAGATCAAAAAATCTACTACAATCACTCTGATTATGTAGGCGGTATGAGAGAAACTACATTAAAAGAGATGATGAACAAGAAACCTGAAAAAGTAATCGAACTTGCTGTTAAAGGCATGCTTCCAAAAGGACCTTTAGGAAGAGAAATGTACAAAAAACTTCATGTATACGCTGGAGCAGAGCATGCACACGCAGCTCAAAAACCAGAAGTATTAACATTCTAAGAAAGGTTAAAAGGAGGAAATAACAGTGGCTAACGCAAAATTCTACGGAACAGGAAGAAGAAAAAAATCAATCGCAAGAGTATACTTAGTACCTGGAACAGGTAATATTACTATTAATAAAAGAACTATCGATGAATACTTCGGATTAGAAACATTAAAAGTAGTTGTACGTCAACCATTAGTTGCTACAGAAACTTTAGATAAATTCGACGTATTAGTAAACGTACACGGTGGTGGATACACAGGACAAGCTGGTGCAATCCGTCACGGTATCTCAAGAGCTTTACTTCAAGCTGATGGAGAATACAGACCAGTTCTTAAGAAAGCAGGCTTCTTAACACGTGATCCACGTATGAAAGAACGTAAGAAATACGGTCTCAAAGCAGCTCGTAGAGCACCACAGTTCTCAAAACGTTAATTTGGAGCGAAGCGACAGCGAGAAAACAGTGTTTTCGAGTATGGAATTGCGAGAAATTACAAGAACTTCCGAGTTTATTCGGAAGTTCTTTTTTGTACAATTATAAACAATTTTTTGTTATTAATTACCACATATGTCCACAATTAAAACATTCATAATTTTTCCCTATCAATATACTATCAAGTCCGTATTCTTCTAGATGTGCTTCTTTTCTTAATAATGAAATTTCATAACCGGCATTCATTCCACATTTAGGGCACTTACACCCGTTACTTAGTTTTTCTTGTGATTCCTTTTCTTGTAAATCTTTAACAGCTTGTTTTAATTCAGGAGGCGCACTATTAAATATTGACATTCCTAAACATACAAAAACAAACCCTACAACACATCCAATAAAATCGGCTCCATTGCTAACACCTACTAAAAAAGATATTACTGCAAGTATCAAACAAATCCACATACCTATTGCCGTTCCCATAAGTTGCCATCTCCTTTTTGCTCACCAATTTATTAATTTGATAATATGTTATTTTACAAATATTGTCAAACGAGTTATTGAACTTGCAGAAATATATTTACATTACTGTGCTATAAATGTGTAGCCAAATTCGTTGGCGAAATTTTCTGCATATGAACCAGATTTACCATATATCGTTTTCAAGTAAGTGCAATGTTCAAAGGCATATTTATCAATAGCAATAACACTCTCAGGAATAGTAATAGATGTCATTGTACATCCATAAAAAGATTGATATCCAATGCTTTTAATTCCGTTTTCTATAACAATATTTTTTAATTGGTTACAAGAAAAAAATACTTTATCTGAAATCGTCTTAACGGAACTAGGGATAGTAACATTTGTTATTCCCGTAAGAGCAAAGGCAGATACGTCAATTTGAGTAACTGTATTTGGAAACGATATTGAAGTAATTGGTGCCATGAAAAAAGCACTTTCTCCAATACTAACCAGTTTATTAGGTAAATTGATATTTGCAACTCTTGTAAACGCAAAAGCATGTGCTCCTATATGTGTAACGCCGTTTGGAATATTAATGGTTTCTAATTTTTTACAATTGCTAAAAGCCATATCTCCTAAGGTCGTTATACTTTCAGGGAGTGTAATTTGTTCAAGTTTTTCACAAGCATTAAAAGCACTTTGACCAATGCTAACAATTTGACCGTTTAAAGCAACACTTTGAACATTTCTACAACCCATAAATGCTTCTTTGCCGATGTGGGTTATTCCTTTTTCAACAACAATCGACACAATGCTTTCTCGTTGATTATACCATGGGGAGCAATTTACAATCCCATTATAATCATCCATTTTACCTTTTCCCGAAATGGTTAATTTTCCGTTGATTAGACTCCAGGTTATCGTAGGTGTATTGGTAGTGTTGGGCTTATTTGTAGTAGAATTCTCAGTGTTAGTTGATGGTGTTGTAGTACTTGCCGTGGGTTTTTCGTTTGTGCTTGTGGTAGGTTTTCCCGATTCTGTCGGTTTGCTTGTGGTAGGTTTTCCCGATTCTGTCGGTTTATTTGTGCTTGCTGTAGAATTACTCGATTCGGTGGGGTTGGTGGTTGATGATGTGCTGCTATTTGTTGCACTTATGGGCTCGGTCGAGTTTGTCGGGGTGTCTTTGCTTTCTTCCTTGTCTGTGTTTTCACTTGTCTGTGTGCTTGTGTCAGTTACTGTGTCGGTTTCGCTTAAATTTTCGGCTTGGGAGCCGACAGTTTCGGTTTGTGATACATCACTTGCTGTATCGGAACCTGTTTCTTCCTTTCCGCACGCTGACAAACATATTATCATACATAATGCTAGTAGTAATGTTAAAAATCTTTTCATTTTTTTGGTCTCCTTTAGATTAGTAGCCGATTGTTTAAATTCCTATTAGTTTGATAATACTACCTTTTCAAAATATTGTCAAAATTAGCTATTGGCTTTTCCAGAAAATGTGATATAATAGTCAATTATTTAACAAAGTTTAGAGCGAAGAGAAGTGTTTTCTCAAATAAAAAATCAGGAGGTGTTGTTAAATATGTTTAGTAATAAAAACCAAAAGGTGCATGAACTGATTATGGAGCAGTTCGCAAACGTAAAGAGTGTTCTTTTCACATTCGAAGATTTTCTTCGGGTAGCATGTTCAGAAGAAAGTGATATGGATGTTCTTCGTGAACTTTCTAACAAAATTTTCGAGCAGGAAGCAGAAGCAGACAGATCGCTTCGCCGTATGATTGATTCTCTTGGCAATGCAGCTTATCTTCCATCTACCCGCGAGGAATTGATTTCTATCGGTACAAAGTGCGATAGAATCGCAAACAAATGTGAAACTGTTTGCCGTATGGTTGTTCTTCAGCAATTCCGTTTCCCTTCGGAGTATCATGCAGATTTGCAAGAAATACTTACTATCACACATAAACAGTTCAAGACATTAGAAAACAGTATTAGCGCAGTATTTTCTCGTTTTAATGAAATGTTAAAGGATCACTCTATCTTACATGATATTCGTGTATTAGAATCCGCAGTTGATGCTATTGAGCATAAACTTTTAGAAGATACATATAATCGAGATATGGGACTTGCTGAGAAACAACAGCTTGCTAAGTTCGTAAGCTTGGTTTGTGATATCTCAGATATTATTGAAGATGTTTCGGATACTATTCTTATCATGTTAGTAACAAGAAAGGCGTAATTAGAGATGATTTATTTACTACTATTTGCCGGCTTGTTTATGGGATGGTCTCTAGGAACAAATGATGCAGCTAACGCATTTGGTACAGCTGTTGCAACACGTGTCGTTAAATATCGTACAGCTGTTATTATCATTGCAATCTTTGTACTTGCAGGCGCATTCATCGGGGGAGCAGGCAATATCGATAAAGTTGCGGAACTGTCGACAAGTAATATGGTTTTGGCTTCAACAGAAGAAGTATTTGGAGCTATAGAAAATGGGACGGTTGATACACTTCGACTAAAATCCGCAATTAAAGCAGCAATTATTTTTGCTTGTGCAGGACTAACAGTTTTCGTTATGAGTTACTTAAAGTTTCCTGTATCAGCGAATCAATCCATTACTGGAGCTATCATCGGATGGGGCTTGTGCTATGCAGATTACACGGACCCGGCGGTACTCAGTGTAAATCTTCCACAGATTGGAAAGTTTGCTTCGACTTGGGTTATCAACCCAGTGGGAGCAGGTATTATTTCATTTATTCTTGTGTTTTTTGCAAATAAGTTCATTACCAATCATTTAACTTCATTAGGTTCTTATGACAGGATTATTAAGATTGGTTACTTAGTTGCAGGAGCATTTGCTTCATATAGTATTGGAACAAACAGTTCGGCTAATGTTACAGCGCTCTATTATGATGCTGCATATGCTGAAACTGGCGTGGCGGCAAACTTACTTACAGATGCCCGCATTACTGCGACAATCGGAGGTATTGCCATCGCTATAGGTGTTCTTACCTTCTCAAAGCGTGTTATGATGACAGTTGGAAGCAGTATTGCAGACATTACTCAGATGGATGGATTTCTGGTAATCATTGCCATGGCACTCACTGTTGTAATTATGGGTAAATGGATGGGTATCCCGGTTTCCACTTCACAGGCAGTTGTAGGTGCTGTTATGGGTGCTGGTCTTACGAAAGGGATAAAAGCTGTTAGGTTTGGTGTTATGAAGAATATTGCAATTGCGTGGGTAAGCTCTCCTACAGTTGCAGGTGTTCTGGCTTATGCCATCGCATTCTTGACAAGAGGATATTTTGGATGAAATATATAATTAAATAAAAAGAATTCTGAAAATTTGTTTTCAGAATTCTTTTTTTCTGCTATTATAGAGAAAAGACTTAATGAGGAGGTATTCTTATGAAAAAGTTTATAAGTATTTTATTAAGTGTGATGCTGGTACTTGCCATGGTTGGCTGTGGCGGCGGAGAGACAAAAGAAAAAGATGAGCCAAAGGATCCAAAGGTTCTGTTGGAAGAAGCAACAGAGAAGATGCAGGGAATCGAAGCAATGGATTTCTCTATGCTAATGGACATGAACATGGAAATGGCAGGGGAAGAGATTGCCATGGAAATGGAAATGGGTGTTCAAGTACAGGATCAGGGCAAGGAAACTATGAAGATGGCGATGCCTATGACTATGAAGATGCCATCACAGGGCGTGACCATGGAAATGAATATGTACTACACAGAAGGTTACTATTACATGGATATGCTGGGAATGAAGATGAAAACACCAATGGATGTTGCCGAGATGATGGAAGGTGTGGAAGAAGGCACCAGTGCAGCTGACATTAGTACAGAAGGCATGACAGAGTTAGAGTTAGAAGAAAAAGAAGATTCTTATGTGATTTCCTTCGTTGGTGACACAGAAAAAATGCTGGCGTACTCAGAAGCTGCTATGGCTAGTATGCAGAGCATGAGCGGTTTAGAAGGCGCTGAAGTGACATTGGATGAAATCAAAGGAACCATTACAATTGACAAGGAAGGATATATTACAGAGCAGGTTGTTGATATGGCAATGACAATGACAGTTGAAGGTGAAGCTGTTGCAACAACTATGACAATGACACTTACTTATAACAGTATTGGGGAAGACGTTGTAGTGGAACTCCCAGATTTAACCGAATATCAAGAAACCACAACAACTGAATAATTTTCATATGTAGTAACGCGACCCGTGGGAAATTTCCCGCGGGTTTGTTTGTGTCCAGAATTATAGCAAAACAAAGGATGTTGACAAATCAACTGTTCTGATATATAATACGAGAAGTTGAAATGTCAACATGGTTCTATTATCGGGTTGCAGATTGGAGCTAATAAAATGAACATAGAACAAATTTTAGAAAGTCAGCGCAAGTTTTTTCAAAGCGGAGCAACTCTTTCTGTTGATTTTCGTATCGAAATGTTGAAGAAGCTTAGAAACGCTGTTCAGAAATATGAAAAAGAAATCGGAGAGGCGCTCTACAATGACCTGGGCAAAAGTGATTTTGAAGGCTTTATGTGTGAGACGGGGATGGTGCTCGGTGAAATCAGCTATATGATTAAGCACACCAGACGTTTTGCGAAGGAGCGCACAGTATATACGCCACTTGCGCAGTTCGCTTCAAGAAGTTATAAGAAACCATGCCCTTATGGAAATACACTTATCATGAGTCCATGGAATTATCCTTTCCTATTAACAATAGACCCGCTGGCAGATGCCATTGCAGCAGGGAACACAGCAATTGTAAAACCAAGTGCTTACTCACCTGCTACAAGTGAGATGATTAAGAAAATCGTAGAAGAGTGTTTCGCGCCAGAGTATGTTGCAGTAGTGACAGGTGGAAGAAAAGAGAACGCAGCTCTGCTAGAAAAGAAATTTGACTTCGTTTTTTTTACAGGGAGTCAGAATGTTGGGAAAGAAGTGCTGAGGCACACCGCAGAGCATCTGACCCCAGCCGTGCTAGAGCTCGGTGGGAAGAGTCCATGTATTGTGGACAGCACTGCAAAATTGAGTCTTGCAGCAAAGAGAATTGTATTTGGAAAATACTTAAACTGTGGACAGACCTGTGTGGCGCCAGATTATATCCTTTGCCACAGCAGTGTGAAAGATAAATTTGTAGAAGAGATTTGTAAACAAATCAAAAAACAGTATGGTGAAAATCCATTAGAAAATTCTGACTATGGAAGAATCGTCAATGAAAAGCATTTTGAAAGAATCTGTAGTTTGATTGACGAGAAAAAAGTGGTTTTAGGCGGACAAAGTAATAAAAAAACCTTGCAAATTGCCCCTACTGTAATGGATAATGTTACTTGGGAAGATGCGGTTATGCAGGAGGAAATTTTTGGTCCAGTTATGCCGGTTCTGACCTTTGAAAATTATGAGGAAGTGTATCAGATGATGGCAAATAAAGCGAAACCATTGGCGCTTTACATTTATTCCGAAGACAAAGCCAGAATCAAAGAAGTGACAGAGCGCATTTCTTATGGCGGAGGATGTGTCAACGACTGCATCATTCATCTTGCGACCAGTGAGATGGGATTCGGAGGCGTAGGTGAAAGTGGTATGGGTACATACCATGGAAAAGTAGGATTCGAGGCATTTTCGCATACGAAGAGTATTGTGGATAAGAAAACCTGGATGGATCTTCCAATGAGATACCAGCCTTATAATAGAGGTTTATATAGTAAACTATTACATTTATTTTTAAGATAAAAGGAGAAAAAATATGAGCGTAAGAATTATTGTTGATTCAACAGCAGATTTGACACCAGCAGTAAAAGAAAGAGTGAAAATCGTACCACTCACGGTACATTTTGGAGAAGAAGAATATTTAGATGGCGTAACGATGGACTATGTGCAATTCTATGACAAATTGGTTTCATGCGATGCACTTCCGACTACGAGCCAGCCAAACCCTGCAGCCTTTGAAGAGACATATAAAGAAGTGGTAGCGGCAGGAGACAGCGCAGTTGTTATTACAATTGCGTCTAAGCTTTCAGGAACATGCCAGAGTGCAACCATCGCGGCAGCAGACTACGACAACGTATACGTAGTTGACGGTCAGACAGCAGCAATCGGTACAGGTATCCTTGCAGACTTTGCACTTCAGTTGGCAGATGCTGGCATGAGTGCAAAAGAAATTGCGGAAAAGCTTGTAGTGGAAAGAGAAAAAGTAAGAATTGTTGCTTTAATCGATACACTTGAATTCTTACAGCGCGGTGGTAGAATTTCGAAAACAGTAGCGCTTGCAGGAAGCATGCTTTCTATTAAACCAGTGATTACTGTGAAAGATGGCTTAATCGAAATGGCTGCAAAAGTACGTGGTATGAAACAAGGCTTCAAACAAATCGGTGTTGAAACAGAAAAAATGGGCGAAGTTGATTTCACAAAACCATTGATGCTTGGATTCACAGGTAAGACTTCAGAAAACTTAGACAAGTATGAAGAAAGCTTTGCTGATTTATGGAAGAAGGATGGCTCAGAATATGGTACTGCAGCAATCGGCAGTGCAATCGGAACACACATTGGACCGGGAGCAGTTGCAACAGCATTTTTCTTAAAATAGTAATGAATAAAAGAGGCTGTTACAAAATAGAGAGAAAAAAACCATAATATGAGATTTTTGTTTTTTCTTTATTTTGCGACAGCCTTTTTTATGCAAATAAAACAGAGTGCACTCTAGACAAAATGGCAATCTTCTAGTAAAATACCCTTATATTGTTTTTTAGAAGAACATTTCTGTAAAGAAATAGAAATAAGGAAAGGAAGACACGAAAGATGAGCAATCTAACAGAAATCAGATGGCATGGCCGCGGTGGCCAGGGTGCCAAAACAGCTGCATTATTATTAGCCGATGTAGCCTTCCAGACTGGAAAATATGTGCAAGGTTTCCCAGAGTACGGTCCAGAACGTATGGGAGCACCAATCACAGCATACAACCGAATCAGCGACAAACAGATTCGTGTACATTCAAATATTTATGAACCACAGTATGTAGTCGTAGTAGACGAGTCCCTCCTTGAAACAGTAGACGTGACAAGAGGTTTAAAGAAAGACGGCGCAATTCTGGTAAATACGCAGCGCACAAAAGAAGAAATCATTCCACAATTAAAAGGATATGAAGGAAAAGTATATATCATTGATGCCCATAAGGTTTCTATGGCAACCATGGGAAAATATTTCCCAAATACTCCACTTCTTGCAGCGATTGTAAAAGTAGCAGGTATTATGGAGGAAGACATTTTCTTAAAAGAAATGGAAGCTTCTTTCAAACACAAATTTGCAAGTAAGCCAGAAGTTATCGACGGTAACATGGCAGCACTTAAAATGGCAATGCAGGAGGTACGGTAATGGCAACAGATATCACAAAATTAGGCGTTAAAACAAAATGGCAGGATTTGACAGAGGGTATGATTGTCGTTGGCTCTGGTACTTCCAAAGAGTTCAAGACTGGCGAATGGTCTTCTGTAAAGCCTGAGTTTATTGAAGATAAGTGTAAACAATGTTTACTTTGTGTACCAGTATGTCCAGACAGCTGTATTCCAGTAAAGGAAATGAAGCGTGGTGCATTTGATTTAGACCACTGCAAAGGATGCGGCATCTGCGTGAAATCATGCCCATTCGGTGCAATTACAATGGAAGGGGTGAAGTAAGATGGGAAAAAGAGAACGTTTATCCGGAAATGAAGCGGTGGCAATCGCGTTGAGACAGATTAATCCAGACGTATTCCCAGCGTTTCCAATTACACCTTCTACAGAGATTCCTCAATATTTTGCTTCATTTGTAGCAAATGGACAGGTAGATACAGAGTTTATTACAGTGGAAAGTGAGCACAGCTCAATGAGTGCCACAATCGGGGCTTCAGCAGCAGGTGCGAGAGCGCTTACAGCAACATCTTCATGTGGTCTTGCTTATATGTGGGAAGAATTATACATAGCAGCCTCTAACCGTTTACCACTTGCATTGGCACTGGTAAACCGTGCACTTTCTGGCCCAATCAACATCAACTGCGACCACTCAGACAGTATGGGTGCAAGAGATGCCGGCTGGATTCAGATGTACGCTGAAAACAACCAGGAAGCCTACGACAACATGGTGCAGGCATTCCGCATTTCAGAACACAAAGACGTGCGTCTTCCAATCATGATTTGTCAGGATGGTTTCATCACAAGCCATGCGGTAGAAAATATCGAATTGTTAGAAGATGATGTAGTTAAGAATTTTGTTGGTGAATATGAACCAGAAAACTTCTTATTAAATACAAAGGCTTCTATGGCTGTAGGTCCTTACGCAATTACAGACTATTATATGGAAGCAAAACGCAACCAAGCTGAAGGCATGAAGAATGCAGTGGCAGTTGTAAAAGAGGTTGCGGCAGAATTTGCACAAATCTCAGGAAGAGAATATGGTCTCTTTGAAGAATACTGTATGGAAGATGCAGAAAGAGCCGTTGTAATGATTGGTTCTGCAGCAGGAACAACAAAGGATGCCATCGATGCACTTCGTGCAAAGGGTGAAAAGGTTGGTCTTATCAAGATTCGTTTATACCGTCCATTCCCAGCAGAGGAAATCGCAGAAGCTCTTAAAAATGTAAAAGCAGTAGCAATCATGGACAGAGCGGAGGGATACACAAACCACGGCGGACCGCTCGGCGCAGACGTAATGTCAGCGTTATTCCGCGCTCGCTCACAAGCGTTGGCAGTAAACTACATCTATGGCCTTGGCGGACGTGACGTGCGTGTGGAAGACATGGAAGGCGTATTTGAAGCATTAAAACAGATTACCGCAGATGGCGATGCAGGTGAAACTTATCGCTACATGGGAATCAGAGAGTAAGGAGGAGACGAAAATGGCATATAATTTTAAAGAAACAATGAACAAACCAGAGCGTCTTGCTCCTGGACATAGAATGTGCGCCGGCTGCGGCGGTACAATCGCAGTAAGAAACGTGCTTCGTGGACTTCACGAAGGTGACAAGGCTGTTATCGGAAATGCAACAGGATGTCTTGAAGTTTCTACATTTACATACCCATACACAGCATGGGAAGACAGCTACATCCACAATGCATTTGAAAATGCAGGTGCAACCATGAGTGGTGTAGAGGGCGCTTACAACGCATTAAAGAGAAAAGGCAAATTAGATGAGACATACAAATTCATCACATTTGGCGGTGACGGTGGTACATACGACATCGGTTTCCAATCATTATCAGGTGCGATGGAACGTAACCACGATATGGTTTATGTATGTTATGACAATGGTGCTTACATGAACACTGGTATCCAGCGTTCGTCAGCAACACCAATGTTTGCAGATACAACAACAACACCAGTTGGAAGCGAAAGCAACGGTAAGGTGCAGAACAGAAAAGACCTGGCTGCAATCATCGCTTCACATGATATTCCTTATGTGGCACAGACTACATTTGTACAGAACTTTAAGGATTTACATGTGAAGGCTGAAAAAGCGATTTACACACCAGGCGCAGCATTCCTTAATATCATGGCTCCATGTCCACGTGGTTGGAGATACAACACACCAGATATTATGGAAATCTGTAAATTGGGTGTGGAGACATGCTACTGGCCATTATTTGAAGTTGTAGAAGGAAAATGGATTCTCAACTATGAGCCAAAGAACAAGCTTCCAATCGAAGAGTTCTTAAAGAAACAAGGAAGATTCAAACACTTATTCCAAAAAGGAAATGAACATCTCATCGCAGCATTCCAGAAGGAAGTAGATAGAAGATGGGAAGAATTACAATTTAGATGTTCGAGATAGTAGAAAAGGTTGCGCGTGCGCAACCTTTTTTGATATTACGAGGCTAAAAACTCGGAAAATAATATTTTATATGCATTTTGCTAAAAATATTTTATGAAACACAATATAAAAATTGATTTTTGCAAGAAATAAGGATATAATATAGAAAAAAGGAGGGATATGATGCTTTGTCAATTTTCATTTAAAAATTTTAAGTCCTATAAAAATGAAACAGTGTTTGATTTTCAGGCGGCAGCGCTTCCTGAATTTAAAGAAAGTGTAATAAAACGAGAAATGTGTAGTGACATATTACCAGTTGGTGTAATATACGGTCCGAACGGTGGCGGAAAGTCTAATTTACTACAGGCATTATCCTGTCTGATTTCAACTGTTGTTAGACCAATCCATGATTTAGAAAAAAATAGGATTCCAATCATTATGCAGCAGAAGGTATCTTGTGCACCGTTTTCGTTTGATAAGGTATCACCAACAGAACCGACTGCGTTTGAGATATTCTTTCGTACAAAAGGGTATGAATATAGATATTGCATTGAACTTTTTAAAGATGAAATTAAATCCGAATCTCTTGCGAGAAAGAAGATAGGAGCAAAGAAACCGGCTTATATTTATGGGCGGGAAGAAGGCAATATAACATTAGGAGCGAGTATTGCAAGTCTTGGGTTGAACACAGATGTAAATATTAAGATGCCATATCTGTCGTTTCTTGCGATTAACTATAGCATTCCAATTATTACGGATGTACAAGAATGGTTTGAGACTTGCATAATTAGAAATTATGCAAATCCCAAGGCAGAGCAGCAGATTATGTTGGGAGAAGATGAGAATTTTAAGAAGATAATCCTCAAATTGTTAAATGATATGGGCATCGATGTTACGGATTACCGGTACGACAAAGAAAACCAACAATTTTACTTGCAAAGAACGTTACAAGGCGCAAAATACGAACTTGCTTTCGTAGAAGAATCTGATGGCACAAAAAAACTTTTTGCAGCTCTGCCTGTTTTATTGCTTGCGTTGCAGGAGGGAAGGTTAACAATTATTGATGAATTAGATGCAAAATTACATCCAAAGCTTTTGAGATATGTAATTAATTTGTTCAAAAATCAGAAAGTTAATAAGAATGGGGCACAATTACTTTTTACATCTCATGATATGACAACAATGAAAAATACGGTGTTCCGTAGAGATGAAATCTGGTTTGCAGCAATAAATGAAAATCATGAGAGTGAAATTTATTCATTATATGAGATTCGGCGAGAGGATAATGAAAGAGTGAATAATACAGCTTCTTATAGCAAGCAGTATTTGGAAGGCAGATATGGTGCAGATCCGTATTTACAAAATATGATGAGTGGTGGTGATTGGAAATGAGTAAAAAACCACCTAAAAAAAGTGATTTGAGCAAAGGCTGGATGAAAGCGAGACGAGACAAACCTAAAAAAATTGCGCCAGAATACCATCTAATTGTAACAGAAGGAACTGATACAGAACCAGCTTATTTTGGAGCAATAAGGGATTCAATTAATGATCAGTATTGTGGAAGAATACAGTTGGATATTTACGGAGAAGGCGATAATACACTGAGTTTGCTTGAAAAGGCAAGACGCAGAGCGACTGAGAGTCCAAATGTGTATAAGCATGTGTGGCTAATATATGATACAGACGATTTTCCAGCAGAGCATATTGATAAAACGGCAGCATTGTGTGAAAAGATTAGTACGGAAGAAACAAAATACCATGCCATATGGTCGAACCAATGCATAGAGTTGTGGTTCTTGTTACATTTTAGTTATATGCATTCGGATTTGCATAGAACAGAATATTGGCCAAAACTATCGCAACATTTAAAAGGAATCAATGCAGGAGAGTATTACAAAAATAGGAACGATATGTATGCAGTTCTATATCCATATATGGATGTCGCAATTAGTAATGCGAAAAGGCTAGAGGAAGAGAATTATGGGAAATTGCCGTCGAAATCGGCACCAGGAACAAGGGTGTATGTTTTGGTGGAAAAGTTAAGGCCATATTTGAATGTGGCGTAATTAATTAAAATAGAAGCTATCAATTGCGATAGCTTCTTATTTTTTGCCCAATCGTTCTGCCAAATTAATCAATATAGCCAAATCTTCAGCAGACAACTTCTTTGCTGTTGTCGTCAATTCATGAATTAATTGTGGCTCTTCAAGTTCCTTATCAAAGAATTCCTCAGGTGTCACTCCCAAATATTCACAAATATAAAGAAATTCGGAAAGGGATGGTAATGCTCTCCCAGAAGAAATACTTTGAACATAGCTTTTACTGTGTCCCAAATCCAAACTCATCTTATATTCCGAAATACCCTGTTTAGTCCGGAGAATGGAAATTCGGTCTCTAATAAACTTATCATCCATACATTGATCACCTCTCTGCGTGTAGTATATACCGATAGAATCGGTAATAATCATAGTTAAATTACCGATTTAAGTTGACTTGTACCGATTTGAACGGTATAATGACCATGAAAAGTGGGGGTATATTCCTGGTGGGAATGTGCAAGAGAAAGGAATTAACATGAAAAAGGCAATCAATATCATAAAAAGTATTTTTATATGGTTACTGGTGTTCTTGGCCGTTGGTATGATGATTTTTACAATTGTTTCAGTAACTACATTTAATAGAAACGATAGGAATCTTTTCGGTTACAGAGCATACATTGTTCTTTCTGATTCCATGAGCAAGACAGATTTTGATGCGGGAGATTTGGTGCTCGTTAAGGAAGTGGCAGACCCTTCTACATTAAAAGAGGGAGATATTATCTCTTATATCTCTCAGGATACAGAAAACTATGGCGAGGTTATCACCCATAAGATTCGTAGAGCTACGACGGATGTAAATGGACAACCTGGCTTTGTTACATATGGTACAACAACAGATACAGATGATGAGACCGTGGTTACATACCCATACATTTTAGGGAAATATGAGACGCATCTTCCAAAGGTGGGAACATTTTTCCAATTCTTGAAGACACCACAGGGGTACATCGTATGTATCTTTATTCCGTTTATGCTCTTGATTCTTTATCAGGGAATTAACTGTATCAAATTATTCCGCCGCTACAGAAATGAACAGATGGAAGAAATGGAAGCCGAAAGAAGTAAGATTGAGGCGGAACGAGCCGAAAGTCAGAAACTGATGGAAGAATTGCAGGCTCTGAAGGCACAAATGGAGGCACAGCAGAAAACTGCCGCAGCACCTTCTGAAAAACAAGAGGTTACAGAGGAAGGTGATGAGTAGTATGCAAAAGAAAAGTATCCTTAAAAAAATATGGGACATTGTCTCAACTGCCCTGGTTATTCTGATTGTACTTTGTGCTGTATTCCTTATGGGCTCGAGGCTTATGGGATACCGCGTATTTAATGTTATCTCAGGAAGTATGGAGCCGAAGTACAGTGTAGGTGACCTTATCTATGTAAAGGAAGTAAACCTATACGATATAGAAGTTGGAACGCCAATCACATTTGTTTTAAATGAAGATCTGGTGGTTGCGACTCATATGGTCATCGAAATAGACGAAGAAAATCAGCATTTCTATACGCAAGGACTTGCAAATGACACTCCAGATTCGGCACCAGTACACTTTAATAATGTAATAGGCGTGCCGCAGTTTGGCATTCCTATGCTGGGGTATGTGTCTGATTTCATACAGAACCCACCAGGAATGTACATCACCTTAGGAGTGGGAGCGGTGCTTATCATCGCAGTATTCCTGCCAGACTTTTTGGGGAAAAAGAAAAAAAGGAGGAATAAGAGATGAAAAAGAAACTAGTAGTAGCATCTTTGGTTGTTGCCTTGCTTGCAATTGCAGTCGGCGGAACACTTGCGTGGTTCACTGCCGAAGATTCAGCAACAAACACTTTTACGATTGGAAGCGTAGAAATTGAACAAAATGAAACCAATGAGGACGGTTCAGCATTTACACAGAGTCAGGTGCTTTTACCTATCGTAAATGTTACATCGCCTAGTGAAGACGTGAATTACGTTGACAAAATTGTAAATGTAAAAAGTACAGGCGAAAATGCCACATACGTGCGCACCTTTATCGCGGTACCTACGGCAATAAAAGACATTCTTGTTCTTGACACAGTAGATGTAGAAACAGCGGATGCAAAATGGGAAAAGGATAGTAACACATGGGACGATGTGGAAGTTGATGGCATTTCTTATTCAGTAATCTCTTTTACATATACAGAAGCCTTGGAAAAAGAAGAGACAACAGCCGAGCCTGTATTGAAAGGCGTTTATCTGAAAGAAACCGTTGATGTGCAAGATAATAATGGCACGAAACAGTTCTGCACGCTCAATGAGGATGGAGAAACCTATACTTTCTATGCTTGCGACATTACAAGCCCTGTAAAGGTTCTCGTGGCAACACAGGGATGTCAGGCAGAAGGCTTTGAGAATGGTGCGGCAAATGCAATTGATACTGCATTTGGAGGTAAAGCACCTGATTTTACGAAAGTACAGGAATAATTTAACTTCGGTTTTAAATTCGTGGTTGCTTAGTGGAATTCCAGTAACCATGATTTTGAAATAAATATCTTTGAGGAAAGGAGGAAACAAAATGAAACTTAATAAGAAAAAAGTGTTTGTGTCAGCTTTAGCAATATCTTTAATCGCAATCCTTTCTATGGGGTCACTTGCTTGGTTTAGTGATAGCGATAAAGTAGTGAATGAATTCTATGTGGCTGACTCGGAAGATGATACCCCAGAAGAAATCTTCTCTGTGGATGTATGGGAGTATACAGAGAACTCTCCAACAGAAAAAGTACCTGCAGGGGATACATATACGGATATTCTTCCAGGTGATGTGCTTAAGAAAGAACCACATGTCGCCAATACAGGTCATTATGAGCAATACATTCGTGTGATTGTTGAAATCTCTGATGCAACAGCATGGATTAATGCAGTTGGCATCGATTATGACATGACTAATGTATTCGTTGGCTTTGAGGAAGCAAAATGGAACAATATCAGCAAAGATATTGAAGGTTCAACAGACACAATTACTTATGTTCTGTATTACAATGAAAAGTTAGCTAGTGGCAACGATATTACTCTTTTCACAGATGTAAAGATTCCAGAATCTTTAACAAAAGAACAGGCAGCTGCATTTGAAGGCGGTTTTTCAATCAATGTTAAAGCACAAGCTGTTCAAACAGAAAACGTAGGAGAGAATGCTTACGCTGCTTTCCAAAAAGTTGGTATGGCAATTACAGAATAAACAAATGACAGAATACACAAGTCTTCGGCATTCGCTTGTGTTGAATTAGAAGAGACAAAATGAAATGCTAATTTAGGAGGAAATGAAAATGAATAATAAGAAAAGTACAAAACGTACTCTTACTTCAAGTGTATTGGCTTTGATACTTTGTATGGCAATGTTTATTGGAACAACATTTGCATGGTTTACAGACAACGCATCAGCAGGCGTTAATTCAATTCAGTCTGGTACACTTGATGTTGCATTAATGATGAAAAATAGTGAAGGAAAATGGGTTTCTGCTGAAGGTGAGGTTCTCAATTTTGTAAAGGCTGCTGACGCACCTGCTAATGAAGCGGTTCTTTGGGAACCAGGATGTACTTATGAATTACCAGAACTTAAGATAGTTAACCAGGGTAATTTAGCACTTAAGTATGAAATTGTTGTTACTTGGGCAAAGGGAGATCTTAAGCTGCTTGAGGTTATTGACTGGACAGTTAACGGTGTAGCCCTTGATACCATGACTGGTAATCTTATTGCAGGTGCAGAATCTGATCCTTTTACTATTAAGGGACATATGCAGGAATCTGCAGGAAATGAATATCAGGGTCTTACAATTGAAGGTGTTTCTATCAGCGTTTATGCTACTCAGGACACTGTTGAATACGACTCTTTCGACAATCAGTATGATGTAAATGCTCCTAGACTTATCTGGGATGGCACTGCTGACACCTCTTGGTACACAGGAAATGCAAAGACTTATGAACTTTCTACACCTGAACAACTTGCAGGTTTAGCAAAACTCGTTAATGCAGGTGATGCATTTACAGGTATTACAATTACTCTTGCTGCCAATATGGATCTGAACAACCTTGCTTGGACTCCTATCGGTACAACATCTGCTCCTTTTAACGGTACTTTAGACGGTGCAGGCTATACCATCTATAACTTAAATGTGTCAGGTGAGAAATGGCTTGGTTTAGTTGGTTACGTAAAAAATGCTGCTAGCATTTACAATGTAACAATTGATGGTGCTACTGTTGTAGGTTATGACTATGTAGGTTCTGTGCTTGGTGGTGGATATCTTGCAAAAGATTGTGTTGCAGGATGTGCAGTAGAAAACGCTGTGATTATTGCAAATCCTTATTGGGATGATACTAAGGGAACGTATGATGGCGGTGCTAAAGCCGGTGTAGTCGCAGGTTATGCTATTAACGGTAATATTTACAATAACAAGGCTATAGATTCCAAGGTATATGCATACAGAGATCTTGGTGGTATTGTTGGTATGGTTTCAGGTGAAAACAGAGCGGTTAGTGCTTATGGCAATACTGTAGAAAATGTTTCACTTTACTATACAACTGTAGATGGTAAATATGATGAAGACAAAACAAACGGAAATATGGCAAGTATTGTAGGGCGTGCTTCTAATGCAACTGTTCGTGAGAATTACGGTGAGGTAGAACTGAATGAAACTCCTGTTGCAGTTGCAGCGGTTAACGAAGTTTCAGAATTTAAAGATTCCATTGCAGACAACAAAGGTGGCGAAGTTGTAATTGTTGCTTCTGGACAGGATTTAAATGCTCTCAAGAATTATACTTTCCCAGCAGATACTAAGGTTACGATTTATAATGCCGTATTCGAAGATACAGTCGGTATTCGTTATTCATATGTTCAAGGAGACGTAACTTTTGTAAACTGTGTATTTGATGCGACAAGCTCGTATGCATATCACACAGATGGTGGCAAGGGCACTATTGATTTCCAAGGATGTGCATTCCACGGTTGGGTTAGCTACGGAAGCTCTTTGTCTGGTGTGACTTTCTCTGATTGTGAATTTTATGGTAACGGTAATTATGGAACCATCCGCGCTTGGTGTAATACCACAATTACCAATTGTAGCTTCGATTATTCCAATGTCAATACTGAGGACGACTATTCAGAAGGTGTGATGCCTCAGGGTGGTGCTACTGTTACAATTAATAATTGTAATTTAGGCGCAAACGCAATTTGTACCTCTTTCGATAGCGAAGATGGAAAAATCGTATATGAAGAAACTACAGCATATGTAGATGGGGCTGAAGATATAGCGGCTGCGCTTACTTCAGGCGTTGACGTTGTTATGACTTCTGATGTTGATGCTGGTGGACAGGTATTTGTTAATAAAGGTAGTGTTCTTGACGGAAATGGTAAAACACTTACTGTAAGCAGTGGAGACGCAGCATACGAAAGCGGTTTGACTGTTACAGAGGGTACTGTTAAAAACATAACTGTTGCAGGTGCATACCGTGGTCTTGGTGTTGGTGGTTCTGGTGCAAGTGAAATGACTGGTGATGTTACTTATGAAAACGTTATTGTAACAGGAGCTACATACGGTGTTAACATCGGTATTGGCAATGGTCATAAATTAACAATGATTAGTTGTACAATCCCTGATTGGAATAGTTATAGTGGATTGGGTAGTGCTCAGTTCACAGATTGTACTTTTACATCAGAAGGTACTTGGTATGCAGCGCAACGTATCTCTGCTAATGCTACATTTACATATACTAATTGTAAGTTCGAGCAGAATACTTATAATAATGCAGAAGGTAATGACAACTATTATTTAGATAGTTATGGTAACGGTACTATCGTATTTGAAAATTGTTACATGGGTGATACGCTGGTTACTAGTGAAAATCTTACAACTCTTTTCCAAATTGACCCAGACAACAATACAACAGTTAAGGTTGTAAATAAATAATTATTAATGTCTCCTATTCTTTGTGAATAGGAGGCAATCAAAGGACACAATCCTTATTGTGTCTTTTGATTGCCGAAAAGCAGACTTATGAAAGGAGGAACAATATGAGAAAAATTAAACTTAAATTCACTGCCATCGCCCTTATGGCTATTGTTATTACATTACTTTCTCAGGAATCGCTCGCATACTATTCTACCTTTGGTAGAGCGACCAATGTTGTGACCTCCGGAAATATTAGTTTTGAGATTCACGAGAGAACCGACCAGGGAACGGAGTTCCCAGAGGAAGGTGTTTACATCATGCCTGGCGATATTGTCAGCAAGCAGGTGAGTATCGAGAATATTTGCACACACCCATTTTATATCCGCGTGAAGATTCTCTATGGTGTGAATTCGGAAGTTCTTACTTCAGAAGATTGTTTTGCATTGAATATCAATCGAGAAGACTGGACCGAGCACGATGGCTGGTTTTATTACAACGGCATTGTGAATCCAGGTGAGACGACTCCGCTTGTTTTCTCGGAGGTGGAAATCGTAGGAGAGAAGGTAGACAACAGCTACCTTGGCAAGACACTTACATTGACGGTGTCAGCCGATGCCGTACAGAGTGAAAATAATCCGGCTTCTGCGCCTTGGGAAGCATCAGGCTGGCCAAAAGAAGAGGAGGGCATGTAGGATGAAGAGATTTTTAACACTATTTGCCACATTGCATCTTATATGTGCCACTGCCATGACAACCTTCGCAGCGGATGGAAATGTCACCTACAGTGGCGATGCGGGTGAATTTATTTTCGCACCGGGAAGCGATTATTCGCCGACAGATTTATTCCCGAATTTCAAGGACGTAATGCCAGGTGATAGTATTACGCAGAAGATTACAGTGAGAAATGATGCTTCCAATAAAGTGAAGGTTAAGATTTATATGCGTTCCCTTGGGGCGCATGAGGATGGGGAGTCACCAGATTTTCTTTCGCAGATGAACCTGCGTGTAGAAAAATCAGAAGACAATACCATGGCATATATGTTTGATGCCGCAGCAAATGAAACAGCCCAGCTTACGGATTGGGTGTGCCTCGGAACACTCTATTCTGGCGGAGAAGTGAATCTGAATGTGATTCTCGATGTGCCAGAGGAGATGGATAACAATTACGCCCATAAGGAAGGGTATTTGGACTGGGAATTTATGATAGAAGAATTCCCAATTGAGAGAGATGACCCCAAAACGGGCGATGATGCCGATATGACATTATGGGTTGCGATGACGGTGGCAGCAGCTCTCGTGATTGTAATCTGGTTCATTTGGCGCAAAAAAGGACAAAAGAAAGAAGAGCAAAATATTTAAAGATTTGTAAAGGAGGGATGAAGCGTGAAACAGAATAAAAAATCATACACGAAGATAGCTTTAACCCTCAGTATCTGTCTGCTGGTGCTTTGGGGACTTATGGGAACTGGTACGACGATTGCATGGTTTACTGATACCACAGATGCGGAGCAGAATACATTTTTAATCGGTGAGCTGGATTTGGTGGTTTCGCACAAGCTTGAAAATGGCTTGTATGAAGAAATTGATGTGGATACGAAAGTGTTTGATGATGAAGCTTTGTACGAACCAGGATATGTGCAGGTGGTGTATTTGAAAGTTGAGAACAAAGGCGATGTGCCATTTGACTACAAGCTTGCGGTAGATGTGAATTCTGTGAACACCGCAAAGAGTGTTCTTGGAAACGATATTTATTTGCCAAATTATTTGAAGTATGGCGTGATTTTCGGCGATTCTGAGGAGGCGCTTACCCGTGAGGTGGCGAAGTTGAAGTCGATTACTGATTTTCCAGAAATCGAAGAAAGTACAAGTTATCCGCTGAACACATACGCGCAGCAGGATAGCGTAACCCTACAGCCAGAGCAGGAGCGTTTTGTGGCACTTATCGTGCGCATGCCGGAAGAGGTTGGTAATGCAGCCAATTATCGTGGTGTGGAGGTACCAACTGTGGAACTGGGTATTACTGTGAAGGCGGTTCAGGAAGGGGCACCTTTATAAGGGTTAGATTTATAGATATTTGAATGAAAATAGGGAAGGAGGTTTACTGCATGAAGATAAGAGAAGGCATTGTGAAGATTTACGAAGAATATTTTGAGTTGCCTGAAGAAGGCAAGATTCGTGAGAAAGTTTTCATAGCGCGAATTGCCATGTCTGTTGTTGTCATGGGAATTTGGATGGCGATGATGGGATTTTCAGCGTATGCGTATTTTTCGAGCAGTGTGACCTCTGGAGTTAATGTCATAAAATCAGCGACCTATTCGCTGGATATTACGGATGTTACTGAGTCGGATGGCGTGACCAAGGTTACTGGCGAATACGTGTTGGAAAATCAAAGTAAAACAGATAATAAGACTTATAAATTTATGTTGACAAAAGCAGGAGATGCGTCTGTTGGTTACTGTAAGATTATTACAAAAATAGGAACTGTACAGAATGAGATTTATACGACACCAATTGGAATCTATATGGAAGCCAATAAGGAAGTGAAGGTAGATAGCATGGAGGTGCAGATTGTTTTGGCCCCTGAAGCAACTATGACAGTGGAATTTGTAGCGAACTGGGGAAGCTACAGTGGGAATAATGAGGTGGCAAATGCTGTGCTTGATTATGGGTTATCTGAAGCTGCTTTGAAAGCGTTGCGGGAAGTTGGCGATAATGCAACTGCGACCATTCCAACAGAGAATCCCGTAAACGCAGAAACAGATACTTCTGCAGATGAAGGGACTGAGGCACCAGTTGGAGGAACACCAGATGCCACAAGCACGACTGATACGACAGCGGATGGCACGACAAATACAACGTCGGATACAGTGACTGACACAACATCAGACGAATCGGATGATGGAGCAGGCGATACTCCAAAAGAGGGTTCGGATACGTCTTCGATAGATGTGGAAGAAACTACAGAAGTAAATGGAGAATTAATGAATTAGCCGTTACCTAGATTTACACAATACATCTAGAAATAAGCCCCTGCGTTCGAGTAAAATGATATGCTCCCTTTTAGGTAGACAGTTAAAAAAATAAAACTGTTTATCTGGAAGGGGGCATTTTCTATGGGTAAAATTTCTCCAGAAGAAAAAATACAATGGGTAGAGAAAATCATTCAGAATAAAGAATCCATCAGT
>JAFTWA010000001.1 GCA_017465565.1 Tyzzerella sp.
AATCATCAATGGAACCAATGTTGGACGTGCAAATGAGGATGAGTTTGTTATTACATCTTCTCATGGTATTGCTATTTCTGATGTCGCTCTTGGTAACCTTATTCTTGAATATGCGGAAAGAGATAATGTAGGAACCGTTCTTCCATTTATGAGAGAAGCAGATATTATTTTTTAGAGTTGAAGAATGAGTATAAAAAGTATGAGTGATTATAAGAATCAGTATTCATATGTACCGGAGTGGAATTCGGCATTGTATCAGATTCAGCAGAAAGAACGAATGATTCAGAACAGTAGTAGTCTAATATTCGTTCTTTCTGAACCAATGTGGTCCTCTGTGATGGAAGAGGATATGATGCAAGCGTCAAAACTAGGTAAAAAAATATATCATGTAAGTGATTTGTCTGATGAAAGTTTGAAATTTGATGTAGAGAAGGAGCAGATGGGCATTCTTTTTTACGGAGAAGCGGGACTGTTTCTGTGTAAGGATTTGAAGGCTCCGGCCATTGTCCATCTTGTTCCAACTATGTATGAAGCCAAAGCACTTACAAATCAATTTGGTAAGAAAAGTGCATGTATGGTATATGTTCCTGAGAATTGGAACATACATCCCTATGTTTCTAGAACGGCGAAAACAAAGATTTCCTATTGGCAATTGGCAAGACTTTGGGAAACATATGGAGATTCGATTTATACTATGACATTGGACGAATTGTATGTGAAATATCCGCAATATTTTTTGAACATCTATGCGAATGGTTCTTTTTGCCGAGAGGCAGAGGAGGATTATCCGATTCATATAAGCATGGAAGATGTCACTCCAGAGCATGATGATGTTTATGAAATGTTTTGTATAAAGCGTGAAAAAGCAATTTCAGATTTTATCAACCGTTCAGAGTCTTTTCGGTACTTTTCGAGTTATTTTGATGAAGAACTCAATCAAACAAGTATTATGTGGCAAGAAACGGAAACACCGGGGATTCTCGTACATGGCGTAAAGATTAAAAGAGCAGAAAAGTCCAATGTTTTGGATATTAGACATAAAGGTACAGTGCGTCAAATATTGGAAGGTGAAAAAGAAGTTGGTTTGAAGATTGTTTCTAACTTCTTATTTTTCTTCACAGCTAAATTGACCGAAGCAAATCTCTTACGAAGATGGATGCAAGGTTTATTTTACAAATGGTGGATGGATTATTGCGAGATTCTCGGGTACAGAGCCACTACTTAGGATTTTTTGTGAAATGCCTACGAAAAAAGAGGCGGCTCGGATGAGTAAGCTTTTTCAAGAGTATTACGATTTGTAAATACTAAAAGAAAGGATATGAAACGATATGAACACAATAGAAGAAAAAGTAGAACAACTGTTAAATAAGTTAAGCATTGCTGAGAAAGTTTCTCTTTGCCATGCAAATTCCAAATTCACAATTTCTGCCGTGGAACGTCTCGGAATTGATGAATTAACAATGTCTGACGGTCCTCATGGTGTTCGCGAGGAAGCGCAGCGTCACAACTGGCTATCTGCAGGACGTACAGATGACTTTTGTACTTACTTACCGACGAATACTGCACTGGCATCTACTTGGAACCCTGAAATGTGCAAGACATTTGGTAAAGTACTTGGAGAAGAAGCGCGGTTTCGAGGCAAAGATATCATATTAGGTCCAGGTGCCAATATTATCCGCCATCCGCTCTGCGGAAGAAACTTTGAATATTTCAGCGAAGATCCTTGCCTGACATCGAAAATGTTGCCACCTCTTATTACTGCTATTCAGGAATGCGATACTGCTGCATGTGTAAAGCACTTTGCCTTGAACAATCAGGAGCTTGACCGTGGTTTTGTTAATGTAGAAGTGAGCGACCGTGCACTTCATGAAGTTTACTTAAGAGGTTTTAAGGCGGCTGTAAAAGAGGGAAATGCATATTCCTTTATGGGAGCTTATAATAGGTATAAGAATCAGCATTGCTGTCATAATCAATATCTAGTGAATGATATTTTGAAAAATGAATGGGGATTTGATGGTGTATATCTAAGTGACTGGGGCGGTGTTCATGATACCGAGGATGCTGTTTTTTGTGGTCTGGATATTGAAATGGGTACTAATAAGCCATACAATGAATATTATCTTGCAGATGCTTTTGAAGAATTAGTTCGTACATCGCCAGAAGCAATGGAGGCACTGAATGACAAGGTGCGTCGCATTTTACGATTAATGTTTCGAATTAACAAGTTTTCTGAAGAACGAAAAGAAGGTAGTTTCAACACAAAAGAGCATCAAGATGCAACCTATGATATTGCTTCTGAAGCTATGATTCTTCTAAAAAATGACCAAAACAAACTGCCTCTAAGAGATGCAAAAAAACTTCTAGTTGTTGGTAATAATGCGATTCAAAAACATGGTGCTGGTGGAAATAGCAGTGGAGTAAAAGCATTGTATGAGATTTCACTGCTAGAAGGAATCAGGGAACGTTTCAAAGATTGTGAAATTGAATTTGCACGCACAACAAGCAAAGTACCTGTTACGATTCCTACTGACCAGTTACAAATTATAGATTATGGTGCCGGTTGTCGTGCTTTCCGTTGCGAAGCATACCGAAATAGCGACTTTTCAGATGAGTGTTTTGTCTCTTATCATGGGGGTCCAAGAATAGAAAAAGGGTATAGTTCTCACCGTTATATTGCGCGTTTGAAGGTTACCGAAGGACATTCTTATGAATTTACATTTGCAGGGAATGTTGGAGACATTCTCTATTGTAATGGTGATAAACTTTGTGAACTGACACCGGATAATGGTTCGTATCTGTTTACATTAGAACTTACACCAGAAGACACAACGGAATTTATCATTCTGTCTCCAAACACAGAAATTGCTCCTACACTATTTTGGGATACACTCGACACCATCGTATCACTTGATGAATTATGCGAAAAAGCAAAATCAGTCGATTACGTTATTTATTGTGGTGGTATTGACCACAGTGGAGACACCGAAAGCTTTGACCGCAAGGATATGAAGCTTCCGGATATTCAGAACGAGGAAATCCCTGCGCTTTTAAGAGCAAATCCAAATACAATTATAGCCATTACAGCCGGTTCTCCTGTGGAATTACCTTGGATTGACATGGCTCATACGGTACTCTGGACATGGTATGCAGGAATGAATGCAGGTCTGGTTTTTGCAGATGTCCTAACTGGCAAGATTAATCCTAGCGGGAAACTGCCATTTACATTGCCTTATCATCTGGAAGACCATCCAGCTGTGCGATACGGTGAGTATCAGGCTGTAAACTGCAAATATAACGAAGGTATTTTTGTAGGATATAAAGGATTCGACAAAGATCAGATTGACCCTATGTTCTGCTTTGGACATGGACTTTCTTATACTGCCTTTCATTATAGTAACTTGTCGACATGCCAAACAGAACACGAGATTTCAGTCTGCTTCACATTAAAAAACACAGGAGATTTGCGAGGCGCAGAGACAGCGCAGCTCTATGTGGGACGTACCATTCCTGAAGCAGGTGAACCATTGCGTCAGCTGCGAGCATTCAAAAAAGTTTATTTAGATGCTGGAGAAGAGCGGGAAGTGCATATTTCACTATCATTAGACGACTTCAAAGATTATAATGAAAACTCTGAAAAATTTGAACTGATGTGCAATGATTTTACAATTTATATAGGTGCTTCTTCCAGAGATTTGAAACTGACTTCTGGTAACATTCATATTGAGGGAAGGGATGAATAACATGAAAGATTTAATGGATCTGCATACTCATACCATTGCCAGTGGACATGCATATAATACGATGAATGAGATGATTGCTGCAGCAGCTGAAAAAGGTTTGTCAATCATTGGAATTACCGAACATGGACCTGCTGTCAAGGAATCTTGCAGAGTAGAATACTTTATGAATTACAAATCACTGCCAAGAACAAAAATGGGAATTACTACATTGTTTGGTGTGGAGTTAAATATTGTAGATTTGAATGG
>JAFTWA010000051.1 GCA_017465565.1 Tyzzerella sp.
AACTTCTTGAGAATGGGACACTTTAGAGAAACTTGCAGCTGAAGGCCTAACTTCACACAACAGTAACTGTGAATTGAAAGATGAATTTCATTTTGTGATTTTCCTTATGCAGAAAAACTTGTATTCCACGCTAACAATTTTGCGGATTTGTTGGAATCTAAGAATACTTTTTTGCCATAAAGAAAAATCTACTTAAAAATTATGGAAGAAGGGCTAAAAAAGACAATTTATTTTCCTTGGGAGAATCAAAATTTTGTATAAGGAAAATCCCAGGGTATTTACATGAATTTGTATGCAACACTAAATAAATCTCACAAAAAAACCACCACAAAAAGTGGTGGCTAAAACCCTTAATTATATTTTTGAATTTTTAATTTTACAACAGTCCCTTTCGTATTTTGCATATTTATAAAGATTCTTTTATAACACGAAGTGCATTCCCCGACCAAAACTTATCCATCTGCGATGCTGTGAATCCTCTTTTCTTAATCGCATCAAAGACCTCATCCATCTGCCCAATGTGTGTAATGGTCGATTCTCCGTCATCAAATCCATCAAAATCTGTACCCATGGCAACAAAATCTTCTCCGCCTTTTCTATACATATATTCCACATGGTCTGCCAAATGTTCTGTAGTAATTTTATTACTTTCATGCACAAATAAAGGATAGAAATTTACTCCCGCAATGCCCCCATTTTCTGCAAGCGCATGAATCATCTCATCCGTCAGATTTCGCGGATGATTGCAGAGCGCCCTTGCATTGGAATGAGACGCAACGACTGGCTTTTTACTGTATTTTAGTACATCCCAGAAGCCACCATCTGACAGGTGCGATACGTCTACGAGCATACCCAGTTCATTCATACGCTCCACGACTTCAATCCCAAAAGGCTTTAATCCCATTTGCATCGCAGCTTCTTCTCTGCTATTTGGATAACCCAGACAATTTTCCCAGTTCCAGGTAAGTGTAATCAGCCGGATTCCCTGACGATAAAGCTCCTCCAAATATGACATCTTCCCATTCAGAATACCGCCTTCTTCAATTGTTAAAATTGCAGACATCTTTCCTGCTTCTTTATTCTTTATGATTTCCTCATAATTTCTTGCAATTGCAATCTGGTCTGCGTTATCTGAAAACTCTTTCTTTCCACGTTCTATCATTCGCAGTGCATGCTCATACCCCTGCTCCCAGATATCTTCCCCCTGGAAACGCTTCACAAAGATAAAACAGGCAAAAAACTGCGCAAGACTTCCTGCTTTTTTCATCTTTGCAAGATCTATAGAGAAATTATTTTCTCGCAAATTTGTTCCCGGCTCCCACATAAACTTCAAAAGTGTATCACAGTGTAAATCAATTAAATTCATATTTTTCACGCTCCCTGCATAATTACTATTATTATAGTCTATCCTATACAAAAAAGGAAGTATGTATGAAACCTAAAATCGGAATCGTCGTTTGTGGAATCCACGAACAAAAACAATTTGTTACAGATGCTTACATTCAGGTAATAAAGCAGACAGGCGGTCTCCCTATCATTTTACCGCTTGTCAAATCAAAGACAGCTATTGCTGAATACGTTTCACTCTGTGATGGCTTCTTATTCTGTGGAGGCGGTGACATTACCCCTCTGCTTTTTGGTATGGAACCTGCATATGGACTGCGGGAAACTGATATTTCGCTCGACCTATTTCAGATACGGATGATGAAAGCTGCTATTGAAAGCAGGAAGCCAATTTTTGCTATCTGCCGCGGCATGCAAGTTTTAAACGTTGCCTGTGGCGGTACCATTTATCAGGATTTAGAAGCTTTAGGCTCTGTGATTAACCACATGCAGACCAGCCAGCTCCGCAAAGATATCAGCCATAAAGTTCTCTTTACAGAAAAAACGAAGCTCCATCACTATCTGGGCGACTTTGCCTACACCAACAGCTTTCACCATCAGGCAGTAGACCAGCTTGGAAAGGATTTGATTGTGTCCGGCAGGGCTGGTGATGATATCATTGAAGCGATAGAAATGCCATCACATCCCTTTGTAATTGGGGTGCAATGGCATCCTGAATGCATGTGTAATTCCTCATCCAATATGAGGCTTCTTTTCCATGCTTTTATTCATTATACAAAATAAACTATATAACTTTGGTCGTCCATTTTGCGCAGTCCCAGACTTCATTTACTACATCGCGGTAGAACTCTGGCTCATGGCAAATAATAAGTACACTGCCCTTATACGCAAGAAGCGCCCTCTTTAATTCCTCTTTGGCATCTACATCCAAGTGGTTTGTCGGTTCATCCAACAACAGAATATTGGTTTCTTTATTAATTAACTTGCAGAGACGAACCTTTGCATGCTCACCACCACTTAGTACTCGTACCTGACTCTCGATATGCTTTGTCGTCAGACCACATTTAGCAAGTGCCGAGCGCACTTCATACTGCGTGTAAGAAGGAAACTCCTGCCAGATTTCTTCGATACAGGTTGTCCTATTATCCTGCGCTGCTTCCTGTTCAAAGTAGCCAATCTGTAGATTTTCTCCTAACTCAACCGAACCTTTCAGTGGTTCAATGAGTCCTAAAATACTTTTTAAAAGCGTTGTCTTTCCAATGCCATTTGCACCCACAAGGGCAATTTTGTTCCCTCTTTCCATAGAAAGTGTAAGTGGTTTGGAAAGCGGCTCATCGTATCCAATCACCAGATCCTTCGTCTCAAAAATATATCTTCCTGGAGTGCGTCCCACTTTAAAGTTAAACTCTGGCTTTGGCTTTTCTGCTGCAAGCTCGATTACATCCATCTTGTCTAATTTTTTCTGGCGCGACATCGCCATATTTCTAGTGGAAACGCGGGCTTTATTTCTTGCAACGAAGTCTTTAAGCTCACTTATTTCCTGTTGTTGACGCTTGTACGCTGCTTCAAGCTGAGACTTTTTCACTGCATATACTTCCTGGAAATGATCATAATCGCCCACATAGCGGTTAAGCTCCTGATTTTCCATATGATAGATAATATTAATTACTTCATTTAAGAATGGAATATCATGAGAAATCAATACAAATGCATTCTCATACTCGATTAAATAGCGCTTCAACCATGCAATATGTTCTTCATCCAAATAGTTGGTAGGTTCATCAAGCAGCAGAATATCTGGTTTTTCTAATAACAATTTTGCCAGAAGCACTTTCGTTCTCTGTCCACCACTGAGGTCTGTTACATCACGTTCGAGTCCAATATCCAGAAGACCTAATGCACGTGCCACTTCTTCGACTTTTGCATCAATGATATAGAAGTCATGTTGGTCCAGCAAATCCTGATAGGTTCCGGTTTCTTCCATGAGACGTTCCATCTCCTCAGGCGTTGCCTCTCCCATCTGTTCAAACATTCGATTCATTTCCGCTTCCATCTCAAAAAGATATGCAAATGCTGACTTTAATACGTCACGAATCGTCATTCCTTTTTCCAATACTGTATGTTGGTCTAAATAGCCAACACGGACGTTCTTCGCCCACTCAATTTTTCCCTCGTCTGGCTGCAGCTTACCAGTTACAATATTTAAAAACGTTGACTTTCCTTCCCCATTTGCACCTACAAGACCAATATGCTCTCCTTTCAGCAAACGGAAAGAAACATCTCCAAAAATCGCACGGTCTCCAAAACCATGTGACAAATGTTCTACATTCAAAATGCTCATTTATAAGTTATCTCCTCTCTAGTAAATTGCAGTAATCAAAGGTATTGTAATCATACAAAGAATTGTCGTAAAGAATACACCTTTAGAACCAAGCTTAATATCTCCACCATATTCAATCGCAAGCATTGTCGTATTCGTCGCAACTGGTGTCGCAGAAAGAATAATCATACATCCTGTAATAAGTTCTGACTCAACTGGTACAAGTTTCATCAAGAGTATTGCAATAATCGGAATAATCGCCAATTTAAATATTGTAAAAATGTAAATTCTCCACTCATCAAACAATTCCCTAATTGGCATATTTGCAATGGTTGATCCCAAAATCAGCATTGCAACCGGTGTAGTCATATTCCCCATAATGTCTAAACTATCCATCACCATATCAGGAAGCTTAATATTTGTAAAGTATAATACAATGGAAATTAGCGCTGATATAAAAGGTACATTTAGGAGCTTTTTAATTTCAAAATGAGCCTCAGACTCATTACTATTAATTAACACAATTCCCATGGAATATACTAAAACATTGAATACCACATTAAAAATGACCGCATAAATCATAGCTTCATCTCCTAGAATTGCCTGAATTACCGGAAATCCCATATATCCAACATTTCCAAACATCATCATGAACATGTATGTTCCTCTTTGCCTTTTCGGAACTTTTGTTAAAAACACAAAGACTGCACCTACAATCCCATAAATGGCGTATGCTGCAATTGAAATTCCAAACACCATAAGTACTACTTGATTGGATACGATTCCCTGGTTTTCTATAAAAGCTTTGATAATCTGGGCCGGCAAAGATATGTTGAGTATTAATCTTGTATATCTCACATTTGCCGCATCATCGATAATTCCTTTTTTATTCATAATGTAGCCGACTATCATAATCAAAAATAATGACATGATTTGTGCTACTGTAGCTCCAAAACTCATTAAGCTGTCCTCCACTTGTTTTATCCTAATATTCTAATTATACTCTTTCATAACCATTCTTTCAATAAAATGAGACAAAAAAGAACACCTCATGCGAGGTGCTCTTTTCTTAATTAGACTTATTTTTGAGCGTCTAAGTATTTTTGGAGATATTCTGCACTCTTTTCAAGGTCGAATTTAAGTTCGTTACCTGTGTCAATTAATGTAGAGAATGAAGAATATAATTTACCTACAAGACCACTGTTGTATGTAATGTAGTCTTCTTGGTTAACAGCATACATAACTGCTTTTCTTAAGTTAACATCAGCCATTGGTTTTCCTTCAGCCATGTTGAATTCACAGTATGTTGTAGCATGTCTTACATAGTTGAATACATGGTATCCTTCTTTTTCAAATGTAGCAACGTCATTTGTGTTACATGAGTCCATGATGTCGATTTCACCGTTACGGAATCCTAAGCCAGCTGATGTAGAATCTTTGTAGAATTTCATACCTACATTAGCAATCTTTGGAGCATATTCTGTTCCAGCCATGTAACCTGGGTTTCTTTCGAATTTGATTTCGTAATCTGTGTATTCAACAAGTGCATAAGGACCTGATAAGTAAAGCATGTTTTCACCAGATTTAACAGCCTGTGGGTCACCGTAGCATACGTGTGTATTTGGATCGTATTCTTCAACTGTGAATTTTGAGTTGTAAGCTTCACATTGTTCTTTGTTAACGATACCAGCTGATTGGTGAGCTAAGTAGTAAAGTACTTGTGGGAAAGCTGTTCCTGTTTCTACTTTAACAACTTGGTATGCACCTGCTGCATTGTTTACATCAGCGTCAGCAGCTACTAATGTGCTAACTGGTGTAGCAAGATCCTTAGATAATGTTTCAAGGATTGTAGCACCTGTATCAGAATCTTTTACTGTGTTAAGTTCGTTCATATCTGTTACTACAGAGATGTTTGACATATGGTTGTGTAAGTTGTATGTCTTGTGTGAAGCAACGCTTTTTTGGTTAGCTGCTCTTGTAAGAGAGTATACAACGTCTTCACCACCAACAAGGATGTCAGTAGCTTGTACATGTTTGTCAACAACTTTTGAGAAGAATACGTCATCACGAAGGATGAAGTAGAATGCCTGGTTACCTTCAGCGATTGCATAGTTAAGTGAAAGTGAACCATCTGATTCGATTTGGTCATCTTCTGTCATGTTGATGATACGAATGTTAATGTTAGATGATAATTGGTTGATAGAACCATCGTTAGCTTGGATTGGGTCTAATGATGTAAGAGCCATAGTGTTGTACATCATAAGTGTTCTTGTCTCATTTTGAGATGCATCAACATATGAGTAATTTTCCCAGAATGCTGAACGAGATTGTGGGTTCTTAACTGTGTTGATATCAACAACGTCATCGTTTACTACACGGATACCTCTTGAAGCATATAATGGCAATGTGTAAGCCTTTTCTGTTACAAGATAGTTTTCAAGTTCTGTGTAAGTTGCAACGTATTGAGCTGGTGTTTCTCCAGCAGCTTTGTCGATAAGTTCATCAACTTTTTCATCGTTGATTCCACCACCGTTGTATTCGCCGTATGAAGCGTAGATATCTCTTGTAGCGTAGTCAGGGTTACCTGTTACTGTTGTCCATCCAGACATAACGATATCCCATTCTCCTGATTCTTCTACAGTTGTCATACTAGAATAGTCTGGTTGAATGTTTGTTGTAACATCAAAACCAGCTTTTACTAATTGGTCACGTAAGATGTTAGTTGCTGCTTCTTGAGCAGAATAACTTAATAACGTGATTTTCACTTTTTCGCCTTCGTCATCTTTGCCGCCACCACAAGCAACTAAAGAGAACATCATAACGAGAGAAAGTGCTAAAGCAACTAATTTTTTCATTGTTACCGTCTCCTTTTTTTGTTTTATTTTTTTATGTAAAGCCACCTTGGCTAAACATTCAATCTTATGCGTCAATTTTACTATATTACAAACACTTTGTAAAGTATTTGTGAAATTTTTGTAAACGCATATTTCTATTGTCCTTCGTATTTCAGTGTACCATTAGCCACTTCTTCCCATCTGTGACATGCCACAAAATGATTTGGTACTGCTTCTACGAATTGTGGGTTTTCGTTCATACATTTTTCTGTAGCGAATGGACAACGTGTCGCAAAACGACATCCCACTTTAGGGTTGATTGGTGAAGTGATTTCACCTTTCAAAATAACTTTTTTGCTCTTTTGCAATACGTTCGTTGATGGAATCGCAGACAATAAAGCAATTGTGTATGGATGTAATGGTTTTTCAAAGATGTTCTTCTTAGGAGCTTTTTCAATCAATTGTCCCAAGTACATAACTCCGATATTTGTTGAAATATGCTTTACAACTGATAAATCATGAGAAATGAACATATATGTAAGTCCCATTTTCTTTTGAAGATCCATAAGGAGGTTCAAAATCTGTGCCTGTACAGATACGTCAAGAGCTGATACAGGTTCATCACATACGATAAATTGTGGATTAATAGAAAGTGCACGTGCAATAACGACACGCTGACGACGTCCGCCGTCGAATTCGTGTGGATATTGGTTGTAAGAACGCATTGGCAATCCTACTAAATCCATGAGTTCTTCAACTCTTGCTCTTCTCTCTTCTGCTGTCTTGTAGATTTTATGAAGCTTTAATGGTTCTTCAATAATCTGTCCGATCGTCATACGAGGGTTTAATGATGCATATGGATCCTGGAAAATAATCTGCATATTTTGACGCATGAAACGCATTTCTTCTGCAGAAAAGTTATTAATATCCATACCATCGTAAAGCACATCACCGCTTGTTGCTTCGTGAAGACGAAGAATAACACGTCCTAATGTACTTTTACCACATCCAGATTCACCTACGATACCTAATGTTTCACCTTTGTTGATTGTAAGGTTAACATCATCTACAGCGTGGAGAAATCCTGCTGGAACAGGGAAATATTTTTTAAGACGTTTGGTTTCAATTAAAACCTGGTTTTCCTTATTTTCCATTATTTTTCCTCCTTGCTGAATAAGTCAAAGTGACACATAAATTTATGTTCGTCACCATGCTGTGATGGCTGCTGTTTCTTACAGATTTCCTGACAGTAACGGCAACGTGGGTGGAAGTAGCAACCTGTAGGCAAATCAGCCGCATTTGAGATTGCACCTTCAATCGGAATAAGTTCCGTTGCATCATCATCCAATTTTGGAATAGATTCAAACAAACCTCTTGTATAAGGATGCTTTGGATTCAAATAAACTTCTTTAACTGTACCTGATTCCACAATCTGACCAGCATACATAATTGCTACATTATCACATGTTTCTGCAACTACACCAAGGTCATGAGTAATAAGAATCATAGCCATTTTATATTTTTCACGAAGATTATTGATAATATCAAGAACCTGCGCCTGGATTGTTACGTCAAGGGCTGTTGTAGGTTCGTCAGCAATGAGCAGTTTAGGATTACAAAGAAGACTCATTGCAATAACAACACGCTGTTTTTGCCCACCTGAGAATTGGTGTGGATAGTCATCGTAACGGTCTGCCTTAACACCTACGATTTCCAATAAATCAATAACACGCTTCTTTGCTTCTGCTTTTGAAACCTTTTCGTGGGTAAGCACAACTTCTGCAAGCTGCTCTCCTACTGTCATGATAGGGTTTAACGCTGTCATTGGATCCTGGAAAATCATAGAGATACCATTACCGCGCATTGCTTCATTTTCTTTATCTGTATTATAAATTACATTTTTTCCTTCAAACTCGATTTCACCATCAACAATAATTCCAGGTGGGTCCGGAATCAATTGCATGATAGAAAGGGCTGTTGTTGTCTTACCAGCACCTGTTTCACCAACAAGTCCGAGAGCCTTACCCTCTTGTACTTCAAAATCAATGCCATTTACAGCTTTTGCTGTCATTTCGCTTGTAACATAGTGAACATGAAGGTTTTTTACACTTAAAACTTTATTGTTTTCCATTTCTTACCTCCTGTTATTATTTCAATTTAGGGTCAAGTGCATCACGAAGACCATCACCGAAGAAGTTGAATGCTAATACGATGAGGATAATAGCAAGACCCGGGAAGATTGCTATGTAAGGATTGGTTTCAAGGAATGTAGAACCAGCCTTAAGTACGTTACCCCATTCAGGAACATGTGGCTCAACACCAAGACCTAAGTAAGATAATGATGATGTTGAAAGTACGGCAGAACCGATACCCATTGTAGCCTGTACAATAACTGGAGCTAATGAGTTCGGAATAATATGTCTGAAAATAATCGTTCCGTTCTTAGCACCACATGCTTTTGCAGCTTCAACGAATTCTTGGTTTGATACGCCGAGAACCTGTGCACGCACGATTCTCGCATATCCAGGAATACTCGAAACGGAAAGCGCTAATACCAGGTTGATTGTACTTACACCAAATGCAGCAATGATAGCAATTGCTAAAAGGATAGATGGTACAGCGTTAAATACGTCAAGTACACGCATAATACCGTTATCAATCTTACCACCAAAATATCCTGCCATCGCACCAAGAAGTCCACCTGCGATAATCGGTGCAATTGTTGAAATTAAACCGATGATAAGTGAAATACGGGCACCAAATACAAGTCTTGTAAATACACAGCGGCCATATTCGTCACAGCCAAATGGATATTTGAGGCTTGGCTCTGCAAGTCTTGCAGCAAAGTTGTTTGAAATCGCAATATCGTAATCAAATGTAAGATTTGAACCGATAGAAAGCGAAATAAAGAATACTACAAGCAGCACACCAATAACAGCTGTATAGTTTCTGAACAGACGAACAATAATATCTATCCATTCTACACTCACTTCTTCATTCTTATTGCGGTACTTACCAATTGTAATAAGACCTAATACAAATAAGAACACATTACCTAATGCGATACCCAAAATAGAAATTACTGCAAAAGGAATAAATTTCTTATCTGGTTTTTTACCAAATGTATACTTGTTAACTGCAACCAGAATCACAAGGTTTAATAACGCATAAAGCACATAAAGGCCGATACCTAACCAGAATGTTTCTACCTGTGCTTCTTTGAAAAGATTGATGAAAGAAACAAAGATGATAAGTACAGTTACTAAGAAAGAATAAATCGTTAACTGATATTCTAAGTTCTTCTCTTTCTTAACAAGCATTGCACCTGCAATAAACATGAAAAGATTACCTGTAACAAGACAGATGATAAGAAGCACACCTAACTTTCTAGTTGCATCAGAAATCTGTCCTTCGTTACCAGTTACTTCCTTCTCAATTTTCTTCATTACAAACATTTGTAATAAAGCTTCCACAGCAAATACTGCCGTAAGTATAATCATTATCACAGAAGGAGCATTGCCCTGCGCTATCGGCATTACTACTTGCCATAATAATAAGAAAATTGCTAATACAGATGTAAGCTGATATGCAAATCTTGATGTTGTAAATTCAAGAGAGCCGCCTAATTTTCTGTTTTTTACTTTTTTCTGATAAAAATCGATATTTTTTTGATTTTCTACTTTAGCCATTTTAAGCACCTCTCCTTTCCTAATAATTCTTCATCTTAGACTTGATACGTGGGTCGATTACTGCGTACAGAATATCGATTACCAAGTTTGCAAGCGAAACTACGAATGAAAGGTAAACTACACCACCAAGAACTACTGGGATATCAGGAATAAATTGTTTATCAACAATGTAAGAACCGATACCGTTGATGTTGAATACTTTTTCTGTAACAGATGCACCACCCAGTAATCCACCGAATGACATACCAACTGTTGTGATAATTGGAATCATCGCATTTCCTAAAATATGCTTTAAAACTACTTTATTTTCTGCCAAACCTTTTGCACGTGCTGTAAGAACATAGTCAGATGTCTTAACTTCCATCATAGAGGAACGAGTCATACGCGCAATGGAAGCGGACATACCAGTACCTACAACGAAGGCCGGCATGATTAAGGTCATCCAGTTATTCGGGTCGAAACTCGTAGGAAGCAATCCAAGATTAATCGCAAATAACAGAATCATCATAAGCCCCAACCAGAAGTTAGGAATTGATAATCCTAATAATGCAAAGAACATCGCTATGTAGTCAAATGATGTATAAGGTTTGATTGCTGAAATGATACCAGCTGGAATTGCAATCACCAAAGCAACTACCATTGACCAGAATGTTACCTGAAGTGTGATTGGGAATCTTGAACCAATCGCTTCCATAACAGGTGCATTATCCTGATATGCGTTCCCCAAATCAAATGTAATTAAGTTTTTAAATGTTCTAAATAATTGTACAAGGTATGGTTGGTCTAAACCATGCATGCTCTTCCATGAATCAATCATATCCTGAGTAGCTGTTGGACCGAGGATATTTTTAGACGCATCCATAGGTGCTATGTATAAAATTGTAAATACAAGCCATACTACACCGAAAAGAACGAAAATCATCATGAAGATACGTTCTGTTGCATATTTGGCAATTGGTCTTGTGAATAAGAACATGATGATATACATTGGTAAAGAAATTACAATTGAAATAATTCTGAACAACATATTATCCATGAGGTCTGAATAACATGAAGCCATTGTAATTTCTTTGATATTCTGCATTTCAGCAATTTCTTTTGCCTTGTCGTGCAGAATTGTCTCAAAATTCTTATTAGCAATCGCTTTTGCTTCTTTTTCTACATCACTGTCTGATGCAGTCTTTCTGAAGTATTCATTTTTCTTCTTAACCTGAATGATAGCATCTGCTAAAAGTTTTTCTTTCAGGTTCTGCGCATCCAGCTCTTCTCTTACTTTCGTCTTCACTCCTGCGAATGCATCTTTACCTTTTCTACACTTATAGGTAATAAATGTAATCAGCACTGTGAAGAAACCAAGTACCCAAAGCCAGATACGATACGTTGAATTGCGGTACATTCTTGTGAATGTATCTTTAAACGTTTTAATGTTCATCGCTTCACTCCCTAATTCTTTTTTGTACAGACATACTAGCAATATTTTACAGTTCATTTTCGCAAAATAATAACGCTCAAACAATTTCAAGCGTTATTATTTTGTAATTTCTGTTTTTATGCACACCTTGTCTGTAATTTTATTACATTATTGTACAACAAATTACGACAATTTACAATATTTTTATATTATCTTTACCGATAAAATATTGTTAACACTATTATTTTTGTACAATATTAATAATTCTTCCAGGAACGTAGATTTCTTTTACGATTGTTCCAGTTAATTTATCTGCTACTGCCGCTTTACCCGCTGCAATTGCATCTTCCTTTGACACATCTGCCGGCACTGTAACAACAGCTCTTGTCTTACCATTGATTTGAACAGCCACTTCAATTTCATCGTCTTTCATAGCTGCTTCATCGTAGGTTGGCCATCCGGCATTGAATACGGTTCCTTCATGTCCCAATTGTTCCCAAAGCTCTTCAGCCATATGTGGAGCAAATGGGGCCAATAATACTGCAAGTGTGCTGAGGGTTTCTGCGTCAACACCGCCAGCTTTTTTTGAAATTTCAATCAACTTGTTATTGTATTCCATGAAACCTGAAATTACAGTATTTAAACTGAAGTTCTCTAAACGAGTGGTAATATCGTATACCATCTTGTTTCGAACCTTAATCATTTCTTTTGTAGCTTCCACGTTCTTGTCTTTGCTGTCCTGTACAAGATTCCATACACGGCTGAGGAAACGATATACGCCGTCGATACCACGGTCATCCCATTCAGCATCTAACTCTGGTGGACCAACGAACAACTCGTACATTCTGAGCGAGTCACATCCATAATCTCTTACTAAATCATCCGGAGATACTACGTTTCCTTTTGATTTACTCATCTTGATACCGTTTTTACCAGTAATCATACCCTGGTTGAATAACTTTGTGAATGGTTCATCAAAATCAACTACTCCGATATCATATAAGAATTTTGTGTAGAAACGAGAATATAATAAGTGAAGAACAGCATGTTCTACACCACCTATATACATATCTACTGGAAGCATTTCATGTGCTTTTTCTTTTGAAACTAACGCTTCTGAATTATGGTTATCTACATAACGTAAGAAATACCATGAAGAGCCTGCCCATTGCGGCATTGTATTTGTCTCACGTTTTGCCGGCTTGCCACAAACTGGACATGTTGTATTTACCCAGCTTTCGATACCTGCAAGTGGAGATTCTCCTGTTCCTGTTGGCTCGTAAGAATCAACCTCTGGTAATGTAAGTGGAAGCTGTTCTTCCGGAACTGGTACTGCACCACATTCTGGACAATGAACAATTGGAATAGGTTCGCCCCAGTAACGTTGACGAGAGAACACCCAGTCACGTAATTTAAAGTTAACAGTTGCCTTTCCAATACCGCGCTTTTCAATGATATGCGGAGCTTCTTTCTTAAGAACTGCCGATTCCATACCATTCCATTCGCCAGAGTTAATCATGGTTCCAGATGCTTCTGTGTAAGCTTCTGTCATGTTTTCGATTTCCATGCCATCTTTTGCGATAACCTGGATAATTGGAATATTGAATTTTGTAGCAAATTCAAAGTCACGGTCATCATGGGCTGGCACGCACATGATTGCGCCGGTACCGTAATCTGCCAAAACATAGTCTGCTAACCAGATTGGTGTTTTTTCCCCATTTAATGGGTTGATTGCGTAGGAACCTGTGAACACACCTGTCTTTTCTTTATCCTGCATTCTGTCTACGTTTGATTTCATAGAAGAATCATAGATGTATTGTTCTACTGCTTCTCTGGTTTCATCAGTAGCAAGGCTTGCTGCCAACGCATGCTCTGGAGCAAGTACCATGAATGTTGCACCATATAATGTATCTGGTCTGGTGGTGTAAACGGTGATCTTTTCGTCTCTTCCCTCTACCTGGAAATCAACCTCTGCACCGTAAGATTTGCCAATCCATTCCGATTGCATCTTCTTAACTTTTTCCGGCCAGTCCAATTTATCAAGGTCATTCAATAAACGATCTGCATATTTTGTAATACGAAGCATCCATTGACGAAGATTTTTCTTTGTTACTTCTGTACCACAGCGTTCACATTTGCCATTTACAACTTCTTCATTTGCAAGACCTGTCTTACATGATGGACACCAGTTAATTGGGAATTCCTTTTCGTAAGCAAGTCCTTCTTTGAACATTTTCACAAAAATCCACTGTGTCCATTTGTAGAATTCTGGATCTGTTGTGTTCACTTCCATATCCCAGTCGTAAAGAGCTGCGATTTCATTGATTTGTTTTTTGATGTTTTTTACATTTTCAGCCGTAGAAATTGCCGGATGAACCCCCATCTTAATTGCATAATTTTCTGCTGGAAGCCCAAATGCATCCCATCCCATCGGATGAACAATATAATACTTTTGCAATAATTTGTAACGGCTCCATACGTCAGAGATTACATACCCTCTCCAGTGACCTACATGAAGACCATTACCTGATGGATATGGAAACATATCCAGACAATAATATTTTTGTCTTTTCCCATTCTCATCTTCTTGGACATTTACCGGATTTGCTGCCCAGTTCTCACGCCACTTCTTTTCAATTGCCTTATGATTGTAAGGTATTGCCATGATTAATATCATCCTTTCATTTAATTTATTGAATAAAAAAAGCCCTTTCGTCTACTAAGCGACGAAAAGGCTGGCTAAACGAATCTTTTGTTATTGTATCACATCTTGGGAATTTGTCAATCTCGTAAATATAAAAGGCAGCAATTCGTCTCTTTGAATATTCAAAACGTATTGAAATTCGTCATAAAGAATTCTCTCTGCCTCTTTAAAGAACCGCTCGTCTGAAAGATACAAATGCTTTCCTTCTGCTTCCCTCTCCTGCTTATGAATATAGAGTGCTTTGATCATCTTAATCAGTTCCACATGGTCACCACTTGCGATAATCCTCTTATAACATTCCTTCCTCTCGTTCTCATTCGGAATCCAATTTGCTTCTTCCCCAGGCATAGATTCGATTAATTGATGAATTTCCTCTTCTGAAAGAATTCTGCGCATCTTGCCTCCTGTTTTTGCATTATTCACTGGTGCAAATAAAGTAGCCGCCTTATCATTCATAGGCTTTAGTACATAGTATTCTTTCTTGCTTCCCATAAAATCTTTTTCCGTAATTTCGACAATCTTACAGATACCTTGTGTTCCATACATAATTGTGTCATTTACCTTAAACATTTTTCCACCGTCTTTCTAAAACTACCAACGAAACTGGACTTACGTTTTTCCCTAAAAACAACACGTTTCACACATAAATTATATCACAAACCTGCTACGAAATGTAAGCAGAAATTTCCCTATTCCGGCTTAATAAACCCTTTTTCTATATTCTCATCTATCACTTTTTTCATATATTCCCAGATTGGTTTCGATGTTTCTTCAATCTTTTCATTACGCTTATAAATCTGGGCTTTTCTCACCTCATGCTCTTTCCAGCTAATACCACCCGATGCTATATTTAGTAAAAGCGGCTGAAAATTATCCAAAAGATGTGCGAACTTCGCATCTGCCGTTTCATATTCCTCAAATTCTTCCCACAAAGCTCTAAAATTGGCTCCCTGGTCTTCTGGAAGCATTCCAAAAATGCGCTCCGCAGCCGCCAATTCTCTTTCACGCTTCGTAGCGATTCCGTCCAAATCGTACGCATAAGTGTCTCCCGCATCAATTTCCACCAAATCGTGAATCAAAACCATAGTCATCACCTTCGCTACATCCACGGGTTCCCCGACATATTCCTGCAAAAGCACTGCCATAAGTGCAATATGCCAAGAATGTTCAGCATCATTTTCTCTCCTTTTTCCATCCGCAAGATAGCTTTGTCTGAAAACATTCTTTACTTTATCAATTTCTACAATAAAGGCAATCTGCTCTTCCAATCTTGTCATAGGTTATTCCTCCAGATATTCTATTCTTTAAGTATTCCCATTTCCCCTAGTTTTTCTTCAATGAGATCCAAAATTTCTTCACTCTCCGCCTCAACGAGATGCGCATGCTCATTGGATGTAATATTCTTTAGCGGACTTGACTTTCCGCTCCTCATATCCTCCATAAAGGTTTGTACATTTCTTCTAGAAGAAATATTAAGATCTGCTTCCATCTTCCCGTACACTTCATGGTCAACCATAACATTCACTACTTTTCCGCCCATATCCACAATCATGCATAGCTCCGCTTCCAACTCTTCATCCGTGTGGCTCACGTAAAACACACGCCCTACTGCCATCGGTTCGTTCAAAATATATCCGCGGTTGGTCGATGTAATCTCATATCCGCCAGCCCGGATTAATGCGATATCCTGCACAATCACCTGGCGGCTCACAGCATACACCTCTGCCAATTTTGTCCCCGAAACCGGTGCAGAACTTTTTCTTATATAATCGATAATCGCCTTTCTTCTTTCATTTCCATTCATACTTTTCACCTCATCTTTTACCTCTGTCACTCATTTTAACATATTTCCAGTAAAAAATCAGTTTTCTTTGAAATTTTTTTGATATTTGGTTGCCCTAATTCAAAATCTGATGTATAATGAGTCCATATAAAAAGACCGCAAGGAAAATACAGAAACAAAGGAGTGATTCCCATGGTAAATTTATTAACAGGGCAAAAAGGTAGCGGCAAAACTCAACAAATGATTGAAGCTGCAAATATAAAAGCAAAGGAATGTGACGGAAACGTAGTATTCATTAAAAATAGCCACAATGATACATACAGTTTATCTTTCGATATCAGAGCAATTTGCATGGCTGATTATCCATCAATCCGTAACATTGACGAATATACAGGTTTCCTCTATGGTATGATTAGCGGAAATAGCGACATCCAGGTAATCTTTATTGATGGTATTTTAAAACAATCAAGTGTATCTCTTGAAAACATCCCAAGATTTGTTGATCGTCTTGACAACATTTCAAAGAGACACAACGTGGAATTCTATGTAAGCCTCAGTGCTAGCAAAGAAGATTTGGCAGACGTTAACGCTGAAAAATGTAATTTCTTAAATTAATAATCATATAAAAAGCTGTGGATTTTCGTCCACAGCTTTTCTATTGGCATCTAGTCCTCTTTTGCCCATCCATAAGCATATTTAACGGCTTTATTCCAGCCTTTTACCCTGCTTGTTCTCTCTTCTTCTGAAATCCCCGGCTTGAACACTGCGTCAATTGCCCAGTTCTTAATTACTTCTTCTTTACTAGCCCAGTATCCCACGGCAAGCCCTGCGAGATATGCTGCACCCATGGCAGTGGTCTCTACACATTGTGGACGGTTTACTGGCGCTCCGATAATATCAGCCTGTGACTGCATTAAAAAATCATTTGCACTTGCACCACCATCTACCTTTAACGCTGACAACTCAATACCAGAATCTGCTTTCATAGCTGCAATCACATCATTCACCTGATATGCTAAGGATTCTAACGTAGCACGGATGATATGATATTTATTCACACCGCGCGTAATACCTACAATCGTACCTCTCGCATATTGATCCCAGTGCGGAGCCCCAAGCCCTGTAAATGCGGGAACCACATAGCAGCCGTTGGTATCTTTTACTTTCTTTGCCATGTATTCTGAATCCTCTGCCGAATCAATGAGTCTCATCTCATCGCGAAGCCACTGCACTGCCGCTCCCGCAACGAAGATAGAACCCTCCAGCGCATAATTCACTTTCCCATCAAGTCCCCATGCAATCGTTGTTACAAGCCCGTTATCTGAGAACACTGGCTTTTCCCCCGTATTCATTAATAAGAAACAGCCTGTTCCATATGTGTTTTTCGCTTCCCCTGCGGTAAAACATGTCTGTCCAAACAAAGCCGCCTGCTGGTCACCTGCTGCACCTGCAATCGGAATCGCTCCGCCTAAGAATGCAGGATCCGCATATCCATATACACAGCTGGACGGTTTTGCCTCAGGAAGCATGCTCTTTGGAATCGTAAGTTCTGCTAAAATCTCATCATCCCATTCAAGTGTATTGATGTTAAAAAGCATTGTGCGGGAAGCATTGGAATAGTCTGTTACATGCACTTCCCCTTTGGTGAGTTTCCAGATTAACCATGTCTCAACCGTACCAAATAAGAGTTCTCCATTTTCTGCTTTTTCTCTTGCTCCCGTCACATGGTCAAGAATCCATTTTACTTTGGTCCCTGAAAAATATGCATCAATGACCAGACCTGTCTTTTCCCTAAATTTATCGGTCAATCCCTTTTCCTTCAAAGAATCACAGTATTCCGAGGTTCTTCTGCATTGCCATACAATTGCATGATGTACAGGCTCACCCGTATTCTTATCCCACACAATTGCGGTTTCCCGCTGGTTTGTAATACCGATTGCAGCAATGTCATCCGCAGATGCGTCCACTTTTCCCATGGCTTCCACTGCAACACCAAGCATACTTGCCCATATTTCATTTGCATCATGCTCTACCCAGCCTGGCTGCGGAAAATATTGTGTGAACTCTCTCTGTGCCACACTGCACATTTCACCTTTTTCATTAAACAGAATCGCCCGGTTACTTGTGGTACCTCCGTCCAATGCCATTACATACTTTGCCATTAAAAATCCTCCTTTACATCTTCCAAACCTTTGGATTCGTTGTCGAAACGCAAATCGCTCCTGCTGTCAATGCTCCCATGACGTCTTCTTTATCTGTAATAAGTCCTCCTGCTATAATTGGAGTCTTTATCAGCTTACATATCTTCTTAATGACTTTCGGCATTACTCCCGGCAATACCTCGATACAATCAGGTTTCACATTATATTGTGGCTGCTTAATATTTTCAAATGCCATAGAATCAAGCATAAAGCATCGAAGTATGGTACACATAGAAAGTTCTTTCGCCCTTTTGATTAATGCGGGTTTTGTTGTAATGATTCCATCCGCCTCTGTATGCTTCTTAATAAAATCGACTGCAACCTCTTTGGAGCCAAGTCCACTAATTAAATCCGTATGTACCATTGCTATTTTATCCGCATCCTTCACATATTTCACAATATCTCCAATCGTACATATATCTCCAAATAAAACAAATACAACCTTGATATCTTCCTGCCCACAACATTCTTTCAGTCCGCTCATGTCTTTCACAGCAGCAATCACGGGATTTGCTTCCAACGCATCATAAAATTCCTGTTTCATAAATCCTCATTCCCTCATTCGTAAAATAAATATCATATTTCTTATATCATACAAAAAAAACAGGCCCGCCGCAATGGCTGAGCCCGTTTTTTTGAGATTAATGTGTATCTAATATTAAAAAATATTAATACCAAGCTTATACTGGATAACTTCCGTTTTCTGTATCTGCTACAGTCTGATCCACTCTTGTTTGCTGAGCTTCTCTGTATTTGAAGAAATCCGTTGCAACTTGTGGGAATAACGCATATGATAATACGTCTTCTTCTTGTTGTGACCACTGTGCCATTTCAGCGCGAAGTGTATCTAATTCGTCTGGAATCAAGTCAGCTGGACGGCATGTGATAACTTCTGCGTCTTCACCAAGTACTTTCTTCTTAACGTCTTCGTTAAATGGCTTAACTGTTGCACCATATTTTCCACTTAAGATATCTTTTGTTTCTTTTGTAGCCATTTTGTAACGTTCACCCATAAGCACGTTAAATACAGCCTGTGTACCAACGATTTGTGAGGAAGGTGTTACAAGTGGTGGTTCACCAAGATCTTTACGTACACGTGGTACTTCTTCTAATACTTCATAGTATTTGTCTTCTGCACCTTGTTCTTTTAATTGTGATGTTAAGTTTGATAACATACCACCTGGAACCTGGTATAATAAAGTCTTGATGTTTACACCCATGTTCTTTGGATTTAATAAACCTGATTCTAAAGCTTCGTCACGGATTGGTCTGAAGTAATCAGCGATTTCAGCTAATAAGTTTTGGTCAAATCCTGTATCATATGGTGTTCCCTTAAATGTTTCAACCATAACTTCTGTTGCTGGCTGAGATGTACCCAGTGCGAATGGTGACATCGCCGTATCAATTACGTCAACGCCTGCTTCAACAGCTTTCAGGTATGTCATTGAAGCAACACCTGATGTGTAGTGTGTGTGAAGCTGGATTGGAAGGTCTGTCGCTTCTTTCATAGCCTGAACTAATTCAGTAGCTTTGTATGGTACTAAAAGACCAGCCATATCTTTGATACAGATTGATGTAGCACCCATATCTTCGATTTTCTTGGCAATGTCCATCCAATATTCCATTGTATATGCATCACCTAATGTGTAAGAAAGAGCTACTTGAGCGTCTGCCTTTTCTGCAACAGCAGCTTTTACAGCTGTCTGCAAGTTACGAATATCGTTTAAACAGTCGAAAATACGGATGATATCGATTCCGTTTGATACTGATTTTTTAACGAAGTATTCTACCACGTCATCAGCATATGGACGGTATCCTAAGATGTTTTGTCCACGGAACAACATTTGTAATTTTGTGTTTTTGAATCCATCACGGAATTTACGAAGTCTTTCCCATGGATCTTCTTTTAAGAAACGAAGTGATGCATCGAATGTAGCACCGCCCCAGCATTCTACTGAATGATATCCAACTTTATCCATTTTTTCAATAACTGGAAGCATTTGTTCTGTTGTCATTCTTGTAGCAATGAGAGACTGATGTGCATCACGCAAAATTGTTTCAGTAATTTTAATAGGTTTTTTTGTGATTTCCATTATAATGTCCTCCAATTCTATTTAACACCAAAGATTGCCATGAATGTTCCGGCTGCAACTGCAGTACCGATTACACCAGCAACGTTTGGCCCCATCGCATGCATAAGTAAGAAGTTTGTAGGGTCAGCTTCTGCACCAACCTTTTGTGATACACGGGCTGCCATAGGAACCGCAGAAACACCTGCCGAACCGATAAGTGGATTGATTTTTCCACCTGTCATCTTACACATTAACTTACCGAATAATACACCGGCTGCTGTACCGAATGCGAAAGCAACAAGTCCAAGAACTACGATTTTGATGGTATCCCAGTTAAGGAATGCTTCTGCACTTGTGGTAGCACCTACGGATGTACCGAGTAAGATAACAACGATATACATTAACGCATTAGAAGCTGTATCTGTCAACTGTCTTACTACGCCTGATTCTCTGAAAAGGTTACCAAGCATTAACATACCAACGAGTGGTGCTGTTGTAGGAAGAATTAATGATACGATAACTGTAATGATAACTGGGAACAGGATTTTTTCCAATTTTGAAACCGGTCTTAACTGTTCCATTTTAATCTTACGTTCTTCTTCTGTTGTTAACAACTTCATAATAGGTGGCTGAATAATTGGAACCAGTGACATATAAGAATATGCCGCTACCGCGATAGGTCCCATGATAGCTGTCTGTTCCAGTTTACTTGCCAAGAAGATAGAAGTAGGACCATCAGCACCACCAATGATTGAAATAGCTGCTGCGGCTTTGTCTGAGAATCCCATAGCCATAGCACCTAAATATGCAGCGAAAATACCAAATTGAGCAGCTGCACCTAATAAGAAACTCTTTGGATTTGCGATAAGCGGACCAAAGTCTGTCATCGCACCAACTCCCATGAAGATTAAGGAAGGCAGGATTGCCCATTCATCTAACAAATAGAAATAGTGAAGTAATCCACCCTCTGCCATAATGTCAGGGTAAATATTAACTAATAACATACCAAAGGCGATTGGCGTCAAAAGAAGTGGCTCAAACCCCTTTGCAATCGCTAAATATAGGAACACGCAAGCAACACCAATCATGATGAAATTGCCCCATGTCAAATTCATAAAGGCGGTCTGCTCAACGAGGTTTCCTAATGTATTTACTATATATTCCATTTTTAACCTCCTGTGTAGTCAATTACGATGTCAGATTAGTTTAATGTTGCTAAAACTGCTCCTGCTTCTACTGCATCGCCTACTGCCACATCGATACTAGCTACTGTTCCATCTTCTGGAGCTACTACAGGGATTTCCATTTTCATAGCTTCAATAATAACGACTGCATCTCCTCTTGAAACCTTTTGTCCTACACTTGCTTCAATCTTAAATACTTTACCTGCTGCACCTGCTTCAACTTTAATTCCACCTGCTGCGCCTGCTGCCTTTGGAGCCGGAGCTGCTTTTGGAGCTACTGGAGCTGCTGCTTTTCTTGGTGCTGGAGCTGCTGCTCCGCCTACATTTTCTTCTACTGTTACATCATATACATTTCCATTTACTGTAATTGTATAGCTTTTCATGTTTCTATTCCTCCTAAATTGATTCCTAATTCCAATTATTTGATGGTCTGCGTCTGATTGAACGAACTACGAATCCATCTGAACTTGTTCCTTCTGCTGCCGCAATTGCTGCTGTAATAACCGCAACTAATTCTAAATCATCTGTTTCTTCTACAACTGGAGCAGTTTCCACAACTGCTGGTTTTACTTCTGCTGCTGGAGTATTGTTTTTCTTGCTTAATTTATCCAGGAGTACTGGAATGTACTTCATTGAACCAATAACAAATGCCAGGAAAATTAATACTGCAAATACAGTACCCATACCTAATAATGTGTTAAGTCCAGCTTTTGTCAGAATTTCTCCCATAGAGAATTTTGCTGATACGTCCATAGACTCTAATACTTCTTTTTCATTGAAGCTAAACTGAATGGTTGCCTGTCTTTCTTCGTATTCAGCTAATGTTGAAACCATATATCCGTCACTCTTCACTTCGATTTCATAATCACCGTGACTTACATATGCACCACACTCTTCTTCTGCTGCTACCCACGAATCCATCATTGCAATGAAATCTTCACCCTCAATTGTAAGACCACTCTGCATAAGTGTGTAGTCCAATTGATAATCAGATAATTCTTTGAATGCATCCATATCAGCATCTTCCATTTGTGAGAAATTACTGATAATAAATTCTGCTAATGACTCCATTGTTTCTGAATCGTAAGATGCAGCATCGCTCTTATCAGAACATCCTGCTAAGCCGAGGGCCATGATAAGAACACATAGTAATAAACTAATTCTTTTCTTCACTTGCCTCACCTCACTAAATTGTTCCGTGTTTCTTAGATGGACGTTCTTCCCTCTTTGTAAATAACATTTCAAATGCACCGATTAAGTATTTTCTTGTATCTGCTGGTGCAATGATTGTGTCAACATATCCACGTCTGGCTGCTGCCATTGGGCTTGATTGTAATTCTTTATATTCAGCTGCTTTTTCGTTGATTGTAGCTGCATCTGCGTCAGCGTACATAATCTTAGCTGCCAAGTTAGCATCCATCATACCGATTTCAGAATTTGGCCATGCGTATACCATATCTGCACCGATTGCTTTGCTGTTCATTGTCACGTATGCACTTCCGTAAGCCTTACCGATTACCACGTTAACCTTTGGAACTGTTGCATTTGCAAATGCATAAGTAAGTTTTGCTGTCTCTCTTGCCAATGATTTTTCTGCACATTTGCATGCTTTGAAACCTGTTACATTAGTAAATGTAACTACTGGAATGCTGAATGCGTCACAGAATTCTACGAAATCAGCTGCTTTCTTAGCACCTGCTACTGAAAGTGTGCCGTCAAATTCTTCTGCCACATTTCCTTCTTCGTCATATACTTTTGAACGGTTTGCAGCTACACCTACAGTCATACCATTTAATCTGATAAAACCTGTCACCATATCTTTTGCATAATTTCTCTTTGTTTCAAAGAACATATTGTCATCAGAAACCATAGCTGCAACGAGCGCTGTGTCATCAGCTGCATTTTCGATGCCTTCGCAAACACGATTCAAATCGTCTAAGCATTCTTCGTATGAAGCGTCATCTTCGTTGTTTGCTGGTAACATACATACGAGTGCACGGATTTCTTCGATAATGTCTTCTTCTGTTCCCACTGCGTCAACAAGACCTGACTTTTCACTTTGGAACTGTGCGGAAGCCGTATCACATTTAGAAACTTCGTTTCCTTCAATTGCATTTGGTGAATTAACGAATAATTTACCATTCTTCCCTTCCATAAATGTGAAATCTGTCATAGCAGATGCTACTGCAAGACCACCACCACATTTTCCAAAGATTGCTGTAATCTGTGGAATCACACCAGATGCCATTGCTTGTTTGTAGTAAACACTGCCAAATCCATTTAAAGCATCTGTAGCTTCTTGAAGTCTTAATCCTGCACAGTCAACTAAACCGATTACAGGTGCTCCCATTTTCATTGCCATATCGTAGATATTAGCAATTTTCTTAGCATGCATTTCACCGATTGCACCTTTTAATACAGTTGCATCCTGGCTATAAACGTATACTAAGTTTCCATCAATTACTCCGTAGCCAGTGATGACACCGTCTGCTGGAGTCTCTTTTTGTTGCATGTTAAAATCTGTTGTTCTCGCTGTAATAGCGCCACCAATTTCAACAAAGCTGCCTTCATCAAGTAAAGCGGCAATTCTTGTACTTGCAAGGCTCTTAGATGTTGCGTTGCTCATAAGTCAATCCTCCATTTATATATATTTTTATATTCAAAAATCTCTGCCATGATAGATTATAGTACAAGATTTCAAATTAAGCAAACACTTTTAACCATTTCTGACAATTTTTTCACGTTTCTTTACCGCTTTGTTTTACTCTATAAAATAAATATGTTATAATTTTTCGAAAAGGAGGTTTTTCTATGAATATAACAGAACGAATTGCAGAATTACGTCGTTTGATGTCAGAAAAAGGCATTGACGCTTATATGATTCCATCTGCTGATTTTCACCAGAGCGAATATACTGGTGCTTATTTCAAAAGCAGAGCCTTTATAACCGGCTTCACTGGTTCCGCCGGTACTGCCGTTATCACACAGGATACCGCAGGACTTTGGACCGACGGAAGATATTTTATCCAGGCGGAAAAACAGCTGGCAGGAACAGGTATTACCCTCTATAAAATGGGAAACCCAGGCATTCCTACTTTAGAGGAATTTTTAGAATCTACACTTCCCCAGAACGGAACTCTCGGTTTTGACGGACGTGCTGTTTCGGTGCAAACTGGAAATGAACTTGCAAAACTGCTCTCTTATAAAAATATTCGAATTGAATACGCATATGACTTAGTGGATTTAATTTGGACAGACAGACCTGCTCTTTCTGATTATCCAGTATTTTTATTAGATGAAAAATATACCGGGGAATCTACTGCATCAAAATTAGAACGTGTCAGAAAAGTGATGAAAGAATCTGGTGCCACTGCCCATATTCTCATTACATTGGACGATATTGCATGGCTGTTAAACTTCAGAGGCCGCGATGTTGCCTACACTCCTGTCGTACTCAGCTATGCTGTTGTTATGATGGACTGTGTTCATCTGTTTATGAATAAGCTGAAATTATCGGATGAAATCAAATCTGTTCTTGCAAAAGACGGTGTGATTCTCCATCCATACAATGATGTCTATGAATTTGTAAAAGGAATTGACGCATCAGAAGTTCTTTTAATTGACCCGGTAAGACTAAACTTTGCGCTGCGCAGCAACATTCCTGCAAATGTGAAGGTGATTGAAAAACAAAATCCATGTATTCTTATGAAAGCAATGAAGAATGAAGTGGAAATTGAAAATATCAAGACAGCACACGTAAAAGATGCCGTTGCACATGCCAGATTCCTATACTGGTTAAAGAATACGATTGGCAAGGAACCGATTACAGAAATCAGTGCTTCTGACAAATTAGAGAGCTTCCGCGCTGAGCAGGAAGGCTTCTTATGGCCAAGCTTTGGGCCAATCAGTGCTTTTGGTGCACACGCAGCTATGTGTCATTATGGTGCTACTCCTGAAACGGACTGTGAATTAGAAATGGGACAGCTTTATCTTTCGGATACAGGAGGAAATTATAACGAGGGTTCTACTGACATTACCAGGACCTATGCTCTCGGCGAAGTGAGTGATGAATTAAAACGCGATTACACACTTGTATTAAAGGGGAACCTTGCTCTTTCAAGAGCCCGCTTCTTGTACGGCTGCACCGGACAGAATCTGGATGTTCTTGCAAGACAATATCTGTGGAATGAAGACATGGATTATAATCACGGAACCGGTCATGGTGTTGGATATCTTCTCAGCATTCATGAAAACGGTGCACGCTTCAACTGGAAATATATCGAAGAATCTGCCCGTCCATTAGAAAATGGTATGGTTATTACCGATGAGCCAGGTGTTTATATTGAAAACTCTCATGGCATCCGTATCGAGAACGAACTCTTAGTCCACAAAGGCAATAAAAATGATTTCGGCCAATTCATGTATCTGGAACCAATCACTTATGTTCCTATTGACTTGGATGCAGTGGATGTGTCTCTTTTGAGAGATGATGAAAAAGCATATTTAAATGATTATCACAAGAATGTGTACGAGCTGCTATCACCATATTTGAATGATGAAGAAAAGGAATTCTTGAAACACTACACAAGAGAGATTTAAATTGGCGCTCCGCGGTTAGGATTTTGGCGCTCCGCGGCGAAAATTCCATACAGGGAAAAATTGAGTTCCCAGGCCCCGCTTCTTATCAAAAAGCGGGACTTAGGAACTTCTTTTTTAGCCATATGTCCAAACTTGCTTAAAAATTGCATTTTTTTGCCATTTTGGGGGCCTACAGAATCAAAAATTTTGTATATGCCCCATCACTTCAATATATGCCCCATCTAGCCGCTTGCTTCTATCCACACACAAAGTATTTTTCCATGATTTTGATAAAATACCATCTTATATTTTTTTCTTGTACTTCTTCCACAGCAACCACAGGATATTCTTTTACTACTTCTCCATCCAGATAATATGTAACACTTCCTACTGACTCGCCTTGCCCGATAGGTGCTTGCAAAGTTCCTGGCATCTGAACTTTCACCTCAACATTTTCATCTTTTCGCAAAAGCAGTTCGAGTTCTTCTTCCCCTCTCGCATCAACCTTCAAATTCACTTTCGAAATACCAAATAATTTCTGACTCCCAGGGATTCCATCCTCCACTATCACCGGAGAAAGTTCTTGTTCCTGATAGACGTCACGGTACTGGTAATTCTCCACCGCGTATTCCATCAGTTCTCTGGTGTCCGACCATTTATAGGTTTTATGATTCGGCCAGCCACACGCCAGAAGGGCCACTACAAAGGTGCGTCCATCTCGCTCTAATGCGCCCACATAGCAGTAACCTGCCTTTGCTGTATAGCCCGTTTTACCAGAAACAGCACCATCCATCATAGTCAGAAATGCATTATGATTGTTACAGTTAAAATTCTGGCTTCGCCCCACGTCAGTAAATGAATAAGAGGTAGTCTGTGTAATTTGAAGAAACTCCTTCGCCTTCGGCGAATCCATAATGCAATAGCTCATAATAAGAGCCAAATCAGATGCTGTTGTCACATGATTTCCACCTTCATTACTGCCATCCAGACCATTTGGTGTTACAAAGTTAGTAGCCTCACATCCCAACTCCTTTGCTTTCTGGTTCATCATGTCTGCAAACTGCTCCACAGAACCAGCGATGTGCTCTGCAATGGCTACCGCTGAATCATTATGAGATTCCAGCATCAAGGAATATAACAAGTCCTTCAAATAAAACTGCTTTCCCGATGCCGCTCCCAGATGCACTTTCGGCTGGGAAGCTGCATAATCTGAAAATGTCACAACATCTTCCAGATTTCCATTTTCCAAGGCTAAAATGCAAGTCATAATCTTCGTTGTACTCGCCATCGCCTTCTGCTCATATCCATTTTTCTCAAATAAAACACGCCCACTATCTGCATCCATAAGGACTGCGGACTGGGCGTATAAATTTTCTGGTTCCTCTTCCGCATAAACTGTCATCTGGGACAGTAATATACTAATGATTAGAATCCACCACTTCACAAACATATCCTTATTGTTTTTTACTATTATATGTAGTGAAGGAAACAAGTATTCTTTTCTAAGTTTATTATAAATTCAATTTCAGTTGAATCTCATCTTCTGCTTCTGCTTTGAAGTCTTCCACTTTTTCTGGTGCAATTCCCGGAAGCTCATCTACAGACTGTACGCTGAATCTTCGCAGAAATTCTTCTGTCGTGCCAAATAAAATTGGTCGACCCGGCACATCCAGCCTTCCCACTTCTTCTACCAGATTATATTCAATCAGTTTATTGACTGCATGGTCGGATTTTACACCACGGATCTTCTCAATCTCCTGTCTTGTGACCGGCTGTTTGTATGCGATAATGGATAAGGTTTCCAGCACAACGTCTGTCAACGTATAACGTCGTGGCTGCTTTGCAATACGAATCAAATATTCGTACATCTCTTTTTTCGTGCACATCTGGAACGAATCTTCCAATTCAAGAATACAAATACCACGGTCTTCCTCTTTGTATCTATCCATCATATTGCGAATAATTTTTCGGGTCGTCTCTGTATCATGTTCAATCGCCTTTGCAATTTTACTAACTTCAACAGAATCCCCCATTGTAAATAAAATCGCCTCTATAATGCTTTCAATCTTCTTTACTTCCATCTTTTCACCTCAACTACACATTCGATGTGATGATGATATCATCAAATGTATTTTCTTGCACCACCGTAATGCTTCCCACCTTCATCATCTCAAGAATTGCCAAAAACGTTACTACAATCTGTGTCTTTGACTTTTGATTCTTCAGCAACTCCCGAAAACTAAATTTCTTATGGGATACAATGTACGTGTTTAGATACTCCAGCTTATCGTCCACCGTTACTTCTTCTTTTTCAATTTTACCAAAGGTACTGCGGACAGGGTCAATCTTGTCATTTTGCTTACGCATAACATCTTTAAAAATAGCATTGAGTTTTCCGATAGTAATTCCATCTAAAAGGGCATCCAAATCCACTGGTTCCTGATGTTCCTTAACCTCATCCGGAATGGTCGCTTCCTTAAACATCAAAAGTTCTCCGTCCATCTGGCGGTCCTTGAGTTCATAAGACATATATTTATACATCTTATACTGCAGCAACTGTTCTACCAATTCCGCTCTAGGATCCTCCTCTTCGCCTTCCTCGTTCACTTCTACAGGAAGAAGCATTCGGCATTTGATGTCTAAAAGAGTAGCTGCCATCAAAAGAAACTCGCTCATGATATTCAAATCTTTTTCCTGCATTGCACGAATATATTCCATATATTGATTTGTAATCTCAACAATTGGAATATCATAAATATCTACTTTATTTTTTTCAATCAAATGTAGCAGGAGGTCCAACGGACCTTCGAACGCTTCTAATTTTACCGGTATTCCCATTCTTATTCCTCCGTACCGTTTATATGCATTACGACAACCTCTGCCGGATTAAAGAGTCTTACCTTTATCGTATGGATTCCAATCCCTTTGCTTACAACAGCCGTTGCATCTTTCTCTATGTTCTTTCTCATTTCTCCCGAATATTTAGGAAATAATGTAAACTGCGGTGTAATCACGCCGCCAATGAAAGGAAGGCGCACAATTCCGCCATGCAAATGCCCTGACACTATCAAATCAGCTCCCCATTCAAAATAGGTTTGCATAAAGATTGGATTGTGGGCAATCAAAATCGTGTATTTTGAACTATCTGCACTTCCAATCTGCGCTGTCATGTTCTGAAGCCCATAGTGGTTTTTGCAGAATTTTTTATATTTTTCACGCGGAATTTCTAATCCATAGATTTCCACATCTATCCCATCCCAGCTGAGCGCTGTTTTTTGATTTTCCAAAAAATGTACACCAGAGGCCGTAAGCTTCTCCTTATAACTCTGATATACATGCATCGATTCTTCTGAGCCCTCTTTCATTCGCTGTTCGTGATTTCCATTTCCGTAATATGTCTCAGAGATTTCCGGAAGTTTTGTCATAAACTCCTCTGCCACCGCCGTTGGCTCACCCTTTTTACCAACAAGCATATCTCCTGCGACCAAGATCATATCTGGTCTTTCCCCTGAAATCACACGAAGTAATTTTTCATTCTTTTCCCCATAACTGTAATTATGGAGGTCGCTTAATAACATTACTTTCCGTTCGCGTCCCAGACCATTTAACTTCTTCGACGTAACTTTATAACGAGTCAGGCGAAAGCTGTGTATCTCCCGCATCCACTCTATCACAGCTAAAACACAAAGAACTGCAAATAATATAATCCATTTTAACATATTTTTCTCCTATTTATCCTTATGCATTATATAATTTTTTGCATAATTTTACAATAGGAATTACAACAGAAAGCCTGCAACTATATTTTGCAATGCATATTTAAAGTTCATTTTATCCACATTCTCCTTGGCGACAACGGGGACCTCCCCAAGAAGCGTTCCATCATACAGGTATTGAACAGTTCCTACTTCATCCCCTTTTTCAATTGGTGCTCTCTGGCTTTCCGGAATCTTTAACACTCTTTCGATGCTTTTTGTATCAATTCCTTCTGTGTCCACATACCGAAAATTCTCTTCTAAACCAATCTTCACCTCTTTTTCCGTGCCACGTTCTACCGCCAGCATCTGTTCTTCCAGAGGCTTATCATCTTCATAAACACTACATTTTCCAAATCCATAGTTAAGTAGTTCGGTTGCATTCTGAAAACGGATTTTCGAATCAGGTGCCGCCAAAATGACCGCAATGAGTTCTATTCCATCTTTCTCTGCAGTTGCTGACACGCAAAATTTTGCGATTGATGTAGAACCGGTTTTCAAACCAGTAGCATACTGATATTGACGAATCAATTTATTTGTATTGGAAAGCCCAAATGTACTCGTACCTTTTCTAGTAGTATGCGTAATGTCCTCCATCCAAATGGTCACATAGTCGCGGACCTGTGGATACTTCGTAATTAGTTCTCTCGACATCTTAGCAATGTCACTTGCAGTCGTCAGATGTCCATCTTCATCTAACCCATTACAATTCATAAATGTAGTGTCAGCCATGCCAAGTCCCTGTGCTCTTTCGTTCATCTGATTCACAAACTCATCTGCCGAACCGCAGATATGCTCTGCCATGGCAACGCAGGCATCATTTGCCGATGCGACTGCAATACATTTTAGCATGGTGTCCACCGTCTGGGTTTCCCCAACCTCCAGAAACACCTGCGAACCGCCCATTGATGCTGCATATTCGGAAACTGTCACCGTATCTTCCAACTGAATCTTCCCTTCCTCTAATGCATCAAATATGAGCAGCATGGTCATAATTTTTGTAACACTTGCAGGAGCAAGACGCTCTGTGGCATTCTTTTCGTAAATTATTTTTCCTGTAGAAGTTTCCACCAAAATTGCAGATGGGGCTTCAATTTCAATTCCAGTTTCCTCTGCGTAGACCGTATGAACATGAAGTGTAAATAGCAATACACTAAGTAAAACAGAAATAACTTTTTTCATATGATTCCTTCTTATTTCTTTTACTTATAATGTATTATTTTTCCAAATTCCCTAGTACAGAAAATAAAAAAGGAAGTGTTAAAAAGCACTTCCTTTTAATGCACATATTAGTTAAATTTACGTTTTCTAGCAGCTTCTGATTTCTTTTTACGTCTTACGCTTGGTTTTTCGTAATGTTCTCTCTTACGAATTTCTTGTTGAATACCAGCTTTTGCACAGTTTCTTTTGAATCTGCGTAAAGCGCTATCTAACGTTTCGTTTTCTTTTACGATTACATTTGACATAGTCTCACACCTAACCTCCCCTCCAGCCCTATATTGTGCAACATATGACTGTTCGGGTATTTTATTATTGCACTGTAAGATATTATAGCATATTTTTTGTATTCGTCAACCATTAAATTTATTTTTATTTAATTTGTTCACTTAATACTTCTGCTGCTTTTGCGATTGCATCTGGAATACCAGCAGGGTTCTTTCCACCAGCCTGAGCCATATTTGGACGTCCACCGCCGCCACCGCCAACTAATGCCGCGATACCTTTGATGAGGTTCCCTGCGTGAGCACCTTGTTTCATTGCTCCATCCGTTGCCATAGCAATTAAGTTTACTTTATCATTTGCAGAAGATGCGATTACAACTACACCTTCTCCTAATTTGTCTTTCAACTGGTCACCAAGGTCACGGAGTCCATTCATGTCAACGCCTTCTACAGATGTAGCGAGGAGTTTTACACCTTTTACTTCTACTACCTGGTTCATTACATCGCCAAGTGCATCTTTTGCAGCCTTGCTCTTTAATGATTCGATTTCACTTTGTAATGCTTTCATATCAGCCAACATATGTTCAATCTTTTCTACAAGGTTTGCTGGAGTAGCCTTTGCTGTTTTCGCTGCTTCAGCCAATGTTCTTTCAACATCCTTGTAATATGCAAATACAGCATCACCTGTAAGAGCCTCGATACGACGTACGCCTGCTGCCACACCTGCTTCAGATACAAGCTTAAAGGTTGTAATATTGCCTGTATTGCTCACGTGAGTACCACCACAAAGTTCTTTTGTGAAATCTCCCATAGTAACTACGCGAACATCTTCTGCATATTTTTCATCAAATAACGCTGTTGCGCCTGATGCTTTTGCAGCTTCAATATTCATAACCTCTGTCACTACTGGAAGGTTTTTTTGAATTTCTTCATTTACAATTGCTTCTACTTTTGCCAATTCATCTGCTGTCATCGCTGAGAAATGCGCAAAGTCAAAACGAAGTCTATCTGGTGTTACAAGAGAACCCTTTTGTTCTACATGTGAACCGAGTACGTTTCTGAGTGCCCTGTGTAAAAGGTGCGTTGCACTGTGGTTTTTACATGTATTAACTCTGCCTTTTTCGTCCACGCTTAAAGTAACAACATCGCCTACTTTAAACATACCTTTTGTAACAGTACCAACATGTCCAACTTTTCCACCTAATAATTTAATCGTATCATTTACAACAAATTCAGCATCTGCTGTCTTGATGATACCCTTATCTCCTTCTTGTCCACCCATGGTAGCATAAAATGGTGTTTCATCTACAAAGATTGTAGCATTTTCGCCTTCTGTAACAGCTTCTACGATTTCTGTTTCGGTAGTAAGAACACTGATTTTTGAATCGTACACAAGATTGTCGTAACCTACAAATGTAGATGTCACAGCTGCGTCGATTTCATCATATACAGTTGCGTCTGCACCCATGTAGTTTGTAACCTTACGTGCTGTACGCGCTTTTACTCTCTGCTCTTCCATAGCTGCCTTAAAACCAGCTTCGTCAATTGTATAGCCAGCTTCTTCTAAGATTTCTTTCGTTAAATCTAATGGAAATCCATATGTGTCATATAATTTGAATGCGTTTTCCCCTGAAAGCATTGTCTGGCCAGCTTCCTTTAATTCCTCTTCCATAGAAGCAAGGATACTAAGACCTTGGTCAATTGTTTTGTTAAACTTGTCTTCTTCTTGTGTTAACACTTTGAAGATAAAGTCTCTCTTTTCATCTAATTCTGGATATCCATCTTTAGAACCTTCAATCACTGTTTCACTTAATTTAGCAAGGAATTTGCCATCGATTCCAAGAAGTCTTCCATGACGTGCAGCACGTCTGATTAAACGACGAAGTACATATCCACGGCCTTCATTTGTAGGCATAATACCGTCTGAAATCATAAATGTTGCAGAGCGGATATGGTCTGTAATAAGACGGATAGAAACGTCTTTATTTTCATCAGTCTTATACACTGCACCTGCAAATTCACAAACCTTTTCGCGAAGCGCTCTGATTGTATCAACATCGAAGATAGAATCCACATCCTGCACTACAGATGCAAGTCTTTCAAGACCCATACCTGTATCAATGTTCTTTTGCTCTAATTCTTCGTAGTTTCCATTTCCATCGTTATCAAACTGTGTAAATACGTTGTTCCACACTTCCATATAACGGTCACAGTCACAGCCTACTGTACAGTCTGGCTTGCCACAACCATATTTTTCTCCACGGTCGTAGTAGATTTCTGAACATGGGCCACATGGACCTGAGCCGTGTTCCCAGAAGTTATCTGCTTTACCAAATTTGAAGATTCTTTCTGGTGCGATACCCATTTCTTTATTCCAGATATCAAATGCTTCCTGGTCATCTACATATACAGAAGGATATAATCTGTCTGGATCTAGTCCTACTACTTCTGTCAAGAATTCCCAAGACCATGCAATTGCTTCTCTTTTGAAATAGTCACCAAATGAGAAGTTACCAAGCATTTCAAAGAATGTACCGTGACGAGCTGTCTTACCAACATTTTCAATATCACCTGTACGGATACATTTCTGGCATGTTGTCACTCTCTTTCTTGGTGGAATCTCTGCACCTGTAAAATATGGTTTTAATGGTGCCATTCCTGAATTGATTAATAATAAGCTTTTATCGTTATGTGGAACTAACGAAAAACTTTTCATCGCAAGATGATCTTTGCTTTCAAAAAACTCTAAAAACATTTTTCGAAGTTCGTTTACTCCATATTGTTTCATGATTTGCCTCCCAAACTCTAATTCGCTAATAATTTATTATAAATAAATTTCTAATCTTTGTCAATTCATGTCACAATAAAGATGCACGAAAAAGAGACAACTCTTTTTAAATGTAAGAGTTGTCTCTAAAAAAATTATCTCTATTCAGAATATAATTCGTACACTTTTTGTTCTTTCAGTGCTTTGTATAATTTTTGTTTACGCTTAATAATTGTCTTGCTCTTTTCTACATCTTCTGCATTTGGTTCAAAAATCATTGGCTTGTTATCCCCAATCATTCTCGCATATGCCTCTTCAATATCTTTGTAGATACCAAGTGTTACGTTTGCAATCATTGCCGCACCAAGTGATGATGCCTCACTGTTTTCGTAACGCGCAACGTCTTTGTTGTAAACGTTAGATTGGATATTACAGAAAAGATCTGAACGAACCATACCACCTGCAACACTTACACATTTAATTTCACCTGTAAGCTGTTCAATTAAACTGATATTGTCATGAATCTCTACTGCAATCCCTTCCATGATAGAACGAATCATATCACCACGTTTTGTGTTTAATGACAGGTTGAAGAAAAGACCTTTTGCATATGGATTCCAATATGGAGCAGCACTTCCTTCAAAATGAGGAATCATTACTACACCATTAGATCCTACGGTTGAGTTGGCTGCTTCTGCATTCATGCGATTATACACGTCGTCTCCAACTAAATCATCGCAGAACTGCTCTTTGAACCAACGATATGTAGCACCTGTGTTGAAGATACCAGCTTCCATAATCCACTGTCCTGCAATTGCTGATGCCTGGCAAAGTACACGGGCACTTTCATCAAATACCGGACGGTCCAATGCTGAAATTACGAATGAACCGGTACCTGTATTAGCTTCTGCTCTTCCAGAACTTAAAACACCTAACGCAACAGCTGCATTTTGCTGGTCTCCACCTGCGATAATAACTGGAATACCTTCGTCAAGACCTGTTAATTCTGCAAATTCTGCTGTGATTGTTCCTGCAATGCTTCCTGGTGGAAGTAATTCTGGCAAACGTTCTTCTGTAATTCCTGCAATTGATAATAATTCTGGTTCCCAGCTAAAGGTTCCAATATTCATAAGCATGGTTCTGCAAGCCTGTGAATAATCTGTTTTATATTCTCCTGTCAGGCAATGTACAACATAATCCTGCACTCCAATAAATTTATCAGCCGCATTATAAATCTCCGGTTTGTTTTCTTTTAACCAAAGTATCTTTGGCAATACAAAATATGGATTGGTTCTAAGACCAGTCAAGCGGTAAAGTACATCCAATGTATACTTTTCAATCAGTGCTTCACACTGCGGAACCGTTCTCTTATCCTGCCACATAATTGCATTATGGAGCGGCTTACCATCTCTCATTGGAATCAATGATGAACGTTGTGAAGTAATTGTAATAGCCCGTGGGGACTCTCCAATATCCTTAAAACATTGCGATACATTTGACAAACAATAGATTGCCGCTTCTTTCCATGTTTCTGGATCCTGCTCTACATGTCCTGGTTGTGGATATTCTGAATGATATTCATAATATGCATTCTTCCCCTTGTGACCATTTTGTCCATAAATCACGGCTCTCATGCCGGATGTTCCTATATCTAAAGAAATTAAACTCATCCCTCGTCTTCCTTTCTAAAACAAATCAAATTTCTTTATTTCCCGAAAAATGTAATATATTTTTTTACAATTTCTTTTACATATTCCTCTTGCTTAAGCGAAAGTACCGAGAAATGTGGTTGCTCATTTTGTAAATACTTTGTAGTCTCTTCTACTGCATAAGTAGCGATTTCCGTATTTACATTAATCTTAGCAATGCCATTAGCAATACAATTTAAAATATCTTCTTCTGGGATACCAGAACCACCATGTAATACCAATGGAATACCAACCTGCTCATTAATTTCTTTCAGAATATCAATTCTGATGTTTGGTTTGCCTTTGTAAAGACCATGAACAGTTCCTACAGAAACTGCTAATGCATCTACCTTTGTTTCTTCAACAAATTCTTTTGCCAAGGCTGGATTTGTGTACACCTCTTTATCATCAGCAGAACCTTCATGTGATCTTTCGCCAGCTGCAATGCTGCCAAGCTCTGCTTCTACAGAAACGTTACATGCATGTGCAACTTCACAAACCATTTTTGTATTTTTTAAATTTTCTTCATATGGAAGCATAGAACCATCATACATAACTGAACCAAATCCAGCTTTGATCGCCTGGAAAATAATGTTCATATCGCTGCAGTGATCCAGATGCAGACATACTGGAATATCTATATCACTTGCAATGCTCTTAACGATTGCAGCCGCCGTATCTAAAGACATGTTTTTTAAGTATTTTGCGCCAAAAGCCAAAATGATTGGTGTGTTGGTTTCTTTACCTGCCTCGATAATTCCGCGGAAAGTTTCTGAATTGTAACCATTAAAAGAGCCTACTGCATATTTCTGACTATATGCTTCACTCAAAATACTTCTTAAATTTGTAAGCATACGCAGTCTCCTTTATTTTCTAACAGATGCAAGCCAAGCTTTGAACTCTTCATTTTCAAGAACTTCTTTATTAACGATAAAGTCTGCGGCTTCGCCATCTAAGAATTTCGCAACATCTGCCATTAATAAATATGGAGAGTTTGTTAATGCTTCTGATGTTGTTCCAGCAATATGTGTTGTTAATGTTACGTTATCGAGCTTTAAGAATGGGCTGTCTGCTTCGATTGGTTCTGTTGTGAATACATCAAGTGCAGCACCCATAATTTTTTGTTCTTCTAATGCTTTTGCAAGAGCGGCCTGATCTACTAAACCAGCACGTCCTGTATTAATGAAGTAAGCTGTTGGTTTCATCAAACCAAGTTCTTTTTCTCCGATCATGTTCTTGTTTTGATCTGTAAGACGAGCATGGATAGAAACGAAATCACTTGTGCTCATAAGTTCATCTAATTCCACCTTCTTAGCACCAGCTGCCTCTACTACTTCGTCTGGTGTATATGGATCATATACAACAACGTTTACATCAAAACCAGAAAGCTTCTTACATACTAATTTGCCGATGTATCCAAATCCTACAAGACCGATTGTTTTGTCATGCATTTCCGGAATTGCACTGCTGTTTACAAATGTTTTTCTCCATTCACCGCATTGAATTGCATGATGTGCTTTTGCAATGTTTCTTGCTGCTGCAAGCATCATACCTACTGCAAAATCAGATACTGCATGAGCATTTCTTCCTTTAACATTAAATACGAGAATACCACGTTTTGTAGCTTCTTCAACATTTACGTTTTCAAGACCCGCGCGGGATACACCTACCAATCTAAGATTTGGCATAGCGTCCATTACTTTGCTTGATACTGGCACGAATAATCCCATTAATGCATTTGCATCTTTACCTTCTTTTAAAATTGTTTCGTCAACTGTTTCGATTTCCGGTCCTCTCTTTTCTACTTCAAGTCTGCGGTATTGAAGCTGACCCCAATCTGTTTCCCAATCACTTACGATAACGTCATCTCCGTATTTGCTAAGATGTTTCGCCCATGCATCGCCAAAACCTTTACCTGGAATCATTGCATCGCCTAAAAGAATTGCTTTCATTTTTTTCGTCCTCCTTTTTCTTTGCGCGAAAATACTACTGTCATCCCCCGAATAACAGTAGATTTTCTACCATATATATTCATAATACTAAACATATTTCTCCATGTCAATTTTCATTCCCCTTATTAAATAAACAAAAATTCAGCACTTTTTTTGTATGTTTTTCACAAACAAAAATTCGTGCTGAACCTTTTAATCGTCATTTTGCTAATTTTTTCACAATATTTTAACTTTACGATTTTTACTTATTCTGCATCTTTTGCATCTTTTCTCTCACGCAGCTTTTTACCTACTATAATGCCGCCAAATGCAACTGCTCCTACAACAATCATTTTAAATAATGTCTGGATTAATGCTCCTAAAAACGCCATAATTACCCCCCTTTATTTCAATTCAATTTCTTCTAATTCTTTTGATGGCAAAGGCTTCGATGAATTCTTAACAAACTCTTTCAATGCTTTTTGCGCTTTATCAATCGGTATGTTTGTACCTGCACCCGCAACGCAGCCGCCAGGACATCCCATACCTTCAATTAAACAGCCATTTTTCTTTCCAATTTTCGCAAGTGTCAACATCTTTTTACATTCAGCAAGTCCCTCTGCATGTTCAATCTTCACTTCTACTCCTGGATAGTATTCTTTCACGCATCGTTCAATTGCATCCGCCACTCCACCGGCAACTGCATATCCACGACCTGCACCTGTTGCATTATGGAAAGATGATTCTGCCTCATACTCTGACAAATCAATATCTTTTGCATCAAACATTCCCTGAAGTTCTTCAAATGTGATAACAAAATCCACATCGCTTCGAACAGTCCGACGAGAAGCCTCCAATTTCTTTGATGCACACGGCCCAATAAATACGACCTTTGCATCTGGATGCTCCTGCTTAATTGTTCTGGCAGTTGCCACCATAGGCGTTAATTCCTGGGACACCTGTTCAATAAGTTCTGGGAAATATTTTTTTGCAAGCATAGACCAGGCCGGACAACATGATGTTAATAAGAATGGTAATTCGCCACTCACTACTTTGTCTACATAATGATGCGCTTCCGCAATCGCACCAATATCAGCGCCCAGTGCAACTTCATATACTTCTGAGAAACCTAATTCCTGTAATGCTGCTTTGATATTTCTTGGTGTAATGTTTGGTCCAAATTGTCCCACGAATGCTGGTGCAATTTCAGCAATGATTTTGCCGCCTTCTTTTAACGCACGACATAATTGGAAAATCTGCGATTTATCAGAAACCGCACCAAAAGGACAGCTTACCATACACATACCACAGGAAACACATTTGTCACTATCAATGACTGCCCGCCCAAATTTGTCAGACTTGATCGCATTGACACCACAAGCCTTTGCACAAGGTCTTTCTTTTTTAGAAATCGCATCGTATGGACAAACAGATTTACATTTTCCACACTTAATACATTTTTCTTGGTCTATATACGACTTATCACCAACCATCGTAATTGCGCCCACTGGACACACCTCACGACATGGGTGTGCGATACAGCCCTTGCACATATTGCTTACTTCGTATCCCTTTTCCTGACACGCTGCGCACGCCGATGGAATCACCTGCATAAGAGGTGGCTCATAATATTTTTCCGAAATATTACTTTCTTCAATTCCCGCTGTCAAATGCACCATACGGTCTTCTGGACGCAATGACATTCCCATGGCCAGTCTCACACGCTCTCTCACAATCGAACGTGAACGATACATACTTTCGCGGTAACGTTCTGATTCCTCATTTACGATATTGTATGGTACTGATTCAATATCATCAATCAGTGTCTCCGGGGTAGATTCAAAAGCAATCTTTGCCACTTCTGCAAAAACTTTTCTTCTTGTTTTCCGAATTGGTGTTTCTAATCCTCTCATAGTACCTTCTCTCCCTATCATTTGAATATCTTCTGAGCATAGTATACACTCTGCATCGCATCTTTTCCATAAAAATCTGCGTCAATCATATCTGCGTATTCTTGATTTAGTACAGCTCCACCTACCATCACCTTGCATTCTGGTGCCTTTTCGCGAAGTAGCTTAATCGTTTCTTCCATACTCACTACGGTAGTCGTCATCAATGCACTAAGACCAATCAATTTAATATCGTGCTTTAACACTGCTTCTACAATCGTCTCTGGTGGTACATCCTTTCCAAGGTCAATCACTTCAAAACTATAGTTTTCCAACAATACCTTTACAATATTCTTTCCAATATCGTGAATATCACCTTTTACGGTAGCAAGAACTATTTTATCTTTTCCCGACTGCGCCTCGGCATCATTTCCCATCTGTTCTTTTAAAACCTCAAATGCTGCCTTTGCCGCATCAGCACTCATAAGAAGCTGCGGTAAAAATACGGTTCCCTTTTCAAAGCCTTGTCCAACCTCATCAAGCGCTGGTATCAAATATTGATTGATAATGTCCAGTGGCTTTTCTATCTTTATAAGTTCACTTGTAATATGATGGGCCTCTTCTTTCAGCCCCTTTATAATTACTGTCTTTAAATCGAACTGATTATTTACAGAAGTGGCTGGCTTATCCGCCTGCATTTGTCCGCACCGTTCAATATAGTTCTGGCAATTTTCATCATATCCCATAAGCGCACAGTAAGAATAATAAGCATTCATCATTGCTTCCGATGATGGATTGATAATCCCTGCTGAAAGTCCATTTTGCATTGCCATAGTATAGAAATTCGCATTAATAATGCTGCGGGTTGGAAGACCAAATGAAATATTAGATACACCAAGTACAGTCTTCACATCATAGACCTCTCTCACCAGTTTCAAGGCTTCTAATGTAGTCTTGGCACCCTGCGGTTCGGAACTAATCGTCATGGCGAGCACATCGATTACGATATCTTTTTTATCAATCCCATACTTTTTTGCTTCTTCGATGATTTTTCCTGCAATTGCAAGACGGCCCTCTGCAGTCTCTGGAATTCCAGTTTCATCTAATGTAAGACCTACTACAACACCGCCATACTTTTTCACTAGTGGAAATACCGTGTCCATGGACTCCTGCTTTCCACTTACCGAATTCACCATTGGCTTTCCGTTATAAATTCGCAGGGCTGCTTCCAGCGCCTTGGCATCTACCGTATCAATCTGCAGTGGCAGATTGGTAATACTCTGAAGCTCCTGTACCACTTCTTTCATCATTGCCACTTCATCAATATCCGGAAGTCCTACGTTCACATCCAGAATATGTGCGCCGCGTTCCTCCTGCGCTACTGCTTCTTTTAAAATATAGTCCAAATCGTGTGCCTTTAAAGCCTCTTTAAACTTCTTTTTTCCTGTAGGATTGATGCGTTCTCCAATGATGACAGGCACTTCACCTAGTTCTACCACTTTTCCGTAAGAAGAAACCATCGTGTATGGCTTATATGTTGGCTTTATAATTTCCATTCCCTTGCAGGCTTCTGCCATTGCACGAATATGTTCCGGTGTCGTTCCACAGCAGCCTCCAATTATGCAGGCTCCATTTTTTACAATTTCCTGCATTGTTTTTGCAAACTCCCCTGGCGCCACATCATAATATGTCTCGCCATCTTTCTGCTTTGGAAGGCCAGCATTCGGTTTTACGATTATTGGAAGAGATGTATATTTTGCAATTTCATTTAAAATTGGAAGCATCTGCTCTGGTCCAAGACCACAGTTAATTCCAAGGGCATCTACGCCAAGACCTTCTAATAAAGCTACAACAGACGGAACATCTCCACCTGTCAGAAGCTTTCCTTTGCTGTCGAAAACAACTGTCACAAAAACCGGTAAGCTTGTGTTTTCTTTCGCCGCAAGTACGGCTGCCTTTACTTCATAGGCATCACTCATAGTTTCTATATGAATCAAATCTGCGCCAGCCTGCTCCCCAAGAACCATCACCTCTTTATACGCTTCATATGCATCGTCAAATGCAAGATTTCCAAGTGGTTTTAAAAGTTGTCCTGTTGGGCCTACATCAAGAGCTGCATAATATTTTTCTTTGTTTGCTTCTTGCGCTGCGCATCTGACATTTTCTAATGCTGCATTTATAATCTCTTTTAATGCATATTTCTGGTCATGATATTTTAAAGCATTTGCACCAAATGTATTTGCAAGTACAATGTCGCTTCCAGCCTCAAAATAGCCTCTATGAATACTTCTTACAATCTCTTTTTTCTCAATGTTCCAGTTCTCCGGTGATTCTCCTGGCTGAAGTCCTTCTTTTTGAAGCAAGGAACCCATTCCTCCATCAAAAAACAACAATTCTTTTCCTAATCTCTCTAGCAACATATTTTCAGCTCCTTCTATATAAACAGTCTGTCTTGGAACAAATTTCACATCCTTTTTTATGACAATTTTCATTCGTTTTACTCACACCAATCACAGCCGTTACCGATTTCGTAGGTATCATCATAAAACTATCCGTCATCGTAAGTCCAATGCGTTTTGGTGCATCCAGCATCTCCAGAATTTCTTTCTGGTGAAGAATCGAAAAATCACCATATCCCGGACTGAAACGCGGCCGTAAATATTGTCCCAACTGATGGAATTCATTTTTCATCTTCTCTTCTATCTCATCACAATGCTCTTCCAAAAAAGCTGCTGCCGATGCTTGAAACACGACTGCCTTAGGTATATCCGTAATTTCATATTTCCGCATTCTGCGGTCGATCTCTGCTCCCAACGTCACTCCAAATAAGATTGCCAGGTCGCAGCCTTTCAAATTCTTGCATAGACTGCTGCTTTTCACAGTCATTTTTCCTAGTTTAAGTTCGTTCGCATTTAGATGAGAAATTTCAAAAATGCGATAGATGGATTTCACATCTGCTATTTTTTCAAGTTCCTGAAATGACTCTTGTATAAGCATAAATGTGCGTTCATCTATCGCATGTCTTCCATATCCCAAATACCGAACAGCTTCTTTTGTTCGTGTATCCATTGTGTTCCTCTTTCTATTTTACAATTTCTGAAAGATTTGCCTCTATTATGCAAGCAGCCTCCTTACGGAGGCCACTTTCTTAGATATTGTTATATAAATCTTCGTATTGTTTTGCAGAAGTCTTCCATGAGAAATCTTCATTCATAGCTCTTTCTACGATTTTGTTCCAATCACGTTTCTTTTCGTAATATGTTGTCTCTGCATAACGAACTGTATTTAACATTTCGTGTGCATTGTAATTTGCAAAACTGAAGCCTGTACCGGTCTTTTCATACTCATTGTATGGTTCTACAGTATCTTTTAATCCGCCTGTTTCACGCACGATTGGTAATGTTCCATAACGCAAGCTCATAAGCTGGCTCAATCCACATGGCTCGAATAATGAAGGCATTAAGAATGCATCACATGAACCATAAATCTTATGTGACATTGCTTCCGAATAGAAAATATTTGCAGATACTTTTTCTGGATATTTCCATGCAAAATGGCGGAACATGTTTTCATATTTTTCATCGCCTGTTCCAAGCACAACTAACTGGATATCATCTTGACATAACTCGTCCATTACATGTGCGATCAAGTCAAAACCTTTCTGGTCAGTCAATCTTGATACGATACCAATCATCATCTTTTTAGGATCTTTTACTAAGTTTAATTCTTCCTGTAATGCTACTTTATTCTTTACTTTTTCTTTTCTGAAATCATCTACTGAATATGTATTAGCAAGGAATTTGTCTGTTTCTGGATTGTAATCTTCATAATCGATACCATTCACAATACCAGAAAGGTCATTGCTTCTTGCATTCATTAATCCGTCTAAACGTTCCCCATAGAATGGAACCTTGATTTCTTCTGCATATGTATTACTTACTGTTGTTACTTTATCAGCGTATACAATACCGCCTTTTAAAAGATTAGCATCATTGTATGCTTCCAGTTTATCTGATGTAAAATAATAGTCTGGAAGTCCTGTAATATTGCGAACTTCATTTGTTCCCCATACACCCTGGAATTTCAAGTTGTGAATTGTCATTACAGTCTTAATTCCTTGATAGTATTCGTTTGCAAAACGGAAATTATCAAGATATACAGGAATTAGACCTGTCTGCCAGTCATGACAGTGAATAATGTCTGGTCTAAAGTCAATTTCTGGAAGTGCACGAAGTACAGCTTTTGAGAAATATCCAAATTTTTCAATATCCCAAAGTCCTCCGTCATATGGTTTTGGACCGCTAAAATATTCTTCATTATCAATAAAATAGAATGTAATTCCATCTAGCTCTAACTTGAGAATACCAACATAACGTCCGCTCCAGTTATAGTCCATGTAAAACTTTGTAACAAATTCTAATTTTTCTTTCCATTCTTCTTTCATACAAGCATATTTGGGTAACATAACTCGTACGTCTATTTCTTCTTTATCAAAATTCTTTGGCAAAGACCCAACTACGTCCGCCAATCCACCTGTCTTAATAAAAGGTACTGATTCAGAAGCTGCAAATAAAATCTTTTTCATATGTTTTCCTCCACTCATACATATAACAATCTGTCTATATTATACTAATTCGGAAACTAATGGTCAAGTTTTATCTGCGTTTCTGCTCTAAACGTATTGTGTCTGCAACCAATGCAATAAATTCAGAATTGGTTGGCTTTCCTTTCCCATTGCTGACTGTATAGCCAAATAAGTTGTCCAATATGTCAAGCTTTCCTCTGCTCCATGCAACTTCAATTGCATGCCTTATCGCTCTTTCTACTCTGCTGGAAGTCGTTTGATGTTTCTTTGCAACTGTCGGATACAAGATTTTTGTAATCGCATTTAATACATCCATGTCTTCTACCGCCATCATGATAGCATCTCGGAGATAATGATAACCCTTTATATGAGCTGGTATTCCAATTTCGTGAATCATGTTTGTCACTTGGTTTTCCAGATTGTTTTCTGCAGTATCTTTCAAATTTATAACCGTGCTTCCTATTTTATTATCACTTTGTACTTCATTTTTGATAAATTTGATTCGATTTAGAACCGTGTCATTGTGAAACGGTTTCATAATATAGTAGCTTGCTCCTTTACGAAAGGCATCTTCTGTAATTTGTTCTTGTCCGACTGCTGTAACGATGATGAAACTTGGATATTTTTTGAGATTTTTGTTTTTTCGGACTTCTTCCATAACACTTAATCCGTCCATTTTTGGCATAATTAGATCTAATAAAACAACATCTGGTTCCTTATTCTTGATAATTTTATACATCTCCTCACCATTATTCGCTTTTCCGACAAGTGTGAGATCCTTGTCACTTTTTACAATTTCGCCCAGAATCTCCAAAATACGTTCGTTATCGTCTCCAATTGCAACGCTCAAACGTGCCATCTGCATCCTCCCAACAACGTCCTTACATTGAAGCCCTTATTCATTATTATATATTTGTCATTTTAGGGGAGCAAGAAAATACATCCCCGAAATTTCGACAAATTTCTTGCAATTGGGGACACCACTAAGTCGAATTGGGGACACCACTAAGTCGAATTGGGGACACCACTAAGTCGAATTGGGGACGTAGTCAAATTGAATTTGACTACGTCCCCAATTTGTAATTTATTTATTCCAAGTAAGCTTCACTTTAAACAAATCGCCATCCACTTCAATTTTAAATTCGCCTCTCTGTAATTCGACAAAACTTTTCGCAATCGCAAGGCCAAGTCCGCTTCCTTCTGAATTACGTGAAGCATCACCTCTTACGAAACGTTCTGCGAGATGCTCTGCCTCAAAATCCAATTCCTGGGCTGACATGTTGCGGAACACTACATGAACTTTCGATTCTGTCTGAAAAATATCCACATAAACCCTGGAATATGGCATTGCATATTTCAGTGCGTTATTCAGCAGATTTTCAAACACGCGGTATGTCCGCTGTCCATCTAATGGAACAACAATTTTCTCATCTGGCAGATTCCATCGGAATGTCAGATTACTTGCATCTATCTGGTCTGACATCTCAAGCCGTACCTGCTTCATCAGACTTACAATATCTACGTCCATAAAATTCATTTTCACATTTCCAGAGTGAGCCTTGCTCACTTCAAATAAATCTTCAATTAAGATTTTCAATCGATGTGATTTTTGTTCCAATGTACGGATATAAGAGTTTCGTTCTTCCTCTGTGATTCCTTCTTGTTTCAGCAAATCGACATAAGTGATAATCGCAGTGAGCGGCGTCTTTAAATCATGAGACACATTTGTAATCAGCTCTGTCTTCATGTTCTGGCTCTTCGCTTCCTCCACGACTGCCTTTTCAAAACCCTGCTGTACTTTTTCTAAAGAATCACCGATTGTCTGGAAAATTCCCAAATCCTCTTCAAGTTTGATTTTCAAATCGCCTTCTGCCATCTGCTTTGTTGCATTAAGAATACTGTTGTACTGTGCTTGCACCTTTTTTCCATATTTACGAAGAACAATATAAAGCGCAATGGAATAAACTAAAAGTCCGGCAATTCCAAAGAACCACATAACGCATAACAGTGCCAGAATCCCAAAATTTACGGCTACAATTTTCAAAATACTGCTATTTAGTTCTTCTGAGATGTCAATATCTGTCACATACTTATACAGTTTTACACATTGCTTTTTTATCCATCTAAAGAAAATTACAATTAATAAGCGGTTTTTCAAATAATACACTGGTCCGCATAAAAACTGACGGAAGGATGCAATGACTACGTATTCCACTAAGAAACAGGCTGCCCATCCAAGGAAATTCATTGCAAGAAGAAATCCGTACTGCACATTGTCTACAATTGGTACGCCAACAACCTCCAGTGGCGGATACCAGTCGATGAGACAGGTTTCTCCCATGGCATAGAACATACCGACGAATCCAGCCACCACACCACTTGCACAAATTACAACCATTTCAAATGGAATACAAAACAGTTTTTCCCAGCCCGTATGGAGTCCCTTCACAAATGGAAGAAGAAGGGCAAATAAAGCAACCAATATGATTGCTGCAATAATAATCCATATTGCACCAATCTCAAACATAATGGTTTCTGCACTAATGTATAAATGTCCAGAATCATAATAAAGGAATCCGCAATACTCATTGATTGCAAATGTTATTGTGAAATTCTTCGGCTGCATCTGCTGAGGATCAATTTCCGGTCCAAACTCAGCTTCATAAATAGCTATATTTTGGACATATTGTTCTATAGACTTTCTAGCTTGTTCGGCAACAGAATTTGCATCATATAATTCCACGTTCAGCATTGGGTCTACATATACTTCTGAAAGATACCCATGCGAGTCAAAAGCCAATCGGACTGTTCCTATGGTTTCTGCATCTTCCAGCTGGTCTGTATTTTTTTTCTCTATCGTTTTTTCACCATACTGATATACAGATTGATATTTCGTCGTTTCACTCAATCGCCAAAAATCGTTTATCCAGCCATATTGCTCTAATACGCGAAAATCGACAGTTTCACCATGTGCCTCCTGCAGAGACAAACCATAAAGATAATAGCTTGTTTCCATGGCATAATTAATGAAGATTTCTTCAAGCCACCACGAAAACTCGTCATCGCTATTATACATGTCTTCGTATTCTTTTTTAGTTTTCTGTGCCTCTACTCCAATTCTTGGATAAAGTGCAGTCAGCAAAAATGCAGGCACTAAGATGCACAATATAATAATAATTGTCGTTAGTTTATGAGATTTTTTCAATTTTGTATCCAACGCCCCACACCACCTTTAAGTATTTTGGTTCCTTCGGGTTATATTCTATTTTCTCCCGAATATGTCTTACATGAACCATTACTGTATCCGTGTTGATTGCACGTTCTTCCCAGACTCTCTCATAAATCTCTTCTGCGGAAAATACTCTGCCTGGAGATTTCATAAGGAGCTGCAGAATTTTAAATTCCATTGGCGTCAGCTTCACAAGTTCGCCATCCACCCGTACTTCCACAGTGTCTTCATTTAATTCCAAGCCGCCAATTGTGTAAATATTTCCTTTCGGTGCAGCAGTCTCACCTGCCATTTCCATAAATCTTGCGTATCTGCGGAGATGTGAATTTACTCTCGCCAAAAGTTCCAGTGGCTGGAATGGCTTTGTGACATAATCATCTGCTCCCATGTTAAGTCCCATGATTTTATCTACCTCTTCGGATTTTGCCGAAAGCATAATAACTGGAAAATCATGAGTCTTACGCATCTCCATCACCATGCGGATTCCATCCATACGCGGCATCATGACGTCAACGATAGCCAGATGAATTTCTTCCTTTCTGATGACTTCAAGCCCTTCGATTCCATCTCCAGCCTTAAATACCTCGTATCCCTGGCTTTTTAGATAGATTTCGATTCCGTCCCGAATCTGCATATCATCCTCTACGATTAATACGTGATAGTTTTCCTTCATGTCAATTTCCTTTCTGATACAGTCCTTTCATGTATGACTATATCATAGCTTTTGATTCTAAAAAGAATCTCTAGAAAAAACGAAAGATTTTCTAAAGATTCTTATTCTTTACTTCTTAATCACCCTGCGGTGAACAATTATGTAAGTTGTCATATGCGCCAAAATCGTAATTACCCAGCTAATCGGATAAATCACATACAGCATATGGGTGGTATGGAATTGTTCCATTTGGAAAATCGTTGCAATCCAGAGAAGTCGAATTCCACATACGCCAAGTGATGAGACAATCATCGGCTGCATCACATACCCCATACCGCGGAGAGAACCGACAAAAGCTTCCATAATTCCGCAGAGGGCATATGGCAGAGCCAAATATCCAAATCGTATCATCCCTGCTTCAATTACCGCCTTGCTTTCGGTATAAATTCCAAGCAAGGTTGGTCCAATTAGGTAAACTCCTCCACCTGTAATAGCGCCTACTACAGTTACACATACTAACGATGTAATCAATATGCGGTTGATGCGCTCATATTTTCCCGCACCGAAATTCTGGCTGGTAAAAGATATATTCGCCTGATAAAATGCATTCATTGCCATATAAACGAAGCCTTCAATGTTAGCCGCAGCCGCATTTCCTGCCACCACTATTTCTCCAAATGAGTTGATAGAAGATTGAATCATAACATTGGAAATCGAAAAAAGCGTACTTTGAAGTCCCGCCGGAATTCCAATCTGCAAAATGCGATACAGTTTATTCTTATTCACCCGCAGCTTCTGCAAATCCAATTTCACCGTGCCCTCCCCTTTGACAAGACACCTGATAACTAATAACGCTGAAATTGTCTGTGAAATTGTTGTTGCAAGTCCAACTCCAAAAACACCCCATTTTAACACAATCACAAAGAAAAGATTGCAGGTCACATTGATAACACCTGCTACAATCAAATAGTAAAGCGGTCTCTGGGTATCCCCGACAGCACGTAAAATCGCTGCGCCATAATTGTAAATGAGCATTGGAATCATTCCCACAAAATAAACTCTCAGATAAATTGCCGCTAATTCCGCTATCTCACCCGGTGTCTTCATCCATGCCAAAAAGGTTGGTGCAAATATCATACCAATAATTGTCAAAACAAAACCGCCGACAATACTAATTGTAATTGCTGTATGTACCGTCTCATCTAATTCATTTTTCTGCTTTGAGCCATAATATCTTGCCACTAATACATTAGCACCGATGGAAATCCCCATAAAAAAGTTGACAAGCAGATTGATGAGCGACGTAGTGGCTCCTACTGCCGCCAGAGAATTATCCCCCGCAAATCGGCCTACCACAATGATATCCGCCGCATTAAATAATAATTGCAAAACTCCAGAACAAACCAATGGAATTGCAAATAGCAGCATTTTTTTCAGGATAGGACCGTTACACATATCAATTTCATATTTTTTCTTACTTTTCACTTGAAACATTTAAAACATCTCTTTTCTTTTGCGTAGTACAATTTAGTCCTTGTATAGTATAGCACTTTCATACAAAAAATAAATATGTTTTTTTATCTTCTTATAATCTGTAGGACTCATATTCATATAATGTGAAAATATCCTGTTAAATGTTCGAACCGATGAAAATCCCACTGCATATGCCGTCTCCGTAACACTTGCGTCCTTTTTCAGTAAATCGCAGGCCGCTTCTACACGCAGTTGATTGACGAATTCCTTACAATTCACATTTAACCTTTCCCGGAACATATGACATATATAGTATTTACTTAGATACAATTCCTTTGCCATCTCATCCAACGTGAAAGGCTCTGCAAAACGCTCCATACAATAATTCAAAATACGCTTCATAGCCTCCGTCTCACCTGGCTTATCTATGAAATTCATGCACAGAAACATTTCTCCAAGAAGTGCAAGAAGCTGCCCTTTTGCAACTACTTCTCCGAAAGCCATATCCATTTTCAATTTGTCTTTCATATTGTTCAGACACTGCCCCACATTCATAGTAAAACGATGTTCCTGTAAGATTGGATTCTCAAGTCTTTTGCTTTGAAAAATTTCTCGAAACTCCTGAAAAATTTCAGGGGCAAACATAACAACATATCCTCTCACGGGTGTCTTTTCATAATAAGCATGTATTTGATTCGGAAACGCAAGGAGGATATCCCCTGCCTCTATTGCATACCGCTGATTGTCAAGCAACACCTCACAGCTCCCCTCTTCTAAGTAAATCATCTCCAAATGTGTATGCAGATGAGGCTGAGACCATAACTCTTCTACATGCAGTACCCTTATCGCAACTTTGTGCATTTGTATGAAATATGACACACTTTTTTCCTCCCATAAACCGCAATTTTTGACCGATATACCCATTTATTATGACTTGTATTATAATTTGCTTTCTTTAAAATGTAAAGTAAATATATAACAAACGAGTAGGAGGTTTCACTATGATCAAATGGACAAGACCAAATTATATGCCTTGTGATCCACTGGGCGACAATCATTCCAGAATCACAGCCTGCGATAGACACATTCAGCTTTCCCGCAAGGCTGCTTCTGAGGGTGCTGTGTTACTGAAAAACAATAACGGACTGCTTCCTTTTGCAAACGGAACGAAAATTGCTGTATTCGGAAAGGGTCAGATTGACTATGTCAAAGGCGGCGGAGGTTCCGGCGATGTAAATGTCTCTTATGTGCGCAACATCTATCAGGGACTAAAACTCAAAAAAGAACAAGTGGAAGTCTTTGACCCGCTTTCTCTCTACTATCAAGACTATGTAGAAGAACAATATAAAAACGGAGCGGAACTGGGAAAATTTGATGAAACGACCATTCCTGAAGATTTACTTGCCCGGGCAAAAGATTTTACAGACACTGCTGTCATCATTATAAACCGCTATTCTGCTGAAGCCTTTGACAGAAAAAGCGATGGCACTGACGCCTACTTTAACCTAAGTAAGACAGAGAAAGTGATGGTGGATACTGTAACCGCAAACTTTGCAAACGTGGTAGTTCTGTTAAACGTTGGTGCTATGATAGACACATCATGGTTCGCTTATAACGATGCTATTTCTTCCGCAGTCATGCTATGGCAAGGCGGTATGGAAGGCGGACTTGCAGCAGCGGATATCCTGACTGGTGATGCTAACCCTTATGGAAGACTGGTGGATACCTGTGCCAAATCTTTTGATGATTATCCATCATCGGAGGGCTTCCATGAATCAGAAGATTATGTAAAATACACAGAAGATATCTTTGTAGGATACCGTTATTTTGAAACCATTCCAGGCAAGAGAGACTGTGTTGTTTATCCATTCGGCTACGGTCTTTCCTACACAACCTTTGCATTATCAGACATCACCGCCTACTGCACGGGCAAAAATATTACGATTTCAGTGACTGTTACAAACACAGGAAATGCTGTCGGAAAGGAAGTTGTGCAGGTTTACTACGGTGCTCCGAATGGCAAACTGGATAAGCCGGCAAAAGAACTCTGTGGCTTTGCGAAAACAAGAGAACTAGAGCCTTCTGATAGTCAACTCATTCAAATTACGTTTGCAGTGAATGATATGGCATCCTTTGATGATACCGGCGTCGTTGCAAAATCATGCAATGTGTTAGAAAAAGGCTCTTATAAAATCTACATTGGTACGAATGTAAGAAATGCCAAGGAACTTGACTATACATATGATTTGGAAGAAACTATCATTACAGAGCAGCTCCATTCCTATGGTGCTCCTGAGAGATTAGACAAGCGTATGAAAGCGGACGGTACTTACGAAATGATAGCATGTAAGCCTGTGGAAAGAGCCACCTTCCCTTGCACTTACAAATGTGCCGAGAAGCCAGAAGAAACTTATATGCTCCTCGATGTTGCAGAAGGTAAAATTGATTTAGATACATTTATCGCCCAGATAACAGATGATGAGTTAATCGAGCTTGTGCATGGTCAGCCAAACCGTGGTGTTGCAAGTACCAACGGAATGGGAAATCTGGCACGCCTCGGAATTCCAAATGTGATGACTACAGATGGTCCTGCCGGCGTGCGGCCTACAAGAAAATCTCTTGTAAAAACAACTGCTTTCCCTGTTGCAACCTGCCTCGCTGCTTCTTGGAACTTAGACCTGATAGAAGAAATTGCCCGCGTAGGAGCCTTAGAAGTGAAGGAAAATAACATGAGCATTTTCCTGACACCGGCGCTGAATATCCACAGAAGTCCACTATGTGGAAGAAACTTCGAATATTATTCAGAAGACCCATTTATTTCCGGCAAAATGGCTGCTGCTACCGTAAGAGGAATTCAGTCCCAAAACATCGTTGCAACGCCAAAACATTTTGCCTGCAACAACAAGGAAACCAATCGTAAAAATTCAGATTCCATTGTATCAGAACGTGCTATGAGAGAAATCTATCTCAAAGGCTTTGAAATCTGTGTCAAAGAATCAAAGCCTCGCATGATCATGACAGCCTATAATATTGTCAATGGTGTACGTGCATCTGAAAACATTGAATTGGTCGAAGGAATCCTAAGAGGTGAATGGGGATATGACGGCATGGTAACAACTGACTGGCAGACCCTCGGTGACCCCGTAAAAGAATTACTTGCATACAACGATATTAAGATGCCTTACAGCTATCCGGAGCAGGTGAAAGAAGCCTTAGAAAATGGTACTTTAACCCGTGAAGTCCTATGCGTCTGCGTAAAACATATCTTAGAAATGATTTTGTGGTTGGAATAAAAGAATGGGGCGGAATTCCGCCCCAGTTCTTTACTCCTTTTCTGTTTGATTTGCCCTAGCCTTCCAGTACGCCAATTCTGCCTCTGCTTTATCCGCCCGCCTTTTTTCGTCATCCGCACGTTTCTTTTCGTCTTCCGCACGTTGACGTTCTTTTTCAGTATTTGCTCTCTCCGCTTCTCTGCCTTCTTCAAAAGCGTCCTCCCGTACCATTCTTATATGCGCTTCCTGGTCATATTCATATATACTCATAGCCTTCGCCTCCGCCCGATTCTTCTCCAGAAAATCCTTCAGAATTCCTTCCCGAATACACTCCTCAATTGCTCTATCCACCGCACCTTCAATTGGAATTTCTTCCGCATATCTCCTTACTCTGGAAACATACTCCGAATAATCCCCAAGTGTCTTGCACGCCTTTAACAATTCCTCATTATGTCCTACATTGATATTGAGTACATCCACTATAAGTTCCAGCGACACCGCTTCATCCTGCGTCATGTAAGCATCCGATAGTTTCAATACTTCACGCTCTGGACGTTCTTCCTTGCCATTATAAAATACTATAAACTTCGGTGCCGGTATTTTAATCAGCTTTGAACCATAAATATTCTTACCCCGAATCATGTCTTCATACATATCTGAAAGATACATCAGAAAACGTAACGGCATGTTTGGATTGTAGGTAGACTGCTGCTCCCATAGGGACAGTCTTAATTCAATAATGAATGACAAATCATTCTGCATGGACATATAGATGGCATTCTCAAGTGTTGTGATAGTCAGAAGTTCTGGATCATCATAATTTCTCTGTGCCACCGCATTATAAAGCTGCAATAGCTCCTTCTTGTCCCTAAAAATCATGGTAAACATTCTGGACTTATAGTCCCTTTTGACAAGCTTCTTGTCTTTGTGTGTTGTC
>JAFTWA010000016.1 GCA_017465565.1 Tyzzerella sp.
TGGATATTCCAATTCAAATTCAATCTGTTTCGAAATATTTCTAGCCATTAGTACCATGTCTGCATCAGACACTTGTTCTGGAACTACCATGATACGAATCTCTCTACCTGCTTGAATAGCAAAAGACTTATCGACACCTTTATATTGGTTAGCGATTTCTTCTAATTGTTTTAATCTGTTTGTGTATGTTTCTAATGTCTCTCTTCTTGCACCTGGTCTAGCTGCAGAAATAGTATCTGCTGCTTGTACAATACATGCAATCAATGATGTTGGCTCTACGTCGCCGTGGTGAGACTCAACTGCATTAATAACAGTTGCTGACTCTTTATATTTTCTACAAAGATCAACACCAATTTGGATATGTGATCCTTCTACATCATGGTCGATTGATTTACCGATATCATGTAAAAGTCCTGCTCTCTTAGCCACTCTCACATCGAGTCCAATTTCACTAGCTAATAAGCCCGATAATTGTGCAACCTCGATTGAGTGTTTTAAAGCATTCTGCCCATAGCTTGTTCTGAACTTCATTCTTCCCAGTAAACGAATCAGTTCTGGGTGAATTCCGTGAACGCCTACTTCTAATGCTGCTGCCTCTCCTTCTTCACGAATCATTGTTTCGACATCTTTTTGTGCTTTCTCTACCATCTCTTCGATTCTTGCCGGATGGATTCTGCCATCTACAATCAATCTCTCAAGAGCGATTCGGGCAACTTCTCTTCTAATTGGATCAAATCCAGATAAAACAACTGCTTCTGGTGTATCATCAATGATCAATTCTACACCTGTCATAGTTTCAAGAGTACGGATATTACGTCCTTCTCTACCGATAATTCTACCCTTCATTTCATCGCTTGGAAGTTGTACAACCGAAATTGTAGTTTCCGCAACGTGGTCTGCCGCACATTTTTGAATTGCTGTAACGACATACTCTTTTGCCTTTTTATTGGCTTCTTCTTTTGCCTGCGTTTCTAATTCTTTGATTAATTTCGCAGTGTCATGTTTCACATCTTCTTCAACAGTTTTTAACAAATAATCCTTTGCTTGTTCGGAGGTTAATCCTGAGATTCTTTCCAGTTCCTGTACTCTTTGTTGACCTAATGATTCAACTTCTGCTTCACGCTGCTTCATTTGCTCTTCTCTTGCTGCAAATTTTGCTTCACGCTGCTCAATCGCATCTGTTCTTTTATCTAAAGCTTCTTCCTTGGATAACACTCTTTTTTCGTAGCGTTGTAATTCGGCTCTTCTTTCTTTTGTTTCTTTTTCGAGCTCGTTTTTCGTCTTAATAGACTCTTCTTTTACTTCCAAGAGCGCTTCTTTCTTTGTTGTCTCAGCTGCTTTGAGTGCGTCATCGATAATTTCTCTTGCTCTGCTTTCCGCACTTCCGATTTTGGAATCTGCGTCTTTTGTAAGCTTTGAAACAGTTGCGTAATGAGAAACTACGACACCTACAACAAGTGCAATTACCACAGCAATTATTGCGATAATTGGTTGCACAGGAGCACCTCCCTATTTAATTTTCATTGTACGTATACAACAAATAAATTTTATACTGTTTTAACAATAATGTCAAGCATTCCACGAAGAAACTTGTATTACTTGACGAATATCTTCACTTCTAAAGCCTTTTCTCAATAAAAAGTCATACATTTTCTTTTTTTCGGCATCTGTGCTGTCTTCTGGAGAAAATCGTTTCTTTTCCACAAGCCTGCGAATCGCTTCCATCTCATCCATTTCTTCATAACAGCTATCCATGGCGCTTTCAATGTATTCTCTAGGTACACCTTTCTGACAAAGTGCCGCATATAATTCTTTCCTGCTCTTCGCATTCTGACGGTTTCTGATATAGCGCACAGCATAATTTTCATCTTCTACATAGCCAAAAGACTTCACGTATTGCAGAGCTTTATCAATAATATCTTCTGTATAAAGCCCCTGTCTGAGTTTCATTCGCAGTTGTTCTTCTGTACGGTCCATGGCATTTAAAAGATGCATGGCACGAAGCTTTGCCCGCTTTAAAATCACTTCTGTTTGAATCGTATCTATTAGAGACTGTGACAATTCTTTTCCTTCTTGTATCTGATAACGGGACAGTTCGCCTTTGTACAACACAAAAGCGAACTGTTCATTTAAAAACACTTTAAACTTTGTCTTTGTCACACTCTCAATTCGGGTGACTATCATCCTATTCTTCTCCTTCTACAGTCGAATTCAGATTGTAGTGTGCTCTTACCTTTGCTTCGATTTCGTCCATCACTTCTGGATGCTGAACCAGATAATTCTTCGCATTCTCGCGTCCCTGGCCAATCTTATCGCCATTATAAGCATACCAGGCACCGCTCTTATTCACCACATCAATTCCAGCAGCTAAATCAAGGATATCCCCTTCTCTTGAAATACCTTTACCAAACATGATATCGAATTCCGCTTCTTTGAAAGGTGGGGCAATCTTATTCTTTACAATTTTGATGCGGGTACGGTTACCTACCATCTCTCCGTTCTGCTTTAAGGTCTCGATTCTTCTGACATCCATACGAACAGATGCATAGAACTTAAGTGCACGTCCACCTGTTGTGGTTTCCGGATTACCAAACATAACACCAACCTTTTCACGCAATTGGTTGATAAATACAACAACACAGTTCGACTTGCTGATAACTGGTGTTAATTTACGAAGAGCCTGTGACATAAGGCGGGCTTGAAGACCAACATGTGGATCTCCCATATCCCCTTCAATCTCCTGCTTTGGCACAAGAGCCGCTACCGAGTCAATAACAATAATGTCCATTGCACCAGAGCGGACCATAGTCTCTGCAATCTCTAATGCCTGGTCACCGCTGTCTGGCTGTGAAATGTATAGTTCGTCGATGTCTACACCAATATTCTTCGCATATACAGGGTCTAAAGCGTGTTCCGCATCGATAAATCCTGCAATTCCGCCTCTCTTCTGTACCTCTGCAATCATATGTAATGTCACGGTTGTCTTACCACTTGATTCTGGTCCGTAAACTTCAATCACTCTTCCCTTTGGAACTCCGCCAAGTCCTAATGCGATGTCAAGACTTAATGAGCCTGTAGGTACTGTCTCAACAGAAACGGTTGCCCCGGCATCTCCCAGCTTCATGACTGTTCCTTTTCCGAAATCTTTCTCTAACTTAGAAATCGCTGCATCCAGCGCCCTTTTTTTATCTGCATTTACCATATTATAACGTTCTCCTCCCAACAACGAACTTATGTTCGTTTTCTATTAACATACTATTACACTTATTTCAAATTGTCAACCATTTTTTCACATATAAAACACCTTCTTTTTCATTTCATATAATCATGGAATTTAGTGACAGAAATGTCGCCCCTCAAGAATTGCGGTAAGTATTTTCAGAATCGTAATCAAAGCATAACATAAAAAGTGCCAGATGTAAATTCACATCTGGCACCTTAAGAAAATCCTAATATTTCTCTACTACTTCGCCTCGTTTTTTGTAAATACTGTTTGCTGGAATAAATTCTCTTACCATAGAAAGTGGATAAATATTAGTATGTCTTCCTATAACAGTTCCCGGATTTAAGACACTTCCACATCCAACCTCTACTTCATCTCCAAGCATTGCTCCGAATTTCTTGAGACCTGTTTCAATTGGTCCCTCTGGAGTTTTCACAGTTGTAAGCGTTTTGTCTGATTTTACGTTTGAAGTAATGGAACCTGCTCCCATGTGGGCTTTATAACCAAGCACAGAATCTCCAACATAGTTGTAGTGTGGAACCTGAACTTTATTGAAGAGAATCACATTCTTTAATTCTGTAGAATTACCTACTACAGCTCCCTCTCCAACGATTGCGTTTCCACGAATAAATGCACAGTGTCTTACTTCTGCACCCTTTCCAATAATAGCTGGTCCGTTGATGTAAGCAGTCGGTGCAATCTTTGCAGTCTTTGCAATCCATACATTTTCACCAACTTTTTCATACTCATCCTCCGATAAAGTATTTCCAAGTTCTAAGATAAATGCGCTGATTTTTGGAAGGACTTCCCATGGGTATGTAACGCCCTCAAAAATGTCTTTTGCAATTGTTTCTTCCAGATTGTAAAGTTCTTTTACGGTTAATTCTTTCATAATATTTTCCCTCTCTTATTTATAAAATTGTGCTGCCTTGTCGTAGCACTGTCTTAACTGATTTTGATTATTGAGCCCCATAACTCCACTCGTTCGGCTTGCGATAAAATGTTCCAGCTTCACCATATACTCATCCGACGTAATCTGGCCTTCTGCCACATAGGTGAGCCCTTTTTCCCAGCTTGCCGTGAGTTCCGGATTCAAAAGAGACTTGATAGAATTTTCCACCACATCAAATACCATTTCCCCGAGTAAGGCAGGCGTAATAATCTGTGTCTTTTTGTTCAGACTCAAATACTTGATATTAAATAGCTTTTTCAAAATCTCTGCGCGGGTAGCACTGGTTCCAATACCACTTCCCTTGATCTGGGCGCGAAGCTCTTCGTCCTCGATAAGCTGCCCCGCATTTTCCATTGCAAGAATCATAGAACCTGAATTATAGCGTTTTGGCGGTGAGGTTTCTCCCTCTTTCATACTTAATTCCTTCACCGGCAAAACAGAACCTTTTTTCACTTGTTTTAACAGTTCAAACAGCCTCTCATCTACACTATTTTCATTTCCAGTTCCGACTACCTTGAGATATCCTTCCTCTGTCAGCACTTTAAAGCTAGAGAAGAAAGATTCCTCTTTCATCTTTGTTGTAATATTAATCTTGTGATAAACGGCTGGCGGATAGAAAATGCTAAGAAATCTTCTTACAATCGTATCATACACCTGTTTTGCCGTTTGCGAAACACTATTTAATGCCGAAAGTCCCTGCCCAGTTGGAATGATGGCATAATGGTCTGTGATTTGCTTGTCATTTACATATCTGGTTTTCTCTAAACCCTTATGACTTCCAAACTGGAGAATATCCTGCAAATACGGTTTCGCCAAATCATATTTTGAAAGTCCATTTAAATTCTTTGAAATCTCCTTTGCCACCGCAGTTGACAGCACACGGGCGTCCGTTCTTGGATAGGTAACCAGCTTCTTTTCATACAATTCCTGCACAATTCGAAGGGTTTCATCCGGACTGATTTTAAATCTCTTAGAGCACTCGTTTTGAAGCTCTGCAAGGTTATATAATAACGGCGGATTCTTCTTTTCCTGCTTCTTTTCGATTGCATCCACTGTACATTCTAACGGCCAGCGGTCACTTAAATAAGCAATCAGTTCCTCTGCTTTCTCTTTCTTCTTAAACCCATTTTCTTTGTAAAGGTCGTAGCTTTCAAAATAACGGGAACCTTTTACGCTTTTCCATTCCCCTTCAAAGGACTGTTCCCCTAATTGAATCGTGCTGAGCACACGGTAAAATGGCGTTTTCACGAAATCACGGATTTCCCTCTCTCTCCGCACAACCATGCCGAGCACGCATGTCATAACACGCCCCACAGACAGCACGGTATATTTTGTGTGCATGAAAGAAGAAATGCTGTTGCCGTATTTCAATGTCAGAAGTCTGGAAAAATTAATTCCCATGAGATAATCTTCCTTCGCACGCAAATATGCGGATGCAGACAGATTGTCATATTCTTCCAAATCCTTTGCCTCCCTGATACCGCGAAGAATTTCTTCCTCGGTCTGGGAGTCAATCCACACACGTTTCCGTTTCTTTCCCTTGACTCCTGCCATCTGCTCTACGAGACGGTAGATATATTCGCCCTCACGCCCGGAGTCGGTACATACATAAATCGTATCCACATCATTTCGGTTTAAAATGCCGCTGACAATTTTAAACTGTTTTTCCACGTTTGGAATCACTTCATACTTAAACTCTTTTGGCATAAATGGGAGCGTTTCCAGACTCCATCTCTTGTATTTCTCATCGTATACCTCCGGATAGCTCATGGTCACAAGGTGACCCACGCACCATGTAACAATTGCATCGTCAGCTTCCAGATATCCGTCTTTTCTGCTTGTATTCAATTTTAATGCCTTTGCGAATTCCTGCGCCACACTGGGCTTTTCCGCAATGTATACTGCTTTTCCCATAAAAATAAATTTATCCTTTCAGTTTCCCCAAAATTTTCTGAAAGAAAGACTCTTTTGGCTTTATCATGGCTTCTTGCATAAAAATTTCCTGTGCAATCCGCTCTTCTCCCTGTTTTTCTTTTCGGACATAGCTTCCATCACTCAGCATGCGGCGGGCTTTCGTATTATCCGAAAGAAGTACATCCAGCATGTGATTCAAGTATTCCTTTAAATCCTTATCGTAGATTGGACAAGCAACCTCCACACGCTTCTCTGTATTTCTGGTCATCATATCTGCTGACCCAATATAAATTTTCTGTTCTTCCCCTGTTCCAAAGCTGAAAATACGGGAATGCTCCAAATATCGCCCAACAATGCTTGTAACCTTCAGGTTCTCTGTTTTCTCCTCCACCTCTGGTAAAATACAGCAAATACCCCGGACAATCATATCGATTTTCACACCTGCCTGAGATGCCTCTGCTATTTTATGAATAAAGTCAATATCTGTAACCGAATTCATTTTCATAATAATGCGACCTTTGTCGCCTTTTTTCATTTCACGTTCAATCAGCTCCAGAATCGTCTTTTTAAAACTGGTTGGAGCGACAATCAGATGCTTATATTCTCCTTCCAGATTACCGATGGACATGTTCTTAAAGAAATTTGCCGCATCTTCACCGATTTCCTTATTTGCTGTCATAAACGAAATATCGGTGTATTGGGTAGCCGTCTTCTCGTTATAATTTCCCGTTCCAATCTGCGTGATATAATTAATTTCATTCCAGTTACGGTAAGTAATCTGGCAAATCTTTGAATGCACCTTATAGTTTTCAAATCCATAAATAATTCTGCATCCAGCCTCTTCCAGACGTTCAGACCAGTCAATGTTATTCTGCTCGTCAAATCTCGCACGCAGTTCAATCAGAACCGTTACTTCCTTGCCATTTTCAGCTGCAGCACATAAATATTCTACCAATCTCGTTTTTCTTGCAAGACGGTAAATCGTAATCTTAATTGTAAGTACATTCGGGTCAACCGAAGCCTCTTTAATCAACTGCAAAAACGGTTCCATGCTTTCATATGGATAAGAGAGCAAAATATCTTTTCGCCGAATCTGACGCATAATACTTGTGTCCTGCACCATCCTTGATGGCTGCGGCGAAAAAGGAACCTCTACCAGCGATTTTTTCATAGATTCCGGCAATTTATTAATAATGGAGAAGATATAATCCAGCTTCATCGGCACCTTAGTTTTAAAAATCTGTTTCGGTATCAATTGCAGTTTATTACATAGAAGCTCTTCCATTTCCTTCGACAGGGTATTTGCAATTTCCAGGCGCACTGCTGCCATACGACGTCTCTTGTGAAGCGTCTCCCGCATATGAATGCGAAAGTCTTCATTAATATCAAAAGCTTCGTCATCCGGCGAAATATCTGCATTTCTTGTTACACAAATATAGTTTCGCTCTGTAATCTCATAATTTTCAAAAATGAGTTCCAGATATTCCATAATCACCTTCTCCATGCGGATATAACGAATGTCATGGCCTGGAAGATATAAAATATCTGAAATATATTGCGGAACTGGAACGATTCCAATTCTATTTTTGTCATTGATTCTCAGATTCGCAATGACATATAATTCCTTATTCTGCAGATGCGGAAATGGATGATTCGCATCCACAATCTGTGGTGACAGTACAGGGAGAACCTGTTCCTTAAAATATCTTTTCACATATTTCTTTTCCGATGCTTCCAGCTCTTTAAAAGACAAGCCACACACGCCGTATGGAGACAGCTGTTTTTTTATCATATTGTAAGTATAATCGCGCTCTTTGTATAATGGTGCAACTGCATCATAAATTGCACTAAGCTGCTCTTTCGGAGTCATGCCACAGCGGCAGTCTCCACTCGTATCTCCAAGCATAATCATATCGTAAAGACTTCCGACACGAATCATGAAAAATTCATCCAGATTGCTCGTAAAAATTGCAACAAACTTCATTCTTTCAAGCAATGGTACTGTCAAATCCTGCGCTTCCTCCAACACACGCTGGTTGAAACGAAGCCACGACAATTCTCTATTCTGTGTATATCTGCCTGCCCCTTTACTCACTCGAATCACCTCTTTGCTATTTTATCACAAAACTTCTGTAAATAAAAGAAAAAGGAAAGCTGCTTTTTGAGCTTTCCTCTTAATTATATATTATTTCGCCTGAATGTATCCCTTAGCTGTTAAAGTTTCTGCACAAAGGATTGCTCCGCCAGCCGCACCGCGAACTGTGTTGTGTGATAATCCAACAAATTTGAAATCATATACACTGTCTTCCCTTAAACGTCCAACAGAGATACCCATTCCATTTTCGTAATCCACATCTAATTTTACTTGTGGACGGTTGTCTTCTTCTAAATATTGAATGAACTGTTTTGGAGCACTTGGAAGCTCTAATTCCTGTGGAAGTCCTTTGAAGTTCACAATTTTTTCGATTAATTGTTCTTTTGTTGGTTTCTTTGCAAATCTTACGAATACAGCTGCTGTATGTCCATTTAATACTGGAACACGGATACATTGTGTTGTAATAACAGGACCATCTGCTTTCACGATTTCACCGTCAACAACCTTACCCCAGATACGAAGAGGTTCTTGTTCACTCTTTTCTTCTTCGCCGCCAATGTATGGGATAATATTTTCTACCATTTCTGGCCAGTCTTTAAAGTTCTTACCTGCACCTGAAATTGCCTGATATGTAGTTGCTACCACTTCTACTGGTTCAAATTCTTTCCATGCTGTTAAAACTGGTGCATAGCTTTGGATGGAACAGTTCGGTTTTACGGCAACAAAACCTTTTGTTGTTCCAAGACGTTTCTTTTGTGCTTCGATTACTTCGAAGTGTTCTGGGTTGATTTCTGGAACTACCATTGGTACGTCCTTTGTCCAGCGGTGTGCACTGTTGTTAGAAACAACTGGTGTCTCTGTCTTTGCATATGCATCTTCAATTGCTCTGATTTCTTCTTTTGTCATATCAACAGCACTGAATACAAAGTCGACGCTTGCTGCAACCTTTTCCACTTCGTTTACGTTTGCAACGATAAGGTTCTTCACACCTTCTGGCATTGGCGTATCCATTTTCCAACGGCCGCCTACTGCTTCTTCGTATGTTTTTCCTGCACTTCTTGGGCTGGCTGCTACTGTTGTAACCTCATACCAAGGATGATTTTCTAACAACGCGATAAAACGTTGTCCTACCATACCTGTTGCTCCAAGAATACCTACTTTTAATTTTTGATCCATAATCTATCTCCTCACTCTCATTTTGTTTTCTTTTGTTTTGTTCTTCTGTGACGGACATTTGTCTTTATTTGTAGAATTCTATACGATTTCGTCTCATAATGCAAGCATTTTTTAAGATTCTGCTAAATATTTTTCATAAATCCCAATGACCTGCTCCATCGCTTCCTTGCCAGGAGCCCCAATTGTCATACGTTTATTTACGCAGGTTTCCATGCTGATTGCTTCATAAATATCTTCTTCAAACACTGGAGAAATCGCCTTGTATTCTTCCAATGTCATATCATCAAGGGCAATATCTTTTTCAATACAATATAATACCAGCTGCCCAACAATACCATGTGCATCGCGGAATGCCACACCGTGATTTACTAAGTAGTCGGCTGCATCCGTTGCATTTGTAAATCCATTTTTTGCACTATTTTCCATAACTGTGTTATTGAATCTCATGGTGCGAAGCATGCCTGTGAATAATGCAAGGCAGCCTTTTGCTGTATCAATGGCATCAAATACAAATTCTTTATCTTCCTGCATATCCTTATTATATGCCAATGGAATGCCTTTCATGGTTGTAAGAAGCGACATCAGCGCTCCATACACACGTCCGGTCTTACCGCGAACTAATTCTGCAATGTCTGGATTCTTTTTCTGCGGCATGATACTGCTTCCTGTACTGTAAGCATCATCGATTTCCACAAAGCGGTATTCGTTGGAATTCCAGATAATCACTTCTTCTGAGAAACGGCTTAAATGCATCATAATTGTAGATAATGCAGATAAAAGTTCGATTAAGTAATCTCTGTCTGCAACGGAATCCATACTGTTCAGTGTTGGACCATAGAATCCAAGTAACTCTGCTGTGTATTCACGGTCTAATGGATAGGTTGTTCCTGCAAGAGCACCTGAGCCAAGCGGACAATAGTTCATTCTTTCGTAAATGTCATGGAGACGTGAACGGTCGCGCTTGAACATTTCAAAATATGCGCCCATATGGTGTGCCAGCGTAATTGGCTGCGCTTTCTGTAAATGTGTAAATCCAGGCATGAAAGTCTCTGTGTTGTCTTTCATAATTGTGTACAACACTTCTAAGAGTTCTTTCAATAATCCGTTGATTGCAGTAACCTCATCTCTTGTAAATAATTTCATGTCAAGAGCCACCTGGTCATTACGGCTTCTTCCTGTATGAAGCTTCTTTCCTGCCTCACCAATACGGTCAATCAGTGTCGCTTCCACGAAACTATGGATATCTTCATATTTATCTGAGATTTCCAAAACGCCCGCTTTTACGTCTTTCAAAATTCCTTGCAGTCCTGCAATAATCTTTTCTTTCTCTGCCTCTGTTAAAATATTTTGTTTCGCAAGCATAGTTACATGGGCAATGCTGCCTTTGATGTCCTGCTCATAAAACTTCTGGTCGAATGAAATCGACGCATTAAAATTGTAAACTAACTGATCTGTTTCTTTTGTAAATCTTCCACCCCAAAGCTGTGCCATCTTTATCTTCCTTTCTCTTTCTGTCTATCTCTATATGAAAATTCACATCCACAATAGTCTTGCCGATACAATCCATATATTTTTGATAATTCAATGGACCGTTTATATCCATTCTTCTTCTTAAAATCCGATTGTAAATAGGAAACGCCATATTGCTTTCCAATATCCATTCCAATTTCATTCAGCTTATCCGCATTTTTCATCGGACTGATGCTAAGTGTGGTAGTAAAATAATCGAACGCACCCTCCTTAGCTATCTTTGCTGCTTCTTCCAAACGAAGCTCATAGCATTTGAAACATCTCTCTCCGCCCTCTTTTAAATGCTCCAGACCTGCTGCAATTTCAAAGAAACGCTCTCGGTCGTAATTTCCAGCAAGAAATGATACCGGATGCTTCATCTTCATATCACTAATCAGCATCTGCTGTTCCAAGATTCGTTTTGTGTATTCGTTCTCTGGAAAAACATTTGGATTATAATAAAAAACAGTAATTTCAAAATAATCCGACAGGTACTCCAAAACGTAACTACTGCATGGTGCACAGCAGCTGTGCAGCAAAAGTTTTGGAACCATTTCCTCTTTCTGCAAATTTCCAATCAGTTTTTCCAGTTCTTTTTGATAATTCATATGCATTCTCCAATAAAAATACTGATATGCGTCAAATTATACTATTTTCTTCGGCTTCATTCAAGCACCGTTTCCAGATTTCTACATAAATTAAACTATATTTAGGAGGTGAGTTATGAAAACCGTATTAGAACTTCAAAACATCAGCCATTCCTATCATAGTAACGAAGGAGAAACACCTGCTCTTGTTGACCTCTCATTTTCTCTGAAGGAAGGTGAATTCGTAAGCATCGTTGGGCCTTCTGGCTGTGGAAAATCCACACTGCTCTCTATTATTACAGGCCTTATCAGCCCAGAAAAAGGTTCCGTCGTTTTAAATGGAAAAAGCATCGGATATATGCTGCAAAAAGACCATCTTCTAGAGTGGCGCAGTGTATACCGCAACATTATGCTTGGTCTTGAAATACAGCATAAAATCACTCCTGAAAGTAAGATTAAAGCGCGAGCCTTACTAGACCAATATGGACTTTTGGATTTTGCTGCGGCAAAGCCTTCTGAACTCTCCGGAGGTATGCGTCAGAGGGTTGCACTGATTCGTACTCTGATTCTGGAACCCGATTTGCTCTTATTAGACGAACCATTTTCTGCTCTGGATTATCAGACACGTCTGGCAGTTGGCGATGATATCGGTCAAATCATACGAAAAGAAGGCAAAACAGCGATTCTTGTGACCCACGACCTTGCCGAAGCGGTCAGTCTCGGAGATAGAGTCATTGTCCTGACTAAACGTCCTGGTACTATCAAGACCATCGTTCCTATCTCATTTCCTCCCGAAAAAAATACGCCGCTCCTGCGCAGAAATACAACCGAATTCAACAAATATTTTCACACTATCTGGAAGGAGTTGAATGTAGATGAGTGAGACTTCAAGTGCGCAAGTCTTGTATCTAAAGAAGCAGAAACAACATAGATGGTTTGTACGCTTTTCCCGTATCACCATCTTTGTTTTATTTTTACTCATTTGGGAGTTGGCTTCCCGCCTTGGAATCATTGACTCCTTTGTTTTCAGCAGCCCAAGTCAGATTGCTATTTGCTTCTGGAAAATGGTGCTAGATAAAAGCATCTTCCTTCACATAGGAATTACACTCTATGAAACCATCGTCAGTTTCGTTTTGGTGACCTTCTTAAGCATCCTTCTTGCAACCCTGCTATGGTTCAGCCAGAAGCTTACAGAAATCACAGAACCGTTCTTTGTAGTGCTAAACAGTCTTCCAAAATCGGCCCTGGCTCCACTCCTTATCGTGTGGCTCGGCGCGACGCCAACTACCATTATTGTGGCTGGTATGTCCGTGGCAGTTTTCGGAAGTATTCTCAACATGACCACAAGTTTTAAAGAAGTGGATGCTGAGAAAATCAAACTAATCTATACACTACGCGGAAATAAAATTCAGGCACTAACAAAAGTTGTCATACCGAGCTCCGTGCCTGCAATTATAAGCAATATGAAGGTCAATATCGGGTTATGTCTGGTAGGGGTCATTATTGGAGAATTTCTAGCTGCTAGAAATGGACTGGGGTACTTGATTATTTACTCAAGCCAAGTCTTTAAACTGGATTGGCTGCTGATGTCGATTTGTATCCTTTGTATTATCGCCATGGGACTTTATTCCCTCATTAATCTCATTGAAAAATACTATGCGAAACGATTTTAGACGTAAAAACAGTTGCGGAATCCGCAACTGCCTTACATAACTATTCAAAGTCCTTTTCATGCTTTTTAAAGAAATCATAGAAATATCGGACATTTTTCAATTCACTCCACTTCTCGACATCATACTCTTTTTTATCAAGATTATATATCTTTGCATTTAATGTTCCTAACATAAATGGTGAATGCGTTGCAATGATAAACTGACACTGTAATAATCTTGCCATGGTATTAATCTCCTCAGCTAATACAACCTGGTTTTCAGGCGAAAGTGATACTTCAGGCTCATCCAACAAATATAATGCATCGGGTTGCAAATATTCTTGAAAATATTGAAGAGATGTTTCACCATTAGAATATTTTTCCTGCGCAAACATTATATATTCTTCCTGTTTTCTTCCTCTCTCCGAAGATAAGAACTGTTTGGCTTCAGATACGGACATCCCCTTCTGTACATAATCATATTCCATCCCATTCGACAAAACTTGCCTTTGTTGAATTTTTTTGATTTCATACAAAATATCTTCACTTTTAATATAACAACTATTATTCGGCAAACGTCTTATTGTTTTACCAAATTCATCTTCCCCGAAGCTATAAGAACACTCGGAAGCAAAAGATGCACAGTAGTCTACTATTCCATATGAGTTACTTGTAGCCTTTTCTTTACCTCTTATTTCCAGACTATTTGCTATAATATTTAATAAAGTTGATTTTCCGGAACCATTATTTCCATAAAAAACAGTTATTGGGGAAAACACAAAAGGCTCAATATACTTCCCTCGAAAAACATTGTACGGATAAATATTAGGATTTTCTAACTGACGTTCACTTAGTTTAAAACTACTTAAATAAATCATAAAAATATGCTCTTATCCTTCAATATATTCTTCTAATTCCAACAAAAATCTATCATAATCAGACATAAATAATTTATCCTGAATGACACGATATTTTTCAAATTCTGTCTCCGCATGCAGTTTAGCAATCTCTGCACTCACTTTCCCTGCATCTTTCAAAAGTCCATATTGAAACATCTCTATCAATGAATTAAGTCTTTAATTGTATAATCTTTTTGAACTATTCGGAAATTCCGAATAGTTGCACTTTCTGTCAACTCACTGTCCGCGTAGACTTTCATTATATGTTCATTAATTGTACTCACCTTAACATCGTACAATGTTGCCATCATTTTCTGGGTTAACCATATATTTTCATCCTCATAACGAACTTCAAAAGTGGTTTCATCATCACCTATTGAAGCAATATATGTAAGATATTCTGCTGCTGAAGAGCGAATAGTTATTTCTTTCTTTTTCATATTCTTCACTCCCTCGTATGGTCTTGATAGTGTTAATTATACTTTTAGAACAGATGTTCGTCAACTATTATTTTATGACGATATCTCATCGTATCCCTATGTATGCACACCTATTTAAACTGGATTGGCTGCTGGTATTAAATAAAGAGCAGTTCATCGCGAACCGCTCTTTGCTATTAAGCTGTGATATCATTATCCAATTTCCTTCGCTCCAAATTCTTTACACTTTCTGAAATTTTTTGAAGCGGTGCTGTATCTTCATTTTCCATAATATCTACATATCGTGGTTGTGTAAACGGATGAACGGTTGACACTTTGGTTGGCCAAAATATTTCGTCTTCTGCTAATTTTGCCAAATCAAGCCACAGTTCTTTTGGTGATGTATATCTGTCATATACATCATATTCACACGCCTTTAAAACAATCTTTTTTAACTCCTCACTGCCATAGAACGGGAATGGAATTTTCTCACCGCGCACTCGACGTCCAATCGCTTGCTCCTCTAACTTCTCTGTAACTGCGATTGGATATAATGGTAAAAATGGAATTCTTCTTTGATTGAGTAACCAATATAAAACCATTCCCAAAGAATATATATCGCTCCCCCTATGAAACTTACGATTGTGATAGGTTTCCGGAGCCATATATTTTCGAGTACCAATTACCTTCTCTTGCATTGGATGTTCAAGCATTACCGCCGTCCCAAAATCTCCCAGCTTATACTCTCCACTCTGAGAAACATAAATATTCTGAGGTTTGATGTCTCCGTGAACAATTCCATGTTGATTACATACCATAAGTGCCTGACATATATGCATACCAATTCGTATCACTTGCTGTTCATCCATTGGTTCGCGGTATACATGCATCAGAGGTGTCAGTAGTTCCATCTTGATGTATATCTCCTGCCCTCCCTCTTGATACACTTGAACTGCAAAATCATCACAAGAAACAATATGTGCACTTTTTAGTTTACATGACACTTTATATTCATCTACTAACTTTTGCATGGTCAACTCATTATGTTCATTGGATGAAATGACTTTCAGCGCAGCTCTCATGGTTGATCCTTGCATATTCTTTTCTATCAGGTAAACTCTTCCATAGCCACCATTGCCAATTTCCCGAACTACTTCCCAACCTTTCCAAAGTTCGATTCTATGCATATTCATCACTCCTTCGATTCCTCTAACACATTGCATTTGGATAACGCTTATTCCACTCAGATTTTGCCGCTTCTTTATTCTTCTTCAAATCGCCTGGCTTAATCAATACCCATGCGGTTACACCGAATCCAACAAATCCGATTGGTGGAAAAAATGCGCCTCCCGTACAAAACAGTACAAACACAAGAAGTGCCAAACCTATTTTTCGTCCCATATCTCCACCAGTGGATACACCGCATCCGGTTACGTATGCCCAAAGTTCTGCATCGGACATCTTTGCCCACACATTCCTTTTGTGTTCATCTTTCTGATATCGGAAGTAACTTAATCTAACTGTCAAATTTCCACTTCTTTTTGTCGGTACTGATACAGTTCCACCTGCCTTCTTGCCAGCTGGAATTGTAACCATTATCCTTTCGCCAGTACTCGGAACTATGCATTCCACAGTACATCCAAGCGCCATCTGGCTTGACGAGATTGCTACCTCAATCTCTGTGTCCAATCTACCTTGCTTCTTCGTTCCAGGATTTCTTATTGTGCTTGTTTTCGGAATTTTGCCCGTACTTATGTAGGCGTCAATATCACCTTTTTTAATCAGAAAAGAAACTGATACCTGGCCCCCTTCATCACATGAAATGTTTGGGAATGAGAGAATAACTTTTCCAACATTTAACAATTCCGAATAACATGTCTGTAATTCTTGATGAATACGCATGCTTACCATACTGTCTGTGTTCGTATCTACCTGATAATCCTCTCTCAAGGTATCTACGATATACCTGAAGACAATATCGTAACTATATTGTTCGGTTTGTGGTTCTTTGTCCTTCTCATGAACCTCTTCAAAATGCACAGACTCCTCGTGCTTCGTATTGCTAGCTTTACTTCTACCAAACACTCCGATTGTTTCGTCCGTTTCTTCTTCCTCATCTTCAAATATATCTTCTATATTATCAAAATCACTAAAACTTGCACTTGCATTCACATCTGACAAAGTTGCTAATGCTTCGTACATCTCACTCGGCGTAGCGAATCTCAGAGCAGGATTTGGCTCACATGCTTTTAGCACAATTTGTTTCAGTTCCTCACTGCCATGGATTGGCGCAGGTATCCACTCCCCACTCATACGACGAAGGAGTGCATCATTATCTTCTGTTGCTGTCGGCACAGACGGTGGTAGTGGTAAGAACGGTATACGACGTTCATTCAATAACCAGTAAAGCACCATTCCTAATGAATAGATGTCACAAGAACTGCCATACGGTTGATTGTTATACACCTCTGGAGCCATATATTTGAAAGTACCTGTTTTTGTACCTGTAGAGATATGCTCGGCAGTCTTTGCAATACCAAAATCTCCTAATTTATAATCGCCTTCACTTGAAACGAATATATTCTGTGGCTTAATATCTCTGTGAATGATATTTTTCTTTTCGCAAGCCTTCAGCGCATTACAAATATCCATACCAAGCTTCACTACCTGCTTATCATCCACCGGTGCTTTTATAGCTTTTGTAAGTGGCGTTAAGAGTTCCATCTTAATATAAATATCCCAGCCAAACCCGTCATCATGCTGAATATAACGAATGTCGTCACAATATACAATGTTGTGATTTCCTTTTAACTCAGCCATCATCTTATATTCTCTGACAATATCCTCCAGAAAATTTTTGTATCTTTCCGTAATACTTTTCTCATCATAACCATCACTATATAATTCTTCGATGTCACCCTTGTCTTTCGGAATGGTAATTACTTTCAATGCTGCTTTATCGGTCATGCCCAATACATCTTTTTGTATTTCGTATACTGCACCAAAGCTTCCTTTTCCAATTTCACGGACTGTTTCCCAGCCCGGCCATACTGCTTTATTTAAATTGTCATTCATGTCTTTCACTCAATCCTTTTATGTTATGTCTAAAAACCAAACAACTTGATTCCTAATAGTTCTCTTACCTTTTTCCCGTTCTTGTATCCATGTTTTTCTGCCATTTTCAGCAACTTGTTGGCTTGTTTTTTATCGCCTTGTTTACCCACTGCAACAGCATAATTGGACATCATAATCGGATAATCCACATCTGTTTCACTCATCAAAGACGAAGCTTTTCTTAGGTATTCTTCTGCTTTGGCATATTCTTGTTTAATGATATATAATGCCCCAATGTTTCCATATACGACTGCACAATTCGGATTGATTCGAAGCACCATATTATAACATTCTGCCGCTTTATCCAATTGATTCTGTTCTCGGAAGAATCGTCCAAGTCTTGTCCATGCAATCTCATTTCTGTCATCGACTGACAATGCTGCCAGATATCCTTTTATTTCTCCATCCTTATGTCCACTTGTGCGATTGTCGTTTGCCAGCTCCAATAACATATCTACCAACTCGTCAATTTCTTCTTTGTGTTTCACAAAATCATACTTATCATAATTCAATTGTTCAAATAGTTTAGTCGTATGAAGCGAAAATCCCATATCAATATGTACCGCACCCGAAACAGAAGTCATGAAATCCATCTGTAAAAAGACCACATGACATGAATCTGCAAAATATGGAAGCATTTTCTCCAGTTCATTTAAAACCCTTTGCTTTGCCTCTTCATCTTGTTCCAACATGACAATGTTTCGCTTGCTAAGTCTTGATTCCACATAACGATATACAGTTTCTAACTGTGAATTCATCTTTTATTCCTCTTTTCGTTTATAATGTATTGCATATACTAATGAACCTGACAGAGAATTACTGTCACATTATCTTTTCCACCATGCTCTAAAGCACTCTGAACAAGTGTCTTAGCACAATTCTTTACATTCCCTGATGTCAATAAGATATCTGTGATTTCAAAATTGTTTACCATGTCCGTCAATCCGTCACTGCATATCAGGAAACGGTCTCCGCGTTTATATTCAAACTTTACAATGTGAGGTTCTAACTGTAACTCATCTGGATTCATCCCCAAATGTTGTAACAGACGTGGTTTTCTTCCTGTAATTCCATTTTCTTTCAGATACTGTTCATTGGTATGATTTTTCGATAATTGCATCAATTCATTGTCTCTAAAACAATAAATTCGACTATCTCCCAAATTAAATGCATAAGCATATTGCTTATAAAAATATAACCCTGCCACGGTAGAACCAATTCGAAAATTATTGAGTTCCTCTTGCTTATCAATCACTCTTTGGTTCATTCCCAGACAGATATTATTCAAAAATTTATGAACAGAGTCTATATTACCAGTTAACCCTAATACTTCTTTCATATATTCAGCAGCCAGAAACGAGGCGATTTCTCCATAGTCGCCACCACCCATTCCATCAAAAACTGCCACACCTGTTCCTGATTTTAAAAAGCGGCGGAAATCAATAATTTCTGAAAGTCCTTCATTATCAGACATCATATAAGCCCCATCGAAATAAAAATTATCTTCATTATTACTTCGCACATTTCCTTTATGACTGTAACAAGCCGCTTCCAGCATATGTATCATATCTCCACCGCCTCTCTGTATTCATACTTTCTATAATTCTGCTGCTCTCTGTGCATCCAGTGCATTCTTTTCATCTTGATCATTTGCTGCCAATTCTAATTTAACTGCATAATTCATCATCTTATCTGAAAAGTTCTGGAATGTACTTTGGAACTGTGCATAAGATTCCTGGAATGTTCTTGTTGCAGGTGCATTCCATACTTGGTCAAGATTGTTAATCAAGGTTGTCATTCTTGACATTACTTGCTCGTAATCCGAACTCATATGCTTAATTTCGTTTGCTTTTGCTCTCATACCATCAGTGTCATATTGTTGTGTGTAACTTGCCATTGTAATAGCCTCCTTAAAATAATTTATTAAAATATGAATCCATATTTATTTTAATGAAATTCTTTCGAACTTTGTTGCAAAAAGATTGTCCGTGTCTTCCATGCGATTTGCGACTCCCTCCATAATTACAGCATATTCTGTCATAATAGTACCAAATTTTTCAAACATTACTTTGAGTCCAAGATAACTTTCAACAAAAACATCAGTTGCCGACGCATCCCATATATGGTCCTCTTGCAGTGTCGTGATGAGGGTTGTCATCCTTTTCATAATGTCAACATAATCCGCCTGATGCATTCTCAGTTTTCTGGCTTCTGTTCGGAGCCCGGATGGACTGACATAGATAAAATCTGAGGAGCCATAGATTGCATTGGTAGTTTGACGTGATGCCACTGGGGTTATTTTATCGAGCGTATCATGCGATATCCAATCGAAAATTTTACTTCCCGGAAGATTCTTATATATGTACGACGCAATCATAATAATTTCTGATATTGTCGAATTGCCCCAATCGTGAATCCATGTTTTCTTGTTATCTTCGTTTCGAATAAGCTTATCGCCTTCATACTGCATATCGTTGAGATTATGATTTTTAAAACCATTGGTGGCATCAAAACTATCTTCTGACTTTGATTTGATAACAATCTGCTCGCCCAATGAATCATTGATGTCAGAAATCAAATCTCCTTCATTCTCGTAATTCTTTATTTTACCTTTTACCCTTAAGATTTTCAACCAGTTGTCTTTTTTATATTCTTTGTTCTGCCCAGGTGCATTAAATGTATATACTCCCTTGATTTTTCCAGAATCCTCAAATCCTACCGCGCCACTTTCAGCCAAATTCCCTCCCAAAGAGTGGCCAGTTAAATAGATCGAATCATACTTATCCAAGTCTCTCATGAAGTTGTCCATGGCTCTTTGTTGATCTGTTTCTGCTGCAAATCCCAGTTGACCGTCTGTTAGTATATCTTTGAGCTTTTCATCCAAAGAATTCGAAGAAGACATTTGAGTCCCTCTTGCTGCAACTGTTACAGTACCATCCTGTGGTCCTTCAATTGCAATTGCTGCAAATCCTGTTATATTCGGGTCGTCATAAGCTTTTACAATCTTATAATTACCATTGGACACTTTTCTAATGAATCGTTCCACAGTTGCTGACCCAAAGTCATCATATAAGTCATTTTTGACACTGGAGTGATTTAACACAGAAGACAATTCTACCGAGCTTTTTGCAGTTCCATCACTATTAAAATTGGAATTACTAATTCTGCTGTACGCAAGTTTCGATAAAATCATCATCTCCACTTCTGTAAATGGTGTACTTGCCATTATCCCATCCCCCTACTTTCCTGCATTTACCCCAAATAAATTGTAAGAAATATTTGAAACATCCACCAAATTTGTTGCTGGCAAATTATCTATCTTCTCAGCATCAACAAATCCGTTGAGACATGCTTCCACCGTATTCGCAAGACTCTGTAAATAATCCTTTTCCCACTGCAATCGTTTTTTTGCAAACTCCAAGGTATCATCAATATCCTGACGAATTCTGACTTTCATATTGATTTCATTTGCAATACGCGAGAGTTCATGATAACAGTCTTCTACTTCTGCCTTCATTTGCAAAATTGCTCTTTTTGTATTTGTAAGTTCCGAAATATATAACTTAATCATAGATAATCTTACCGCCTGTCAAATCTAAATTTCTCGAATGCGAACACAGGATGCTTCGTCTGCCTCTTTGATTTCATTTGCAATATTTCTCATCCTTTGTGCAACAACATTCAAATCATTTTCCAGTTGTCTGTTATACTCCTGCAATTCCAATAATTTTTCTTGCAATGCATCACTGCTTTTTCCACGCCAGCTTTGCTTGATATGGTTTACCTCATTTTTGACACGAGTATTCAACTCGGCGCACTGGTTCGCAATTTGTTCAATCCGCCTTGATTGGCGGATTGTCTCTGGGTAGTTAATACTTATATTATAATCAAAAAAATCACTCATCAGATTTTCTCCTTAAAATAGAATTTTAAGATAACTGCCATCCCAAACGGCATTCTCATATAAAGTTTCATCTCGATCCAACACTCTGTCCTTATAAGCGAAGTTTAGTTCTGAAAGATACATATATTGCTGGGCATCCTTTGCTTTTAGAAAATGCACCATCTTTTTTGATAATTCTCCCACCGTAACTTTCAAGGGCAATTCAAAATCACCTAAACTAACATTGTTTTTGTCTATGATTGTAATAATCGCATAATCAACCATAATGTCCCTCCATATTTTTCTTTAGGCTAATTTATTGCCTTAAATCGTTTCGCCTTTCCATCAAATAATAAATAAGCTTCCATTTCTTCCAGTTTCTGCAAACCTGCTGTGTAATCCTCGTCTCCTGGAATATCTAAATGAGAAAAATAATCACCGCCCACAAAAAGAACAGGACCTGTGCGAAGCATACTTCGCATTACATACTCTTTTGTTCGAAGCTCACCCAAATTTTCAGGACAATCCGTTGTTAGCAAATAGATGTTAAGTGCCGTACTTCCTTCAATAATTCTGGACAATTTTTTAGCCGAATCATCTGTGATATCTTCATACATTTTCTTGTATCCTTGTATTGCAATGACAATTGGTTCAAAATCATAATCGCAAGACTTCATGCTCTCTATACGTCTATCCATTTCGTCATTTAAATGTTCAAAGAATTCATCAAATTCCACCACAGATGAAATATATTGGCAGTTCTTTCCTGTTAATGGTGCAAGTTGATTCGTCCCATTATCATATAAAATAACGTTGGCCTCTAACTTCTTTTGAAACTCTTTAATAATGCCTTTCATAATCTCATTTGCATCAGAACCTTTTTTATCAGAAATGACCATATAATGTGGCATTTTCGTCATGTCATATTCCACTAAGGCTGCGTTCTTTTGACACACCCCAAAAACAACCTTATCACTCTTAGTAGCATCCGGTTTCTCTTTCTCCTCTACGTCTGAAAGTCGTCTTGCTCGAATATCAACATATTTTTCTGCTAAACTCTCTATTTGATTCTTTAAATTGATAAGCTGCATTTGCTCATCTTCTCCATAGGCCGCAAGGGCAGTTTGGAATTCCAATACTCGCATGCCTTCCCGAACCAAACCTCTTCCTTCCACATCACTTGGAACTAATCCATTGGTTTTACCAACAATGGAAGAATAATCCGAATCTTCCTTCATCTGCAACGCGATTCCACATTTGATATTGGATGTCACCTTGAAACTGATTCCACTTACGGTGCCTGTAGTTGCAAGCAGATAGATACCGTAATTAGCACCTTCTCGCGACAAGCGAATAAAAAAGTCTAAGTACCCCGGATACATTGTAAATACTGGGGCAAAGTTATCGATAAACAATACAATATATGGATATTTCTCATCCATAAACTGATTGTACGACTTAATGTTAATCATGCCGTTCATAGCAAAAGATTTCTTACGCGTATCCATCTCTTTTGTAAGTGCCTCAATAACTCTGTCAATTTGTTCCTTGTCGTTGTCATTCGCAATTCCACACATATGCGGAAGGTTTGCAAATAAGTTGAGGCTCCAACTTCCAAAATCAAGTGCGTACAAATTCACTTCATCCGGTCTGTATTGCTTTGCAATGGACATCATACAAGTTTGAAGGAATGTTGTTTTCCCTGATCCTGGTATTCCATACACTATGTAATGTCCATCTCTATTAAAATTCAAAGCAACCGAATATTGAGATTGCAGGTAAGGATTGTCTACCATACCATAAGTCACTACAAAATCATCCAGTTCTTTTTCACAAACAATATCATCCAAGAATATTTTTCCAGGCAATGGTTTCTTCCAAAGTTGACGAGCAGGCTCTACACCGTGTTCCTTTGCAACCGCTGCAATATGTGCAACAACTGCATCTATTTCCTTTACTTTTGAAACACTCTTTTCTGTGTGTTCGTATTCATATTGTATTCTCTTTCCTGTGATATCTACCAACGAAATCGGCAGGTCCGCACTCGACTGTCCGGTTCGCTCCGGCATATACGGAGCACCGCTCCAATATGACTGCACTTGTTCATAAACATCATCTTCCCCAACTTGAACAAATGCGCGCCCCGCATTTCGAATCTTCGCCGCATCTGTATGATGTAACATTTCTTTACTGTCACCACTGCTGGCAACACGGCAGCACCATCTAAACTTACTGTTTGCATACATCTTTGCTGTAACAACACCGCTTGGTTTTTGTGTCGAAACAATCGCCCAAATACCAAGAGATCTTCCAAGTGCGAATATAGACTCTAATACAGGAACCATATCTGGAAGATTTTTCGTAATCTCAGCAAATTCATCAATTACCAAAACAATGATCGGAAGCGGTTGCACTGTTTTATGATATCCTTTTTCAAAGTACTCTTTGATTTCCGGATGAATTCCTACTTTATCAAACAAAACCTGTCTACGTTTCATTTCCTCGTTAATAGAGATAATATTTCGCCTTGCATTCCCATCAATATTTGAAAATTTACCCGCGAGATGTGGCAATTTCTCAAATGGGCGCAATAATCCCGTACCCTTATAATCGATAATCACAAAGGACACCTCACTCGGTGGAAAACGTAACGCCATAGATAAAATCCAAGACTGAAGCATTTCCGACTTGCCAGAGCCGTTGGTTCCTGCCAACAACCCGTGAGAACCATGATATCTCAGGAAATCACTTCCATACATCATGTTAAACATGAACGGTTCTCCATTGGCCTTTACACCTAACGGAACGGCCATAGATTTTGCAGGATTGGTACTATTCCAATTCTCCCATACTGGCAATTCTTCTACCCTCTTAACACCATAGCCCTCTAAGAAAGTAACACTACCTGGCATATCTGTTGCACTCTTCTTCTCTGCCAGACGCACCGGCGCAAGACTTCTTGCAAATTGTTCTGCCTTAGTACGAGAAAAACGATCAATTTCGAAAGATTGCTTTTGCCCTATATTAGACTTGTGGAACACTTCATTGCGCATATGATTTAAATCCACAATGATATTACAACTCTTCGGCAAATCCTTCAGTTCGTTATAAACATAAATCACACCAATTCCCATACCTGGTTCTGCATGGTCAAGGTAATTCTCAATCTCGGTTTCCTCAATTAACTCTGGTTCAGAAACTACAAAAAGATAAAATGGTTGATAGTTTTGACCTTTTTCCACGTTGTCTTTATCAAATTGTTTTCGGCTCTTAAGTTCTTCATCCAGTACTTTTTCTAATGTAGCTGTCTTAAACACATCATTTGCAACATAGCGAATTTCACGTGTATCATTAAAGGCATGAGGAAGCCATTTAGCAAATTCCCACTCTTTTGCTTCCTTTCTTCCCGAAAACAATGTCACAATCTTTAAATCCTTATAAGAATGTGTAGTTGAAAGTTGTACCATCATATTTCTTGCAACACTAAGTGCTTTTTCTCTGTCACCAATGATACCCACACTGACATCTCCTACCAAATCACACAATATAGGAGCCCCTTCTAATGTTTGATTTCCCTTCCCAAGTTCTTCTCCTTGACTTTCCAAGTCGTCGTTATATAATTTCAAAACATTATCCGGAAACTTGATACGAAAACTGGTCTGAATATCACCTTTTCCAATTCTTACTTTCATGAAATCATCATCTTCCGGTCCACGTTCCCAAAGTGTTCGTTCTCTACGAATTGCAATTTCATAACAACGATTCGTATCATGATTGGATTCTTCCAGCGATAAGAACTGGTCTTCACGATTCTTATCAATCTGTGCTTTTACTTCAGCCAGATACTTCTCATATTTTTCCTGGCGTACCTCCTGCGCTTCTTTGTATTTTTTCTTTTCCAAAAATGTAGAAAACACAGATGTTAATGGAAAAATAGCAGAATACGCGCTTCTTGTCGCAAGCATTGGCAAAAATGAAAGCCAATTTACCATAGGCATATTTCCAATGTTCGGTGGTGCCTTAATCTCAATAATCTCTGACGGTGCCTGATGTCGCAATCGAGGAGATAAACTAAAAACAGGATAATTTGACTTGTTCTGCTCTTCGTCCTCCTTGTTCCCATCTATACATACTTCTATTATACTTTTGTCATAGCGAATATTATATTTCCCAACAGAAATAATATCTCCATCTTTCAAAGATACCTCTGACACTTTGCGATTGTTAACATATGTACCATTTAAACTGTTTAAATCGTGAAGTCTGGCACCCATTTCATCCACGATAATTTCTGCATGTTTTCTACCAACACTTTTGTCCGGTAAATAAAACATACATTCTACATTTCTACCTATAACAACTCTAGAATTCGGGCGCAATTCCAAACTCTTGGCAACGACATCATCCGAACATACCATGACTGCAATTCGATGCTCCATGCTAAGTACGAAAATATCCCCATTTACTATTTTCTTACTTTCTCTCGTCGCATAGTTTTGACAAATCCAAGCGTCGTTTATGTATATAAAATTCAAGTGATTTGTTATAACATCAGGACATGAAATACAGATAGTATCTATATTTGCAGACCCTATAGAAACAGTTGTGCTAGTATCATCCAATGTTACATCTTTTATCCGTTCTCCAACGTATAATCTAAGTTTGAACCCCATCTCATTAACCTCTTTTTATGTTTAAATCTGACATATTAACACAGTTATTAATATTATACTCTACTTTTTGAGGTATGACAAATATATTTTGGGGTGACCTATGCTGCAATTGTATTATATTTCACACCAATATAAGGGGAAAACTAAATTGAACCTTCAGTTTTCCCCTTGTTTATTTTTATTCAACAGTAAAATCATTTGTAGGCGGCTTACAAACATGTCCCTGACATACATAAAATGTCGTCTTGTCATTTTTCAAAGGATATTCATCTGTTGCTTTATCCAAAACGCGTACAATAGCGTTCAATGGCATTCTACAAGGTAAGTCTGCCAACTCTTCCTTATCTTTCAATACTACCGTTATTTTCTCTGGCGGGTCCATGTAATCCGACAGTGCCATGAGAAACATCGTGTATCCTGCGGGATAACGCCCAGCTTCTTTCGTCACAAATTCTATCTGACGTTTTGCGAGTTCCTCAAACTTTTTTTCGTCTGTAAGGAAATACAACTGCACAAAATTATATGCCATAAGTGAATTTCCGCTTGGTACTGCACCACTATTACTTCCCTTCGGCCGTATAATCAACTGTTCATTTTCCTTGCCATATAAAAAGAATCCTCCCTGCTTTTCATCGTAAAAATCAGAAAGAACCTTATCGCAAAAGTTTTGTGCTCTTTCCAAATAATTTGTATCAAAAGTTGCCTCATATAAAGCAATCAGGGCAAAGATTTCATTTGCATATTCATCAAGAAATCCCTTTTCACCACGCTTGCCTTCCCGATAGCTGACATAGAGTGTATCTTTTTCACAGAGCTTGTCTTCAATGAATTCCTGCGCTTTTATTGCCTCTTCAAGATAATTTTTGTTTTTGCTCACACGATACAAATGGCACATTGCTACAATCATGAGTCCATTCCATGCAGTCAGTATCTTATCGTCCAAATGCAAGCTATAGCGTTTTTTGCGGTATTCATAAACAGCCTGTAAATGCTTGTCAAATTTGCCACTTACATTTTGATTTTTCAAGAGATTTGGAATACTTTTTCCTTCAAAATTCCCTCTATCTGTAATATCAAAATACTGATTGAATTCTTTCCCCAGTTCTTCACCAAGAATATCAATAATTTCAGACGGTTCAAATACGTAATACTTTCCTTCTTCACCTTCACTGTCAGCATCCTGCGCACTATAAAAGCCACCTTCTGGTGCTGTCATTTCTCGCAGAACATAGCTTGCTGTCTTTTCAGCAATATTAAAATAAATTGGATTTTTCGTAATCTGATATGCCCTGCAATAAGCCATAATCAGCAATGCATTGTCATACAGCATTTTTTCAAAATGTGGCACCAGAAAATATCTATCCGTTGAATATCTTGAAAATCCACCGCCGATGTGGTCAAACATTCCTCCTCGGTACATTTGAAGCAGCGTTTTCTCTGCCATTTCCAGTGCTTCTTTATCCCTACTTTTCTCGTAATAGGTCATCAAGAAGAGAAGATTATGAGGCGTCGGAAATTTGGGAGCACTTCCAAAGCCGCCAAAGGTCTCATCGAAGCTGCGCTTGTAATGTCGCACAGCAGAATGAATCATCTGCTCATCCGCTTCCCCTTCATAATAGTCAGTTTCATCTAGATACGACATGATTTGCTCCGAGGATTCCAGCAAGGAATTTCTATTTGATTCCCACATATCGTGAACAGCCAGAAGTAATTCCTTTAAACCGATTTGTCCATATCTTGAAGTTTTTGGAAAATAAGTTCCTGCGAAAAATGGTTTTTGCTCTGGGGTCAGGAAAATAGTTGTCGGCCAGCCGCCACTTCCTGTAACTGCCTGGCATACAGCCATGTAGATACTGTCAATGTCTGGTCGTTCCTCTTTATCCACTTTTATTGAAATAAAGTGTTGATTTAGTATTTCAGCAATTTCTTCATCTTCAAAGCTCTCATGCGCCATAACATGGCACCAATGACAGGTACTGTAACCAATACTCAAAAAAATGGGTTTATCTTCTGCTTTTGCCCTTTCAAAGGCCTCTTTGCACCATGGATACCAGTCAACTGGATTATCAACATGCTGAAGAAGATAAGGGCTCACTTGATTTTTTAAATGATTTTGCATATCTACACCTCTATAGAATCGAATTTCAAAACTTAGCTTTATATATCTTATTATGTCATTTAAGAAAATTTTTACACCACACATCTATTTTAACGCAAAAAAATTGCGCAAATTGAATGCGCAATCTTTTTACCTTCATTACATTTCTTCTGCCATCTCATAAATCAATTTCTCTGTCTTCTCCCAGCCAAGACATGGGTCTGTAATGGATTGTCCATAAACACCACCTGTTGCTGACTGTGCCCCATCTTCGATATAGCTTTCAATCATAAGGCCTTTTACAAGATTATGGATATCTTTATTTACACGTCTGCTATGAAGAACGTCTTTTGAAATACGGATTTGTTCCAAATATTTTTTATTTGAATTCGCATGATTTGCATCAATGATAACGCTAGGATTTTGCAAATTCTTTTCCTGATAGGTTTCATATACCTTCATCAAATCTTCATAGTGGTAGTTTGCAATATTCCCACCAAGCACACTCATTCCACCACGGAGAATTGCATGGGCATATGGATTACCTTTACTTTCTACTTCCCATCCTCTATAAATAAATGTATGGCCCTTCTGAGCCGCTGTAATAGAGTTCATCATGATAGACAAATCTCCACTTGTTGGATTTTTCATTCCAACTGGCACATCAATTGCACTTGCGGTGAGGCGATGCTGCTGGTTTTCCACCGAACGTGCGCCAACTGCCACATAGGCAAGTAAATCCGACAAATATCTGTAATTTTCTGGGTATAACATCTCATCTGCGCAGGTAAATCCCGTTTCGCGGAGTGCGCGCATATGAATCTTACGGATTTTTGTAATACCCTCTAACATGTCTTCATCATGTAATGGATCTGGCTGATGAAGCATTCCTTTGTATCCAACGCCTGTTGTTCTAGGTTTATTTGTATAGATTCTAGGAATGATAATAATTTTGTCCTTTACCTTTTCCTGTACAGGACAAAGTCTTGAAATATAGTCCATAACCGACTCTTCATAATCCGCAGAACATGGTCCAATGATTAGTAAGAGTTTATCACTTTCCCCTGATAATACCTTTTTAATTTCAATATCACGCTCTTGGAAATTATGCTGCATCTCCAAGGTCATTGGGTACATTTCCTTTACTTCCATTGGGATTGGTAGTTTTCTTTTGAAATCACAATTCATACATTTTTCCTCCAGTCTAATCTTCACGCATCACTTGAATGCCTAATTTTTGAATCTCTTCATAATAATTTGGAAAGCTCTTTCGAACCGATTCCGCACCTTCAATATAGCCCCCTGTAATCGTACATAGAGTTGCAAGTGTCATGGCAATTCTATGGTCGTTGTGGCTATTTAGAACCTCTTCTGGCTTTTTTAATTTCCCTGGAAATACGGTTATCTCATTTTCCAATACTTCCACGCGAATTCCAAACTTCTTTAATTCCTCAGCCATAACCGTTCCACGGTCACTTTCCTTTATTTTCAGACGTTTTGTACCTGTAAACTTAGCGCCATGTAGAGCCGCTGCCATTCCCATCAGGATTGGTCCAAGGTCTGGACATTCCGCAATATCCATCACAGGTTTGTCTTCTTTTAATAACTCAAAATACGTTTTATAAATCTGGTCACCCTGCAGACTGTCTTCCCGAAGACCTTCCACCTGAACTTCTCCACCTATCAGATTAAACGCATCTAGAAATGCTGCATTGGAATAATCGCCTTCCACAACACTATCCTTTGCTATATAAGTTTGCCCGCCTGAAATATAGAATGTATTTTCTTTTCTTTGAATCTTAATTCCATAATACTCCAGTGCCTCCAGGGTCATTTCAATATACGCTTTGCTCTCTACCGGTGGAAGAACTTCTATCACACTGTCTCCCTCCAATAAAGGAAGTGCATATAATAATCCTGTAATAAACTGACTACTAATGTTTCCAGGAACTTTATAATGTGTTGATTTTAGTTTCCCTTCTAATTCCAGCGCCTGCTCTGTTCTCTGATAGAAAATCCCTTGCTCCTTGCAAATATTTTCATAAATTTCCAAAGGCCTCTCCATCAATCGTTTCGCACCGACAAATCTTACTTTTCCACCACCTGTCAATAATAGTGGGATAAAAAATCGAAGGGTACTTCCACTTTCCTTGCTATCCAGTTTTTCTTCTGTCTGCAGACTTCTTTTTCCAACACCTTTCATAGTGACGGTACGGTCATCTATTTTATAATCGCACCCCAGTGCTTTCAGTATTCCAAGTGTTGCTTTAATATCTTCGCTAAGGTCGATATTTCCAATAACCGAAACTCCCTCTGCAAGACCTGCCCCCATCAGCATGCGGTGTGCCATACTCTTAGAAGGTGGTGCCAAAACGGAGCCTTCTGCCTTACTCGGCAAGATTTTCACTCTCATATCCCAATCTCCTCATCTATCTAAGCCAGTCTGTTCCGTAACGCAGTGCTAACATATCGCTGATTACAATTGCCGTAATACTGTCTACTACCACACGCGCTCTGTGAATAATTGCCGGGTCATGTCTTCCCTGGATTTGGAAAGTCACATTTTCTTTTGTATCCATATTCACCGTTTCCTGCGCTTTATAAATGGATGGAGTCGGCTTAATCACAGTATTAAATAGGATTGGCATGCCATTTGTAATGCCGCCGTTAATCCCACCGTTATTGTTGGTCTTTGTCGTAACCTTTCCATCTTCTATTTCAAATGGGTCGTTTGCTTCGCTGCCTTTCATCTCCGCAAATGCAAATCCCTTACCAAATTCAATTCCTTTCACAGCTGGAACACTGAAAATTCCATGTGCAAGCATGCTTTCCATGGTGTCAAACCAAGGCTCTCCAACGCCCGCTGGAATACCTGTAACAACTGTCTCCAAGATGCCTCCAACACTGTCACCTTCATTTGCTGCCGCTTCCATGTATGCATGTATTTCTTCTGCTGCTTTTTCATCCAGCACTGGAAAAATCAAATCATTCACCTTTGCAAGCTCTTCCTCATAATTTGTAAATGGCGTATCTTTGATTGTTCCACATTGCTTGATGTGGGTTCCAATATGAATTCCTTTTTTCTTTAATGCATCGATTAAGACTGCTCCCACTGCTACGATTGGAGTTGTAATTCTTCCTGAAAAATGTCCGCCGCCGCGATAATCTGCAAATCCATGATATTTTTCGATTGCTGTATAATCCGCATGCCCTGGACGCATCAAATCTTTTGTTTTGGAATAGTCTTTACTCTTTGTATTATTGTTTTCAAATAAAATGCAAATCGGAGTCCCTGTAGTTTTCCCCTCAAAAACACCACTCACAATATGAGGTTCGTCCGTCTCCACACGCTGTGTCGAAATCTTTCCGTGTGGCTTTCTCAGATTCAACTGCTTTCGCATAAAATCTAAATCCACTTCGATTCCCGGTGCAAGTCCGTCGATAACCGCGCCAATCTCCGCTCCATGACTTTCACCAAATAGGGTTACTGTAATACTATTTCCCAATACATTCTTCACGCTATTCACGCTCCAATCTTGCTAAAACCTGTTCCATCGGCCATTCTTCAATTTGTCCGTCTCCAATTTCTGACACGAACACAACAGAACAGTTTTTATTACTTGCTTTTTTATCATGCGTAATTGCTTCTTTTACTTCTTCTATACTAAACTCATCAGACTCCGGCACATTAAATCCTAAGCGTTCATAAATCTGAATCAGTTTCTCTTTTACTTCATCACTACTCATGTACAGCATTCCCAGTGCAACACATTCTCCGTGTAAATACTTTCCTTTTGCCGCACTTTCGAATCCATGTCCAATGGTATGTCCAAAGTTTAAAATCTTGCGAAGATGACTTTCCTTCTCATCCTGCTCAACCACATATTTCTTTACAAGCAATGCTTTCTCTATAATGTAATCTAATTTATCTTTCCATTCACCATTTAAGAACAATTCAAATAACCCAGGGTCACTGGTTGCTCCCATTTTAATTGCTTCTATTAATCCATTTACAATCTGGCGTTCTGATAAACTATTCAGTGTATCTGGGTCAATCAGAACTGCCTTTGGCTGATGGAATGCACCAATAATATTTTTGATTCCCGCTAAATTTACCGCTGTCTTCCCACCGATAGAAGAATCTACCTGAGATAATACTGTAGTTGGAACATTATAAAAATCAATACCGCGCATATAAAGAGAAGCCACAAAACCACCAAGGTCTCCAACAACTCCACCGCCCACTGCAACCACACAGTCCTTGCGGCTAAACTGGAATTCCAACATATCTGTCAGAATCTCTTCTGCTGTCTGAAGGGATTTGCTGCCTTCACCTTGTGGTACGACTTTGATATATGCTTTTTTACATTGCTGTGCAATCTTTTCTGCGTATTGAATCGGAACTCCCTCATCTGTAATAATCATTACGCTACGATTCAGTTTCAGATATTCATTTGCTTTTGCAAGAATTCCTCTCTCCAATTCGATATTGTAACTATTTGCTCCTAATTCCATTCTAATCATTGTGATTCCTCCGAATAAAAAAACCGATATTTGTTACATTCAAATACCGGTTTGCACTCTTTTTATAAAATATATGGTGTGTATCGGATATGAACGTAACAAAATTAACCAACGCTAAAATAAAAGCCTTGGCTATAAAAGAAAAAGTATGAATTTACATTTTTCTTTGTCTGCATCATATCGGTTACCATCCTGTTTAAACTTGTTTTTATTATATCATTGTCATTTTATTTGTCAACCAAATTATCTGTCAATTTAAAAGCATATAAAATCAACTTGACTTTCGAACCTTTCCGAATTATACTTTATTTTGTGATTGAAATACATATGCCGAAATGGCTCAGTTGGTAGAGCAACGCATTCGTAATGCGTAGGTCGTGGGTTCGAGTCCCATTTTCGGCTTTCGGGACAATTAAATACTTTCAAAAAACCTAGTAAAATCAAGGCTTTCATGGCTTTGATTTTATTTTTTTATAATATTTTATGCCTCATTTTGCCCCATAAATTCCCTATTCTAATATTTCTTCTACCTGTAACAATGAAATATTACACTCTTTCGCTATTTCCTCGTTACTTTTACCCTTGTTGTGAAGTTTATATACACTCTTTGCTAATTGAACTCCTGTCGCAATATCATCTTCTCGCAATTTTCTCAACCCTTCGCACATATTTATCGACTCCTCTCCTTCCGGCACTTCTATATTCGCACCTGTACACTCATTAATTACTTTTACCGCTTCCTTACCAACATTTTCAAACATCTTGTCATCCATCAATTTCGCGCATTCTCCTTTGTTCTTTGATACCGAAATAAACTTCATCACTTTTCCAAACTCTGTTACATACTGTAAAAGATATGGATCTATATCATCAAACATCTCCTTGAGACACCTTGGTGCATCCCACTCGTCTGCCCCGAAGTAAATAGTCAATGTAATGACTGGTTTCAATTTATCAGTCTTTTTGAATCCTGATAAAAACTCCCTACTATTCTCAAATTCATGATTCGCACGATGCTTTTTTTCCATCTGCGAAACTTGTTTCCCGTAATTCAACGCATCATAAATCATGTTTTTCACAGACGCCGCATAATGAATCTCCGAATGGTTCTCGATTCCCAAAATCAAATAAGCAGCCTTATCATCTTCCATAAGAATACACTGTTTCAGTACATCTCGAATCTTTTGAACAACTTTCTTGTTCTCATCGTCCAAAATAATTGCAATTTCTGTCGGGTCCATCACACTTAGCTTTTCTGGTCTGATTACTTGTTTTCCTCCATACAAATGATAATTGAACGCATCTGCAAAATGTTCAGGTTCGGACATATAGTCCTTTGTCACTGTGTCTCTCTTGCCCATAGGCATTACCTCCTTTGAATTTGTGCAGGAGGCTTCTATTCTTTTCTTATCAACCTCTCTGCTCTTGATTGAAATGAATTGAAAAGCATCGAGATTTCTTAAGAAATGAAAATAGAATTTTAGACGTGATATTCACCACATGATTTTCAGAAATATAATGCTTTTGATTATTTTACCATAGAAAGATACAAATTTTCAACAGATTAGCGTTGAACTTGTAGTTTAATTTTAAATTCAATACATAAAAAAGTCCCACTGAAAAAACAAGGAGAAATGTGAACACACATCTCTCCTTGCAAGTTTCGTATTTTTATTTATATTAGCTTTCCATCAATGAAAACCATCTCTACCTTTGTCGATACTTCCATCGGATTGCCATCTGCAATAACAATATCTGCATCTTTCCCCACTTCAATTGAACCTACACGGTCTTCAATGCCTACGTGGCGCGCCGGATTGATTGTAATAGCCTGCAATGCCTGGAACGGATCCATGCCGGCATGGACAGCCATTCCTGCGCAAATCGGCAGATATTCCTGTGGAATGACAGGTGAATCCGTAATAATAGATACCTGACAACCTGCTGCCGCAAGCACACCTGGTGTTATCCAGCTTTTATTACGCAATTCAAATTTGCTTGCTTCTGTAAGAGTTGGTCCTACAGCCAATGGAACATTTTCCTTCACAAGCTCATCTACAATCAAATGACCTTCTGTGACATGCTCCAATGTAATCTTAACATCAAACTCTTTTGCAATTCGAAGTGCTGTGAAAATATCTTCTGTTGCATGTGCATGAGCCTTCAATGGAATCTCTCTTTTCAACACTGGAATCAATGCTTCAGACTTCATATCTAATGAAGGGCACTTTGTAATATCTTCTCCCGCTGCTTCTTTTTTCAACATATATTCCCTAGCTTTTGCAAGTGCTTCTCTTAGTTTAAAAGCAGTTGTCATACGGCTAGAATCGCTCTTATTTTGATAACAACGCTTTGGATTCTCCCCAAATGCACATTTCATCGCAACAGCATCTCTTACAACCATATCATCCACACGTTTACCGACCGTTTTAATAGTTGTAAATGTTCCGCCTAAAACATTGGCACTTCCTGGTCCCACACAAACACAGGTAACTCCTGCCTTCGCTGCTGCTTCAAATGTTGGCTGCATTGGCTTAACGCCATCGATTCCACGAAGTTCTGGACAAACAATGTCATTCATTTCATTATAATCGGTACCTTCATATCCAATTCCATGTCCGTCCAATCCCATATGTCCGTGTGCTTCTACAAATCCCGGATACACCTCTTTACCGCTCACATCAATAACCTGTGTTCCTTCTGGCAAGTCCAAATTCTTTCCTATCGCTTTGATTTTCCCATTTTCAATAAGGATATCTGCTTGAAAAGCTTCTGGCTGAATCGCGTCATGTACATTTCCATTACAAATACAAAGTAAGGTCATAATATCCACCCCTTTTACTTTCTTACATCTAACTCTAGTATAGTACTTAGTATAAAAGAATTCAATTTAGTTTGTAACTGAATCTTTAAATAACTTCACCTCGGTAAAAAGTAAAATTTCACTTTTTATCGGGATGAACATTGAAGTTCGTTAAAATTCTATTCTCTCAACAATATAATCCCGACAATTATTTTTTTCCATAAATCCCGACATATAGATAGGTAAATAGGTTACCTTTTCTTTTTTCTCAATATTACAATTAGCAAATACAAACGCCTCTTCTATATCATATTGTGAAAGATTAACGCAATGATTTAACGCCGAATGAAGCGTATAATCTTTCCCGCTTTTTACTTCAATTGGCAACAATTTCCCCTGATATTCTACCACAAAATCCAGTTCACCATATCGGTTTGAATTATAATAATAAATATCAAATCCTTTATTCTTCAATTCACTCGCCACCGCATTTTCGTAGATTCCGCCACCATTTAAATTGCTATCTTTGCCGAGAATCATTGTCTTTGTACTCATCCCATATATAGATGTAAGCATCCCTACATCTGAAAGATATAGTTTGAAAAGACTTTGCTTTTCATTAAGTTTAAGAGGGATTTTGGGTTCAGTAGCGTTGTATACAGGTAACACAACACCTGCATTCTTTAACCATAAGAACGAACTCTCTACTCGATTGAAATGTAATCCTTTTTTTATATCTGTCACAATAAAGCGTCGGTTTTGTTTTAACAACTCTGCTGGTACAAGTTCATAAATATTGGATAATATGAGTCTTTTATCTTCTGTTTCATACTGCGTAAAATCCAATTTATATAATTCTATAATATCTTTGTGTATTGCCATTACATCATTCACATTGTAGGTTTCAGAAAATCTGCTTACTGCTTCCGGCATTCCACCAACTACAAGATACTGATTGAATAAAGAAAGCATCTTTTCATTTATTGCTTCCATTACTGGTGTTCTGTTAAAAAAACTCTCCTTTAAGTGTTCCACCACGTCATTGGATATATTGGTAATCTGAAGAAACTCTTCAAAATCAAGAGGAAACATTTCGTATGTTGTCAGATATCCAACCGGTGCGGATTCTAGATTCGTTATTTCCACTCCCAATAGCGAACCACTTAGCACATATTTAAAACTACCTTCATCTACAAGAAATTTAATTTTTGTAACCATATCTTTGTACTTTTGAACTTCATCAATAAAAATGACAGTTTGTCCTTTGACAAACGGCTTATCCGTCAATGTAGACAAGCCCATGATAAGTTCATTAACCGAATTGTATTCCTGCAATATCTTGACAGCTTCTGGCATTGCAATGAGATTGATTTCTATATAATTGCACCCCATCGCATCTAGCGTGTCTCTAATCACGTGCGTTTTTCCAACCTGCCTAGCTCCTTTTATCAACAAAGCTTTACTACTGTTATTATACCAGTCCTGAATTTGTTTGCTTATTTTTCTATATAATTTCATATTGATGTTGCACCTCCACAACAGTATTATATCCGCACTTTGTCAAAATAACAAGCAAAATTCTTTTGTTTTTGTCAAAAATATCTTTTGTTTTTCATCCTATTTGTCAAAATTGATATTTTAAGCTTTATTTACTGCCAATTTGCCCACTTTAAGCGCAGCTATAGACGCATAGGGAACTTTACTTATATCATGTTTACTCTTTTCTTCACTTGTTAATTTAATGGAATCTGCTGACAATGTCATGTACGCGAGTAATTCACCTGTGTGCTTGTGCACTAATAGAAATGTTTTAACTGATATTTAGATTTGAAAATTGTTTTGCGATGGTTAAGGCATCCTCGCCACTCAATTCTGGAGTTGCTTGAATTGGTTTAATTGTTACCATAACATCCACCCCTTTTCCTTTCTTATATCTTCAGTATACCACTGAAGATATAAGAATTCAATTCAGTTTGTAACTGAATTTCTTTAAGATTTCATTAATTTTAAAACTTCTATAGATTCTCCAGAAATCCTTTTAACCTTGCCGCAATATCGTACCCTTTGTCAAAGACAAACGGTTTAGATTCTATTTATTCTCTTCCTCAACATACCTTGAAATCCAATATGCCGGGGTACAGCTCCATGCATGGCAGGCGCTATTAAGTTCAGGGGCGTTATAGGGAGATTCAAAATCATTATGCTCATTGAAGCATTCGGGACAACAATCGTAACCACAATTGAGCATCTTACCCCAATAGTCTTTTATTTTCTCAATCATGCGGTCTTTTAAGCCGCAATTGTAAAGCGCTTCTAAATAATAGTGAACGGCGAAAGGAGTACGCATCGTATACGCAGTATCAAGCTCTTCCACCTTACTTATAAGTGCAACACTTTCATCTTGCGAAAGAATACCGCTTAAAACCGCCCAGATTTGAGAGTGTTGAGAAATTTGTCCGCTTGATGTTACAAACAAACCTTTTGAACTATCAAAATATGTAATCATTAAATCTGAAACAATCCTGATTTCAGCCTCAATCCAATCAACATTTTCTTCAAGTAACTCACTAATAAATTTAAATTGCCTCAACGAATAAAGATAAACACCTAAAAAGGATATTTCCTTATCAAGATTTGGGCACCAGTCAATAAATGAGTGCGTTTGTCCCTTATAAACAGAGTGCACTATTTGTATCTGTTCCTTTGCGACCACATATAGTTCTTTGATTAACTCTATGTCCTTACAATCCTCGTAATAGTCGTAAAGACACGAAATAAAGAAAAGGCAGTAGTCGATAAATATCCAGTCGGGCTTGTCATCTATATAGGGCGGAGATTCGGAAAAAAGGCAGGATGACACCATCTTGCTGTCAGTTCTGCAACCCGCAAGCAAATAAAGAGAGCGTTTTATAAGGTCATAGTTTCTAAAGGTTTTATAATCCGTTAACGCCTGAACACGCAAATCTCCCAACCATAAACGCCGATCTCTTTTCGGTCCATCCTCAAATACATCCTGCTCACATTCTTTGAGAGTTTTAAGTGATGCAGTATATATTCGTTTGAGTTTTTCGTCCTTGATTTCAATAGGTAAGGCGTCCCTCAAATCAACTGCAGAAACTGTCTCGGCAAAAATGTTTTCAAGTGCTATCGGAAAATCGGCAGTATCAATTCTTTCTATCAAAAGATACCTGAAGGCATATCTTCGGTCCAGTTTGGTTTCGTATGGCATTAAAGCTATGATTTTTTCTTCACGCTGAAACCAACCGTCACCAAGAACACCCTTATATTCTTCAACTGGCTTGAGAATTTCATAGGGAAATTCCCCGAAGGAGAATTTAAGCTTTATTGGAGAATCGCATATTCTTATGTCACCGTAATTGTGCAAGGAAAAATGCAGATATCCAACATAATGTTCACCAAAATCAAGCAAAACCTTATCACCACTGTTTAAAATCACTGGCAGAGAAAAAGGGGTTTTCTCAATTACCTCAATATTCTGAAAACAGTCAAAGTTTTCAACGAACTCGACCGTTCTTGTAGGAAAAACGTTATTGGATATTAAATCTTTTTTGAGAGAATTCGCCTTTGCTAAAAAGGATTCATTAATAATAATTGCCATACTATAGACCCTCCAAAAAACCTTTTAATCTTGCTGCAATTCTTGCGTGCCCCTCATCATTTGGATGTAATCCATCCTGCATATAGAGTTCTTGATAAATCGGAACCTTTGGTGTCATTCCGCCCATTTGCAGCATATTAAGAAATGGGATGGAATACTTTCTTGTAACCATCTTCAAAACATCTACGTAATCGTAAAGTGTTCCTTGTGGTGTCGGCTTGTTGTCACCGCATATGCTGTCTTCATTCAATCTGTGAAGCGGACTCATGAAGACAATCTGTGACTTTGGAAAGCGATTAATCAGCTTCTCACAAATCACATGGCACGCTCCCCAAAATGTATCCTCGGTGCGGTCGTCTGGCGTTCCAATCGGCGCATCACCGTGCCCGAAATCATTTGTACCGCCAAATACAAGAACCAAATCGCAATCCTCATCGATTTTGTCTACTCTTGAAATAAAGTCCAAGTCATATCTTGGCTCCTCGCTTGGATTTTTCTGGCGGGCAATGCGGGTTCCTCCGATTCCATCTACGTAAAGTTCTCTGATACCGCATTCTCTTTGGAGGCGGTTGTAGTATGTATTATTTATGTCTTCTACCCAAGCGCCTTCCGTAATGCTGTCTCCCAGAACGCCCATTTTAATTCCTTTTAGTTCCATCTTTCGTCTCCTTTGTTTAGAAATAATGTGGGTGCGATTCGCAAAAATCACACCCATCTAATCATGTTTTTAAACGTCCGCGACAAATGTAAAGTCTTCCCAAGGAAGATTTACAGCCTTCTTTTGACAGATGATCTCATCCACATGCATAAGAAGTGGGAAATCTTTTGCATCAAGCACTCCGTTAGCTGCTGCAACCTTAATTGCACGAGCAACACGTTCTGCAACTACAAGTGACTCTAATGTTACACCATTAAGTTCTTCTTTTGCTTCGTCGATGTTAAGACCACGTCCAAGAAGAATACCAACAAGTCTTGTACGTCCGCCGTAAACTGTTACGTAAAGGTCGCCGTAGCCAACTGTCATATTCTCTAATGTTGCTGCCCCCTGATATGCAAGAAGTCTGTACATTTCTTTGACTGCCTGTCCAAAGATAGCCGCCTGTGAGTTAAAGTGAAGCTGACTGTCAAGACCGAATTCTTTTTGATTTAATCCGATTGTTAATGCGATACCTAATGCGTATCCGTTTTTAAGAGCTACTGCACTTTCAATACCTGTTACGTCTGTTGAAAGACTGATGTGGTAGTATGAAGTTGTCATAACTTCTTTCATCATTTTTAAGATTTCCATATCACGTCCACAGAAAGCAACCTCTGTTTGATCATGGAATACTAATTCGTAGCTTGTACATGGTCCACCAATAGCGTTGATAGAAAGCTTCTTTCCAATTTTTTCCATCTTCGCTTCCCAAACATCTGGGTATGTAAGTAATTTTCCGTCTTCTGTATCCACAAGACCTTTTGTTACACTTAACACAGGAATTTCTGAAGGAATCTTTGGTAAAATCACATCGCCAAACCAGTCTACACCAAAGCTGGAAACACCGCCGATGATAAATGTAGAACCCGCAATAGCTTCGTCTACCTCTTCGATTTGGTAGTATTTGATTCCTGCCGGAAATACTCTGTCAAACTTTGGATGCTTGTCTTCTTTTCTACAAGCATCAATAATTTCTCTATCTAAATGTGTACCTACCAATCTTACTTCATGTCCATTTTCTCTTGCAGGAAAGGCCAAAGCTGAACCCATCATACCTGCACCAATAATTGTTACAATTGCCATTTTAATCGACTCCCTTCTATCTAAAACTTCAAGTTTTTACTTATGATATCCTTTTTTTCTTAACCAATCTAAAATCTCGTCTGGATTGTTGCAGGTAATGAGGTAAGCACCTCTTTCAATTACCATATCCACACGTTCCTCGGTGTCCACGCCTGCACCTGCCCAAGGCTGTACGCCTCTTGCAAGCATCTCATCGCATTCCTCTTTCGTTGCCATTGGCTCCCACTCTTCTTTGGTTGTAAACATACAACAACAATAAGGGAAGGTATATGGGTCTTCACTAATTTCGCCCAGGCATCCAATTGGATAATAAGAATGCAAACGATATTTCTTACCATATTTCTTATTAATATATTCATGAAGTTTTCCACTCCATGTGTTAATAACTACGCGGTCTGTATACCCATAGTCATCAATGATTTTCAACGCTCTGTCGCAAAGTTCATACGCATATTCCTCGCGGCCTTCTGTTGGATACTCTTTCAATTCCACATCCAGAGTCATAGTTGGGTGGTCTTTAATCCAGTCCATAAATTCGATAAACGTAGGAATTTGACAACCTTTGAACTCCTCTCCTTTATGACTTCCGGCATCTAATGCTTTCAATTCTGCCAACGTAAAATCGCATACTAAACCAGTAGCATTTGTTGTACGGTCAACTGTGGCATCGTGAATAATAACTAACTCATCATCTTTTGTAACACGTACATCGATTTCAATCTGGTCAACACCAATTGCTTCTGACGCCTTAAAAGATTCCATCGTGTTTTCCGGATATTTTGCAGGCCATCCTCTGTGGGCTGCAACGTAAATATTTTTCGGGCTTTGTGTCCAATAATTCATGATATTGTCCTCCTCTTATAGCACTATAGATTTATTTTCACTCGTTCCGCCAATTCTATCTCATGTGCATTTTTGCGTACTTCAACAATAAAATGCCCTGGGGTTACAACCCACTCATTTTTCGCAGTCGAATAGTACGAAAATGCATCCTTGGCCAATTTAAATTGAACTTCCACTTTATCATGAGCCTTTACAAACACTTTGTCAAATGCTTTTAGTTCTCTTATCGGGCGATATACAATTGGATTCACTTCATTCACATAAACCTGAACTACTTCTTTTCCGTCCACATCGCTTACGTTTTCCACCCAGAAGCTCACATCTACATCCTTTTCATTGACTCTCACCTTCAAATCTGAATATTTAAACCTTGAATAACTAAGACCATAGCCAAACGGATATAATACATCTATTCCGTGGGTTTCAAAGTGGCGATATCCTACATTCAATCGCTCTTCATATACCATTACCCCTTCATCACGATAGGTATGTTCTGAAGGAATGTCATCTAACGAGTAGGCATAGGTCTCAGTGAGCCTTCCTGATGGATTCACCTTTCCAGTCAACACATTTGCAACTGCCTGCGATACATTCTGTCCGCCAAAACCAGCAAGTACCACTGCATCTGCAAGGTTATCAAATTCTGAAAGGTCCACCGCAGAGCCTGCATATACAACCACCACTAATTTTTTCGTGTGTTTGCGCAAATATCGAACTGCGTCCGCTTCCTCCTTCGAAAGGGAAATGGACTGTCTGTCAGCACTTTCAAACTCTGCCCCTGGTCCTGTACCAACTGTCAGAATTGTCACGTCACTCTGTTCGCTGTCCATACACGCTTTTCTGATATTTCCCACGAGAATCAGTGGACCATAGGCTTTCGCAATGCTTTCTGAGTAAAATGCATCCATGCCCACATTTCTCAAAGCCTCATCCAACGGCACAAATGGTCTATTCGGTGTCACAGCACTACTTCCATTGCCGTGATAATAGTTGCGTGCTGGTGCTCCTGTCACACAAATTTTTCCTTCCTTAATAGGAAGCACTCCATTATTCTTCAAAAGAACAATGGCCTCTTCCTCCACTTCCTGTGAAATTGCAATACGTTCTTCCACAGAATATTGAACCTTTTGAAGTTTCTTTTCCGCCGCTGCATTTTCTCCAAGTGCAACAATTCTTCCAGCAGATGTATCAAGACATTCCAAATCCACTCTGCCCGCTGCCAAATGTTCCTGCATTACCTCCGCATGCTTTGCATTATGTGGAAATTCCAAATCCAGCCCCGAATGAAGGGTATCCAGCGGGTCCTGCACCGCTTCCCAGTCAGAAACGATAACGCCTTCAAATCCAAAGTCGTCCCTTAGGACTTGATTGAGCTTCTTATTTGCACTCATACGAACACCATTTACTAAGTTATAAGAAGTCATTACTGTCCATGGTTTTGCCTTTGTTGCAATCTCAAAAGGCTTCAAATAAATTTCTCGGAGTGTTCTTTCGTCCACTTCTGATGATAGCCAATATCTCGAATATTCTCGGTTATTACAGCAATAATGCTTGAGGGATGTTCCAACATGCCCCTCCTGAACACCCTCGATAAAACTCTTACCAAACATTCCAGCTACATATGGGTCTTCACTGAAATATTCAAAATTACGTCCACAAAGTGGCGTACGTTTAATATTTACTCCAGGTCCCAAAATGACATCTACATTGTGGTCGATACAATCATCTGCTATGGCACGTCCCATTTTGTGTGCCAGAGATAAATTCCATGTCTGAGATAACATTTGGTAACAAGGATATGCGACAGAAGGATAAATACTGTCATTCGCCCAGCTGTCAGTCACTGCAAGGCAACGAAGACCGACTGGACCATCGCTTACCTTAACCTTGCCGATTTTCCCACCAAGGTCCTCTGTTTCCCACCAGTCCTTTGCCATAACCAGTTTTATTTTTTCTTGATTAGAAATATTCATGTTTCAATTTCTCCTTCTTGCAATAAATAGGCGAGGCGGAAAACCGCCCCGCCCGTCTATCAGGTTATTTCTTCTTTATCACAAAAGTTTATTTTGACTTTGGACTAAGAATTTTTACTTCTGCAATGCCAACTGAATCTTGACCTTCAGGTACTTCCACTGTAATTCTGATAGAAACTACCTTCGCATCCTCAAATGCCGCATAGTTGGCTGCACCTGGGATAATAGAACCATTTGCATCAACTACAGCTTCTAAGTCTTCGATGTAACGAACCACTGTTCCGCTACTTTCTTCACAAACTAATTCTATCTTTGTGATTTTGTCAAAACACGTATCTGCAAGTTTTGAATTGTAAATCATAATCGCACTTGCTGTCTGCGCTTCTTCAAAGTTGAATGTAAATGTCGTTTTCTTAGTGATACTGGTTTCACTACTGTATTTGTTGAAAGAGAATAAACCATCATTCAAATAAGAAGCATCACTTGAGCCAGTCACTGTCGCATCATCTGCAATGTTTTGATATTTGCTAAATGCTTCCATCATAGGTTGCTCTGTAGATGTTGGTCCATTTACAGTCATGATTTCAAGGTCATTTCCATCTTTATCTTTGATTGTAACCCACTTAATTTCATCAATCGCATGATTACGCGAGTAAACATTCGTTTCAATATCGTTATGACGATGATATACAATATACGTCTGTTCCCCTACTGTTACAAAAGAATGATGTCCTGTACCAGTTACAGTATCAGTTCCAGAAAGGAGGATTCCTCCTTCTTCCTCAGTAAGTTTACGGTAAGGTCCCAAGATGCCATCTGAAGAAACAGCTTGAATTACCTGATAATCATTTGTCCTATAATCATTTACAGAGAAGGTCAGGTAAACCTTGCCATTATGCTCTGTAATTACAGGACCTTCATTAATTTCAGCCTCCAATTCATAGGTTGCAGTCTTCTGGTAATCTTTCAGTATAGCGTCCTCCCACTCTGCCACCGTGTAATAGCCGTGGTAAGTAAGTACTGTAGCAGTACTCCAATCTGGACTCAGCCAATTGTTCATCTTCACACCGCAGATGCGGTCTGAACCTCTGCTGTCCACCCAGAAGAGATACTTATCACCATTTGCTGCTACATATGGATGTGGGTCAATTGCTGCTACATAACCCTTATAATTTTCTCCTTTGCTGCTTTCATACGAAGCTTTATTTTCATCAGAAAATTTCTTGTACAATTCAGGATCAAGCATCATATATTTCGCATATTCCTGCGTATATGTATTTGTACTATATCCATGTTTATTTCCTGTGCCACAGCTAGACTCATCTGTAAAGTCTACTAATTTGAAACCGCCATCTGGTCTGTCAGAAACTGCAACATAGAGCATTTCCGTAATACCATCTGAAGTACTTGCGCTGAAGAACATATAATATGTTCCGTTATTCACGCCATCATCTGTGGCATCTTCGTAAACCACTTCTGGAGCCCAGATATCAGCTGAAACTGCCGCCCGCTCAGCATCACTGCTTAATTCTAATGTACTTCCAATTTCTGTCCAGTTCACTATATCTTCTGAGCGGTAGCAATAGCATAAACCGTATGAACCGTATGTACCGTACATGTAATAATAGCCATCTACATCTGTATTGTCTAATACAAATGGGTCAGCAACAGATGTCTTCTTCGTATTGCTGAAAAGCATTCCTTCTGGACTAAGCAATGTTCTGAGAGCAACAAACGGTGCATCTTCGATGAAAGTTGCCTTTACTTCGTAACTTGTTTTTGTAGCTGTGAAGGTATAAGTTCCGTCAGCAGATAATTCCACTTCCTCTCCATCTACACTCAGGCTATTGAATTCATAGCCTGAGTTTGCAGTAGGTGTAAGAGTTACTTTTTCACCAACAATGTAAGATTTATCTGTTATTTCAGCATTGGTCTGCTTATCTGTAATAACTGTTCCATTTGCAATATCATTGGAAATGTTTATGGTCACTTTATCTGGTGCGCTTGCAGACATTTTAAATGGCATCTCCACTTCAACATTTTTGTCATCAAATCTCTTTAACCATATTCCTGTTGTTTCAGTGGCATCATATGAGAGTGTTTCAGTTCTCTCTAATTTGCCGTCTAAATAGACATTAACCTGTGTTCCAATTCTAACAACTCTTAACTCCAGTCCCTTTCCCTCTGTGATTAAAGAGGTTTCTTCTGCCGACAGTTCTCGAATCACATTGTAATTTTTATAAGATGCATGTGCAAATGAATACTTCTGTGTGTTTTGATTATAAACAATACTAAAACCTTTATCTCCGCCTTTATCAGACTTATAATATCCTATTGCAGCTCTGCAACCGTCTTCCTCTGCTTTTGCATGTTTTTTAATTAATATACTCACATCAGAATCTGCATGTTTGTCAGTATTAGCGAAATTTAAGTATACGCTGTTTGTAGCATTAACATAATTGCCTGTTTGAACTACTACACCTTTATGTTGATTGGTAAGATTCCACCACTTTAGAGCATCTCCGTTCGTAGCAAACCTGGACTCTTTGAAACTTGCTGTAATTGTATTTGTTTCTTTCGCTGTAAATGTGTATGTACCATCATTGTTAATAGTTATATCATCATCTTCATTTACTGTTAACGAATCATAGTAATAACCATCTTCTCCTGCTACTGTAAGAGTAACTTTTTCACCGACAATATAACTTTCGGTTGTAAGGTCTTTGTCTGTGGCAATTGTTCCTTTTGTAGTTTGTGCAATATTCACTGTTGCTTTCTGTGGTTCACCGCCCAGTGTATATTCAATTTCAGTACTCTCATGGCTATCGCTTCCATACAGTTGCATGTACACAACCGCTGTTTCTGTTGCAATACCACTATCCTTTCCACTAGTCTTATTCTTAGAAAGGTCAAGTGTCCATGCCTCTATTCCATCCAAATACATATGTGCTGTTGTTCCGATAATTGCTACACGGAATTCAATTCCCTCTTCACTCGTTATACTTTCTATTTCTGCAGGATCTAATGTATATTGGGAATTCCAGTTGTTAGTCATCGTATTTGAACTCATCGTCTGAATTCTATATCCTGTATTTGCGTCTGTATTATCCAAACTAATTCGGAAAGTTTCATTATTGCCGCCAGTAAACGAGAACTGAATTGCAAAACGGAATTTATTCGAGCTTCTATCTTTGTCACGTAGTTTTACAGTCACATCTCTGTATGTATTATCAGAAGTTGCAAGCCAGGTTGAACCATTATCTTTATTTGCTAGGGAAGTCACTTTCACAATTCCATCATGTTGTTTTTTCAGATTCCAACTTGCATTTTCAACAAAGATAGATTCAGCAAAGCTCCCTTCTACAGTATGATTTGCCTGTGTTGCTATAAATGTGTATTTTCCATCTGCATCAGCAGTCACATCTTTTCCATCCACTTTCAGTGAATTGTAATAGAACCCTGATGCACCTTCTGCTTTCAAAGTAACCTTTTCACCAACTATGTAAGATTTATCTGTTATTTCAGCATTTGTTTGCTTGTCTGTAGTAACTGTTCCATTTGCAATATTTTCAGCAATATTAATGCTTGCAGTTGCTGGTTCTCCGCCTAATGTAAACGGAATTTCAACTGCATAATTAGAACTACATTCTACCCATATAGATACTTGTGCTGTTTTGTTTCCAACTTTATTTTCATCGAGAGCCCATGTTTTTACTTCTTTACCCTCAATATATGCCTTCGCAGTTGTACCTATAATAGCCAACCGAAACTCAAGACCTTCCGAGCCATTCTCTCCTTTTAGTTTTGCAATTGCTTCGTCTGATAATACATCACATTTCTCCCATGTAGGTTGATTTAAGGTTCCGTTAAGGGTTCGAAGTTTATATTTTCCACCATCGATGGTGATTCCTGCCTTAAAGGTCTCTGTTCCAAACTTAAATTGCAAATCTACATTAAATCTATTGTTAGGATTTGGATCTTTTAAAATTAAGGTTACATCTCTATAAGTTGCTAATTTTGTATCAAGACGTCCACTTTTACCATAAGTACCGCCATTATTATTACCTGGAACTGAAATAACACCATCATATTGTGATGTTAAATCCCAATTAGCATTATCATTAAATATCTTCTCTACAAAGCTTCCTTCGATTGTGTAGTTATATCTTTCTGCTTTAAAACTATAAGTTCCGTCAGCAAAAATAACCTTTTCGCTTAATACTTCATCATCACCATGTTTTACAACAAAGTCTTTACAGTTGTAACCATCTGCTGTATCAACTACAAGTTCCACTGTCTGCCCAACATAGTAGTCTTTCTTCGCTGTAATTGTTCCATATGCAGAATCTGTAGGAACGTTAATATTAAGAATGACTTTACGATTGAAAGTTGCTTCTACAGTGTTCTCATCCTTAGCAGTGAATGTATATGTTCCGTCGGTATCTAGTTTAACTGGAGAACCATTTACCTTTAAGCCTGTGCAGCCGTAACCGTCTTTGGCTACTGGTTTGAGTGTTACACTTCCATCAACGTAGTTCTTTTCATTAAGTACTTGAACTGCTCCGCCATCTGCTGGTAAGTTTGTGATGCGAACATCTGCCAGTTTAACCCTTTCTAACTCATAAGGCATCAAAACACTATGTCCCGTATTTCCATAAAGTCTGACTGACACTTTTGCTGCACTGCTTCCAACACCGCTGTCTTTACCACTCTGGTTTTTAGAAAGATCGAAAGAGCATGCCGGTACTGTCTTACCATCAAGATATACATGTGCCTCTTTTCCAACGATAGCTACGCGGAATTCAATACCCTCTTCACCTGTTACTTTTTTAACTTCGTCCTCATCCAATGTATAAGGACTCTGCCAGTTAGCAAACAAGGTATCACCATTCATGGTCTGAATTCTATATTTTCCATCTGAATCTGTGTTATGCAGTCTAAGTCTGAAGGACTCACCATTATCAAAGGCAAAATGTATTGCCACACCGAAATCTTTTATGTTGCTATTCATATTTTTCGCTGTAACAGTTACACCTCTGTACGCAGAATCCTTCGTATCAGCCCATCCAGAATAGTCAGAGCTATTGCTCGGATTTGCAAGTGCTAAAATACCTACATTGTGGTTCAATAGACTCCATTTTCCTCCAGTTGTGAGAACTCCTGCCGCAAAGCTTCCTGTTACTTCATTTTCAGCTTTCGCTTTAAATGTTGGAAGCAATGAGTTTTCATCAACCTTAACATCTTTGTCATTTGCTTTTAATGAATCGTAATAGTAATCACCTTCGCCTGTTGGGATAAGAGCCACTCTATCACCAACGAAGTATTTGTTGATATCAAGCTGAGTAGTGATTGTTCCATTTTCAATATCATCAGCAATGTTAATGATTGCATTTTCAGGCATTACTTCTGTTATTGAATATGCAAACTCAAGATTTTCTACGCCTGCATCATCATAATGTCTGATATATACAGTTGCTGGTGTGTCAGCAGTAATTCCAGTTGCCCCAGTCGTGTTTGTTGCACCTTCATATGAACTGTTCTGGTGGAACTGGGCGATATCACGAACATTCACTTTTCTATCGCCAATGTAAAGGTGGATATCTGTACCCTTACGAACAATTCGGAATTCCACTCCATCTTCTTTGAACTGTCTATATTCATCAGGAGTCAAATCACCATGCGCAGTATAGATGTCATATATTCTGTTCAGATTTTTCGCATCAGCACCTTTATTGATTGACTGAATCCATGCGCCATTTGCATTTGTAGTAACACCGAATGAAACATTTGCGTCTTTATCACCGTCGTATTTTCCATCTCCGTCCACGTCGAACAAGAACAAGGCCTCTGTTCTAGGCCATTTTGAACCCTGGTCAGTAGAATTTTGATCATCTCTCACTGTCAAAGTTAAATCCATGTCTGTGTATTTGTCGTAGAACTCGAGCCATCCACCATTGCCGCCGTTAGGCAGTGCAATTACACCATCTGCAGTAATAGCACCATCTTCAACTTTGTAGTTCTTATTCTGTTCTACAAGGTCCCATGCACTGTTATCTTTGAAGATTCTTTCTGCGAAGCTTCCCTTCAATGTATGGCCCTCTTTCTTCGCTTCGAAGCTATAAGTTCCATCCCAGTTAAGGGTTACTTCTTTGCCGTCTACTTTCAGACCTGTGCAGTAGTAGCCTTCCTCGCCTTTGCCGCTTGCAATGACTGTCTGTCCTGCATAATAGTGCATTTGTTTCGTAACAGCAGTTCCATTTTTACTGTCTTTGATTGTGATTTTAATTGGTTCCTCTGCTTCTGCAAATTCGAATGGAATCACTGCATCAACGCCCGTATTACCAAAGTGTCTAATACCAATCTGCGCTGTCACATCTTCCACTTCACTGTCTTCACCATCTATGTTTTTAGAAAGGTCGAAGCCATATGCGTGTTCATCTTCAAAGTAAACGTCAACGCCTGAACCAATGCGAAGAATGCGCATTTTCAGACCTTCGCCATTTGTAATCTTCTCTGCCTGCTCCGCACTTAAAGTGTAGCCAGTTGTTAACCAGTTCAGGATGGTTCCATTCATGTTCTGGAGAATGTATGAACCATCTTTCGTATCATTTGTTACTGTGAATGTAACAGTCTCGCCATTTGTAAAGTAGAATCTTACAGCTGTTCTGAAATTCTTATCTTCACTCTTCTGGTCAATCAATGTGACTGTCATGTCCACATCTTTATATGTATTGGCTGAAGTCTTAACCCAGTTTGAATCTCCATTGCTGTTAGGAACGATAAGCTTACCTTCGTTCTGTTTCAGCAGATTCCATTTTTCACTTGGCTCAAATACTTTCTTCGCTACTTCGCCTTCTACTGTGTATTCTTTTTCAGTTGCAGCAAATGAATAGGTGAAATCCCAATCGATTGGAACTTCTTTGCCATTTACCTTTATCCATGTAGGATAATGGTCGTCTTTTTCCGCCATAACCTTTACAGTATCACCAACAAAGTATTGTTGTTTTTCTGTAGCAACGGAACCATTTTTACCTGGGAGGGTTGTGATTTTTACAAAATCATACTCGTCAGTCAGTTCAAATGGCATTTCAATCTTAACACCTGCATCGTCATAGTGTCTGATTGTCACAGTTGCTAGCATATCAGCAGTTACGCCACTGTTGTTATTTGTAAGGTCAGCAACCGCTAACATTCTGTCACCAATATAAAGTGTGATTTCTGTGCCGTATCTCACGATTCGTAAATCCACACCACCATTTATGTATTGTTCGAATTCTTCATCGGTAAGAGTTCCCCAATCTGTCCATCTCTTATAAATGTACTGTGTAGATTTCCCATCCACTGTATTTGCAGCATTATTCAAAGATTGAATCCGCATACTATTTTCATCTGTACTAGTACCAAAGGAAATGTGTGCTCCATTTTCAAACACAAACAATACGTCTGTTCTTGGGAACAATTCTTTACCTTCCTTATCGTACTCTTTCGATGTACGATCATCCTTCACTCTTAAAGTCAGGTTCATATTTGCCTGCTTTTCGGCAAATTTAAGGTTTCCTCTTCCACCTTCTGGCATTGTGATGAGACCATCATACTGACCTGAAACATCAAAGCCATCTGCCATTTTGAATAAAGTATTCTTCAAATTTACGCTTGTTGTGGTAGTAATCTTATATGGAATCTCCACTACTTCACGATTTGCCGCCCAAGCTTCAAATCCAATCTGTGCAGTACATTTTGAATACTCGTCATCTAATACTTCCACTGCAATCAGTTTGCCGTCCAAGTGAACGTTTGCATATTTTCCATCTCTCTGAATTGAAAGCTTAATGCCGTCTTCACCTGTCAATTTGGCTGCTTCCGCATCCGTCATTTCGTAAATGCCCTTCCAGCCAGTTAAGGAATTCGCACCCGAATGTTTTGCGTATTGTACGATATACTTGCTGTCTTGATACAAGATGTCAACATGCCATGTCTTCTCATTGCTAAATGCCACTTTGAGACCCTGACGCTGTTGTGTGAAAACATCATTGTCACCGACTTCTGCTGCTTCCTTATCATACTTAAAGGTTGCTTCTACTGTAAATTTATTGTACTTATCGTTGGAAAGAAGATTTCCGGAACCTCCAAACTTATATATGATGCCATCATTCTGGTCATCTAAAATCCAACTTGCTCCTGTTACCGTAAACGCCTGATATTCCAAAGACAATTCTACTTCCATATCACGATTCAAGTAGATACTGCGAACAAGTTTTTCGTAGCCTTCTTTTTCAATCGTAATGGTGTAATAACCTTGTTTCAGGTCTGTCAATGTGAACTTACCTTTGCTGTCAAGCTCCAGTGGTTTTTCACCAGTTGGTCCAGTATAACTTGCAGACACATCCTTGAGGCTTCCACCGCCAAGCTTGTTTGCAATCACTGTGCCGCTAAGCGTTTTATTTCCTTCTGTTACAAGAACTGCTGCAGCCGAAATTTTCATTCCGCCCTTTACACCGCGCTCCGTGATTGTAACAGAACCATCTTCGTTAAAGTTTGCTTTTGTAATATATTCTTCTCCGTTAATCAGAATAGAATTTAACGCATAACCCTCTTCTGGAGTGATGGTAACGTTCGTCTTCATACCTGGAATTACTGCTGTTCCACCTTCGATTGTATAGTGTTCTCCAGCCTGTAATTCCACAGGAACTGTTCCCTGTACGCCGTTTTCATCAAATCTGTAGTATTGGTATACGTTTGAGAGACCAGCACCATATTGTTGTGCAAAATGGTACCAGTATCTGTCTACATTTGCATCTACACCTTCATAGTTAAATGAAGTAATGTGTGCAGGGTTAACATACACGTAGCTGTCTTTCATTGCATCTACGTCTAAATCAAACTTATCCATATATTCCCATGGAATAAATAATTCTAAGCAATATCCGTAGCAGCCTTCTGTATTGACTTCGCCGCCCTTTGTTGTAGTGCCGAGAACAGCCATCATATCTTCTGTTGTTGCCACGTTTACGTATCCGCCTTTACCATTGCTCTTCTTGAAGGTCATATCACCAGTAGGTAAAAGGTCAATCTCAAATACGCTGTTCTGGTTTCTATTTACAAGTGTGTTTGGTGCAAGATACATTTCAACACAACTGTTCATATAAGATGAACGAGTTGTATTTACATAAATAGGGTTCCCTTCTGTAACATCATAGACAAAATACATACCCTTATCGCCATAGTAGCTTGTCATGGCAATATCGACATCTGCTCCGCCTTCCTTATTTGATAAGTAAAGCCAGTTGTTTTTCTGGTATTGCTCTTCGTCCAGGACACCATCGATGACAAATCCAGCATCTGTCTCTGCCTTCGTCTCATCAGGATTGACATATCCGTAATCATCTTCCCCAACTACTTCCTTCACATTGTTGCGGAGATATGCCAGCAACCCTAATGCGCAACCACATACTAAAAAGACAGCAGCAATAATCGCTATCAATTTTTTCGTGGTCAACTTCTTAGGTTTTTCCATTCATAACACCTCCCTATTTTCCAAGAATTCTTACTTCTGAAATACCTACTGACTCTTGGCCTTCTGGCACTTCTACTGTAATTCTAATAGACTTCACATTCAGCTCATCGAACTCTGCGTATGTTGCAGCCCCAGGAGTAATGTAATAAACAGCACCATCAAGGTCATTTTCCTTATAGTATTCTGAACTGAATTCCAAATCTTTGATAAAACGAGTTACTTCCTCGCCATTTTCTTCGCAAACCAATTCAATTCTAGAGATGTTCTTGAAAGAGGTATTCTCCATCTTTGAATTGTAAATCATAACCGCACGTACCGCTCTTGCTGATGCAAAATCAAAGGTAAATGTGGTTTCTTCTGTAATACTGGTTTCTTTAATGTTTTCAATAAAGACTGGATTAGCATATTTATATATAGAAAGAAGTCCGTCGTTCAAATATGAAACATCAGCAGAACCGCTTACAGAAGCTTCTTCTGCGATATTCTTATATTCTGCATAGGCTTCTATCTTAGGCTGAACCGTACAGGTTGGTCCGTTTGTGTACATTACGTCAAGGTCATTTCCGTCTTTGTCCTTGATTGTAATCCATTTCACTTCGTCAATCGCCGCATTTCTTTTATGACCTGCTACTACGAAATCATCGTGGCGATGATAAATGATATATAATTTTCCACCAACTTCCAACATCGTATGATGCCCTGTTCCTGAGATTTCCTGGCTTCCAGATGTACTGCCGGAAATCACGATTCCACCTTCTTCTTCGGTAAGTTTTCTATATGGTCCCAAAACATTGTCAGAAACTGCCTGTGCAACCTGATATGAACTGTCATTGTATGAGTTAACTGAGAATGTCAGGTAATATTTATCATTGTGCTTTACTATCTGTGGCCCTTCATTGATACCAACATTGGCTAACTCATAAGTAACTTTCTCAACTGTCTGTCCTTCTTTCTCTGCTTTCCAATCATCCACTGTATAATATGTATGATAGGTTAATGCTGTGGCTGTGCTCCAGTCCGGCTTCAGCCAGTTATCCATCTTTACACCAACAAGGCGGTCAGAGCCTCTACAGTCTACCCATAAGAGGTATTTTGTTCCATCTTCATCAATATATGGATGTGGGTCAATTCCACCTGTATATCCGCCGTAAGCCTCTGCTCTTGAACCACCGTTTGCATCTGAAAAATCTCTATATTCCTGTGGGTCAAAGATAAGATATTTCGCATAATAGTGAGGATATTTCTTCGCATCATATGTGTGAAAATTGCCTTCTCCACAGCTTGCTTCATCTTTGAAGTTTACTAATTGAAACTCTTTGTCCGGATACTTAGAAGTTGCAACAAACATAAGCTCATATGGATGTCCTTCTTCTACGCCGTTCTTTCCAGCCACCACAGTTGTGTCTTCTGCCGGTGATGCACTGAAGAACATATAGTAAGTTTCTGTGTCTGGATCATATACAACTTCCGGTGCCCACATTTCATTATCTGTTACCCTGCGGAACTCTGTCTGCGAACCATCCTCTGCAAATTCCATGTTATCTAATGTATTTCCAACCGGTTCCCAGTCCATTAAGTTTGTGGAACGATAACAGAAAAGTGACCCCTCTGTAACATATTGATAGTAGTAGCCGTCCACTTCCGTGTTGTCCAAAATAAACGGGTCAGCACCACTGGTCTTTTTGTCGTTGCGGTAGAACAGTTCTTTGTTGTAGTCGGACTGAGTCTGTCCCTCTTCGAGTTGACCCTGGTAGTTCGACACCCAATACTGCGTCTCGCGCCCGCAACCTGACAGCAGCATTCCTGCTGCTATCAGTAAAACTAATAATTTTTTCATTATAAAGTAACACCTCCAAACTACTCTTTCACGCCACCAACAGTAATACCTTCAATAAAGTATTTCTGCATAAAGCAGTAAATTATAATCAGTGGAAACATTCCCAGGATAGCCGCCGCACTATAGATGTTTTCACTTCCTGCATTTGGGAAGAGGTTTCGAATCTGGCTGAGATATAACTGAAGTGTTACAAATCTCGGCTGATTCTGTAAGTACAGCATCGGTGCTAAGTAGCTGTTGTATCCACCTACAAAGCCGAAGATGAACTGCGAAATAAACGCAGGCTTCGCAAGCGGAATCATTACCTTGAAGAATGTCTCAAAAAATCCCGCTCCATCTAGTCTCGCTGCTTCTATCAGGGAATCTGGGATTCCGTCAAAGAATAATCTTAAGAAAAACATGGTTCCGATACCGCCAAACATTCCAGGAACGAGGAGCGGGAGGAACCCTAACTCTCCTGTCCATCCAATGTTTGAGTAGAATACATAGGAGATAACTCCAAATGCACCCAGCGGAATCATTCTGATAATTACTGAAAATTTAAACAGCTTTTCCTTTCCTGGAAAATCTATCTTTGAAAACGCAAAGCCTGCAAGCCCTGCTGTCATAAGACCAACACAAAGCGGAATCAGTGTCAGCCACATAGTGTTGATAAATCCGAGCACCAAACCTGGAAGTCCCACGATATCGATGTAGCTGTCATTTAGAAAGATAGCCTTATATGCTTCCAGGTTCGCATTTGCTGATCCCCAGATAAATTCTGTTCTCGTAGCCAACTCTTCCGTTGGAACAAAGGATGTGAGTAACACCGTCACAATCGGGAAAAACAGGAACACTGTATAAATAATCAGTGCTATGTAAACAAATATTTGTCCTACTGATAATTTTTTCTTCACAATTTCACCGCCCTTCCCTAAGATACACTTTTTTCTCTCATATTAAACAGAACCATCGAAATGCCACCTGTTACAAGGAAGAGCAACCAGCTGATTACACATGCGCAGGATACCATGTAGCTTACGCCATTTGCATCGGTGGTTGTCGAGTTCGTAATTAAGAAATACACCAGTCGCATCATGGTCAGACCCATGGATTCATTTCCACCAGGTACGCCCCATGCGTTTGGAATAATCAATTGTGCCAGGTCGTATGTTAAGAGACCTGCACCTACACCTGCCTGTAAGAGGAAGAATGTAGTCGGGCTGATGCCCGGAAGCGTTACATTGCGGAACTTCTGCCATGCATTTGCCCCGTCAATAGCTGCCGCTTCATATAATGCATTGTTGATATTTGAGAATGCAGCTTTGTACATTACAATTCCATATCCCGGTGCCGACCAGATTGTGGCAATAATGATACACCATGTCATAGTCTTCGGGTCTTCCAGCCACTTAATGTCGGTTCCCAGAATACTGTTTAGGATTCCGCCTTCCCAGTCAAAAATCCATCTCCACATCAGGGCTACTGCAACAGTTGAACAGATATATGGAATGAAGAATAATATCTGAAACAGCTTGCTTCCTGCAAACTTTTCGCGCAGCAGTGCTGCGACAAAAAGTGCAATAAGGAGCGTTATAATCTGAGTGGAAGCAATCCAAATCGTAATCACAATTGCTTTATAAAAATATTTTGATAAGTCAAAGTAAAACAAATCAAAAGCATGTCTTGGTATAAATACCGACTTAAAGCCTTCAAAGTTATTCCACTGTATATTTCCCAGGTCATATAAATCCACGTTGCAGAACATTCCAATGAAAGAAATAAGAAGCGGAAAACAATTAAATATTACAAAACCAATAAGAGGTATCAGCGATACAATCAAAGCAATTACCTGCTCTTTCCTCCATGGTTTCTTCTTTTTAGTTGTCTTGTTCATTAGAACTACCTCCCATTAATTTGGATGTTCATACCTTTAAGTGCGGTGTCAGCCACCTCTTGTTTCGCATTGATAAATTCAGTTAATGTCATCTTTCCTTCACGTACATCGCTGTTGAAGGTTTGAGACCATTCTGTAATCCAAGTTAAAGAAGGGAAGTATGTATAATCCCCGATATCTGCTTTTTGTGCAACATAAGCACCTGCCCACATGTTTGGAATTGTTCTTTCTTCTGCTTTTGCGTAATCGCCAAGTCCGTATGATGTGTGGTTAGGAACCTGTGCATTTCCTTTTGCAAGAATTGCCTGTCCTTCTGGACCTGCCGCCCAGCTTGCAAACTTGAATGCTGCCTCATAGTTTTTGTTCTTTGTATTTGCTGGAACGAAGAAGGCTGCTGCTTCACTTGCTGTTGTAGATTCACCTACGATAGCTGTGTCGCCTTCCATATGTACGTCACCTGTGTAAACTGCTCCGTCATAAGACTCACCGATAACTTTCAGGTATTCATTTCCACCGTTTGTATAGGTACTTCCACCAACATACTCTCTGTATTGTGCTGGAAGGGTCATTCCTAAATCATCACCAAGAATACTCTTGTATGATTCTGCGTTTGCAAAGTATTCAATGAGGAATGGACAGTCTGTTCCAGATGTGAAACGTGCTGCACGGTTTGTTGTTGTGCTTGGTGCAACGCCGTATCCCTTTATTCCTGTATCTGCATCTTTATCTGCAGGTACACCTAAACGGTTGAATTCAAGGATTGCATCATATGTAGAAGGAAGTGCATAAACTTTTCCACTTAATGCCTGAAGTTCTGAAGCATTTTCATTTAAGAATGTCTTGTCTTCATAGAAGAGTACGTCACCCTTCGCATAGTTTGTTCCATTTACTGTAACGTCTGCTAATGCTAAGTAGTTTGTCTGTTTGTCTGTAAGAGTAAGTTCGTATTCGTTTGTCTCGTCATTCCATCCGATACAGTCGCCACCTACCGACCAGCCTACGCTGAACCACCACTCACTCATGAATCCATAGTCATATCCGTACTGTTTTTGCATAGCGCGTGCCACACATCGGAGTTCATCCCAGTTCATGGCGATACATTCGTTGAATACTTTGTATACGTATTCGCCTGCTTCGTTCTTGCTGCTCTTTGCATCTGCGTATGGAGCTTCTTTGTATTCTGCATAGCCATGTGCTTTTAATGTAGCACTGTTTGCTGAGTTGTAAGCTTCAAGTTCAGATTCTGGAACAGAAATGATGTTCATTCCACACTGTTCCAAGATTGCCTTATTATAGAAGAGAACCTGTGGGTTACTTCCATTAGGAAGAGCTAAAAGTTCTGCACCAGCTCCTGCCTGGAAGATGTTGTTTTCATCTGCTTTTGTATTGAAACGGAAACGGTTTACAAGACTGTCTGGAATATCATCCCAATTCATTGCAGTCTTTACATCATCTGTAAGATATTCATCTAATGCTTTGAAGTAGTTGCCGCCCTGCATAGCAAGTGCCTTGTATTCACCGTCTTTCAATTGAAGTACGTCGTACATATAGTTGCTTCTGAGTGCCGAATCCAGACCTGCAATTGCTCCTGAGTTTTCTGTCATCTGAACATAAACTCCATCTTCTTTACCTTGTCCGTCATTATAAGTTTTTACAAGTTCAAGGTAAGCGTCTCGCACCTGTGCTGTTACATAAGATGCTGCATAGTAAATAACAGTTCTGTCGCCTGCTGCTGCGTCTTTGTCGCTGCCGCCACCACAGGCAGTAACACTAAGTGTCATCACAGCTGCCAGTAAAAATGCCGCTGCTTTTTTCAAGTTACTTTTGATTTGTCTTTTCATACTTGTTCCTCCTCTTATTCTTTATACAAAAAACTCTTTTTCTACTTCTGAACATAAGTAATGGTATACAGGTAAATGATACTCCTGTATTTTGTAAGTTTCCGCTTCCGGTACTCTGATTGTGACATCACACAGCTCAGACAACTTACTTTCCCTTTCTCCTGTTAGTGCCAGAGTTTTTGTTCCTATACAATTTGCTACTTTTATAGCGTTTACTACATTTTTTGCATTACCAGACGTTGATAAACCAATCACAAGGTCCTCCGCTTTTGCATATCCATACACCAGCTGTGCGTACATCATTTCAGGGTCTACATCATTGATAAATGCTGTAAGAATTGCACTTTGGCTTGGCAGTGAAATCGCAGGCAGTGAACCCTGCAGCCCTTTTCGAAGTTCTTCTGGAATACCTGCATCTGTCACTGGCCGTTTTAACACAAAGCCCTTCATCAGCTCTCCCACAATGTGTTCACTGTCTGAAGCACTTCCGCCATTTCCACACACAAGTATTTTTCCGCCATTTTTATAGGTATCAACCATCAGCTGTAATGCTTTCTCTATGTCTTCTTTACACGTATTTAACGCAGGATATCTTTCGTATAACATGATTTACTTCCTCCCATGGACGCCACAGCAAGCGCTGCATAATCGCCAATATTCTCTTCCAGCATTGCCGGAACAACTTCACACACTTCCCTCGAAGCCGCCAGACTCTCTCTTCGAATTACCTTCTCCATGGTATCACGAAGTAAATGCCCGCTTCGCTGGAAAACGCTTCCAATCACAATACGCTCCGGATTCAAAACATCTATCAGAATGGAAAGTCCCCGGCCCAGCATCTCGCCACAGCACTCATATACTGCAAGTGCATCCTCATGGCCTTCACCCGCACATTCTGCAATTCGTTTTGCAGTAATGCTGCCGAGCTCATTCATATCATCACAGTAAGAGGCCCTCTGCCCCATCTGTAATTTTTCTCTTGCCATCATCTGGCCAAGCTGTGCAATTCCGGCCCCTGAACAAAATCCTTCAAAGGAACCAGCCTTTCCAAATCCCACCGGACCATATGGACTTAATCTTACATGTCCAATTTCTCCTGCCATATCATTTGTCCCGGTATAGAGTTTGCCGTTTAGTATGAGGCCTGCTCCCATTCCCGTACCAAAGGTGAGAAAAATCATATTTTCACAGCTTTTTCCTGCCCCATATTTCCACTCTGCAACGGCACAGGCATTGGCATCGTTCTGTAAATAAGCCTTGCAGCCATATCTACTTTCTAAATACTCCACAATTTTTACATCATCCCATCCAGGCAGATTTGGCGGCGACAAGATTACTCCTCTTTTCGAATCCAGAGGCCCGCCGCAGCTGATGCCGATGCGGTCGATTGTTTCTGTCAACTCTTCTGCCAGCTCACACATGCGGTCAATCATTACATAGGCAGAAACTGTGTGGTCTGTTGGAATGCTTCTCTTGTCTACAATTATCAGTTCGCCATGCTCCTCATGGCCTAATGTCACAGCGCATTTGGTGCCGCCGATATCAAAACCAATCATTCCAGGACCTCCTTAAAACCTTCAAACTCATCCATGCCATATTGTTTCAGCGCTCTCATATATGCTTGATAGTCGATATCAATGATATTGGTGTAATAATGGTTCTTAAATACTTCGCCATCCATCTCCCACTCTATGAGATAAAACGCTTTCTCACCATCAGCGATCTCAAGATTCCCCAGCGTTATTGCGCTGTCTGCCGGAACAACCGCTGTTCCTTCCATTAGAATGGTGTCTTCTCTCTTTACACGATAATTAACTGTTTTATTTTTCGGCAAATCGTTCACACCTACCAGGCGGATGCTTCCACCTTGAGGCTCGTCGAACATGAGACACACTGGTTTCTGCGAACGCTTGATATAATGATAAGCAAGCTTTTTCGTAAAATAGTAATCTACAATCGCATCTGATATCTGTGGCCATCCGTCCAAAAGATTCCACCAGATAACCCCAGTTCTCTTCCATTTTCCAATTCGGAATTTCTCAATGAAATATTTCTTGGCTTCCGCCTGGGAAATCTGACTCTGCCGGATAAAATCGTTGAAATTTTCTTCTGCTTTCCCAAATAAAGTCAGAACCTGGTCATATGCAAGCTTAATGCGGTATGCATAAGGTGCTTTCACATCCAATTCCATACTTGCCGCATGCACCAGATACTCATCCGTAGGAATTCCGTCTTCCCTGAATATTTGCTCTGGTTCCTTCAAAAATTTACTCAAAGACTCTGGCGAAGGGAATCCATGGTATCCGATTTCACTTGCGAAGTGACAAAACGTATCTTTATAAAATGGTCCTTTGAAATAGTCTCTCGGTCCCCACATATGTTCTTCCGGTTTGATACCCTTCCCTTTATAAACCATTTTGCTTATAAAAGGTGAGCTCGGCAGATAAGGTCTGCTGTAATCATGCAGCTCTACTGCGCGTCTCAGAAAATTGCGGGTCAAACTGTTATGGTTTGGATTCAGTGTGATATTTGCCCACTCAATTGCCACGTCACACTCGTTATCGCCTGCCCATAATACAAGCGACGGATGATTGCGCAGTCGTTTTATCTGATATACTGCCTCTTCCTCTATTTTTTCACATAACAATTTATCATCAGGGTATACCGCACAGCCCATGGCAAAATCCTGCCATACCATAATGCCATGGGCATCACAGTACTGATAAAAATCATCTGACTCATACACGTTTCCGCCCCAGCAGCGCACCATATTGCACCCAATGTCATCTAATAATTCCATCGCCTTTGGAAGGCGTTTTTTATCATTTGCATGCAGCGCATCCAACGGAACCCAGTTTGTTCCAAGCACAAATATTTTCTTTCCATTTACCTTAAAACAGAATTCTCCATTTCCTTCCTCATCCGTGCTGTCTGTTCTGTTTAATTCCACAGTTCTGATTCCTGTTTTAAATTCGTATGTATCACAGACTTCATCTCTATATAAAAGTTTCACCGTAACATCATATAAGTTGGGCTCTCCTGCATGCTTTGGCCACCAAAGCTTACAATTTTCAATCTCGAACGTAAAAGCATGGGTATTATGCCAAAGCTTCTCTTCTTGCAAAAAATAGCTATCGCCACAGCTTCCCTCTACCCTTACTGCATATTCCGTGGCAAACGGACCGCTCAATTCCGCATTTATATAGAAACGCATAAATGCCGTGTCATTTTCAATATGGGTTGCTGCCAGATATACTTCGCCAATTCTGTTGCACTTTTTCTCTTTAACAGACACATCCTTCCACAACCCTGCAGACACAATTCGTGGCATGATATCCCACCCAAACATATGGGATGCTTTCCTCACATATAAAGAGGGATAGTTGTAGTTCTGTGCATAGCATGCCGCCGGTGTCTTATACTTTCGCGTTTCAAGCATCGTTGGTTTAATATGTACCACAATCTCATTTTCACCCATCAGCCAGTTGGCAGCTACATCGTAGGAAAGATACATATTATCTGTAGATTTCACAAGCCCGCCATTTATGTAAATATCTGCAAATGTGTCAATTCCTTCAAAATACAAATACTGGTTTTTGTTTGTAATATTGCATACGGTATAATACCAGACATGAACATCTTCCAATTCCTGCGCTTTTAACGCATTTGTTGAAAAATATAACTCCTCCAGCTTCCCTGTCTTCATCAAATCTATTTCCAGACAGCCTGGTACACTTGCTGTCATACTGTCAAAACCTGAATTCTTAAGTTCGCTAATTGTGTGATATTGTTTTACGCAGCAATCCCTATGATGTGCATATACTAATGTCCACTCCATAAAACGACCTCCTTCTACTGTAATTATATGCGAAAATAAATCTCCTTGTAAATTCTGACAACAGGGGTTATAATTAAGAAAATCAGTGATTTGAGAGGTGTCGCGTATGATTCGAAATTTAATGAAATATGAACAGGCCGTTGACTTTGAAAGCAAAATGGCCTATTACAAACATGAAATTCCTGCTGGGACCACCTATCCGTTACATTGGCATGATTTTATAGAATTCGAAATCATCTTATCCGGCAGAGCGAAGCATATTTATAATGACCAGGAATATATTGTTAATGCTGGAAGTGCTTATATGATGTGTTATTACGATTTTCATGAATTGACTGCGGAGACAGACGTAGTGCTATTTCATATGCACTTTGATAAAAATGTTCTTAATCCTAAAATCGCCCAACTTCTTGACTATAACAAGTTTCACTGCCACTTCGAAGAAAACGAAACGCAGCGAATTGTGCGAAAGATAAATGAACTTTTAGAAGAGACAAATTCAGAGGCCCCTTTTCAATCCATTATGATTGAAAATATTATTAATGAACTAGTGATTGCTATGCTCAGAAAATGTTCACACAAAGAAATACAGCCTGCTCCACTCCCAATTCAACAGGCAGTTTCTTATCTCAATGAACATTTCTTAGAAAAAGTGACGTTAGAAGAACTGGCCAGACATTTATCTTTTTCTCCTGATTACCTAGGGAAATTGTTTAAGCAGCAAACTGGAAACAGTTTTAATGAATACCTGAATATGATGCGTTTAAAATACGCCTGCAATCTACTGCGTTCGTCAAATATGACAATTAAGGAAATCTCTGATGCGTCTGGATATCGTTCTATTGAGTATTTTATGTATGTATTTAAAAGAAAAATGTTGATGACACCAGGAGATTATAGAAAACTATATTAAATATGTTTTAGAAACAAAAAAAGTGTGCTGATTAGATTTAATTAGCACACTTTCTTTGATTATTTATTATTATTTTTCTTTTGTATGTACCACAACCTGCGGAAATGGAATCTCAATACCGTTTTCATCTAAGGTCAGCTTGATATTCTCAAGGAGTCTCCATTTTGTAATCCAATATGCATCTTTGTCAACCCATCCACGGGCACCAATAACAACTGCACTATCTCCCAGACTGTCTACGAATACAGTGATATCTTCATCCTTTAATATATCTTCATCTGAGCGAAGTAAATTCTCAATCAACGATTTAGCCTTCTTCAAATCTGCATCATAAGAAATCCCCACGGAAACATCAACTCTTCTTTTATTCTGCGCAGTTACATTTGTGAGGCTGGTGTTCGCTAAGGTTCCATTTGGAATAATAACTGTCTTGTTGTCTGCCGTTGATAGTTTTGTGTAGAAAAGCTGAATTTCTTTAACAGTACCTTCCTGTCCTTTATTGTCTTCCACAATGTAGTCTCCTACAACAAATGGTTTTAAAACAAGAATCAAAACACCACCAGCAAAATTTGATAAACTGCCTTGAAGCGCAAGACCAACTGCTACACCACAAGAAGCTAACGCTGCTGCCACCGAAGTAGTATCAAGTCCAAAATTCTTTCCAATCGAAAAGATTAAAATCGCATACAGTGCAAACTTTGCGAAGGAATCGACAAACTGTTCGACTCCCTTATCTACACCACCTCGTTCCAGAGAACGTCTCAAAAGCTTTCTTATCCATCCGATTACCTTAGATCCAACTACAAATACAAGCAATGCGAACACTACACTGAGTGCAAAATCAATCACTTGTGGTATCTTATCGTTCATATACTGCGCAAGCTTTCCAACTTCTTCTGCCACTTCTTCCCCATTTGCCACTTTTGTCAATAACATATTTCTTTCCTCCTATTTCAGTGTCATAAACGCTGCCAGACTTCCTCTTTTGCCTTTGGATGCACGATGAGAAAATAACTTATCCTCATTACAACAAGTACATACATTTGTGACAGCAATATTTTCTTTTGGAACACCCGCTTCTTCAAAGATAATCTCATTTGCTTTCCATAAATCAAGCTGATACTTTCCGTTATCTTTTTTATAATATAGAAAATTCCAGTGTTTTTCATCAAAATGCTTCTGAAATTCCAGAATAACATCCTCACTTACTTCATAGCACTCCTGACAAATGGATGGACCAATTGCCACTAACAAATCCTTCGGATTTGTGCCATACTCTTCCTGCATTCTTGCAATCGTCTCTTTTCCCATTTTTCCAACTGTTCCGCGCCAGCCAGAATGACTAAGGCCAATTGCTTTATGTACAGGGTCTACCAAAAATAGAGGAACACAATCTGCGTAAAATGTGGTAAGACAAAGGCCTGGCACATTCGTAATCAGGCCATCCACATCCTGGTAATCCACAGGCTTTAAAATTCCTTTTCCCTTATCTTCTGCCGTTACCTTGCGGACATTCGTAGTGTGCGTCTGCACCGCAAATACAAGGCTGTCTTCCTCTGCGCCGATGGCTCTTGCCATACGTCTGAAGTTTTCCCGGACTGCCGCTTCGTCATCGCCCCGTGTAAAACTCAGATTCATGGAAGAAAAAATCCCCTCACTTACACCGCCAAGACGTGTCGAAAATCCATGCTTTACCATTCGTGTTTTGTCAAACAAAGGGTAACTTAGATATAATAAGTCACCCTTTTGGTTTTCTCGAAAAATAGGTTCTTGATTTTTATATTTTAAAAGCTTATTCATCCATATCTCCATTTTCATCTGTCTCAGATTCACATTATAAAATCAAATGCGTTCTGAATCAACTGGATATCATTTCCTAATATCCCCACTACATCAAACCGCACTGGCATATAAGAAAGTCCATTCTTTGTCATATAATACATGGCACATTTGGAAATCGTACGCTGCTTCTGAGCAGATACTGCCTCCAAGGGATGCCCTTTTTTCTCGCTATCGCGGTATTTCACCTCCACAAACACAAGATATTCTCCATCCTTTGCAACCAGGTCGATTTCGCCCATTCTGCAGTGAAAATTAAACTCCAGAATTTCATATCCCTTGGATTCCAGATACGCTGCAGCTTTCTTTTCGTAGTCTGCCCCTGTTGCCCTTTTATTCTTCATGCACACCTCATATTATACAAAATTTTTGATAAAGCTTTCTCTATGTATCGGAGTTGGTCCTTTCTCTCGGATTGCCTGAATGTGCGCCCCGGAACCATATCCCTTATTACTTGCAAAATCGTATCCAGGAAGCACCTCTTCATATTGCACCATCAGACGGTCTCTGGTTACTTTTGCAATAATACTTGCCGCCGCAATAGAAGCACTTTTTGCGTCCCCTTTGATAATTGGAACCTGCTTCATCTGCACTTCTGGTATTGTTACCGCGTCATTCAAAAGCAAATCCGGCTGCACACGAAGATTACTAATTGCCATACGCATCGCCTCATAGGTTGCCTGCAAAATGTTAATCTCATCAATACGCTGTGGTCCTATAATTCCAATTCCCGTTGCCACTGCTTTTTCCATAATCTCATCGTATAACTCTTCTCTTTTCTTTTCAGAAAGCTTCTTTGAATCATTCAGATATAAAATGTCGCAGTCCTTAGGCAGAATCACCGCGCCAGCCACCACGGGACCAGCAAGCGGACCTCTTCCAACCTCGTCAATACCGCAGATGTAAGAGAAATCAGCATATTTACGCTCGTAAATATACATATCTTCCATTCTTTTACGCTCTGCTTCCAGCTTTTCTTCCTGTTTTTTATATTTTGCAATCAGGCTCACTACACCTGAACGGTCATCGTCTGCATATTTTTCATAGAGTAAATGCAGCTCGCCGCTGTCAGCCTGCTCAAATTCTTGTTTTATTTCTCCAATTTTCTTACTCATGGGAAATCACTCCTATGCTATCAAGCGGCCAGATACGAATCCAGGCCCTTCCTATCAAATCTTCCCTTTTCAAAACGCCAACACTGGAATCCCGGCTATCTGAGCTATGGTTTCGGTTGTCACCTAATACAAAGTATTCATCCTCACCTAACACCACTGGCTCCTCTGCGATTCCGTATTTCGTGCTTTCAATTACTTCCAGTCCATAAGACTCATTCAGTTTCGAACCATTAATATAAACATAGCCATCTATAATCTGTACCGTTTCTCCTGGAAGTCCAATGATACGCTTAATATAGTAGGTGTTTTCCATATATTTATATGGGAAAACAATAATCTCAAACCGCTTCGGATCACGGAAACGGTAAGAAATCTTATCCACAATCAGATTGTCTTCATCATGCAGCGTTGCCTCCATCGAGTCCCCGCTTACCTTCGTACGCTGTCCCACATAAGTCACGATGAAATATGTGGCACCTATTACGATTACAATATATGCAATCCACCCAAGTATCTCACGAAAAATCTTTTGCTCTTTCGTCAAATTCTGGAGTCGTTCTTTCCTTTTCTTTTCTCTGAGTTTTTTCTTTCTCAGATAATTATAACGTTCTCTGTGTTTACGTTCCATACTCGCCCTTCTTTCATGTGACTATTCATAGTCTTCTGGAAATTCCAATGTAATTCTCCCCAATTTCCCATTTCTGAAATCGTCAATCAGCAGAATAGCCGCCTTACCCATATCCAATTCATTCCCCTTTAAAAGACAATGTCTGCTCTCTGCAATTGCCGCAAGACACTGATATGGGTCTTCCACTTCTGTGATACTATATTTTTCTGCTAAAACACCAGTATAGTATTTTTTCATAAACTGTATCATCTCCGCAGCCAATTCTTCTGTATTCAAAATTTCATCCTTGATAGAACCGATAAACGCAAGACGAAGTCCCACAGTCTGGTCTTCAAATTTCGGCCATAGGATACCTGGAGTATCCAATAATTCTACGTTCTTATTCAGACGAATCCATTGTTTTCCCTTTGTAACCCCCGGTTTATTTCCCGTCTTAGCGCAGGCCTTGCCTGCAAGAGAATTGATAAATGTCGACTTTCCTACATTCGGAATTCCAACCACCATCGCTCTTACCGGACGATTTAAGATACCACGTTTACGGTCACGCTCCATCTTTTCTTTACAGGCTTCCTGAATCACACCCTGAATGGACTTGATTCCTCCTCCTTTTTTCGAATTAACCTTTACAACGGAAAATCCTTTATTTTTAAAGTATTCTACCCAGGCATCGTTCTGCTTTTCTTCTGCCAAATCAGATTTGTTAAGCAAAATCAGTCTCGCCTTATTTTTGCCCAACTCATCGATGTCTGGATTCCGGCTGCTAATCGGCACTCTGGCATCTACGAGTTCGATAACCAAATCAATTAATTTTATATTTTCCTGCATCATACGTTTTGCCTTTGTCATATGACCAGGGTACCATTGAAAATGCATATTTGCCTCCTCTATTTTACAAACCCGAAATTGTCTCCCGGTGAAACTACGAACCACACCTTGCCCTCAATCTCTGAGCGCTTCACGTTGCCAATATTCGCTGTACGGCTGTCTTCACTGTTTTGTCTGTCATCCCCTAAAACAAAGAATTCATTATTGCCAAGCTTCATCGGTTCGTCTACAATTCCCACATCGTCAATCTCTGTAGTTATATATTCTTCCTCAAGTTCTTCCTCATCAATAAAAATTTTTCCATCACGAATCTCAATCGTTTCGCCTGGAAGTCCAACAATTCGTTTTATATAATAATAGGAACTATCATTCCCATTTGGTTTAAATGCAATCACATCACCGCGTTTTGGGGTACTTGCATCATAAACAATGCGGTTTATCAATGTGACATTGCCATTCTCCATCACTGGATTCATGGAATCCCCTACCATACTTACTCTCTGTCCAAAATACCACACAAGTACAAATGCAATCAGACATACGATTGCAATCTGAAACGTCCATACGAGCACTTCACGGATTAACTCATAATTTATCTGTCTTCTTCTTTTTCTGTTAAAAGATAAACCTGCCATTTCGTCTCCCTTTAAACACAAAAGGGACAAATACAATTATGTAGTTGTCCCTCTCACACTTACTATTTTACTAATTCTTTAACTTTAGCTCTCTTACCAACACGTCCTCTTAAGTAGTTAAGTTTTGCTCTTCTTACTTTACCTTTACGAACAACTTCTACTTTTTCTACGTTTGGTGAGTGTAATGGCCAAGTTTTTTCAACGCCGATTCCGTTAGAATTCTTTCTAACTGTAAATGTTTCTCTTGCGCTTCCACCTTGTTTCTTAAGTACAACACCTTCGAAAACCTGGATTCTTTCTCTGTTACCTTCTTTGATTTTACCGTATACTCTTACAGTATCACCTACGTTAAATTCAGGTGCCTGAGCCTTTAACTGCTCAGCTTCAATTTTCTTAATAATATCGTTCATTGTGTGACCTCCTTATATTCTGGACGTTCTTAATACCTTCTGTATCAGAGGACCATCTCTCTTTTTTCTCACAACCTCAATAATCTTATCACACTTCCCTTATATTGACAAGTGTTTTTTTGCTAATTCTTTCTCTTTTTGCGTAAGCTCCGCCTTTTCCAATAAATCCGGACGACGCTCGGCAGTCCGGATGATTGACTGCTCTCTTCTCCACTTCTCGATATTTGCATGGTGGCCGGACATCAGAATCTCCGGCACCTTCTTTCCATGCCATTCCTCTGGTCTTGTATACTGCGGATATTCCAAAAGATTATCCTGAAAGCTTTCAAACTCTGCTGACACATCATTATGCAGAACTCCCGGAATCAGTCTGGAAATTGCATCAATCATGACCATGGCTGGAAGCTCGCCTCCAGTGAGCACATAGTCCCCGATTGATACATAGTCTGTTACGATTTCCTCCAAGACACGCTCATCAATTCCTTCATAATGCCCGCATAAAAATACCAGTTCTTCTTCTTTTGCAAATTCTTCTGCCATAGTCTGTGAAAATGTCTGGCCTTGTGGAGACAGATAAATCACTCTTGGTTTCGATTTTGCCTTCTCTAAAACGGATTGGTATGCACCATATACAGGTCCAGCCTGCATCAACATGCCTGCTCCGCCGCCATAGGTGTAATCATCCACACGGTTATGCTTGTTCTCTGCAAAATCACGGATATTCACTGCTTCGATTGTCAGCAGTTCTTTACTCATTGCTCTTCCAATAATACTTGTGCTGAGCCCATCCATCACCATTTCAGGAAATAATGTTAAAATGTGAAAATTCATATTCTACACCAATCCTTTCATAAGATGAATCACCATCTTACGATTCTCAATATCGATATCTAAAACACACTGCTTAATCGCTGGAATCAGCACCTCGCCGTGATTTAAACTATCAATAATATAAACATCGTTTGCTCCTGTCTCGAGCACGTCCTTCATAGTCCCAAACTTTTCACCGTCTTCTGTGAAAACTTCAAGACCAATCAAATCTACAACAAAGTACTCGTCCTTTCTAAGCTTCACCGCATTTGCACGGTCCACCAGAAGATCCTTTCCTTTGTATTTTTCAATATCATTAATATTGTCAATTCCTTTAAATTTCAGAATGACAAACTGCTTAAAGAACTTCACACCTTCTACTTCCAGATGCAGATGTTCTCTTCCAGTATCCAGAATTACATTTTTCAATTTTTTAAAACGTTTTACATCATCTGTTGTTGGATATACCTTTACTTCTCCTCTAATACCATGTGTAGAGGAAATCACTCCAACTCGCAAAAATTGTTCCATATAATCTCCTTAAGATTTCATGTTAAAGCGAACGAAGACACCGCTATTAAGCGATGTCTACGATAACTTTCTTGTCTTCCTTAGCTGCTGCAGCTTTTACAACGGAACGGATTGCCTTTGCAATTCTCCCTTGTTTACCGATTACTTTACCCATATCAGAATCAGCAACCTTTACTTCAAGTACGATTGTCTTTCCTTCTGTTTTTTCAGTAACAACAACGCTCTCAGGATTATCCACTAATGCTTTTGTAATTACTTCAACTAAAGCCTTCATTACGTGCACCTCCATCATTTATGGAGCAGTTTATTTTTCAATACCTGCTACTTTGAAAATTTTGCCAACTTGTTCTGTTGGTTGAGCACCATTGTTTAACCATTTTTTAGCTGCTTCTTCGTCAACTTTGATTACACTTGGTTCTTGTGTTGGATCATAGTATCCGATTTCTTCGATGAATCTACCATCTCTTGGTGATCTAGAATCTGCAACTACGATTCTGTAAAAAGGAGCTTTCTTTTGTCCCATTCTTCTTAATCTGATTTTAACTGCCATTTTGTTTACCTCTTAATTCTTTCTTGTAATTTTATTTGTTTACTCTTTCTCTATGTGTTAAAAAGGAAGCTTGAATCTACCTTTCTTACCACCAAAACCACCCATCATTCCAGGAAGCTGCTTCATCATCTTCTTCATCTGTTCAAATTGTTTTACCAGACGATTCACTTCACTGATATCTACGCCTGCACCTTTTGCAATACGGCGTTTTCTTGATGGATTCAGGATATCTGGATTGCGGCGTTCTTCCAGTGTCATCGAATAGATAATCGATTCGATTCTCGCCATCTGCTTCTCGCCCTTCTCCATATCCTCATCTTTAATTTTGGAATTTCCAAGTCCTGGCATCATGCTCAGTACACTTGACATTCCGCCCATTTTCTTCATCTGCTGCATACTCATTAAGTAATCTTCAAAATCAAACTGGGCTTTTTTAAGTTTCTTTGACATTTCTCTGGCTTGTTCTTCGTCGATGGTTTCTCCTGCCTTTTCAATCAGGCTGAGCACATCGCCCATTCCCAGAATTCTGGAAGCCATTCTGTCTGGATAAAACTGTTCCAAATCGGAAAGTTTTTCACCCATACCTACGTAGAGAATCGGTCTGCCTGTCACTGCCTTGATAGAAAGAGCAGCACCGCCTCGGGTATCACCGTCTAGCTTTGTAACGATAACGCCGTCAATTCCGATTTTCTCATTGAAACTGCTTGCTACATTTACTGCATCCTGACCAGTCATCGCATCCACAACCAAAATGGTCTGATGCACGGTCACAGTTTCTTTAATCTCCTGTAACTCGGCCATCATGTCCTCATCAACATGAAGACGACCTGCTGTATCCAGGATTACAATATTATTTCCATTCTTTGCCGCATGCTCCATGGCTGCTTTTGCGATGTTGGCCGGCTTATGATTCTCTCCCATGGAGAACACTTCCACGCCCTGCTTTTCACCGTTAATCTGCAATTGCTTAATCGCAGCTGGACGGTACACGTCACATGCAACTAGTAATGGCTTTTTCCCTTTTAATTTAAACTTTCCAGCAATCTTAGCAGTTGTCGTTGTTTTACCGGCACCCTGGAGACCTGCCATCATAATTACGGTTGTCGCCTGTCCCGGCTGTAGTTTAATCTCCGTTGTCTCAGAACCCATTAATTTAATCAGTTCTTCATGAACAATCTTGATTACCATCTGTCCTGGATTCAGTCCGTTCATGACATCCTGCCCAATGGCGCGTTCCTGAACGTCTTTTACAAATCCTTTCACGACTTTAAAGTTAACATCTGCTTCTAAGAGTGCCATCTTTACTTCTTTCAGTGCTGCCTTTACATCATCTTCTGTTAAGCGTCCTTTGCTTCGAAGATTCTTGAACACGTTCTGAAGTTTTTCCGACAAACTGTCAAATGCCATACTACAACTCCTCTATAATCTCTCCTGAAATCTTCCTAATCTCTTGTATCAGCTGACTTTCATCTGTTTTACTTTCTTCCAAGAGTTCATTAATCCGATGTACTTTTTCTTTAACTGAAAGAAACTTTTCAACTAAATGCAACTTTGCTTCATATTCTTCTAAAGTCTTGTTGCACCGTTTAATCAAATCATGTACACCCTGTCTGCTGACACCTGCATCTTTTGCGATTTCACTCAGGGATAAATCTTCTACGATGAACTGTTCGTAGATTTCTTTCTGGTGTTCTGTTAGTAGTTCGCCATAGAAATCATACAACAAAGATTGTTTCAAAATCTCATTCATTTTTATCACCTTTGCTATCTTATACGATTTTCGTTGTCGTGTCAAGTATTTTTTCTTGACACGACATATTATTTTAGAAGTTTATCCAAATTAAGCAAACCTTTTCCCTGTCTTGTTACATTCATTCCCAAGTCAACACAGCTCTTTTTCAGCAAGCTTTTTATTTGCGCATTGGTCATATTAGGATTTTTCGACAACAAATCCGCCACTGCTCCACTCACGATTGGAGTAGACATAGAGGTTCCACTCTTTGCAATGTATAGTTTTTTCTCCTCTCTCCATCGTGCATTACAGGAAATAATGCGTGAACCAGGAACAACCAAGTCCGGTTTCAACACATTCTGCACTAAAGAGCCCCGCCCCGAATATAATTCATCCGATGAGCCTACTGTTATGATTTTTCCACTGATTCCGGGAATGGTAATACTCCCTTCCGCCGGCCCTAAGTTGCCAGCAGCCGCGACAACTACAATCCCCATGTCCCAAAGCATTTCCACAGCACTTAAAATATACTTCTCTCCAGTTTCATTAGAATGAGGCTCCATGCCCATTGATATATTTACAATCCGGATATTATATTTCTCCTGATTTTCCAAAATCCAGCGGAATCCACGCATACTGTGCTCTACTTTTCCATTTCCATCAGCATCCAGGACTTTCAACATAATCAGTCTTGCCCCCGGTGCAATCCCAATCCGCTTTCCACCTATCACGCCGCAGACATGGGTTCCATGCCCATTATCATCATACATATCCGGACGATCATTTACAAAATCTTTAAATTGCAAAATGCGTCCTGCCAGCTCCGGATGAAGCGAGATGCCAGTATCCAGCACAGCAACCACAATTCCCTGCCCCAGCCACCGATAATCCATCGTACCTTTGCACCGATAATGAATAATTTCCTTTACACGCTTCATATAATAATAGGTTCCTTTTTTACTAAAATATGAATTCTGTAATAATCGGTGCATTTTATATTTTTATATTTTGTGTTCACATGGATAAGCCCCAACACATATGATGAAGTGTAAATAAAAAAAACACATGGAGGCTTATTATGAGCGACTTAAGTGCAACAAACTGCGGATGCGGTTACAACAACGAAAGATCAAATAACTGTGGATGTGGATGTGGATCTGGATTTGGATTTGGCAACAACAATTCTTGTATCTGGATCATCTTAATCCTTTTATTCTGCTGCAATAACGGTTGCGGTTCTTCACGTAGTGGCTGTGGCTGTGGTGATGACAGCTGTGTATGGATTATCATCATCTTATTATTCTTCTGCAACGGCTTTGGCAACAACAGATCTGGCTGCGGATGCGGATGCGATGACAACTGCTACTAAAATTTTTTAATTGGGGACGTAGCCAAATTGAATTTGGCTACGTCCCCAATTGCGTTTAGTGGTGTCCCCAAATTAAACTTTGGGGTGTCCCCTTTGTAAGATTGGCACATATTTTTCAATTTATTTTCATATATATTTCTCGATATTAGAAATTTGGAGGTAGTATGAAGGACGATTTCTCCCATATGATGACCCCCTTCGACCAATCTGTATCTACCTGGTCTTTGCAAATGACAAAACTTTTAATCCCTTTTCTGCCTCCGCAAAGTCAACGCATGATGGCAATTTATGTGAAATTTATAGAATTCCAGAATACACTTTCCTTTTTTCGCTCTGTACGGCAAAAAAAGAACTCACCAGAAGATATATTTAATGAATTAAAATCCTATCTTCCTTCTTCTGCATTGGAATCCTATGAGAATATCATGAATATGATGAGTATGATAAATATGTTTCAAGAAATGCAAACTGCATCAGACGCGAGTTCTGGTTTTGATCCAATGTCCATGATGACGGACATGTTAAATCCAGAGCAGCAGGATATGTTCCAGATGTATCAGGGCATGTTTGCGCAGGAAAACAATACAGAACAATCGAAAGAAGGTGATTCACATGCTTGATTGGTTAAATGACCCGGCACTCCAGAATATGGACCCTGTCAAAAAGGAATTGTTTATGACTGCGGCGGCGCAAGTCAGTGGCAAAAGCGGCAACTCCATGGCATCTACTTTGATGTCTATTATTACTTCTGCAAACAGAAAAGGAGTCCGCTTCACATCAGAAGAGGTTGCCCTTATTTTAAAGATTATGAAACAAGGAAAATCTCCTGAGGAACAAAGGCAGATTGACAGCACCGTACAAATGGTGACAGCGATGATGAATAAATACCAAAAATAGAGGGGAATTCCCCTCTATTTTTAAAGTCCTTTATAACAAATACTTAGATCAACGTATCCTTTTATTCCTGTAACATATCCTGTTTCTGTATATTGCCACATATCATATTTCCCTGCATATGTACATTCTGTGTTATACTGGGCCACCCAAATCGTATATGCACTTAGCTGGTCAGCGTACAAATTATCTCTGAACCAATATTTATTAGCGTATACTCCCGGCTTATACCCGGCATTTTTTATAGTCTCGCAAAATGCTTTTACAATTTTGGTTCTTGCACTTCGGCTCAGACTATCAGCCCGTCCACCCGACTTTTCTGTATCAATGAAAATCGGATAGTCCAAATGATACCCTTCTACCAACTGTATTGCCATACTTGCTTCCTCTACCGCTTCAGCCTCGGTAATTGCCTGCGAATACACATATATACCAACTTTGATTCCAACCTTTGTTGCTCCGGCAATATTTTCCTTAAAACGCGGGTCCTCTACCAAAACACCTGATGCTGTCATACGATTTCCCACACGGATAATTGCAAAATCAATTCCCGCACTTGCAACAGCTTTCCAGTCAATATCCCCATTCCATTTTGAAACATCAATTCCTTTTTTCTCACCGGTATCAATTAATTCTCCATTTTCATCAAAAGAATAGTGAAAATTGCCGATAGTCTGTTCACCCTTTGCAGGCTGATTGTTTTCATCGAAATAATAGGTCTTTCCGTCAATCGTCTGCCATCCAGTGTATTTTGGCGCCTCATAGAAGACAGACGCTGCGCTATAATCCTTTAATGTAGCAATCTGCTTTGCCCCGCTGTCCAGATATAGCCCATTTCCATTCAAATCCAAAAGCTGTGTCTTATCATCTGTAAAATCTCCAACACTTACTGTAGACTTCAGCGTCTTCATCTGAGGTGCTCCGGCTTCATCCAAATATGTAATCACAACTGTGATAGCAGTAGTCCCTTTCTGCAATGCTGACACAGCAGCCTCTGTATCACCATTCATAGTCAAGCTGGTAATATCAGGGTTGTCCACACTCCATTTGATTTCCTGTATCACTGTCTGCCGCATTTGACTGGCAGCTATTTGCATCTGCACTTTACAGCTTTTTGATGTTTCCGCACCTTGATGATACAAGGTAACAGATTCTGGAAGCCGAATGGTCGTTTGACCTATACTTTCCTCTTTAGCCGTCAGACTCACTGATGCAGCTGTGAAATTCGCAGTGGAGACATTCTCCTTTTCTACTTTCGTCACAGTCACTGTACTTTCTAAAAATGGCAGCGTATTCACAATCGGCTTTTCCACAGGCGCTTTATTATTCGACGCATCTTCTTTTTCATCTACATCCTTATCCTGCTTGATTTCTGCCTTCACATCTACTTTGACATATTCGATTTTCGCCTTGACATTGACGGAAATTGGATTTTGTAAGATTGCAAAGCCGTCGAGCTCGTACATCTTTACCACATAATTTCCTGCATCCATATCCTTGATATGAATCATGCCATCCATATCTTCATCTGTATAATCTTTTGCCTTGTCTTCTGCGCCTTCTGGATATACTGCAAACTTGAATGCGGTACCAGATACCAAAGCTTCGCTCTCATCCACAATTTTTATTTTTAAGTCTTTTTCAATAGATGTACCTGTAAAAGAAATATTTTTAATTTCTTGAACACCCTCCACTGCCTTCAGTTTTTCAAGTCCTGCCGCCTCTTCAACAACAGTTTCTACTTTAAATATTTCCTTGCTTTGTTTGGCTGCTCTCTTTGACTCCGTTTGATGATTGTAGTATATCATACCAACACCTGCACATATAACCACAGCTGTCAAAGCAAAAATCGAAATTATAATCTGTTGCTTTGTTAACTTTTGTAAAAACCCCTTTATTTTCTCCATAACTCTCTACTCTAATATCCCTCTGCCTTTCTCTGGTTACGTATCTTGCGGCGCATTTCCGCATTTTCCCATTCTGCCTTTTCTGCCTCTGTCTCCAAAACAAGTCTTGGAACTGGAACAGGCGTATCATTTTCATCCAAGGCTACCATTACAAAATAAGCCCTATTGATGGCTCTTCGGACACCTTCCATATTTTCAACATAAGTATCCACGCGTACTTCCATAGAAGTTCTTCCCACATGTGTCATTCTCCCGATAATCACAACCATCTCATTCTGATATGCGCCTTTCAAAAATCTGAGGTTATCAACAGACGCTGTGATTACATTGGTCATGGCATGACGTTTTGCTACAATCCCTGCAACCTCATCAATCCACTGCATTAAGATGCCTCCAAATAATCGATTCGCACCATTTAGATGATTTGGACGAACGATGTGAACCGTCTCCACTATAGAATCTTGTACTCTTTTTGTTTCTACATTCATACTGCCTTCCCGCTTTTCTTTTATTTGATGCCCACACATTATTTTATCTTCCATGTGCGGAGATATGCTTTCTGTTCGTCAGTTACACGATAACTCTCAATAGCCTTCTGAATCGCTTTGTTATGGGCCCACGTATCCAGGCGCTTCTCTTCTATATACGGCAGCGTCGCCTCATACTGCTTTGCAAGCGCTGTTGCAAAATACCATGCAATCATCATATTGACATAATACTCTTCTGAGCGAATATTCGCCACCATTTCCAGATGTTCCCTCTCAAAAGCATCATCTAAATAAAAACTAAGGAGCATTCCAATACCATATCTTACCGTATACACATGGTCTGATGCAATCCATTTTTGTATTTTCTGAAATAATTCTGGCAAATGCTTCTTGAAAACTTTTGGACGCATCATGTCGCAGGTCGCCCAGTTATCCACATATGGCAGGAATTTTTCAATTCTTTCCACCACCACATCATAATCTTTCCCCATTTCAATTAAAAATCCATGGAGATTATTCTCTTCATAGTACTGATGAGGCAGGGCATTCAAAAAAGCTTCGCATTTATCTGATTTCGCAAATTCCTTTGCGAATTTACGAAGCTGCGGCGTGCGGATGCCAATAATCGTTTCTTTGTCAATTGTCGGCATTAATTTACTGTGAAAATCGCGATAAGATACATCTTGCATGGAAAATAAGGTTTGCTGTAATTCTTTCATTTTATACCTCTTTCACTTCAATCACATGCATGTCCGGGTCGTAAAGGCGCACTACACGCTGTCCATGCACATCTTCCACTGGATTCACATAACTAATCTTAAAATCACTACTCTGAAGTTTTTCCAAGAATATATTCATATTATTTTCTTCAAAATAAAGTTCTGCATCATGTCCGCCTGGTGTTACAGATTTTCCTGTGAATGATTCCCATAATTTTCTTTCTTGAAGAACCAAACCTTCTGTCAAAATCACATTCTCTCCCATATCCATTACAACATGTAATCCAAATAAATTTTTATAAAATTTTTTTGATAATTCAATATCATTTACTACAATAAGAATATTTTTTAATTTCATCTAATCTCACCCCATCCTTAGTACTAAAAATTATATTCTATTTCAATCAAATGTACAACGGATGTTTTCTCAAATTATAGAACTTCGCTAATCCTTTTTTGATATTTTTGTAAAGTTTGCCAGTGTACTTTTTTTGATACTATGTGTATAATACAAATAAGAAACTGATTTGGTTTCATACCTTTCACAATGTAGGACAAAAAACATTGTCGGATACAAATATGCTTCGCAATGTGCAACAAAGAAACATTGCCCGATACAAAAACCTTTCACAATGTAGGACAGAAAACATTGTCAAGCCCTATTGCCAGCAATAGGGCTTATTATTTCAAAAAAGGAGGACTATGAAAGAACACGGTATTTATTTCGGAACAAATGACTTTTACCAACTTATACGGAAACTAGGTGGTCAATGGACAGACTCAAAAGAACGCCCTCTTTATCATGTAGGTAAAACTGATACTCAATCTATATTTTTCCTAAGTGATGTAATCCCCATTTCAAGCAAATATATTGAACGTGAATATAAAAGCAGACATACTAATAAGCTTTATATCATTAAAAACAAACAACTTTTATCAGATTTAGAAATCAAATTAAAACGTATCTTATCTTGGGAGATCAAACACCCAAACCATTTCAGACAACATATCACAGATATAAAGAAACATCTCCTCAACGAATTGCAACAAACTAATTTTTAATTTTTCCATTTTCTGTTATACTATGATTGTTAAATTAGAATATCAACCAAGGAGACAACCATGCGAAATATTAAATTAGTTTTAGAATATGACGGCAGCCGTTATCAAGGCTGGCAAAGACTTGGAAAAGATGAATCAACAAACACCATTTCCAACAAAATTATTGAAGTAATTAACAAAATGACCAACGAAGATGTAGAACTCAACTGCGGAGCCCGTACCGAAGTCGGCGTTCACGCCTACGGACAAGTTGTGAACTTCAAGACGACAACTGACATGACCTTAATTGAAATCAAGCGCTATCTGAACCGCTACCTTCCAATGGACATCGCGGTCATTGAGATTGAAGAAATGCCAGAACGCTTCCACGCAAGTTTAAATGCCAAATCAAAAATTTATTTATATAGATTAGCAGTGAATGATGTTCCAAGCGTATTTGAGCGCAAATATGTCTACCATTCTTTCAAGAAGCCAGATGTAGATGCCATGAAGCAAGCCGCCCTCTTACTTGCGGGCAAACATGATTTCAAAAAATTCTCTACTGTAAAGAAAAGTAAGTCAACAGAAAAAGAAATCTATGAGATTGATATCTATGACGACGGAAATGAAATTCAGTTTACCATCCATGCAAATGATTTCCTTCACAACATGGCACGCATGATTATCGGAACACTTCTGGATATTGGTGTTGGAAATCGCAAGAAAGAGGACATCGATGATATTCTAAATTCCAACGGACAGGCAAGTGCGCCAATCGACCCAAAAGGATTATATCTTCAAGATGTGATTTACAATCAATAGTTTTCGTGTTAAGATATGCGTTGGTATACTTATAAATCTTATAAATAGGAAACAATCCATGGAGGAAAATATACATGATTAGCACAAGTAATGTTACATTGCGCGTTGGTAAAAAAGCATTATTCGAAGATGTAAATGTGAAGTTTACAGAGGGTAACTGCTACGGACTCATCGGTGCAAACGGTGCCGGTAAGTCTACATTTTTAAAAATCTTATCTGGAAAGCTAGAGCCTACAAAGGGTGAAGTGATTATCACACCAGGCCAGAGACTTTCTTTCTTACAACAGGACCACTTCAAATACGATGAATTCATGGTTCTTGATACCGTTATCATGGGAAACAAAAGACTCTATGATATCATGAAAGAAAAAGATGCATTGTATGCGAAAGAAGATTTCACAGAGGAAGATGGAATCAAGGCTAGTGAATTGGAAGGCGAATTTGCTACAATGGATGGTTGGAATGCGGAGTCTGATGCTGCTACTCTTTTAAATGGTCTTGGAATCGAAACAGATTTACATTATATGTACGTAAAGGACTTAACTGGCCCACAAAAGGTCAAAGTTTTACTTGCACAGGCTTTATTCGGTAACCCAGACATTCTTCTCCTCGACGAGCCTACCAACCACTTGGACCTGGATGCGATTGCCTGGTTAGAAGAATTCTTAATCAACTTTGAAAACACAGTTATCGTGGTATCCCATGACCGTTACTTCTTAAATAAAGTATGTACACAGATTGCTGATATCGATTATGGTAAAATCCAGTTATACGCTGGTAACTATGATTTCTGGTATGAATCAAGCCAGTTAATCATCCGCCAAATGAAAGAAGCAAACCGCAAGAAGGAAGAAAAAATCAAAGAATTACAGGAATTTATTTCTCGTTTCAGTGCCAACGCTTCCAAATCAAAACAGGCTACCTCTCGTAAGCGTGCACTGGAGAAAATTCAGTTAGACGAAATGCGTCCATCAAGCAGAAAATATCCTTACATCGACTTCCGTCCAAACCGCTCTATCGGTAACGAAGTGCTGACTGTAGAAGGTCTTTCTAAGACAATCGATGGCGTGAAAATTTTAGATGATTTATCATTCACAATCGGTCGTGAAGACAAGGTTGCTTTCGTTGGTGGAAATGAATTAGCAAAGACAACACTCTTTAAGATTTTAATGGGTGAAATGGAACCAGACGAAGGAACCTACAAATGGGGAGTTACAACTACTCAGGCTTATTTCCCAAAAGACAGCTCTCATGAATTTGACAATGAAGACAACATCGTAGAATGGCTGACACAATATTCCGAAGAAAAAGACGTTACTTATGTTCGCGGTTTCTTGGGAAGAATGCTCTTCTCTGGAGAAGACGGCGTGAAGAAAGTAAAGGTACTTTCTGGTGGTGAAAAGGTACGCTGTCTCTTATCTAAGATGATGATTTCAGGAGCAAACGTGTTGATTCTCGACGAACCTACCGACCACCTTGACATGGAAGCAATCACAGCCCTCAATAACGGTATGATTAAATTTCCTGGTGTTATGCTCTTCGCTTCCCGTGACCATCAGGTTGTTCAGACAACTGCGAACCGTATTATGGAAATCGTTCCAGGCGGTAAATTAATCGACAAGATTACAACTTATGACGAATATCTCGAAAGTGATGAAATGGCTAGAAAACGTCAGACATACACAGTAACTGCTCTTGAAGAAGACGAATTAGCTGAAGACGAAGAATAAAAATCTTAGAATACAAAAGAACTGGCTCAATATGAACCAGTTCTTTTTATTTACTCGTTACTTCTTATCTACCCAAGTTGGATTCGCCACAGCATCCTCTTCATATAAAATAATCCCCTGTTGCAAAATCGTCGGTTTTCCATCTGTAACTTCCACAATTGTCATACCACAGTTTTTATGGAGACCATCCTTCCAGAAGTCTTTTACCTCATACCCTTTTAACACACAAATTATTCCGCTGAGTGCCGCCCCATGAGTGGCAACTAAAATGGTACTCTCCTTATACTTTTCGTCATGAAAAAGTTCCTCTAGAAAAGCTTTCTCCCGCGCAAAGATTTCTTCTATACTTTCCAAACCGTCTTTTGCCCTATAACACTCCGGTTTGCGGAAGAAATACTCTATATTTTCATCTGCTTCATTTTTCTTTGCACCCTCGTATTTGCCAAAAGCAACTTCGATTACGCGTTCTTCATCCTGAATCTCGATTCCGCGTCCCTCCAGAATAATCTCGGCTGTTTCTCTCGCCCTCACAAGTGGACTTGTAAATGCCGTGTCAAACGCTACGCCCTTCAGACCCTCACGCGTCAATTCTGCCACTCTTCTTCCATTTTCATTTAAAGGGATATCTGTTCTCCCTTGCAGTCTTCCTGCTTTATTCCAATCGGTTTCCCCGTGTCTTACGAAATATACTTTCATGTTTCATGCCTCCAAATCTTACGTTAGTATACCACACTTCAAATCAGATTTCATCTTGTTTTCACTTAAAGAAATCAGTATAATAAATTTATGAAAATCAGGAGGAACTAAACATGGAAAAAATTGCAAGTTTTACAATAGACCATATTAAATTAGTACCAGGAGTATATGTGTCAAGAAAAGATTATGTGGGTGCAGAAATCATCACAACCTTTGATCTTCGTATGACGAGCCCTAACGATGAGCCAGTTATGAATACAGCTGAAATGCATACGATTGAACATCTGGCTGCCACATTCTTACGCAACCACAAAGAATTTGGTCCTAAAACCATTTACTTTGGACCAATGGGCTGCCGCACTGGATTTTATTTGTTATTAGCTGGAGATTACGAATCCAAAGATATCGTTGATATATTAAAAGAAATGTATCAGTTTATTGCAGACTTCAGAGGTGAAGTTCCTGGTGCATCTGCAAAGGACTGTGGAAACTATTTAGATATGAATCTTCCTATGGCAAATTATCTTGCTAAGAAATACTTGAACGAAGTGTTAGTAAATATCACAGACAAGCAATTATATTATCCGGAGTAATTGAGTAAGAGGCAGGTTTTCACCTGCCTCTATTACATTCGTTCCTTGTATCATAACCTCCTGCTTGTTTCACTTCTTTAATATATTCTTTTTAATATAAGCAAAGGTCTTCTCTTCCCCTTCTTCTGCCAGCATCCAAAGCATCTCTTCCAGCAAGGATCTGGTCTCCTCATGTAAAATCAAATGCTCCTTACTCCTGTCATAATATTCCCACGGCGACCGATCCGTATATGCATCCTTCTGGTACACCTTCGACGCAGCAATCCGGTCCATGACCATCTCAACCACATATTTTACCGGCATCTTCATCCCTGTCATATTTCGGTTTGGCGGAAGCCCATAATCAATCCAGTATTCCAAATGATGCTTATTACGTCCCTTATGGTGAAGCCACGAAGAAGAATAACCTATATCCTCCCGCTCTGCATTATTCGGGCTCCTGTCTCCCTGAAAATACTTCGCACCCACGCGAAACTCCACCCTGCTATATTTTGACATATCATGAAGAAGTCCCTGACGATAAAGTCCCACTGCAAAACAGCCTTTCATCACCAGATATTTATGATATGTAATTGTACAAAAATGTTTCCAAGCTTTCATTTCAAGTCCTTCTTTTTTTAAATTACTAAATGAATCAAATATAATATCATAAGGTGAACTGGATAAAATGCATAAAAGAACATTTTCATCTTAGGTCCAAGCTTTCCGTTATGAAATGCGATTGGAATCATGGCAAACGCAGCATACACCTGCGAATATCCCATGAAGAAAATATTCACGATTGCAACCGCCATAAGTTTCAGAATCTTCCTATCACGGAGTTCATAGAATCCAAGAATCATAAGAAGTCCCCAACTGCCATAGTCCATGCACAAATAATCGCTTACTAAAAATGCTGCGATAATTGTAATTACCTGTCTGAATCGACTCGGTGTCTTCAATATAAGATACAACATCAGAATTCCCATAAACAGTGTAAAGAATACATTCTGATGTGCTGCTTCGAATACTGTTCCAAAAAAAGCTAAATCAAATGGAATCTCTGAAACAATCGCAAAAATACCAAGTCTTATCATATATTTCTTCACATCACTGGTATACACAAATCCTTCTACCAGCAAATATGCAAAAATTGGGAATGCCAGCCTCCCCACAATGCGCATCCACTCGTATTGTGGAAACAGAACTGCTCCTATATGGTCAATCAGCATTGAAATAATTGCAATCCATTTAAGTATAAATGTGTTAATTCCTTTCATGTAAGTTCATTACCTTCCTACAAACATTAAAATCGTTCTTGGCTCAATGAGAATTTGCTTTTCACAGGTAACGTCTTCCTTCACGTCAACTGCAGTTGAGACTACAAGATGCCACTCTTTCTTATTTGCAAGTGTTGGAAGCGCAAACTTCTGCGCTTCATAATGCATATTATAAGCAATATATAAATCCGTGCCGTCTGCATCGTGATAATACACGCCAAGCTGACGGCTGTTTTTATCCAGCTGCGGTCTCCACGCACTTTCCCCATGATAAGAAACGTCTGGAACGCCATAACCAGTCCGGTCCGTTCCTTTTAACGGCTTCTCTGCGTGAAGAATCGGATAGGTCTTTCGAATCTCGATAAGTTTCTTCACATATTCGAAAAATTCAGTTTCTTTTTCAAGCTTCTTCCAGTCAAGCCATGCAATTTCATTATCCTGGCAGTAGACGTTATTATTTCCATCCTGCGTATTCCCAAACTCATCTCCAGCTAAAATACTAGGTGTTCCCTGTGCCATCATCATCAAAAACATGGCATTACGCATTTGCTTCTTACGAAGCTCCAAAACTGCTTTTTTGCGGGATGGGCCTTCTTCACCGCAGTTCCAGCTAAGATTTTCATCTGGACCATCCTGATTCTCTTCACCATTTAGTTCATTGTGTTTGTTATTATAAGAAACCAAATCCACTAAAGTAAATCCTGTATGCGTCGTGATATAATTACAGCTTCCTGTCTCCTCAGTGTTCTTTGAAAGCCACCATATTGCACCTGGCACCATGTCCTCATCGCCCTTTAAGAAACGACGCATCACATTCTGGAAATCATCCTTGTTCTGTAAAATCTTTGTATGCTTTAAAATAGGATTGGCACGAACAAGCTCCATCGGCGCATTGTATGGATTTAAAACAAATCCATCCACGTGGTATTCCATCACATAATATTGCAGACATTCTATAATCAAACGCTTTGGAGTCTTCTCTGTAAATGGAAGATTTAACACCACTTCAATTCCAGCCTTGTGGCATGCTTTTACCATGTCTTTTAACTCTTTTCCTGCGTTCTTTCCTGCTGCATAAGTGTCCTTCACCGCAAAGCAGAAAGCATCACCATATCCCCAATAATTTGTATATTTACTATTCTCTTCAAAATGATAAACCGGCATACATTGAATCTGATTAATTCCAAGTTCTTTCAAATATGGAATCTTCTCAATCACGCCAAGAAAAGTTCCTTTCTTCTTTACCTTTGAAGAAGTATGCTTTGTAAAACCTCTTACATGCATATTATATGCAATTACTTCATGGTATGGGATTCGTAAAGGCTTATCATCTTCCCAGTCATAGGAATCTGTCATGATAATTCCACGACGACCATACTCATTTTCGGAAATACTCTTCACATATGGGTCTAGAACATATTTATCCTCAATCTTGTAGCAGTATTCCATCCCTTTCAAATCTGATTTTTGAAATGCTGCGAAACGAACTTCCCCGATTGCATCGTCTTCTGGAAGTTCCACTTCTGCCTTTGGCAATTCCTCTCCTTTTTTGTAAATACATAAGCTGCATTTCTTTCCGCTTTCCACCGAAATTGAAAAATTCACAATATCATTTCTTTCTGATACGCCGAGCGGCAATGGATATCCTACTACTTTCTTCATATACGCATTCTCCTTACTAAGATTTTTTATTCTGCGTTTCTTTATATTATACATGAATCCAAATTCTTTGCATAGCAAAAAAGAGTATTCTGCTTGCATTTCTCGTCCTATTCTGATAGAGTGAATGTAGCGAATAAATTCATTTTAACCAAAGGAGATTTTATTATGAGCGAACAAAATTTCAACGAAGAAGTAACTGTAACATTAACACTTGATAACGACGAAGTGATTGAATGTGCAGTGCTTACAATTTACAGTGTAGATGACAAAGAATATATCGCATTACTTCCAATCGATGAAGATGGCGATAACGAAGATGGTGATGTATATATCTATCGTTATGTTGAAACTGAAGATGGAGAACCAACTTTAGAAAACATCGAAGATGACGATGAATACGAAGCAGCCGCAGATGCTTTCGACGAATGGCTTGATGAACAAGAATTCGAAGAATTAGAAGACGAAGAATAAAGTTCTTAAATAACTCTGGAATTCCAATCCAGAGTTATTTTTTAGAAAGGATTTACTATGTTTGGAAAAAGACCTGATGGCAGAGCCATACGCAATCTCGACCCTATGCAAAAAATCATGCCATATGTCATGAAAACACGTACAGATTCCATGAACATGTACGAAGATACATTTCCATGTGATGTATGGGATACATATATCAAAGAAAAAGAGGCACAAGGCATTAAAATGAGCTATATGCATATTCTCATTGCCGCAGTCGTAAGACTCATTGCTCTTCGCCCTCAGTTGAACCGCTTTGTTATGAACGGAAAAATCTATGCAAGACCGAAAATATGGGTTAGCTTCGTAGTACACCCAACGCTGAAAGACGGAAGTACTGGCACCACTATCAAGCTTTGCTTCGAAGGAACAGAAAGCATTTTAGAAATTGCCAAAGTCATTAATCAAGCAATCGAGAAAGAAACTACAAAAAGAGTGGGAGAAAATGGTACAGATAAGCTGCTTCGTGTTCTCATGAATATGATTCCAGGACCATTTATCAAAATTGTCATTAACTCACTCCTGTGGATGGACAAACACAGTATCATGCCAAAGCTTATCATAGACTTAAGCCCATTCCACACATCTTTCTTTATTACAAACTTGAAGTCACTTGGTATCAATCATATCTATCACCACGTGTACGAATTCGGTACAACCGGACTCTTCTTCGCCATGGGAAAAGAGAAGAAGCTTCCTGTGATTCAAGGAGATAAAATTATACATGAAAAACATATGGGATTTGGACTGGTAACAGATGAGCGCTTCTGCGACGGACTCTACTTCGCAATGTCTCTTCGCCAAATGCGGAAATTTATGAAAAATCCAGCAGTATTAGAGACACCACTTGAAAAGAAAATCGAGGATGTGAAATAAACCACATTCTCTTTTTTTGTCTCTATGAAGGCACAAATCATTTGTTTAAATAAAGAGAGAGTGATGTCCCTTTTCTCCACCATGATATCCAAGGGACTAACTTCAAACAAATGAGCTAGGGCAAGGAGATTATCCGCCTGCGGGAAGCATTTGCCTCCCTCCCATTTATAGATTGCCTGTGCTGATTCAAAATTCATATATTGCCGTATCTGCTCAACGGAAATATTTCTCGCCTTGCGAAGTGCCCGGATTCTTAAGCCTGTTGCGCTCAAACTATATTCTGGTCTCTTTTTCATTTTTCAAATATTCCTTTGCCTTATCTTTATCAATTTCAAGTTCTTCCATAAGCTGCTGAATAATCTCCTCATCACTGGCATGATATCTTCGCGCAGTTTTAATGATCCCACTCGCATTTCCTTCTGCTCTTCCTTCTGCTCTTCCTTCTGCTCTTTCATCTTCTAACATCTCTCTAATCGCCCTACACATATTGACCTTCCCTTCTTTCATATGATATTCCTTCTTTAAAAGCAAATCCTCTACATCTCCGTAACAAGCCACCACATCATACGCATCTTGACTTGTAAATAATTGTATCTAAAAAAAATGAGTTACGAAACCAACCTCTGGTTGAATTACATTCTTTCCAGAAATTCTCTTGACAGAAAGTTTAGAATATATTAAAATCATTAACGGAAACGAAGTTTACTACCGTACAGCTATTGCTCAAGCGGCTTGCTCGTTTCCTTTTTTGTTCTCACAAAATCATACAAATACAATCTTTCATCTTTGTCACATCTAACAAGCATTCTTGTCGAAAAAATATTATATCTAATTAACTCTCCGTCATCATCGTATACTGGAATACCGAATCGCGTGTCATACCGATACCAGCCATATTTTGCTTTGGATTTATGCTTGTTACCATAATCGGGGTATTCCATCTTATTAGTCGCAATTTGAATCAATTCTCCTATTGCAGGAAAAATATTCGATTTAGCCTTTTCGTTTGCACCTTTTAATCCTTTTGTATCTTTTGAATAACTAAATTCATCTGGAAAATCTGTTCCAATATAAATTTGCTCCGATGATGCTGCTATTTCAAAATATTGTCCAATATATTCTTTTAAACAATTTTCTACTTCATGCCAATTTATGTTTCGTCTGGACTTAAATCGTATATCATTAATTAATACAATTTTTTTACCTTCTGCATCTTCAATAATACTAATTTTCTTTTTATCTTGCTCCATTCTCTTCCTCCTGTAATTTAATTTATGTTTCTTCTTGGGAATACTTTTGAATTTTGAAATGATTTTCTTGAAATCTTTGAATTTTAGAATTGTGATAACCATGATAGCTATCATCGGTGTAGGTGCTTAGTATAATACACGCAACGCACATTTGTCAAGAATTAAGAAAGCCCCTTATGTCCATGACACAAGGAGCTTCCACACCTCTTATTTATCACAATGTTTTCTATTCGTCCTTGGATTTCTTTAACCACTTCTACATTGTAAGTCATTTATTAAAACCCAAATACTTCTTTTCTCAATTCTTTATTCGTCACCAAAGCCATATATCTCCGCAGTGTTACCCTAGCCTTATTATTCCTCTTGCTTCCCTCAGTACAATCCCACAAATTCCGCAAACGTCGTCTCTTAGTTTTCTCCCAATAATGAATTCCCAGATGTTCATATTCTGGACCTTCTGGAACAAAAATCACGCTTCCTGCTTCTTCTAATTCTGGGTCATGCAATAATTCATCATATACTTTCCATAAAGCCAAATATCGAACATCAGCCAAATGTTCCATAGTCTCTTCAAAAAAGTCATAAAAAGTAAAAATGCGATAATAATTGAAATCTGCATATTCCATTAAATCAAAAATCCACTTCAAAGGTTGTTCTTTTTTGAATTCATTCTTCACCACTTTTTCAAATTTTTCTTTCAGTTCATGGAACCAGCATCTCAATTCTTCTGAAAACTCAATGTCTCCATTCGGTTGGTAATACAGAATCATATCATCTGAACTCAGTTTAAAAAAATCTATTGTGGTAATTTGTTTCACTGGCGCAAAAAGTGTCTCTGATTTATATAATCTCCTTCTCGCCAAATGTTTAAAGGTATTCCAAATTCCCCAAAAATCTTTATCATATTCTTCAGCAAACACCATAAAAGCAAATGCTGGTGCATCAGATGATGCGATATCTAATTGAACTTTCCTCAAATCACTATACTTCTCACCTAAATCTGCCACCAAATCATCCTGCTCATAATATACTTGCATCATTTCCAATAGCAATCCTAGTTGTTCTTCTTTTGACAGTGGATTAGTTTGATTAAATTTTCTAATGGAATCTCTTACTTGCTTCATAGACTCTAATCTTTCTAACGTTTCCTCTTCGTCTTCACTCTTTGAGAATTCGTCTATTTTCTCTATTACTTTGTCTGTTCCTTCTGTCACTGCCAAAATCTCAAAATATCCAATATCTCCGCATACATTTACCGCAAAATCCTTCCACTCAAAATGCTTCATCGGATATTCCCATTCATGTTCCCTTGAGTAATCATGTAATGCTTCATAAATTCCCCACGGGTCACGGTTCTTGAACCCATAATTTTCTTGAAACAAATAATTTAGCCATCCCACAACAGCACGCGATAAAACTGGTTCTCCGTTAACAGTTGCTATTGCTGGACCATCAATATAATGTTCCTCCAAAACATAGGCTGAAACCATTGCTCTATGAAATTCCATCCACCCAATTTTACCACTCCATACTTCTCCCCTTTTTGCTGAGAATCCTGCCGATTCCCACGCAGCTTCTTCAAAGTAATTATAGTGAAATTGCATTCCATCTTCATGCATTGTAGGTAGTTTGAGCAATGGAATCTCTTTGTCATATAATTGTGCAGTCTTTATTTCCATCATGCCGCCTGCCTGATAAAGTTTCTCTAGCCTCTCCTTAAACTCTGGTATTTTACTTTCTGGAATCTGTGCTCCATCTTTTTTAAACAAATCAGCAAATGTTCCCATCTCTTATCCTCCTTCGCAAATAGAATCATTATTCCCTCTATTCTTCCTTCTGCTCTTGTATCTTGTAATATTCCCTTAAGATATTTCGGCTAGATATTCCTTTGCCTTATCTTTATCAATTTCAAGTCCTTCCATAAGCTGATGAATAATCTCCTCATCACTAGCATGATATCTTCGCGCAGTTTTAATGATCCCACTCGCATTTCCTTCTGCTCTTTCATCTTCTAACATCTCTCTAATCGCCCTACACATATTGACCTTCCCTTCTTTCATATGATATTCCTTCTTTAAAAGCAAATCCTCTACATCTCCGTAACAAGCCACCACATCATACGCATCTTCCTCCATATTTTGAAAATAAGAATCATTCTGTACTAATTGGTTAAGTTTCTGCTTATATATAAAATAAACGTCGTCACAGGATACAACTTGCTATCCTTGCGGAAACCATACATGTATTCTCCTGCTTCCAGGCCTTTTGGGTTCTTTTTTACTTCCTGTCGGATTTTTGCCGCCTGCTTCCTATATTCGCCCACATCGTACTCCATATTTCGCAGTGGAATCAAATAATCAATTGTCTCCTGTGCTTCAATTCCTACAATCAAAAATTGATTCCCATAGCCACCTTCTGTGCTAAATCTCTGAATTTTGGCTTGCCCCAAGCCTTTTCTGCTGAAAATTGATTCACAAACTTTGGCATCTTCACACCTCTTATCTGTGTATCCGCTTCCTGTAAATCTTCAGCGGTTACTATCTGCTCTCCGTTACACCCAAAACCATTAATTGCGTCCGCAAACCTGACTGGATCTGAGAAAAACTCACTCCAACTACCGTCTTTCTTCAATATCTAAACCTCCTGTTCCGCAGGAGGTCTCAAAACCCCTGCTTTTCCTTCGTGAAATAAAAGCAAGAATTTTCTGAAAAGTGATTACGATTCTGCCTCGTAAACAATAAGAAATGAAATTTACTAAGGGACTCCCCATATAGACATACAATTTGTATAATGAAAATCTGCTTTTGAATTTGTCTTAGCTTAATAGTTATACACTATTGACTTGTAAATAATTATATCTAAAAGAAATGAGTTGCTCAACCAACCTCTGGTTGAATTACAAATTTGAAATAGTATTGAATTTTCTTTTCTTCTTGAAAGTCCCCTTTCTCTATGCTATGATTTCTGTACATCAAAATGGACGAGGTTCGCTCGAACATTCCTATATGTCCAAATGTGTTTTCTAATAACACATCTGTATTTCAAGGCATTTCTGCCATAGATTTCAACTTTGATGAGAACAACATTATTTAAGGAGGAGTTTGCCTATGCAAAACAATCAAGTCACTTCCTTTATGGAAGCCAGCGGAGATATTGGGTATAATATGACCAATAATTATATGTTCCGCTATATTTTACAAAATAACGAAAAGGTGTTGAAGGGTCTTATTTGCTCACTTCTGCATCTGAAGCCTGAGCAAATTAAAAAGGTGGAAATCACTAATCCAATCAACCTTGCTGGTGATGTTACTGGCAAAGAATTTATTCTAGATGTCGAAATCATGTTGAATGATGACACTCTTATTAATCTGGAAATGCAGGTTGCCAATGAATTCAACTGGCCA
>JAFTWA010000052.1 GCA_017465565.1 Tyzzerella sp.
CTCTGCTTTGGAAATGTCCCAGAATAGTGAGCGTTTGAGCTGGTCCTTTGAAGAAGTTGATTCTAAGTTAAAGTACATCATGGTAAATATTTGTCATAACATGGCAGATGCGGCAGAGCGTTATGGTGCAAAAGGCAACTATGTTCTTGGAGCAAATATTGCAGGTTTTGAAAAGGTTGCTGAGGCTATGACTGCACAGGGAATTGTTTAATAATGTAGATAACTAAAAAAGAGATAAAGGCAAAGATGTCTTTAATGCATGGAAGCATTAGGGACGTCTTTCTTTATATAAAAATTCATAATAACGAGGAGGAATCATTATGAAGAATATTTCAGAGAGTTTTGGATGTTTGGTATTTGATGACAGAGTGATGAAAGCAAATTTGTCAGCCAAGGTGTACCAGTCGCTGAGAAAAACAATTGATGAAGGCGTAAAACTTGATATAAGCGTAGCAAACGCGGTTGCGGCTGCTATGAAAGATTGGGCAGTTTCACACGGTGCAACACATTATACGCACTGGTTTCAGCCCCTGACCGGAATTACGGCTGAAAAGCATGATAGTTTCATTTCTCCTTCACCGGATGGTGGAGTGATTATGGAATTTTCCGGTAAGGAACTTATAAAAGGTGAGCCTGATGCGTCCTCTTTCCCCTCCGGAGGACTTAGGGCCACCTTTGAGGCGAGGGGATATACAGCATGGGATCCTACATCATATGCCTTTATTAAAGGTAAGACATTATGTATTCCAACCGCGTTTTGTTCCTATGGCGGAGAAGCCTTAGACAAAAAGACACCATTACTTCGTTCTATGGAAGCACTGAACAAGCAGGCACTTCGTATCCTGCATTTGTTTGGAAATGATGATGTAAAATGTGTTCGTACTTCTGTAGGTCCCGAACAGGAATATTTCCTGATTGACAAAGAAATGTACGATAAACGCTCTGACCTTCGTTTTACCGGACGTACCCTTTTTGGAGCCAAGCCTCCGAAAGGACAGGAAATGGATGATCATTACTTTGGTGTGATTAAGCCGAGGGTTGCAGCATATATGGAGGAATTAAATGAGGAGCTTTGGAAGTTAGGCATTCTGGCTAAGACAGAGCATAATGAGGTTGCTCCTGCACAGCATGAGTTGGCTCCTATTTATTCCACAACCAATATTGCAACGGACCATAACCAGTTAACCATGGAAATTATGCAGAAGGTCGCAGCAAAGCACGGATTGGTATGTTTGCTTCATGAAAAACCGTTTGCAGGTGTAAACGGAAGCGGTAAGCATAATAACTGGTCAATGGCGACAGATGCAGGAGTGAACCTGCTTTCTCCGGGTGAAACCCCTTACGAAAATGCACAGTTTTTACTGTTCTTATGTGCAGTTATTAAAGCTGTGGATGATTATCAGGATCTGCTTCGTCTTTCTGTAGCTACGGCTGGAAATGACCATCGTCTCGGAGCAAATGAGGCACCTCCGGCAGTTGTATCTATTTTCCTTGGGGATGAATTGAATGGTGTATTAGAAGCGATTGAGAATAATACACCTTATGCAGGAACACAGAAGACACAAATGAAGCTCGGCGTGGATGTTTTGCCTAAGTTTAACAGGGATACAACAGACCGTAACCGTACATCACCTTTCGCATTTACAGGAAATAAATTTGAATTCCGTATGCTTGGTTCATCTAACAGTATTGCATGTGCAAACATCATGCTGAACAGTGCAGTTGCTGAGAGTTTGAAAATTTATGCAGACAGACTGGAAAAAGCAGAAAATTTTGAAGATGCATTACATGATATGATTCGTAAGACTATTAAGGATCATAAGCATATTATTTTCAATGGAAACGGTTATGATGATACATGGATTAAGGAAGCTACCGAAAAGAGAGGACTACTCAACTATCGTACTACACCGGACTGTATGCCACATTTACTGGATGAGAAAAATGTGAAGATGCTGACTTCTCATGGAGTATTTTCTGAGGCAGAACTAAAATCCAGATGCGATATTATGCTGGAGAATTATTGTAAGACTGTCGTAATTGAGGCAAATACAATGGTTGATATGGCAAAGACAGAAATTGCTCCAGCGGTAGATGCCTACACTATGGAACTTGCTAAGACGATTGCAGCTAAAAAGGCAGTGGATGATACATTAACCTGTAACTATGAGAGTGGTTTGGTTAAGAAATTATCTAAGCTCACAGACAGAATTGCAATTAAAACGGAAGAACTGGAGAATGCATTAGTAGAACTTCATAATGCAGAAGGCATCATTTCAGAAGCAAACATGATCAGAGATGTTGTCCTTGTTAAGATGGGCGAGTTAAGACTTGCCTGTGATGAAGCAGAAACTGTAACAGCAAAGAAATATTGGCCGTTCCCGACCTATGGAGATTTGTTGTTCAGTGTAAGATAGTGTACAGACAAAATTAAAATAAAGAAAGAAGGAATGTTTATGACTTACAGTGCTGTTAACACAATATGGGTACTTATTGGTGCCGCTTTGGTATTTTTTATGCAAGCTGGTTTCTCTATGTGTGAGGCCGGGTTTACCAGAGCAAAGAATACCGGTAACATCC
>JAFTWA010000053.1 GCA_017465565.1 Tyzzerella sp.
TGCAACTGCAGTTCGGAAAATGTGCAAGCGCGAGAACATGTTTGAGTTTGCGAGTTTGTGAGCGCGCTTGCTAATATCATCTCCGAATGCAGTTGCGTAGCCTTTTCCAGAATCTGTCGTAAAGTTGTTGAACGCATATGCTGGCCGTGGAACTTTGTCTGTTTGAGCCGTTTTCCGTATGTGCTTTTTTGAGAATAGAGACACTAAGAGAAACATAACAGCTTGCAGATAACTTCACCCAACAGTAACTGTGAATCGGAAGATGAATTTTATTTTGTGATTTTCCTTATACAGAAAAACTTATATTCCATGCTAACAATTTTTGCGGATTTGTTGGAATCTAAGAATACTTTTTTGCTATAAAGAAAATCCCAGAATGCTTACATGAATTTGTATGCAATACTGCATAAATCTCATAAAAAAACCATCACATAAAAATGTGATGGCTAAAAATCCTTGATTATATTTTTGAATTTTTAATTTTGCAACAGTCTTTCATCTTCTTTTTTCAATTATTCTGCTGCGTCAGCTTTTTCTACTTGTGTAATTGCTGCCTTTTGCATTGGAATACGACAGTTTTTGTTGTTGCCAAATTCTACAATTACATCTTCTTCTGAAATATCAATAACTACGCCATAGAACCCGCTTGTTGTAAGAACTGTATCCCCAACCTGCATTTCAGATAACATTAACTGAAGTCTTTTTTGTTCTTTTTTCTGTGGACGCATTAAGAACCACCACAGAACACCGATAAATACAGCATATACGATAACTGTTGTTAACATTGTACCCATTACTATTTCCTCCTAATATCTTTAAACACTATGAACATCATACACAATCAAGCCTGATTCATCAAGGCTTTTTTCGGATTTCATAATTTTTTTACATTATTTTCCAGACATTCTGGCCAGTTTTTCTTCTTTATATTCTTTGTATCTGCCCGCTTCGATTGCCTCGCGAATCTCTTCCATCATAGTATTGTAGAAGTAAAGGTTATGAAGCACGCAAAGTCTCATGCCAAGCATTTCTTTTGCTTTGAGCAAATGTCTGATATAGGCTCTGCTGTAAGTGCGGCAGGCTGGACACTGGCAGCCTTCCTCAATTGGTCTTTCATCCAATTCGTATTTCGCATTGAAAAGATTAATCTTTCCATGATTTGTGTATACATGTCCATGTCTTCCGTTACGGCTTGGATATACACAGTCAAAGAAATCAACACCCCGGTCAACTGCTTCTAAAATATTTGCCGGTGTTCCCACTCCCATCAAATAAGTTGGCTTATCTACCGGAAGATGCGGAACCACTGCATCCAGAATGCGATACATATCCTCGTGGGATTCTCCTACTGCAAGTCCACCGACTGCATATCCGTCTAAATCCATCTTTGCAATTTCCTTCGCATGTGCAATACGAATATCTTCATAAATACCACCCTGGTTAATTCCGAATAACATCTGGTTCTTATTAATCGTATCTGGCAACGAATTCAATCTCGCCATTTCTTCCTTACATCTTGCAAGCCATCTGGTTGTACGCGCAACTGAGTTCTCGATATATTTCCGATCCGCCACACTGGATGGACATTCATCAAACGCCATCGCAATGGTAGAACCAAGATTAGACTGAATCTGCATACTTTCTTCCGGGCCCATGAAAATCTTCTTGCCATCAATATGGGAATTAAAGTATACACCCTCTTCTTTGATTTTCCTGAGTCCTGCAAGTGAAAACACCTGGAATCCGCCAGAATCTGTCAAAATCGGCTTATCCCATACCATAAATTTATGAAGACCTCCAAGCTTTTTTACTACCTCATCACCTGGTCTGACATGCAAATGATAGGTATTCGACAACTGAACCTGTGTCTTAATCCCCTGTAAATCTTCTGTTGAAACTGCGCCTTTAATCGCCGCAATTGTTCCTACATTCATAAAAACTGGTGTCTGAATCACGCCGTGAACTGTGTGAAATTCGCCGCGTTTTGCAAGCCCATCACGTTTTAATAATTTGTACATTGTTTTCCTCTTTCATATTACAATAATGTTATTTATGGATAATGACCGTATCACCTACGGAAATCATACCATAGAATTCTTTCACTGCACTGAACGGCATATTAATACAGCCATGAGAACCATAGCCCTGCAGATAGCGCTGACCACCGAATTGCGCCTGCCATGTAGCATCATGGAAGCCAATTCCTGTCCATGTTACACGTGCCCAGTAGCTTACTGGTGTCTCATATTCACGCTGTCCATTTGGCATGATATTTCCTTTCAGCACCTTATCTCTCTTTTTAGTCAGAATCTCAAATATGCCGGTTGGTGTATCTCTCCCTGGGGCCCCTGTTACAACATCTGACTCAAACACAACGGTTCCGTTCTGAATATACCACATGTGCTGCTCAGTGATATCTACTTCCACGTAGGTCGTTCCCCATCCCAATTCACCTTCTGGAGTTGCTTCCTGTGATAAAATTGGACTTCTAGTTGTCACAGTTCCTGCTTTAATCTCTTCTATCAACTGTGTACATTCAGAATCACTACCTACAATTCTTCCCTTTTTCGCGCCAGATATACTAACCTGCTTGCCAGTTGGCGTCGTTAATGTCTGGGCTTCGTCTGGCGTATTATAAGAAGCTCCTAAGGTGTCCGTGAAAGCCTTTACTTTTTCTGCCGAAATCACTGGATTCATATCCGCATCTGCATAAACCCATTCTGCAATCTTATCCTTATCGACTGTCACCACAGTAGAATCCAGGCTATATGTAATATTCGCTGTCAAATATTTATTTAACTCCGCCTGTGTTGCAAGTACCTTTTCTGATTCTGTAGTATAAACAGGCTGTACATAGCATCCCTTTTCACCTAAATTTACGGAAGCTGCCAAAGCATCCACACTTTCACGAATCACTGGATAGATTTTTTCCACATCAATCTGTGTTCCATATACTTCGTCCACGATTTCAAATGTGCCATTCTGGTATGCGAGCGTTGCAGAAACCGGAGCAACCTGATTTTCTGCTTTCATACACTCCATATTAGCAATTGCTGCATTAAGCAGTTCTTCATTGTATTTGAAATCAATCGTAAGCTCAATGTTTTGCTCTTTAAATAATGAAACAAACCACAAATATGGATTCTGCTTCTTGTGTACCTTCTGAACCTCATCATCCATCAGATGCTCGATTTCAAAATCACTGCCCTTAATCTCTTCCACATTCTCATTTACATCTATTACCTGCAAAACATACTTCTCTACATGATCCTGCAAACTCTGTTCTGCTTCTTCTGCTGTCCTTCCAGAACAATCAATTCCACTTATGTTTGTTCTTAAGAAAAAATGTTCTGTAAAATACATCACACCGCAAAAATAACCAATACCCAACACTACCAAAACAGAAGCTGCAATTATAAGCCATTTCTTTTGTATCTTTAATTGTTCCATGTTCAATCTCCTTTATATTCTCTCAATCTGTTATTATAATACGAACCTTCTGAAAAGTACAGACATTAATTGTCGTTTTTTGTAAATATATTATTGCACTTTCCTTTAAATATAGTATAATATTATATGCGCAGTTTGTTAAGAAATACTAAACTTTTTGTTTATTTTTATTTTTACAAATGCATATGAATGATTTTTTATTTTAGAAAGAAGGAAAAGTCATGAATATCGGGAATAAAATCAAAGAATTACGTATCAGTAAAAATTTAACGCAGGAGGAACTCGCTGACCGCGCCGAGCTGTCTAAAGGCTTCATATCACAGTTGGAACGAGATTTAACCTCCCCTTCTATCGCGACCTTAATTGATATCTTACAGTGCCTGGGAACGAATTTAACCGATTTCTTCGCTGAAGAACCAGATGAACAGGTCGTTTTTCATGAGGAAGATTTCTTCATCAAAGAAGATGCGGAACTTCAAAATACAGTCGAATGGATTATTCCAAACGCACAGAAAAATATGATGGAGCCTATCCGTCTTACACTTAAGCCTGGCGGCTCTACTTACCGTGATGTACCCCATGAGGGTGAAGAATTTGGTTATGTCCTGCAGGGAAGCATTAAGATTCATGTAGGAAATAAGGTCTACAGTGCAAAGAAAGGGGAATCATTTTATTTCATCCCCCACTCGGAGCACTACATTACTGCAAGTAAAACAACCGGTGCAAAGCTTATCTGGGTAAGCACCCCTCCGAGTTTTTAATTCGGTAATTATTTTTTTACTATAGGAGGATATATATATGGCAAGAAAATTAATTGATATTTCACATATTTCAAAATCATATGGAGACAATCTCGTTTTAGATGATTTGAACTTATATATTAATGAAAACAAATTTTTAACCTTATTAGGACCTAGTGGATGTGGAAAGACTACTCTTCTCCGTATCCTCGGTGGTTTTGAGACACCTAATAAAGGAAATATTATTTTCGACGGCGTGGATATTACCAATCTTGCGCCTAACAAACGCCAGTTAAATACGGTTTTCCAGAAATATGCCTTATTTACACATATGACAATTGCGGAAAATATTGCATTTGGCCTGAAAATCAAAGGAAAGTCCAAAGCATATATCAATGATAAGATTAAATATGCCCTTAAATTAGTAAACCTAGATGGCTATGAAAATCGTACAGCTGACCAGTTAAGCGGAGGACAGCAGCAACGTATTGCCATTGCCCGTGCGATTGTAAATGAGCCGAAGGTATTATTGTTGGACGAACCTCTCGGTGCATTGGACTTAAAGCTCCGCCAGGATATGCAATATGAACTGATTCGTTTAAAAAATGAGCTTGGAATCACTTTCGTATACGTAACCCATGATCAGGAAGAGGCACTTACCATGTCTGATACGATTGTCGTTATGAACCAGGGATACATTCAGCAAATTGGTTCTCCAGAGGATATTTACAATGAGCCGGAAAATGCTTTCGTAGCCGACTTTATCGGCGAAAGTAACATCCTCCCTGCTACCATGGTTGAGGACAAGCTGGTTAAAATTCTCGGGGTGAACTTCCCATGTGTCGATACTGGATTTGGACGCAACAAGCCTGTTGACGCAGTAATTCGTCCAGAAGATATCGACCTTGTAAAACCAGGCGAAGGACTTCTCGACGGTGTTGTAACACACCTGATTTTCAAGGGTGTTCATTATGAAATGGAAGTTATGGCAAATAACTACGAATGGCTCGTTCACAGCACAGACATGTTCCCAGTTGGAACAGAGGTTGGAATTAAAGTGGACCCATTTGACATCCAAATCATGAAGAAACCACAATCTGAAGATGAGGAGGCTGTACCAATTGAAGAATAAGAAGAGATTATTAACTGGCCCTTACCTTTTCTGGGCAATAGCGTTTATCATCATTCCAATCATTATGATTTTCTATTATGGGCTGACAGACGCAGATAATAATTTCACGCTGATGAATCTTGCAGAGATTACAACTCCAGAGAACTTAAAAGCTCTGGGACTCTCTCTCCTGCTTTCTTTTATCAGCACCGTTATCTGTCTGGTTCTGGCATACCCACTTGCCATGATTTTATCGGGCAAAAGTGTGAATCAATCCAGCTTTATTGTACTCATTTTCATTCTTCCGATGTGGATGAACTTTTTGCTCCGTACATTGGCCTGGCAGACATTGTTGGAAAAGAATGGAGTTATCAACGCAGTGCTTTCATTTTTGCATTTGCCACAGCTTGAAATTATTAACACTCCGTATGCAATTATTTTAGGTATGGTATATAACTTCCTGCCTTTCATGGTCCTTCCAATCTACAATGTCTTAGTTAAAATTGATAAAGACGTAATAAATGCCGCAAGAGACCTTGGCGCAAACAACATACAGGTATTTACCAAAATCATCCTGCCACTCTCCGTTCCTGGAGTTATCAGTGGTATTACGATGGTATTTGTACCTGCACTGACTACCTTCGTTATTTCCGATATCTTAGGTGGAAGTAAGATTCTCCTTATCGGAAATGTAATCGAACAGGAATTTACGCACAGCTATAACTGGCATGCAGGTTCGGGTCTTTCACTCGTGCTTATGATTTTCATTGTAATCAGCATGGCACTTATTACAAAATATGATAAAGATGGGGAGGGAACAGCGTTTTGATTAAATCAACACTACAAAAGATTTATTTGGGATTTATCCTCCTCTTATTGTACGCTCCAATTATCACATTGATTGTACTGTCCTTTAACAGTTCCAAGACAAGATCCAAATGGGGCGGATTTTCTGGAAAATGGTATACAGCCCTTTTTCAAAACGAAGATATCATGAATGCCCTCTATACCACCCTCACCATTGCACTTGTATCCGCTTTGGTGGCAACACTCATTGGTACAATGGCAGCCATTGGTATTCAGGCATTAAATGCTAAATTCCGCACCGTTATGATGACCGTCACAAACATTCCGATGTTAAATGCCGACATTGTAACCGGAATTTCTCTCATGCTTCTATTTATCGCATGCAGAGCTTTTTTTCCGAAATTTTCACTCGGTTTCGCAACCGTGCTGCTGTCGCATATTACCTTTAACATTCCGTACGTTATCCTAAGCGTTATGCCGAAGTTAAAGCAGACAAGCAAATATACTTATGAAGCAGCACTTGACCTTGGGGCATCTCCATTATATGCATTTTTCAAGGTAGTATTCCCAGACATTTTCCCGGGTGTAAGTTCAGGCTTCTTACTGGCGTTCACTATGTCATTAGATGATTTCGTAATTACCCACTTCACAAAAGGAGCTGGTGTAGATACACTTTCAACCAAGATTTACAGTGAAGTGCGTAAGGGAATTAAACCGGAAATGTATGCTCTTTCTACCCTGCTTTTTGTGTCTGTATTGTTCCTTCTTATTTTGGTCAATACAGCGCCACAGGATAATGTTGTAAAGAAGAAAAAAGAAGTTGGTAAATTTAAGAAAGCGGCAAATATCGTATTTCGCCGGGTGATACCTGCCATTATGGTAATTGTAGTTGTTGCAGGCGGCTTCTTCTATAGTTCATTGGGCAAAACAAATGCCAGCGAACAGGTTGTTGTTTATAACTGGGGAGAATACATTGACCCAGAAGTCATAGATATGTTTGAAGAAGAGACTGGAATCTCCGTTATATACGAAGAATTCGAAACCAACGAAAGCATGTATCCAAAGGTACAGGCTGGAGCCGTTGCTTATGACCTGGTTTGTCCATCCGATTACATGATTCAGCGTATGATTGAAAACAATCTGCTTGACGAAATTAATTTTGACAACGTTCCAAATATTAAAAACATTGGTGAAGAGTATTTTAAACAGTCAAAATCCTTCGACCCTGAAAACAAATACTCTATCCCTTACTGCTGGGGTACTGTTGGTATTCTTTATAACAAGACCATGGTAGATGAGGAAGTAGACAGCTGGTCCATTCTTTGGGATGAAAAATATGCTGACCAGATTCTTATGCAAAACAGTGTCCGCGATGCATTTGCAGTTGCTTTGAAATATAGCGGATACTCTTTGAATTCCAAAGACCTGGATGAATTAGAAGAAGCAAAAGAATTATTGATGGAACAAAAGCCGCTTGTTCAGGCATATGTTGTTGACCAGGTGCGTGACAAAATGATTAATAACGAAGCGGCGGTTGGTGTAATCTATTCAGGCGAAGCCATTTATACACAATCACAGAATTCAGATTTAGTTTATGTAGTTCCAAAGGAAGGCTCAAATGTCTGGATTGATTCTTGGGTAATTCCAAAGAATGCCCAAAACAAAGAAAATGCGGAAGAATTCCTCAACTTCTTATGCCGCGCAGATATTGCCAAAAAGAATTTTGACTATATCACATATTCTACTCCAAATACGGCGGCACGTGATTTGATTGAAGACGAAGAGCTTCGCAATAGTACAACAGCATTTCCAGATGCAAGTATCTTGAATCGCTGCGAAACATTCCAGTATCTTGGAACGAAATTTGACGATATTTATAACGAATTATGGCGAGAAATTAAGTCGAAATAGAGAAAATCAAGAAGAGACCTTCAATCGTTAAAATTGGCGATTGAAGGTCTTTTTATGGCTTATTTTTATTTTGTTAAACTATCCACATATTTTTTAAAGATTGGCATATAAATACCACCTTGTACGCTTCGTGCAATAAAGTGTTGATATTTTCCAGTTACCGTATCATACCAATCACCAAATGGAATTCTTGTTTTTGTATTTTCCAAATAACCAGCAACTGGCTTTATTAAGCTCTCCGCCTGTTCTTGATCCTCTGTCATCGCTGCGCACCAGCAAATCCAGTCACTCTTCGTATATGTTGCCCGGCTATCCAGAGGTGTTCCGTATGTATTGATTTTACCAACATACCAGGCAAGTTCTTTTTCGTAAACTTCTTTCGAGAACAAACCACTGCCGAAGATGAGATCCCACACCAGGTTGTATTTCATACTCCATGTATCTGGTTGTCCAAAGGCAAGCATAAAGTGATCGCCTGCACTTGCACGTTTCTCCCAATCGACTGCCATTTCCTTTGCAATCTTATGGTACTTGCTTTGACCTTCTGCATCTCCCATTTGTCCAAGAAGCATGGCGTAAGCTTCGATTCCGACAATCGCTTTTACAGAAAGGTTTGTATTGTGGGCAAGGTGACCTGCAAAGTCGTCTGTGCAAAGCTGCTCTCCAGGGTCAGCGCCATAAGTGATTAAATACTGAACCCATTTTTCCAAAGTATCCTTGTACTGTTTAGCAAACTCTGCATTTCCATCTAACATACAGACAATTGCCATCATAATCAACATGTTTCCACACTCTTCAACTGGCATTTGCATATGAATATCATAAATATCGTTTCCTGCCGGGAAGCTATAGAATGGAGGACGTACACGACCTGCGGTTCTTGGATAAAGTTTTCCCAGATGTTCACGTTTTGCCGCATACACTTGTCCCCATGCATATGGGTATCGTCCCACATCATGTGGTGCAAAATCTTCTTCCCATACATCACAATCTGCAAAACGGAAAATTGGACGAAGCATTCCTTTTACATATTCCGTGTTGTATAAAAGGAATAATGGTACAGATGGATAACTAACGTCTACCGTACCGATGCAGCCATTAGAATCATTTTCTTTTGATAAGAAGATTAAATTACCTTCTTCGTCACAGATTAATTTATGTGCCGCTACGGTTTGACGATAGCTCATATTGCAAAGGTACGCATAGCTTTCTCCACCGATTGCTAACGCTTTATTATAAATATCTTTGTCTAATTCATCTGCTTTTGCAAGCACATCTTCTTTGTCGGCCATTGCTGCTGCAATCGCATCCAAAATGCCCGCGTATGCAGTTGTCCAATATGCCTTTTTCCATTCTCCAAAATAATTAATAGAAAGCAAATCATCGTACGCAAGTACAAATCCTGTTTCACATTCTTCTCCCTCTGCCTTGAGACTACAGCTCAATCTTCCAGCTTCATCATCCAGGAAGAATTCTGTAGATTCCTTCTCACTAGCCAGATATACATAGCCCCAATCAATCGTAACACCATCTCCGCTGCCGGCAAGTGGTTGTTGATTCGCACGTCCCATATAAGCGTATTTATAACCTGGTGTTCCGGCCTTTGCAGGTCTGTTATAGATTCCTCCTAAAACCTGTGCAAGATGTTGTGAAACTAAGTCTCTATACACTTCATAGATAATTTCCACATCACAAACTGTCTTTTTCTCTACTACGAAATCTACGTATGTACAAGGTCTTGATACTAAAACCGGATCTGATAATAACAATGGAGAAGTAAAACGTACCCGTAAATTCACCTTGTCATTCTCAAATGTATATTCTGTCGCAGTAGCTGTTACATCCACTGATGTTTGTGGAATCACTTCCTGACCCTCTGGTTCCCCCATAAAACAGTATTTTACATTGTCTACTTTTACATATCCCTGCATTTTATGACGGACACCACACCAATGCTTCGTATCTTTGTCATACAAGTGATCCGCACTAGACCAAATAGAAAAAAATGGATCATGTAACACTAATGGTATGCTTGCTGCTTTATTAATTTTCATAAATAATGTCTCTCCTTCCTTTTTCTACCATTACACTTCCTTAAGTATAACATATGATATCTTATTATAATATCATTTTCAAATAATTTATATGGCATTTTAGATTATTTTTTTTGTATTCTAACGGCGTAACACCGAAGGATGAGCGAAACATGACGTTCATATGACTCTGACTATTAAATCCAGAACAATATGCAATTTCGGAAAGGGATTTATCTGTGGTCAGAAGCAATTTCTTGACCATACCCAAACGCATATCAATGATGTATTTCTGAATGGTCGTCCCATAGGCTTCCGTGAATTTTTTGCGAAGATAATTGGGACTTAGATAAACCTGTTTGGACAAAGCCGTAAGATTAATGCTAGTGGTAAAATGGTCATCAATATAATCTTTAATCCAGGAAACTTCTTTTGTAGGAACAATACCACGCCCGGCAGGGATAGCATCTTTTCGGCTTAACAGTTCAATGATGTTAAAGAGTGCCACATATGTCGAGATATCTCTTTTTGATTCAATTTTTTCATAATATTCTACCAATTCTGCTCTAGTTTGTGGGCTAACGATACAGCAGTCCGGGATATGCCCAAGTGTTTCCATAATATCTTGATCATCACAAATGAAATGGATTGAATAACAATGAAATTCCCCTGTAGAGAATCGTTCTTGCCCTGGCTTTGCAAAAATAACCTTGTTATCCGAATGTGCATAGGTTTTTCCATCAATATAAGAAGTGCCTTCACCTTTGGTATAGATTTCTAATTCATATTTTGTGGTGATTCGTTTTGGTGTGATATCACAGGCAAAATAATGACTACTGCTATAATCTATCTTTTCTAATCTCATATACTACCTCCAAAAGTGTTAAAAACCTAAAAATCAAAGTCATATCTCGAAATACAATGCGTAAATTCGTGTTATAATTCTTAATATAGCATAAAATAAAAATGTTGCAAGGAGGAAATTATCATGCAAGAGTACAAAGTGGATGGGCATGTTTCATCATTTTTGCCCGACAATCGAAACTGGAAACTAATTTGGGCTGATGAATTTGACGGTCCTGAACTGGACAGAACCAAATGGGATTTCCGCATTAATTACTGGGGAAAACCAGCTGAAGCATACACCGATCAGGGTATCGTCTTTGATGGAAAGAGCAATATCGAGCTTCACCGTGTGGAACGAGACGGGTACTATGTATCACCTCAACTCCAAACTGGGTGCAATTCCTTTGATGTGCCATTAAAAGAAAGCAAAAACACTTGGAAAAACACAGTATGGCCACTGGGAGAACTTAGTCCGGCAAAATTTATCCACAGATTCGGTTACTATGAAGTTAGATGTAAATTTCCAAATCGTCCTCATGATATGTGGAGCGCATTTTGGTTACAATCTCCTTCTATCGGTACATCCTTTGATCCAGCGTGGTGTGGTGTAGAAAATGACATCATGGAATGCTTCCATAAAGACATCGCCACAACAGGAAACATCTTTGGTGGATATGCGAACCAAATCCAAAAAGAAGGACGAGTGCAATATCCATTAAAACCAACAGAGGACGGATACCATACCTTTGCTTTACATTGGACACCAGATGAGTATATCTTCTACTGTGACGGAGAAATCATCTCAAGAGCCGACAAATATGTTTCACAGGTTCCTCAATTCATCTTACTTACTACTGAAGTTATGGGATACCGTTTAGGATGCCCACTAAAGATTGGTGAAGAGTTTGTCCCAAATGCGAATAAGAAAACAAAGAATGACACCAAAGTAGAAACTGGTGAAGGTTTTGTCGATGATGCCTTTATCGTTGACTATGTTCGTGTATTCGAAGAGCAGGAATAAGTTACAAATAGGACGTCTCCATCTGAGACGCCCTATTTTTTATTTTCATTATTATTCCTCTGGTATAATCGGATATAGTTGAATGGTGTTTCCACCATCTACGACAAGTTCTGCTCCAGTGGTATTTCGTGCATGTGCCGCAAAATAATAAATAGCATCTGCAATATCTTTACCGTCTGCAACATCTCCTATTGGAGTATATTTTGAAGGCACCTTTGCATAAAACTCCGGATTTTTTTCCCAGCGGTCTGTTCGAATCATTCCAGGAAGAACAGCATTTACACGAATATTATATTTTCCTAAATCCAAAGCCAGTGCTCTCATCATACCCAGTTGTCCACCCTTCGATGTAACGTATGCGATTCTATCAGGAATCGCCCGATAAGCAGTGTTGGAATTGACAAATACAATATTTCCTCCGCCGTTTTTCTTCATACGTTTAGCTGCATGCTCGCACAGACAATAATTCCAAACTACATTGGTATGAATCACACGCATGAAATCCGACAAACTATTTTCGAAAATCTTAATTCCTAACCCCTGGTCAGCCGCATTAAGGACCAGCGTCTCTATAAAGACCTCATCTTTATCCAGCTTTTCAAACAAATCTTCAACTGCTTTTTCATCCACCACCTCTTCATCTGTGAGCGAACGCAGCGCATAGCCTTTTATGTATATATTTGGAAATTTCTCTTGATACTGCTTTTCTGCAGTTGACACGCTATCTAAATTTCTGCCCGTGAACACAACGTCATAACCTTCATTTGCAAATTTCTCTACAATCGCAACTCCGGTATTGATACATGCTCCTGTAATTAAAACCGTCTTTTTCATACTGACCTCCTTAAAAATAGAACTCTGTCTTTGCAGGTCTAATATCTGTTAACGCGCCTGTATAATGGCGAAGTGTATGCACCTGATAAGGATGCTTTAAGCATTCTTCTTCATTAATTTCAATACCAAGTCCTGGTTTGTCTGGGATTGTCATGTAGCCTTCTTCATATACAAGACTTTCGTTTGTTACGTCTTTTCTCCACTCTACATCACTGTACATGATTTCCAGAATCTCAAAGTTTGGACAAGTTGCTGCAAGCTGCAATGTTGCCGCATTTGCAACTGGTCCTGATGGATTATGCGGTGCAAATGGAATATATCTGCATTCTGCTTCTGCCGCAATTTTCTTCAGTTCCATAATACCGCCTGCATGTGAAATATCTGGCTGAATATAGTCCGCTGCCATAAGGTCGAACATTCTCTTATAATCCCAGCGCGTGTAAAGTCTCTCACCTGCTGAAACCGCAACTGGTGATTTATCACGAACTGCTTTTAATGCATCCAGATTATCTGGTGGCACTGGCTCTTCAAAGAACATTGGTTTAAATTGCTCTAATTCTTTTGCAATCTTAATACCTGTTGTAATGTTGAATCTTCCATGACCTTCAATCAATAAATCCACTTTGTCGCCAACAGCTTCTCGCACTGCAGCAACATTACGAAGCGCTTTGTCAAGTTCTGCATTGGAAATGTTCAAATAGTTTTTCCCGAATGGATCCCACTTCATGGCTGTTACGCCACGCTTCACAGCTTCTTTTGCTTTTGCACCGAACTCTTCTGGTTCTTTTGCACCAGCAAACCAGCCATTTACATAAATACGAACTTTATCGTTTACCTTTCCGCCTAACAATTGATAGACTGGAACATTCAAGGATTTTCCTAAAATATCCCACAATGCCATCTCTACTGCAGAAAGGGCTGACATTAATACTGGACCGCCTCTCCAATAAGCATCACGATAAATTGCATGCCAATGTTTTTCGATATCCAAAGGATTTTTCCCAACCAGATATTCCTTGATATGTTCTACCGCACCAATCAATGCTTTTTCTTTATACTCAAGTGTGGCTTCTCCCACTCCGTCAACACCTTCGTCGGTATAAACCTTCACAAATACCCAGTTTGTCCGGAAACAATCCACAGCAAATGTTTTAATATCTGTTACTTTCACTTTTGCCTCTCCTCCTATTATCTGCCATTACAAATCTACCGGAGAATATTCTGAAAACGGAATTTCTCCTACAGCTGCTCTTACAAATGCTTTTACACTCGGTGAAATCATAGAATAGGCATTTACATAAGTAAGCGCTCTCTCAAAATACTGTTCTCCAAAATAAGGGGAACCAAAAGACACCACTGCTGTTTTCTCAACACCATACTCTAAAGAACGCCATATTTTCAGTGCTTCCTTCGAGTGGAAATCCAAAAATCCCATCGGCCTAAATGACCTTGAAAACAGCGCATATATAACTAAGTCACAAGCATCAATTTGTTCTTCTTCTGCCATAGTGCCTTTGATATGTTCCAAACCATCTTTTTTATATTCCACGTCAAAACCTTTGCTTCGAAGTTCTTCGCATAAAAGCTCTGCTTCCTCCAGCGCCGGCAAATGGTGTGTGATAGGAATCACCATTATTTTTTTATACTTATTAAGTGTCAATGGGAAAATTTCTGCCTTATCCCGCACAAGTGTAATGGATTTTTCCGCCGTTTTCTGCTGAGTTTCTTTTACAAAAATTTTTTCCTGCCCTGTCATTGTTTTGTAAGGTTCTCTTTCCGTCTCGAATAATCCCATTTTTTCTTTCATATTCAGAATTCTTGATACCGCATCGTCCAGACGTTCCTCTGAGATATATCCGCTTTCTATAGCTTCCACCATGTTGTCTACATATGCTTTTGTAGGCCACAGCATCATATCACAGCCTGCCTTAAAGGATTCAACTTCCGATTTCTCTCTGGAAGGATACCAACCGTTAAAGCCTCCCATGTTAAGCGCATCCGACACTACCACACCATCAAATCCCATTTCCCCTTTTAAGAGTTTTGTAATCAGTTCATAGGATAGTGTTGCTGGAAGCTTCAAACCATTTGAAAATACTTCCTGCTGATATGCAGGTAATGAAATATGTCCCGGCATAATGGAGTAAACTCCTGCTTTGATTAATTCTTCAAATACTCGACCAGAAAGTTTTTTCCACTCCTCCATACTCAAAGTATTCTTTGTGGTAACGATATGCTGGTCTCTGTAGTCGAGTCCGTCTCCTGGAAAGTGCTTTGCGCATGCGGCAAGACCATTTTCTTGCATTCCTCGCACAATCTGTGGAAGTAGTCTTACTGCCAAATCAGGATTATCTGTAAGCGCCCTAACATTCACCAGTGGATTTCTCTTATTAATATTCAAGTCACAAACAGGTGAGAATGACCAGTTTGCTCCAACCATCGTTGCTTCAAGTGCTGTAGCCTTCCCATATTCATATGCAAGCTGCTCGTCATTGGCAGCTCCTAGACTCATTAAATAAGGCAAAGCTGTGAGCCCTTTCCATACACTGCCACAACCATTCTCAAAGTCACCAGTTAGCAGAATCGGAATTTTTGCATTTTCCTTATATTGGCTTAAAATCGCTCTTCCTGCTTCAATTCCCATATCTTCCGCTTCTGTAATGATTTCTCCACCAAAAAATGCACCACCAACTTGATCCGAAACGAAATGATTCTTATCCACTTTGATGATTACCGTCTGAAGAATCTTTTCCCTAAGTGTCAAATCTGTTATCTTCATGTTTCTCTCCCTTCGCATAGTTGGTTATGGAAATGCCATCGGCATTTCTGTGGTTTACACAGAGTGCCGATGACATTTATTGCATGAAAACTAATCAGATAGTTCTGTAATAGTTCCAATACCATTTTATTTGAAATCTACGCCTTCCAAAGTTAACGTACCACTAGCTCTATGTACTGCACGTGCCTGAGCACCCTCTACGCTAGCTGTACATGTATTGCCTGTAAATGTATATCCCGTCACCTCAACCGAACCACCATTTACATAAATCGCGCCACCTTTTGACGTAGTAGCACCTCTTGCCTGATTATTTGAAAAAATAGCTTTTGCCTCATCGGTGCCAGTTAAAGTTACAACACCTCCACTAGGAACAAATATGGCTCCACCATTTTTTGCTTTATTGTTATTATATGTACTGTTTGTGTCTCTAAAGATTCCCTGACAGTAAATTGCTCCACCATTCTTGTTACTCGAAGCTTCATTATATTCGAATGTTGCATTCTCACATATTACTTCTGCTTTTGTATTGTCATCCTTCATAATACAAAGACCAGCTCCAGTTCCTGACGAACCAGTTTCATTATGACTAAAAGATGCTCCGCTAATGGTTACTTTAGAGCCTGGATATGCATACAATCCACCACCATCAACCGTAGCTTTATTATATGCTATTGTACCATACACAGATGTATTCTGACTTGCAGTATACACTGCTGCACCATTCGAAGTACTATTTGCATTCTTAAGCGTCGTATTTTTAGCCAGTGTGAATCCTGCACCGCTTTCTACTGTTACGGTTCTTCCTGCAATTGCATCAGTTGTCGCACCATCAATAATCAATTCACCTTTCTCAGCTGTATCATTTGTTCCCAGCGTAAGAGATGCATTGGCTTTTACTACAAACATATCTCCACTGAAAGTTGTCTCGCCTACTGTACTACGCTTAATAGTTACATCTTTGTCAGAGAAATTTGAAATTGCAATGTTGCTTGTAATTTCCAATGTTTCATTAATAGAAGTATTTTCTAACACTACAATTGTACCTCCATTGGTATTTACATGGTCAACTGCAGCTTTCAATGTTTCAAAATACGTCGTGCTGCCATTACTTCCTGTAACGCTTGCCACAACATACTTCAACTTACTACTAGCCGTATTTTCTGGAATTTCTGTAGTCAGACCGTTGTAGGTTAACAACGTTCCTAACATATAAACCTTCTGAGTCACTTGTCCTGTGAAGGTCACGTTGATTAGTGTTGCATTTCCGCTAGCCACATGTACAGCACTATCTAAATAAGTCGCATTTGTAGTCTTATTACCTTCAAAAACATATCCTGTAACACTGACAGAACCACCATTTACAAAGATTGCTCCACCTCTCGAACCACTATTACCATTAGCACCAGTCGCCACATTGTCTATGAACTTCGCTTTCGTTGAATCGGTACCAGTTAAAGTCACCTTTCCACCAGCAGGAACAAAGATTGCACCACCGTTTTTCGCTTCATTATTGCTATAGGTACTATTTGTGTCATTATAGGTTCCTGCACAGTATATCGCTCCCGCATTTGCAACAGATGTAGTCTTATTATTTGAGAAGGTTGCATTCTCACTTGTTACAGTAGCACCATTTCCAATATAAAGTGCACCTGGAGCTGCTTTAGCTTTGTTTTCACTAAAAGTAGCACCGCTAATCATTACATTAGCACCTTGTAGTGCTTCTAATCCACCTGCATAAGTGTCTGTTGTTACGTTGTTATGAATGGTGCCATAGATGAATGTGCTTGCACTTGCTGTTTGTACTGCTGCACCTGTCACAGTGCTGTTTGCATTTTGAAGTGTTGCATTTTTCGCCAATACAAATCCTGCACCAGTATTTACAGTCACTGTTCTTCCTGCAATTGCAGATGTTGTAGCACCGTCAACGATTAGTTTTCCAGTTTCATTCTTATCGTTTGTTCCAAGTGTCAGTGTCGCATTTTCTGCCACCACGAACATATCCTGTGCATCCTGTGTACCTCTGCTGATTGTAATTTCTTCACCTGCAGCGTTTATTATTGTCATATTTTTCAAAATATTTAATTTTTCACTGATGGCCACATTTTCCAATACCACAATTTTAATTGCAGCTGCTTCTCCTATACTACCATTTTCATTTGCATAATCAACTGCAGCTTTCAAGGTTGTAAATTCTTGCGTTGTGTCGCCTACTTTGATGTTTGCTACAATTCGGTCTACCAGTTTACCCTCTTTATTGATATACCAAGAGGTTCCATCTGCCGAAGGAGAGACTGTGAATGCACTACAAGCAGCTTCGAAATCAGCGGTCTTCATTTCCTCAGTCTTACTCAATACCACATTTCCACGGGCAGGATTATAAGGTGTGATTTCCACTGCATTGCCTTCCTTATATCCATCCACAACAAACTCCGCTTCTGAATTCATAGCCACGAGAAGTGCTCCCGATAAGTTGTTGAGAGTTAAAGTTCCTCCTACATAGGTCTTCTGTGTTTGATTTCCTTCGAATGTTACATCTGTCAGTGTTACGCTACAATAATTGAGAGCCTGAATCGCACCCTCTGCCGTATTAGCGCTTGTTCCTGTGCTTGTGTTACCTTTAAACGTATAGCCAGTGACACTAATCGAACTACCCGGTTCTTTTCCACCATTATTATTTAAAAAGAGTGCTCCACCTCTTGAATTTGTAGCGCCAGTCGCATTATTATTCTCGAAGATTGCCTTTTCTGGGTTAGTTCCTATTAAAGTCACTTTGCCTCCAGCTGGAGTAAAAATGGCGCCACCATTTTTCGCTGTATTTCCTGTATAAGTACTGTCTGTATCCTCATATGTACCTGCGCAGTAAATAGCTCCTGCATTGGCATAATTATTTCCAGCCTTAGACATATTTCCTGTATATTGATTATTTCCGCTAATAACCTTACCGCCTGCTATAATTGCAATTGCTCCACCTGTATTGCCCACATTGCTTTCTAATACATAACCAGTTACTGTTGTTTGACCACCATTATTAACGTAGATTGCTCCACCATTTAAGGTTGCAATATTACCTTCCATCGTAGCATCTGCCTTCGCTGCGTCCAGTGTCACTTTACCGCCGCTCATAACGATAATTGCACCACCGTTTCTTGTGGCTTCGTTTGCATAATAGCTGCTTCCAGCATCTGTCACTGTACCTGCACAGTAGATTGCCCCACCATTTCCAGTCGTAGACTTGTTGTTTCTAAATTCATTATTTGAACATTCTACATTTCCGCTGGCAGCAACGTAGATAGCTCCTCCGTCAGTACCTTTATTACCTGTAAAAATGTAACCATCGGCTGTCAGAGTGGATTCTTTGTCAAGATAAATGGCTCCACCATCATCCCCAGCAACATTGTAATTCAGGCTGTTGTATTTTCCACCTTCAACTGTTGTCATTGTCACAATACTGCCTTCAGACATCGATATTGCACCAGCTCTTTCGCCTGCTTCGTTTCCAGCATTTTCTTTTCCGAACTCACAGCTGACGATATCAACCTTTCCTGCAGATGCCACTAATGCACCCCCAGAAGCTGTCGCTTTATTTCCATAGAATGCTGTATTTTTAATGGTTGCAGAGGAATTGTCGATTACGGAAATCGCGCCAGCTCTTCCTCCTGTTGCACTATTATTTTCAAAGGTATATCCTGATACTTCTAACTGTGCTTTCTTTACCAAATAAATTGCACCAGCAGTCTTTGAACTGTTGTTTTTGAAAATAGCTGATGCACTGTCTGTTCCAATCACGGTTAGACGAGTTCCTTCATCCTGTGCACTAAGCGCACCTCCATAACTTGCAGCTGTATTATTTTCAAATTTTGTGTTCTTCACTGTTACATGTGAACCACCTACGGCAACAATACCACCGCCTGTAGAATTTGCATGGTTTCCAGAAATTTCGGTAGATACAACTTCCAGTTCACAGCCACCTGCTACACGGATTGCACCACCACCGATGGTACTTTCGTTGTTCTTTATTATACTTCCTTCTATATAGCCTTCACCTTTATCTATCATTAATGCTCCACCGGTATAAGCATTTCCTCCGGCTAGAACAGAATCATAGATTTTAAAATCACCATAGAGTTGTCTCACCAATGCTCCACGCACTTGATTTTCATATACAGATGAACCATTATTTTGCAATACTACATTTTTAAGTTCCGTAGAACCTGACACACGAATAAGCGACTGATTCTTTGTTGTATCTGCACTCTCAACATAACCGCCATCTAATACCAGTTTCTCAGCATCTGTGCCAGTTAAATAGAGACCTGTTCCATAATGTGTTACAAAGAAGCTGTCCGTAAAACCATTTGCTCTGGTTAACGTTCTTTTCGCTCCATCATCTTTCACACAGATGGTAACTCCACCTGGTACACGAATACGTTCTTCCATCGCAATATCTGCCTTAAGCACGATATAGCGTTTTGATGTAGTACTAAGTACTGCTTCCTTCAGTTCCTGGAAGTTGGTTACATATACAGTATCTGCACCAGTCATATCCATATCTGCTGTAGTATACTCGATTGCAAATTTTTGATTATCCCGAACCACATTGTAAGAGCCGTCTCCAGATTTCACCATGTCTGAAAGGCGCTTTGCCACCGTATCATTTTTACATACTGCAACCTGTGTGCCTTCTGCTGCATTGTAGTTTGGTGTCAAAAGCAATGGGTCTGAAGCACTATGCTTCTTTAAGTTATTTCCTGAAATATGTAATACTGCTTTTACATTATCAAGCTTGACATCATTTCCACCGAGGTAGAAATTTTCTCCCATGGTAACTTTCGTTTCCTCAGAAAGAATGTAGATACCATCTCCATTTGTCTCTGATTTATTATTTTTAATCTCACCGCTATTCAGGTTAACAACTGCCGCTTTCTGCGCGTAGAGACCACCGCCATGGTTTGCAGACTTGTTGTCATATATCTTGGTGCCATTAATTGTAAGTGATGAGTCTGACACAACAATACCGCCACCGCGAAGTTCACTGGTATTATTATAGACAGCACCATCCTTCATGGTAACCTTACCACCATCTGCAACATATACACCTGCTCCACTGTTCTTTGTATTATTATCGCAAATAACAACGGAGTCCAGTGTCAATTCTCCACGTACCTCTACGCCACCTTTTGCCATGTTTTTGATAGTGCTTTTTCCTGAGAATTTTGCTTTTGCCGTTTTAGCAACGTAAATCCCCCTTGCCTCACCATCTGAGATTTCTATATTTTTCAACTCAGCTTCTGCTTTTTCATAGACATAAATTCCATGTGTAGTTGTACCTTGAATGACAGCGTCTTCCACTGTCAGAACGCCTTGTCCTGTCTTCGTATCTCCACAAGTAATTCCGTATTTTCCAGCATTCTTGATGTTAACATTCGTTGCTGTAAGGGTTGTTCCTCTGCTGGCGATTCCAATTTTCTCACAACCATCCACTGTAAAGTTTGTCACCTTCACAACAGAACCGTTGCTAGACTCAAGACCAGAGCCTTTAGAACCTATAACTGTTACATTCTCTACAGAAGCCTCTCCTGCCTGAATGTCAATACTATGATTTCCTGTGTTTTCAAATTTACAATTTGATATAGTAGTATCGCCTCCTAAGGATGCAATACCTTGTCTCTGTGTGTCATGTATATAAACATCAGAAATATTAGCAACAGAACCTTTTCTTATAAGAAAGACACTGTTTCTTGTACCATAAAATTCGATAGCGCCGTTTTCAATTTTCCCTTCATAGGACACAGTCAACTCTCCATAATTATCACAGAGATAATTATTTACGTTACCAAACTTACCGTCATGAATCTCTAAAGTACCATAATTTATCATTCCATGTTGATCTGCGCCTTCCATCACGGTGCTGCCACTGATATTCATATACGCGCCTGTCACTACATAAACGTCATTATATGCACTGCGCTCAACAGAACCACCTTCCATGCGTACTTCACTGCCTGTCTGTGCACAAATAGAGATATACTCACAATCTTCAATGCTTACATCTTTAATCGTCACATCGCCGTAAGCTAAAATTCCATATGAACCTGCATATTTGATGGTGCCGGAAAGACAAGTTAATGTTGCATTTTCCTCAACACGAATTCCATCACTGTTGAAATTACAATCCAGCATTGGACCATCTAAGGTAAGGGAACTTCCCTCTGAAATCATAAGCAATGCCTGTCCTAATTCTGCTCCCAGAGACATACGCAAGTTAGCATCACCTATGAGCGTTTTGATTCCATTGACAACAAATCCTTCTTCTACTTCCATGTCTTCCGTAACATGAATCTCTATCTCTGAGTCAGCAGCAAGTAATTCTCGCAATGTTGCCCCATCCGTTGCTGTAGCCTCTGTTTTAGGATTTGAAGCATCATCATCCTTGTGATTACCAAGTATACTTACCTGTAAGTTGCTCAAATCTCCGCCACTAATGCCAAGCAGAATCCCTAAGGCTGCTATACATATCACAAAAGCGGCTGTCACTAAAAGCAATATCTTTTTGCCTTTATTCATAATCCACGTCCCTCCTTATTTAATCTGGAAATAGCCATCCGTAGTCGGAAGAACTCCAAAATATGTATCCTCACGTTCTTTTTCCACCTGAACGTCATAGACACCATCACCATCCGTAGAAACCACGGTAGCACCGTCTAACACACTTAGTGTAAATGGAATATCCATATACATATAACGCTCCAGTACCTCACTTGAGCTTACTGCACCTGCCATTCCACATGTAAGCTTTGGATTTACAGTCTTGAGCCACTTTTGTGAGTTGGATGTTTTTGACCCATGGTGATTCATCTTCAAGACATCCGCCTGCAGTTCATCGCCATACATCTCTGCCAGTTCTATTTCCTGAGCTGAATTTATGTCGCCACTAAACAGAAAACTAGACTTTCCATAAGTAAATTTCACTACAAGGGAAGCATCATTTACTTCCACAGCGGTTGGACTTGCCGGCCACTCCATATCTGGTGTTGGCCACAAAACTTTCATATTCACACCGCCAAAATCTATTTCCATTCCTGCTTTAAGTATCGTGTAAGAAGCACCTTTCTCTACTGCTTTTGCAACAAAACGTCCTGCTTTATGATTTGTAGTTTTGTAAGATGGCGAATCACTGATATAAATATGTTCTACCTCAATATACTCTAACAATGCATTGTAACCACCACAATGGTCCATATCCGTATGGGAAGCCATTACATAATCCAGCTTATTAATTCCCAGACGCTGCAGATAAGATACCACATGAGCAGTTGCAGGCGCCATATTAAAGTCAATAAGCATGGTCGTACCATCTGGTGCGATTAGCAGTGCCGCATCACCCGTGGATGAATTGCCGATTGGCTTTGGACGAATATAATTGGAACGAAAATAATAACACGCAAAACGTCCCTCTGTAGCGGAGCGGTCGAAGATTTTGTCACTGTAAGCATATTCTACGCTTTTATCAATACTTTCAATTTCTGCAATCACATCGGTATCTTCGCTACCTACGTCTATACTGTTATCTTCAGTATCCGCAGATACTGATTCGTCCATGTTGTCTTCATTTGTCTGCTGACAACCGGATAGAAGGACAAATGCCATCATCAGGAAGAGGGCAAGTAACCTTTTTAATTTATTTTTCATCTATATTTCCTCCATAAACATGCGGTCAATCATTGACCACATGTTTTAAATCCACTGTAGTTACTTATTGATTTTCTTTACGCATTTCGTAAATTTTCAAAGCTGCATCAATGGCACTAGAGGCATCCTCAATGTAAGTGTTCACATCACCTTTTGGACTTACTGATATCGTTCCCAGCAAATCTGCAAAAGCTAAATTAATTTCACCACCGACAGCAACGTAAGGAAGCTGCAGTTCTTTTGGACTGTTCGACAACATATTCAATAACTTTTCTGCAGATGGGAAATTCTCTTTTGCCCATTCCATATATTGCTCTGCTGCTTCTTTTGTATATGGTAAATATCCAATTCCTTGTTCAAAGTAATTCTGGTTTTCTGGTTGAGAAAGGAACTTGATAAACTCGTATGCTCCTTGCATTTCTTTTTCATCTCCTGTATTACAGATGAAAATACCTGTACCTTCACTTAAAGCACTGCCCTTGAATTCAGCGTTTTCATCCACACCTACAGATGGAATAAATGCCCAGTCAATACCACTGTTAGCAGTGAACACATTATGGGTACTAGAATTTGTACATTTCCAGAATAATAAATCATTTGCCTTAAAAATAGAAGAACAATCTGAACCATAACCATAGTCTAAAGCAACACCATCTTGATACATCTTTGCAATAAGATTAACAGCTTTTGTTAATGCTGCATTGCTTTCTCCTTCTAATAAGAGAGATTTTGTAACTTCACCAGTATAGCCATTGCCTCCGTCCACGATATCTACACCTTGCATGGTTAACATATCCAATACGTCAACACCATCATAGAAAGCCAAGCCATATTTACAGATTTTCTTGTTCACAGCCGCTGTTGCTGCTTCTACAATTTTTTCAAAACTTGTCAAGTCTTCTAATGTATATCCAGCTTCTTTCAAAAGGTCAACATTTACAAGATATCCATTGCAGCTAACACCTACAGGATAACCAATCATCTTTCCCTCTTGATCCGAATAAGCATAGCGTACTACATCAAACATACCAGCATTCCAGTCTTCGCTGTCAGCATCCATAAACTGCTGAATTGGTGCAACATAATCAGCCTCTGCATAAGCAGTCATTGTGGTTGAAGTACCACAGATAAGAGAAGGATAATTCTCTACTTTACTACTTTGCATTTTTGAACGGATTGTACTGGCGTCTGAACCACTAGACGATTCAAGAACATATTCGTCTTGACTATCATTGAACTTTTCAATCAAAGTATTCAAGTATTGTGTTCCGTATGTACCATAAGTACTCCATAAAACTAATTTTATAGGTCCATCTGAGCCATCAGAACCCGAACCGTTAGAACCTGATTGGCTTTTTCCACAGCCGCTGAGAAGACCTCCCACAAGCACCACTGCCATCAACAATGCCATACATCTTTTCCCAATTTGTTTCCATTGTTTCATTTTTGTTTCTCCTTTCAAAATTTGTTATTGCTTATTTTACAGCGCCCGATGTCAGACCGCTTACAATCTGATCTGTTCCAAAAATATAAACGATTACCGGTATCACCATACATATAACCGCTCCAGCCAATGCACCACCAGGATTCCAGTACATATCACGCACTAGATTTGCGATACCTGTCTGAACCGTTCTCATGTCCTCTGTAGATGTAACCATAAGTGGCCACAAGTAAGAATTGTATACTGAAATAAAAGAAGTAATCACTTGGGCAAAAATAATACTTTTACTTAAAGGCAAAATAACACGAGCAAAATATTTCATCTCCGTACATCCATCCATTTTTGCAGCTTCCCATAGAGAGATTGGCAACGTAAGCATGTGCTGACGAAGCATAAACATACCTGAAATACTCACAAAAGACACAATAGTCATTCCCAGATAATTATCCATAAGTCCCATGTTCTGTATGGTTGTATAATTGGCGATTACATTTACCTCGGCCGGAATCATCATTCCCATCAAAAAAACAGTAAACAAGAAATTCTTCAGTGGAAATTGAAAAAAAGCAAAGCTAAAAGCAACCACACTTCCCAGTATAATCTGAACTGGAATAATGATAATAAGCATAATTGCCGTATTTTTCAAGTAGGTAAATACTGGTACATTTTCAAATACATATTTAAAATTATCCAGTGCAGGCGTTGTGAAGAACTTCAGAGGTATGGTGCCAATATCTTCATTCGTATGAAAAGCGAATAAAACTGCTAGTAAAACTGGCAGACAGTAAAGAACTCCCACCAGCACTTTCACTAACAAAATCGTGTTTTCTTTCAAATTTTGTTTCATAACGTTCTCCATTCCTTTCTACTGATAGTGCACAAATTTCTTTTCCATCATGAACTGTATTCTTGTCGCTATGAAAATGACAAGAAACAATATAACGGAATAACAGCACGCTATTTCAAAATATCCACCAACAGTACCTCTTTCATACACTTTATACATCAAAGTGGTTGTGCTTCCCGCTGGACCTCCTGCTGTCAGCAAGCGAATCTGTCCAAACGCCTTAAATGCTGTAACAATCTTTAAAAAGATTACATAAAAAATTTGAGGAGAAGCAATTGGAATCTTTATTTTTATCGCTTTCGTAAAACTGCCTGCTCCATCTAAAGTTGCAGCCTCCAACAATTCATCCGACACATTGCGGAAACCTGCCAGAAGGAGAATAAAGCTGCTTGCTATCTGGCTCCATGCAGTTACTACTGCCACTGCTGTCAGAGCTGTATCGGCTTCCAGAAGCCATGCCACATCCGTCCCCAAAATAGTATTCAGAATACCGCCCTCTTTACGATAGATGAATTTCCAAATAATAGAAGTTGGAGCAGAGGCGATAACCATAGGCAATGCATATAACACTTGCACTATGCGGCGTCCTTTTCGTCTACAGCCATCTGCCAGTAAAGCAAATATCATGGAACCTGTCAAAGAAATAACCAGAATGATTCCGGCAAACAGGAAAGTGTTTCCCATTACCTGTCCAAATTCCTTATCTTCCACAACCATTTTCCAGTTATCCAGTCCTGCCCAGCTAAGCCATTGTCCAACCTCTGTTGTGTAAGAAAAGGATGACACAATTGTTTTTATAAATGGATAAAACCCAAAAGTAATGAGCAGCAGCATAGGAACAGAAAGCAGTAAATATGGTAAAACAGGTATTTTCTTCTTTTTCATCAGAACTCCTCCTATCTAACTTCGAAAGCAAAAATATGCGCCTGTGCACTTCCATAGGTAGCTAATCCAAGCTGTTCTGAAAGATATGTACTCATAGGAATCAGACGAATAGCTGTTGTGTCAACATCCAGTTTCTCCCTTATCATTCTCTGATGGTTATTGTCTGTCTCATAAACCGTCTTCCATTCTCCATTATCATCCAGAGTTTCCACACGGAACGCTTTCACCATACATTTCGGGAATCCATAGCTTGTGTGATTGTAATCCACACGTCTGAACAGCGTAGCGGAGATATTCAGTGCTCTTGGATTACCCTCTGTATATTCTCTGTCAAGGTCACTGTCCACAATCAGACGGAATTCTGAAATGTGTTTTTTCTCATCAAAATTGTAAGTAATAGCGCGGTTACACATTCCCCAGTATCCGTTATCATTTCCCCAGATTTTACGGTCTATGCCGTTTAGCAGGTTCGATGCATCGCCCCAGTCAGCCTGAAGAGTCTCTGCTGTACATAATGGTGACATTTTTCTTCTAATGCCTGGAAGGAAGCAATCATCTTCCATCAGTGTATCCTGAAGTTCTACAATCTTCTCAGCCACAAGCTGTCGGGCACTCATGTGATACTTTGTCATTAACGCTGCGGCTGTTCCCACAGCCTGTCCCATGACACCGCATGTTCCCATAACTCTGGTTGTTGCAAATGCGAGATGAGACGCACTGATATTTCTTCCTGCAAACATTAAGTTATTCACATTTCTAGAGTACAGGCTTCGAAGTGGAATTCCGTAAGGTTCTGTAAGACGTCTTCTCTGTACATGGTGTCCACCAGTACCGTCCATGAAGAATCCACCTGGCAAATGATTGTCAATCTGCCATCCACCGTAAGCCACTTCATCCTCAAACTGCTTGCCTGCTTCCACATCCTGCTGTGTAAGAACATAGTCACCTACGTATCTGCGGCTTTCTCTCTTTCCTGGAAGGAAGCCGATAAAATCAAGTTCCCAATTGTCAGCTCCATGGTCTCCTTGATTCTTAATGTGATCCCATGCACCATAGGCAATCTTGATTAACTCATCACGAACCTCTTCTGTGTCGTGAAGTGAATCAACCTCTCCGCCAAGTTCAATCCAATAGAAGTTTGTTTCGATTCTGTCCAGACAGTCATGTGGTTTAAAATTCATCTCTTCATCAGTCTTAAACGTATAAGCCCAATCTGGAGCGATAAATTCACACTTGTGATCTGTTTCATGTGCCTGAATCATAAGACTCATACCCATGGTCTTCTTATCTGCTTTTTCCAAGCCCCATTCTTCTCCGAATGTTTCTTTCGCCTCGCGGCCAACCATATACTCGGCATCTACAAGCTCAGCCAAGATACTGTCACCTGAACAGTCAATAAAAACATCTGCTTCTACCTTCTGCCATGTGTAAGTAGTAAGCTGGAAGCCTGTCACATTTTTAATTGTGTCGTTTTCACTTTCGGCAAAACAGCACGCACAGTTTAAGAGAAGCTCTATATTGCTCTCTGCTTTCACCTTCTCATATAGAATAGAATCCCAGATAGAGAAGTTTCTAGTCGGATTGCGACGCATATTTTCTAGAAGAACCTCTTCCATAATACCTGTCTCCTGCAGATTGCGGACACGGCTTCCGGCTCCCGATACCCACATTCTGATTTCGCTTGATGCATTTCCACCAAGCACTGGTCGATCCTGCATTAAAACAACCTTTGCACCATGTCTTGCAGCTGCAATCGCAGCAAATGTTCCAGCAAGTCCGCCACCAACAACACAGACATCTGCTTTTCGGCTTTTTCTCATAAGTTCGCCCATTTTTCATTCCTCCCTGTTGAAATATTTCTACATCTGATGTATTATAATCATTGTAATATCATTTAACAATAATTTATATCTTATTTGTGACCATAATTTTTGAATTTGTGATATTAAGGAGATACGCTATGAATATGACTGACGATTTTACAAACATACGACTTCAAACCAAGAAATATCAGAAAAAAATTTCCTCTTCACCCTTCCATCAATATCTTCACAAGGAGGGTTGGATTGATACCACCGTTAGCAATGAATTGATTTTTTCTCACCGCAACACCTGGTATACGCAAAAGACATTTGCAGAGAAATTTCACACACACGAGTATTACGAATTAATCTTTTATATTAAAGGAAATATTGAATATCTGAATGAAAATACGCTGATAAGCCCTTCCCCATATATGGTGACTTGGTTTAAACCTGGGCAGATGCATACAGGAAGACTTCTTGCTCCTTCCCAATATGAAAGATATGTATTATATTTTTCTCCTGATTTTTTTAATATTGACGATAGAATTACGCCGCTCATCGATTTTATGACAGGTTCTACAGGTACACATATGACACTTTCCGAGAAAAAATTCGGGGAACTTTTAGAGATTTTCAAAAAAATAGATAAGGTGGTCAAAACAGACAAGCCGTACGGCGAACTGGTTCTCAAGTCTCTCTTAATAGAAATTTTTTACATACTCGATTCCCAGGAAACCAAAGTCCAAGAAGGCGAAGCGCTCACAGAAGCCATGGGCGAAATCAAGCGTTATATCGATGCAAACTATGCTTCTATAACCGCTATTTCCGATATTGCAGACCATTTTTTCTATAGCCGGGAACATCTTTCCCGTAAATTTGTACAATCCTTTAATATCACGATTGCGAATTACCTTTCAAGACGAAGAATCACTGAAAGTCTTTCACTGTTAGAAAGCATGAGCGTGGCAGATGTTGCCTACGCGGTAGGTTTCCACACCCAGTCTGCTTTTATCAACGCATTTAAGAAGACCATGAAATGTCTCCCTTCTGAATACAAATTAAAAAAGAAACAAGATAAGGGGTAGTCTATGAAAAGAATTTTCACTTACACCATACCAGCCGAATTTGACAACTGCACACTTCTCTCCTATTTGAAGGAATTGCAATATTCCAGTCAGATTATTACGCATCTGAAACGAACGGAAAATGGAATTCTCTTAAACGGAGTCTGGGGAAGAGTCCGCGATGTTCTTCACACCGATGATACACTCACCATTCAATTAATTGAGAGCGAATCATCAGAGAACATTGTTTCAAAGAATCTCCCACTTGAAATTGTATATGAAGACGAAGACATCCTGGTCATCAATAAGGCTGCAGATACCCCAATCCATCCTTCTCAAGGAAATTATGATAATACGCTTGCAAATGCAGTTGCCTATTATTATCAGCAAAAAGGCGAAGCTTTTACTTACCGCTGCATCAACCGGCTAGACCGGGATACTACTGGCCTTCTTATCCTAGCGAAGCATATGTATAGTGCTTCTATACTCTCTAACATGGTGCAAAACCGTGAGATTCACAGGGAGTATCTTGCAGTTGCAACTGGAACGGTTCCATCAGAGGGCACCGTTATTGCACCGATTGGACGCGCATATGGCTCTACCATTGAGCGTCAGGTAGATGCGGAGAATGGGGATTATGCCTGTACGCATTACAAGACACTTGAGACAAAAAATGGCTATTCTTTAGTTTCTTTGAAGTTGGAAACCGGGCGCACCCATCAGATTCGTGTTCATATGAAGCATATTGGGCATCCACTGCCGGGGGATTTTCTGTATAATCCGGATTATTCTGTGATTCAGAGGCAGGCATTGCATTCGCATAGATTAAGTTTCTTACATCCGATTACAAAAGAACTCATGGAATTTGTGGCTGAATTGCCAGAGGATATGAAAAATATACTTCAATAAAGTTATCCTGTATTACACACAAAGGGAGTTGCACTATAATAATTAGTACAACTCCCTATGCTCATTATAAAGGAATTACTTCCATATTCTTTTCATTCTTAATAGACTCTACCTCTTCTAGCGGAATCTGCATGATTCTCGAGATGTCTTCTGCACTATTCCCAGCTTTCAACGATTTAACAATTGTATCCTGGATGCCTTGTTGAATACCTTGCTGAATACCCTCTTGCCTACCTTCCTGCATAGCTTGTTGTTTAGCCTCATTCAACTCTGGTTCCATTAATTTTCTTAAAGCTTCACACATTTTTCCTTCCTCCTTCAACTCATTAAACAACTTTCTATTCTCCTGTAATGCAACCTGCAGTACAGAATCTGCATGTTCTTTTTCACTTTCTTCAGTCAGTGAATCCACCTGTAAAACAACCCTTTCTGCATCTTCTCTATTCAAATCATCATGTAACAACGTAAGCCATTTTTGATTTTCCTTATTCAGTTGGCTAGATACGATAACCTGTGTAAGAAAATTTCCTTCTTTATCAATAAAATAGATTCCCTTATACTTCTCTTCAATATGATATCCATTATCTCTAAACCATTTGAATAATTTTACCGGTTTTCTCTTTCTCACCAGCGTAATCGTTATCTCGTCCAATAGAATATCATCAATATGCTCCTCCTGTGTCTTATAAAGATACGCATAAGCGCGCACTTTCAAGAACGTATTGACATTCATAGAATCATCAGGAGACTTGTATTCAAGAATATTGTGTTTCCTGAATATCTTTCCTATCTCATTATGAATTTCGATTTCTTTCATTTTCTTTACAACTAGTAAATCAATCTGTAGCGGTTTGCTACTTAGGTTATATTCGTTGATATAATCTAAAAACTCTCTGTCCGCTTTTAACTCTAGTTTCATCGCCGAACAAAACGCGGGATGCCACTGAGTCTTTAGTTCATTTGACATTCTTTCTTTAGTAGATATAGGGATTACTCCCTATACCCCTACACAAAACCGTACGTGCGCTATTAACGCATACGGCTTTTCATTTTATATTCATACCTATCTATAAAACAAACTAATCTTAATATGGGGTTCAACTAAAGGAAA
>JAFTWA010000054.1 GCA_017465565.1 Tyzzerella sp.
CGTTGCGTAATACCATTAGGTAATACTTTCCCTTGCAAATCTTTTCCCATTAAAAATTTCTCCTTTCTTACTGCAAGGGACTATTGGTCTAGTTTTCCTATATTATACCTTGCGAACTGTTTACACTGCAATTACTTCATGTATGTTTTTTAGATTCTTTCCTTCATTAGTGGAGAGAAATAGGTCAAGTGCTTCTGTGCGAATAATGGTTTTATTGCCTATCTGTATCACGGGAATTTTACCCCACCTTACTAAAGCGCGGAGAGTGTTACGACCAATACCGGAATATTCCGCTGCCTCGTTAACTGTTAAAGCCTGTTTTTGCATTAGCTCATGTTTCCCCTTTCGATAAATTCTAACTAAAGCATATCGTGTTTCGGGTAAGATGAACAGCGACTAAGAAGGTGTATTTTCGGGAAAAGTACCCATAAAATGGGGAAATTAAAAAGTAATGTGACATTGATGTGATAATGATGTGAGAAGTAATGTGAAAATTGGCAGAAGTGATGTGACAAACCAACGGTTTTGATGTGACTATTTTCGATGTAAAAATCCGAAATCTAAAAAGTGATGTAAGGTTAATGTGACGGTAGTGTGAAAAGTAATGTGACAATGGGCGGAATTGATGTGAAAAAATTCGATTTTAATGTGACTTTTAGAATATAAAGGGGTTTTAGGGGATTTCCCCTAACAAGAAAGGCACATATATATAATGTGCGTATCTTGCGATACCCAGGTGGGTATTGAAGAGATGTAAAAAAGGTTAATCACAATTCTTCTCTAATTTTGGTTATTCTTGCGAGGTAATGGTAATATATGGTACAATTTTTTCATAATAACTCAATGGTTAAGTTGCTAAATTGATGAGAGGAAATGCATTATGGGAAATGTAATTGAATTTGACAATAGAAGGAAGAACGAGGTGTTGGAATTGATGAATGATTTTTCATTAAATCCATTACTTGAGGAAACGCAAGTAGGAGTATCAAATTATACTCAGTTACCAGTAACTAGATTGGCTGCAATGGGGACTGCGTTTCAACCTCTTGCAACAGCAGTTCAAACAGCTATTACAGGTGCAGGTGGGAGTGGCTTGTATTATGTTAATACTGCTGGCAAGACGATGTTTCAAATGAAGGGCACATCTAATTATGTCGGCTCATTAAAGACGACAGTAGGAACAGTAGGTGGAGGACAGGCTCAAATGACACCCCTCGCATGTGACCCGACTATGCTTTTTATGGCAGCGGCATTAGCAAACATTGATAAGAAGTTGGATGCTATCAAAGAAATGCAACAGGAAATGATGGATTTTCTTGTCCGAAAAGAGAAATCAGAACTTAAAGGTAACCTTACCTTCCTTTATGACGTGTATCATGACTATAAATATAATTGGAATAATGAGATGTATAAAAATAATAGTCACATTAAAGTTCTTGATATAAGACAAGATGCAGAAGCAAAAATATTGTTTTATCGTGAACAAATAATTGAAAAAGTAAATAAAAGAACATTTTTTCACAGTGATCAAACAGTTAACAAACAGTTGGAACAGGTTCAAGACCAATTTAAAGATTATCAACTTGCTTTATATCTGCTTGCTTTTTCTTCGTTCATAGAAGTAATGTTATTAGAAAATTATGATAAAGAATATTTGGCAGGCATATCATCAAAACTAGAAAATTATTCATTAAAATATCGAGAACTCTATTCAAAATGTTTTGATGAAATAGAAAAATATTCATTATCTTCTGTTCAGTCTTCTGTGCTAAAAGGATTATCTAAGACAAGTAAGGTAGTAGGAAAATTTGTTGAAAAAATTCCAGTTGTTAGTAATACGCAGATTGATGAAACCCTGATTTCTACTAGTGATAAGTTGGATAATTTCGGAACTGAAAAGACAAGAAAACAAATGCAGAAACTTATAGAGAGACAGAGTAATTTTATTAGACCATTTATTGACAATATTAATGTTGTCAATGAATTGCATAACAATCCGGTACAGCTTTTAGTGGATGAAAATAATTTGTACATTGCTACAATTGGTTGAGTAAAATTTAAATATTGTGTTATGGAGGTTTTATTATGGTATCGTGGCAAACATTGAAGAAAGATAGAAAGGACACATAATGAAAGAACGAGCACTAAGATTTTTTCGCTTAGCGGAACAATATTCGGAAGCTGCACTGTTATTGCTTGATACATTATTTGACAATGGTAATTCCAATGCAGGAATAGGGAAAACGATGGAAGAAGCTTACATACAAATGGAAAAGAATTCAATTAAGAGTGATTTGTATTTGTTTATTCCAGCGTTATTTAACTGTCTTCAGAGTACAGAATTATTTTTAAAAGGTATTTTACTTTTAAATGAAACTGAATTTGATAATAAGCATGAGGTACAAAAGTTATTAGAAAAACTCAAAGTTATTTACGGAGACAATTCCTCAATCTATAAAGAGTTTTATGGGGTGTATTCTTTTCAAACTAATATAATTAAGCAATATAAAAAAGATAATGAGATTACTAATACGCATGATTTATATATTTCATTACGATATCCCGAACACAAGGGCAGAGAGTATAATTATTCATCATTGTTTTGTAATGGCGCAAGAGGCTGTGATTTGTTCCGTAAATTGAGGAATAATATAGAAAAGATAAAAAACACAGTATTAAGAGAGTTTAGAGAAACATATTGGGCAGAATAGAGAGTTTTCATATTGGGAGAGTAAAGAAAAATACCGGTCGGGACAGAGACTTTAAACTTGTCCCAGTGGTCGGAATGGAGACCGAAAATCCATTTCCATAGCAGAATAAACTGTGAAAAATTAGTGGGAGGATGACAGAAAGTTGTCCTTCTATTTTGTTTTGGCTTACTTTTAAAAGAAAAGTAATTGTTAAAATTACGTTGTTGACATTACAGAATATGGTATATAATAAAAACAACAAATAGAAGATTTTGCAGACACTGTCTGCAAAAACGTTACAACCAAAATCAGAAATAAAGGGAAAGTGGTTTGCGATGGAATTAGAAATTAATATTGAGGATTTGTTGAATAAACGTAGAATCGAATCTGATAGAATTGAATTTAAAGAAGGATGGAATCCAGATGACATTTATCACAGTGTATGTGCATATGCCAATGATTTTGATAATGTTGGTGGCGGATATATTTTGATTGGTGTTGAAGAAAAGGATGGTGTAGCAGTTCGTCCGGTAAAAGGTTTAGATGAATATGAAATAGATAGAATCCAAAAAGAAATTTTGGGTTATAACAATACTATGATTCCAGCCTATTATCCAAAAGTAATCATTGAGGAAATAGATAATAAAATCATCATGGTGTTGTGGGTAATTCCAGGAATACAAAGGCCATATAAAGCACCAGAGCATGTTACAGCAAAGAAAGATAAGAAACACTATTATTACATCCGTTATGCTTCTAGTTCAGTGCGTGCAAACGTAGAGCAAGAACGAGAATTAATAAATATGACAAGCTATGCTCCGTTTGATACACGACCAAATTTTGAGGCTACGGAAAATGATATTTCCATTGCATTATTAACGGATCATCTGAACACGACAAGAAGTAAGCTGGCGAAGCAAATTCACAAACGTGGTGTTATGGAAATACTAAATGACATGCAATTGTTAGTGGGACCACCGGAGCATCAGTATCTTTCAAATGTTGCGCTTATGATGTTTTGTGAACATTTGGACAAGTTTTTTCCGTATGCGCAGGTGGAAATTACAAAATTTCCGGAAGGTAGCATAAAGAATCCTAATAATTTTATAGAGATTCCGGCAATCAAAGGTTCTGTTCCAATGATGATTAAACGTACTATGGAAAAACTGCAGGATTTGGTGATTTTTGAAAAAGTTACAAAGGTCAATTATCAAATGGAGGCTATTCGTAGATTCAGCTATCCATATCAAGCATTGGAAGAGGCAGTTGTAAATGCTTTTTATCATAGGGATTACATGTCTCATCAGTCAATAATAATAGAAATTGAACCTGAACTTGTTCGTATTATTAGTTATCCGGGTATAGACCGTTCTATTCCGCAAAGTGTAATAGAAAAAGGAGAGAGATTTTCTTCTAGATATTATCGCAATAAACGATTGGGTGAGTTTTTGAAAGAATTGGATTTGTCAGAAGGTAAATCTACAGGTATTCCGACAATTCAAGAAGAATTGAGATTGAATGGTTCTCCAAAAGCAAGATTCTTTACGGATGAAGATAGACGTGCAGTGACGGTGGAAATACCGATTCATCCAGACTTATTGGTTCATAATGACCCAAAAGATGACCCAAAAGATGACCCAAAAAAAATTGAACTTAATGAGATGGAGAAAGCAGTATTATCGTTGCTGTGTGAAGATAATTTGTTGACCCGAAAAGTATTGGCTGAAAAACTTAGTTGCTCTGATGCCACAATAAAAAGAACCTTGAGCAGTTTGAGTGAGAAAAAGATCATTAGTCGGGAAGGTTCGCGGAGAGCAGGGTATTGGAATGTTTTGCATAGGCTCTAAGAATGCCAGAAGAATGAAGTTTTTCAACTATCGTGACCACAACATGACCAATTTGGTCATGTTGTGGTCATGTTGCTTTTATTTAGGACATCTAACAATGATAGAATTTGAATTTTGGTGCTTAAAAAATCAATTATCCTCAAGTCGAGAATAATTTGAGAATAGAGGATGATAGGAAAGGGTTGGAATATAGTAATTATTCTTGTAAATAATTAAAATATAAAGTAAAAAAATATCGAAAATTTGTATAAATGTGGTATAATGTAGAGGGTTATCAGTGTAAGGCAACAAGACGGACATATTTCGTCTTGTTGCCTTATTATGTTTAAAAGGAGGAATATGTGATGAGTAATGCAAAATATTGGGTGAGAAACATGTACACAGGTCCAGGCGGAGGAGCATATACAGGTCCGGGTGGCGGAATGTACACAGGTCCAGGTGGCGGGGCATATACAGGTCCAGGTGGCGGAATGTACACAGGTCCAGGTGGAGGAGCATACACGGGTCCGGGCGGTGGATTATATACAGGTCCAGGTGGAGGAGCATACACAGGTCCAGGCGGTGGATTATATACAGGTCCAGGCGGTGGGTTATACACAGGTCCAGGTGGAGGACTATATACAGGTCCAAGCGGAGGAATGTATACGGGGCCTGATTCAAATCCGTACAAAGCAATACATCCACCGTTTCCGCTATTTGCAATAGAATTGCATAAAATGGGAATGCACAGAGAGGCAGAAATGATAGAAAAAGCATTAAGAAATATAGGATGGAGATAATTATGAGAAGTCTTGGTATTGCTATAAAAAAGAATGAAATATGGTATTCCGTTGTAGAAGGTACTCAGAAGGAGACTGCAATTATAATAGAAACAGGTAAACAAAATTATAGAACGGAATCGGACACATTGATGTTAGATTTTAATAACATTTTCGTTGAATTAATTACTAAGTACAAGCCGCAGATTGTGTCCTATAAATTGTCTTTAGATATAAAAATGCAACAAATATCTTACATGCACTATTCCTTAGGAATATTAAATTTAGTTTGTATGCAGCATGGAATTAAAATAATAGAACATTCGAGTAGGTGGATAACGGCAAACAAAAGAGCTAAAATCACACAATTTGAAAATTATTTTGCTAGCGATAAATATAAAAACGAAGGATTAGCTGCGACACTGTTGGCATGGTTTGCATTGGAGGAATAGAATGGATATAAGAATAGATTATTCGGGAAATAATCTTGGGAAATATTATTTAATACAAAAGTTAGGAAATGGTGGATTTGGTGCTGTATATAGAGTACATGATAGGATACTTGGTGTTGAGAAAGCTATAAAAATATTAGAGGCAAGTAATCCTAAAGAGGCATATAAACTTTTTAATGAAGCCGCCATTCCGTACAAATGTCAACATAATCACATAATAAAAATTAATGGTGGAGAAATCATTTCGTTTAATGGAGAACTCGTGTTTGTAGTAGATATGGAGTTGGCGAATGGAATGTCTATTGAGAATATACTTAAGCAAAAGTATATTTCTGTAAATGAAAGTTTAAACATAGTTAGGCAAATATTATTCGCAGTAGAATATTCCCATCTTCAAGGAATTATTCATAGAGATATAAAACCTGCTAATATATTAATGGATAATGGCTTGCCTAAATTGGCGGATTTTGGTTTGTCTACGGCATTGGGTAATGTTATCAAACCATGGAAGTGGTATGTAACACATGCTGCGCCAGAGACTTTTGTTAATAATTCAATAGCTACAGTAGAAACAGATATTTTTGCGTTAGGTATGACGTTATATAGGATGGTTAATGGTATTGCGGATTGGCAGTTGTTTTTGCAAGGGGTTCCAAATGTTGACAAACTTATAGTTGCAGGAAAACTTATCAACAAGTTACCAGTAAGCCCTATTGTTCCCGAAAAGGTGCATAGAATAATTAAAAGGGCATGCAATGCGTTGCCGGAAAATCGCTATCATAATGCTACTGAAATGAGAAATGCCATTGAAAAACTTTGTCCTTTTTATACTTGGGAACGATTAGAGGAAAATTATTGGCGAGGCAATACATTTTCGGGACCAAGGAAGGAAATTTATATTGAGACAAAAAAACAATCAATTAAGGTCATAGTGACTAACAACGGAAGAAGGTCCTCGATTGATAGTGAAAGTTTTATGGATTTGTTAAAAGCAAGAGAGTATATGTTTAATTATATAAAACAAACCACAATCAAATAGTTGGAATTTATTGTTGGAAGAATAATGTCATAGAGTGGTATAATTTCAAGAAAAAACGAAAGAGGAAGATAAAAATGAAAGGTTTATTCATGGTATTTTTAGTTACACTAATTGTGTTTTTAATGTATAAGGTGTTTTTGGTAGTAATAACAAAACTGGCTGATAAGAAATATTTAAATGGACAGAAAAAAGAAGCAAAATTTGAATTTCTCATCTCTCTAGGAATACATGGTACGTTTATATGCATATGGTGTATGAGCATGCTATCAGTTTCTAAGGAAATAGAACTGAATAATGTGCAAAGTTACATTGGATTATGTTTGATTGGTGTTTTTTCTGTGATGTGGTGTTATTATTCGTGGGATGCGGATCGTATATTCGCATTACCACGTAAATCGTCAAAAAAAGAAAAAAGAGTTAAGAAGATATTTCTTTACAGCGTTATTTTGATATTTGTATTAATTCAAGGATATCATCAAACACTCCATGCGATAGATGTTAATTACCAAGTTGATTCCCTTTTCTCAGTAGCTAATTATTCAATTATAGTCGCAACAATTGCGTTTGATAGATTGTTGAATCAAATATGCAGTGATTGAATTTGAAGGATAAATTGTTGATACCATATGGTCTAGTAATTAAATAAGTCAAAAGGAGAATTTTTAAATGGCAATACAAGCAACAATTAGAATCGATGGTGATAGATGGGCAAAGCATCCTTATGGAGTAGAATTTGATGATGCTGAATGTAACGAAAAATTTCATGATAATTGGTTAGATAGCCGAGAGGCATGTTATAGAGTTATTAAACGTGCAAGAGAAGCGGGATACGATATAGATGTTCACATTGAGGAAGTAATATATTAGTTTAGGGATATTGATTTGGGACAACTTTAGGACAACTTCCGCAACAACATATAACAATTTACAACACGACCATAACACGAAAAACCCGCATTTTGTGCGGGTTTAACACGTTATAACAACTTATAAAACTAGTTCAATCGTCCCTCATTCCTTTAGATAAGTAAGAAAACAGCCGTAGCGATACGGCTGTTTTTCCGTATTAGGGGCAAATCTAGAATGATTTTGTATTATCGTCAAATGGAGCTTCTATTCTTTTTAATTGTATTACTTGCAAAAAGGAATAATACTCCATTTATTATAAGTAACCAACCCCAGACTTTTAAATCTTTAAATATGCCATCATATACTTGAGAACAATATAGACCTATCAAAGCACTAATAGTTCCCAATGCTCTTATCGTGAGATGATTTATAGTTTTTCTTGTGGCAATGCCCGCAATTCCTAAAACAATCATCGACATAGACACGAGTGTTCCGATTCCACCATCGGCTTGTCCATTATCTTCTAGTGAGTTTGCGACTCCAACTGCGCAAGATTGAAATAATACAAAAACCGAGAAAACTAACATTATTATGGAGATAATCAGTCGGGCTGTTTGAAACTCGCCTTTATTTTGGACTGGTTTATCTGTTTTTGACTCTGAAATCGGGTAGCCACATGCAGGACAATTTTTTGCTCTTTCGCTAACTTCTCTTCCACATTCTGGACATTTAACTAACGCCATTTTAATTCCTCCTCATGTATTTATAATGAAATAATACTATAAAAAATAACACAGTTCAATTGAAATACACAATATTTTTCTACTCCAATTTCGTTCCTCTTTGAGCTTTGGGAAATAGCAAAGGAATTATATGCTCAGGAAAACACAACTATAAGGGTTGATGATATGAAACCCTTAGCGTATAATATAAACATCAGGAGGTTTATTATGGACTATACTCAATTATCAAGCGAACTTTTCTTTTCAAAAGAAGCTGCAGAATATTTAGGAATTACAACTCAAAGGTTAAATCAACTTGTTCATGATGGAAAAATTAAACCACTTAAGAAAAGTCCATCAGGAACAATTTTTCATATTAGTGAGTTAGAACAACGAAAAGAAGAATTACGTATATTTGACAAATTAAAAGAAGGAGAGAGAAAAGGTATGTTTGAGATTGATACAAAGGTAAAGCATGAAGCATTGAATTTTTCTGTATTAATGAATGTTTTAGACTACACAGAACATAAACTGGAACCTTTATTTGACGATTTTTCAAAGAGTGTTGATATAACAAAGCCTTTGAATCAAGAAGGAATTTGTGAAGCATATGCTAAATACTTTAATTGTAGTGTAGGTGTATTAAAAAAGGCATACAAGGTTGCCTTTAGCGCTTTTTCTCAATTATATCCAACGGATGAAATTATTAAGCGAGGAAGTCAAGATTATCCTTCTTTACTACTACAAACAGAACAAGCACCAAGATTCTTATACATAAGAGGAAAGAAATCATTGCTATTTGAAAAAAGAACAGTTGCATTGGTTGGCTCAAGAAACGCATCTGAAGCAGCAAAAGAGAACACTAGGCGTGTAGCGGAAGCTTTGGGGAAAAATGGAATAACAGTTATATCAGGACTTGCGAAAGGAATTGATGTTACAGCTCACGTAAGCGCTTTGCGTAAAGGATACAATACAATTGCTGTTATTGGTACAAATTTAAATCAATATTATCCAAAAGAAAATGAAGCAGTTCAAAAGGAAATAGAGAAAAAAGGTTTAGTAGTTTCACAATTTTCACCAGCTAGTAAAACTCAAAGATGGTTTTTTCCATTAAGAAATGGTGTGATGAGTGGTCTGTCTCTAGCAACGGTTATCATGGAAGCCGGGGAAACTTCTGGAGCATTAAAACAGGCAGATTTTGCTTTGAAACAGGATAGACAAATTTTAATTCCAGAGAAAGCTTTAGAAATTCCAACAATAACTTGGCCAGCGCGCTATGTAAAGAGAGGGGCGGAGACAGTTAAAACACCAAAAGACATTATTCTAAAATTATATGAAAATAGTATATATAAAGCTCGTGAAAAGGACGTGTATATACAAGAAAATTTAGAAGATTATCTTAGTGGTAAGGACGAAGAAACGGTAACTGAGAATAAGAAAGCAGTAATGATTACAGTAGAACTTGGGGAGTAGGTATAGGTGTTTGAATGTATTACGCAACTGTTAAATGCAGAATACATGATTTTTCGGAAGAACGAAAGCAACAATGTAGAACTCGAATAGAAAAAATGAAAGTATGGAACACTCTGATTGTGCACGAGAAATTATAAGAAAACAGCCGTAGCGATACGGCTGTTTTTCTGTTATTATAAAGAATCTGAAATTGAAATGAAGCCCATAATAGGATATAATAAATTAGTTACAGAGATTTTTCTAGAAAATGAGGTAATTTATGAAGGAAGTAAAAGAATTACTAGAGCAAAGTTTGAATATAGATTTTTTGTCAGCCATTTTAAGTAATCCGAAGGATAAGGATGGCATTAAGAAGATTAAGGTGCGTCCACTGCTCAAGAAGGATGTGCTGATTTTCCAATGCGAATTATTTAAGAACAACCAGGCGTTTCATGAGAATTACGAAGCGGAAAAGGCAGCGGAGGTTCTTGCAGAATATATGGGACAGTTTAAGCAAATGCAGCTCGAGACAAAGCAGATGCGCGCCACTGTTCTTATAAGTAAGAAGGGAAAAGTCACGATTCAGAAAAAGCACCAGGCTTGCTGTACGAAGGAAGTGGATTTGGCGCATAACCGCAGCAAGAGGTATATCCTGCAGGAGGGAGTGAAGGTTCCGTTTTTGCAGGACCTTGGCGTTATGACTTCGGATGGTAAGATTGTGCGCACGAAGTTTGATAAGTTTCGTCAGATTAACCGTTTCTTAGAGTTTGTAGAGGATATTCTTCCGCAATTGGATAAGAATAAGGAAGTGACAATTCTGGATTTTGGCTGTGGCAAATCATATCTCACATTTGCCATGTATTATTATTTACATGAACTCAAAAATATAGACATACGCATTATTGGGCTTGATTTGAAAAAGGATGTTATCAAGCATTGTAATGAGCTTAGTGAAAAGTATGGATATGAAAAATTGAAGTTTTTAGAGGGAAATATTGCAGACTATACCGGCGTGGATGAAGTGGATATGGTTGTGACACTTCATGCATGCGACACAGCAACAGATTTTGCCTTGGATAAGGCAGTTGGCTGGAATGCGAAGGTGATTTTGTCGGTGCCTTGCTGTCAGCATGAACTCAATGGACAGATGAAAAATGATGTGCTTGCGCCATTATTTAAGTATGGTCTGATTAAGGAGAGAATGGCGGCGTTGATTACGGATGCCATGCGTGCAGAGTATCTGGAAAGCAGAGGCTATGATGCGCAGATTCTGGAATTCATTGATATGGAACACACACCGAAGAATATTTTAATTCGTGCAGTGAAGACTGGAAAGAAGAAAGACAATAGAGATAGTATTAAGGCGTGCGAAGAATTTTTCCATATTGCGCCAACATTGGGGAGACTATTAGAAGAAAGAGGAGAGTAGAAAATGAAAAAGAAGCGGGTGATGAAAAGCGTAGTTTTAACGGCTGTATTTTTTCTCGCTATTATTGTATTTAGTATATTGACGAATCAGGGGAACACGGATATGACTGCTGATATGGATGCGGCAACCCTTCCAACGATTTCTTTTGAAAGAGATGGGTATGAACTGAATCCGCTTGTCGGCCATAAGAATGAGATGAGTATTCCGGCGATGCGTGGTTCTATATTGCCGTATGATACGGGCAGCATTTCTGCATTGGTTCATTCTTATGATACGGAAATTGAATCCATGAAGTATGAGATTTATACATTGGATGGAACGGAAAAATTATTTGAAGAGACCGTGGAGGATATAGGGGAGAAGATTTCTCTGACAGTAGAAGAGGCATTGGAAGACAGGGAAGCGGTATTGAAGATTACGTTGTATCTAGACAAAGAACAGCCGGTGTATTACTATACAAGAATTGTGAAGGAAAATGATTTTTATGTGAAGGAAAACATGGCTTATGTCATGGAACTTCACAATGCGATAATCGCAAAAGAGGAGACGGCTGCACTGAAGAAAGGTCTTGAATCTAACTCGAGTGGGGATAATACGACACTTCAGCGTGTAACCATTCATTCGGATTTGAATCAGGTACTCTGGGGAGCGTTGGTTCCGGAAGTGGTCGGCGAAGTCGACGTGGAAATCACAGAAGTGAATACGGCTTATTTGTGTGCACAGCTTAGCTATCAAGTGAAATGTGCAGGGGATAATAACCCAGAAGAGATTTATAATATCAAAGAATTTTTTAAAGTTTGTTATAAGGACGGCAGCTATTATTTGCTTGCGTATGACCGAACTATGACGGAGGTATTTGACGCGGAAAATGTAGTTCTTAGCAGCAAAGGTATTATTCTTGGAATCACTTCTGGCGACATTCCGTATAAGGTAAATAAGGACGGAACGGTTGCAGCCTTTGTGCAAGAAAGAGAACTTTGGTGCTATGACAAGGATGAGAAAGCGTTTGCTTTGGTATTTAGTTTTGCGGATTCAGAAAAGGAAGATAAGCGGAATCTTTATGACCAGCACTCTGTAAGAATTCTTTCGATGGAAGACAATGGAAATATGACGTTTTCTGTGGTCGGATATATGAACCGCGGAATGCACGAGGGCGAATCTGGACTTGCGATTTATTATTTCAATCTGGAACAGAATTCGATAGAAGAGAAGGCGTTTATTAAGAGTACAGAGTCGCGTCTGGTTATTGAGGAGGAACTGGATAAACTGGCATTTTATAATGCGGAGCAGGATATACTTTATATTCTTGTGGAAGATGATTTGTATAAGGTGAATTTTGCGGAAGATACAAGCGAGATTTTGGTGGAAAATCTTCAGGAAGATCAATATGTTACTTCAACCGAAGGGCATATGATTGCATATCAGTTAGCTGGAAGTACAAATTCTGCGGAGGTGTGGAATTTCGCGGCGGATAAAAGACAGACGGTGGCACTTGGTGAAGGTGAAATCATAGTTCCATTAGGTTTTGTGGGCGAGGATTTTGTGTATGGTGTTGCAAATGCTGAGAATGCAGGGCATGACTCTGCGGGAGAAGCAGTTTTGGCAATGCATAAACTGGAAATCTGTAACTCTAAGAATGAAGTGGTGAAGACATATCAGCAGGATGGCGTTTACATTTTGTCGGTTGTGATGGCGGACAATATGATTACCCTGAAGCGTGGTGTGAAAAATAATGACTCATACAAAGATATTGCTGAGGATTACATTACGAACAATGAGGCTTCTATTGCAGTTGTTGATTTGAAATCCTACTGGACGGATTTGAAAGAAACTCAGTATCGTCTGCTTTTTGAGGAAGGAATAGAAAATAAGAAAGCAAATGTCTTGAAACCGAAACATACATTATACGAAAGCGTGCTGACTTTTGATACGACCGACTCTGCAGACAAAGGCTATTTCATGGTATATGGATATGGAGAGCAGGCTGGAAGATTTGAAAATGCCGGTGATGCAATTCAGTTGGCAGATGAGCTTTCCGGTGTGGTTATCTCGCCAGGGCAAAGGGTTGTCTGGGAGGATGGCAATCGTGTTTCCTGGTACCGTAATTTTAACATCAATCGATTTGTAACGCAGTCAGGCGAGACATCTCTTGCAACCTGTTTGCGAGAAATTCTTGAATACGAGGGTGTAAGTGCAGATGTTGTTTCGGAAATGAATTCGAAGTCACCAGAGCAGATTCTGGGCGAGTTTACGGGTGGAGAAGGAATCCGATTCAGAGGATGCTCGTCGAAGGATATGTTCTATCTGATTGACAAAGGAACACCGGTAATTGCTTTGAAGGATAGTTCTAGTGCTTTGCTGTTAATCGGTTACGATGCAAAGACAGTGACCTTTGTAGACCCAGCAAGTGGCGGCGTCAAGAATTATCCAATAGAATCGCTGGATGAAATGACAGCGGGAAGTGGATATACATTTATTGGGTATATAAAATAGAGTGAAGTCAAAAAAAGAAAGGCAGTCTGCCTTTCTTTTTTAGTTAGTTTTGAAAATCTTATATTGATATTTTCGCAATGCTGATAAAACTATCATTCCCAAAATTCCACATGAAATGATTTCTCCAGCTCCAACGGTAAACATCAAGAATGGAATCGGAAGTGCGATACCATACGCATAGTGCAGTACAAATGGCACAATAATGATATTTGCAATAATTGGTGGTAGTGGTGCCAGATACTTGTTTTGTTTACGAAGCAAATAAGTAAAAACTGCTCCAATGAGTGTGGCAAAACTTCCAAAGATAATATCAGGAAGAATTGCACCGCCAATAATATTTCCAATAAGGCATCCGATATAGAGGCCCGGAATGGCGGCTGGAGTAAAGTATGGCAGAATCGTAAGCGCTTCGGCGATTCGAACCTGTATTTCCCCAAAACTGAATGGTCTAAAAAGAACCGTCAGCACTACATAAATAGCAGCAATCATGGCTGCTTGTGTCATAAATAAAATACGTTTGTTTCTCATGTTAAATTCGCTCCTTAGTTTTGTTTTACGTGAGGATGGTTACGAACTCACGAAGTTGATTATAGCATTGGAGCAACGAAAAATCAACATTTGCCAAAAATTGTATGTTATTGGTGCTGGTCGGAAATGGCATCAAGAACATCCGACGGATTTATGCCATATTGTTTTTTGAACATTCGATTGAAATAACTCAAATCATTGAAATTGGTAATCATAGCGGTTTCTGTGACGGAGAACTCGCCACTATTTAGCATTTCATAAGCTTTCTTTAGACGCAATTCATTTTTAAATTGTACAGGAGTTGTCCCTGTAATCTGCTTGAAATTCCTTCGAAACATACTCTCGCCAAGCATAGCCATATCTGCCAACTGAGCAGCAGGAATATCCTCCAAATAATTGTTCTCAAGATAGTGTATTGCACGATACATTTTATCCTTAGATGTAGAAGAATTATTGTAAAGCAATAGCTTGTTGAAAAGCTCGTATAGCATAGAAAGTGATTTGGTTTTGTATCCAAAAGCACCTTCTGTCCAGACTTTATGTATATTTTCAAACATCGGCAGAAAATCTTTTTTCTTGTCATGCAGGACATGCTGCATTTTGTCAGCCACAGTAATGACTTGCCCATCTTTATCTGTCAAAATGAAATTAACAGAGATATATTCGCCTTCTTCTTTAATATCCCATCTTGATTCGTACGTATAATTATAAGGAATGTATAAAAGATGTCCTTTCGGACATTCTATGCCGTTATCAAACATGATTTTCCCTTTTGTACAATAAAAAAATCGGTCGAACAATAAATGATTGTGAAAACAAACGTAAGGAACGGGAGGAATCACCGTTCTTCGGCTGACTGATAAATTGGAGATTCGAAACTCGCAGTCTTTCGCTAAAATGCTGTCTTTAAACATAATATCACCTCGTGTACCGAATTGTACAAGTAAAATCCCTTTTTGTCAATGTACAGAAAACGCGTGAATGATAAAATTAATATAGAATGAAGTTGCGTACATTGTACCGATTTATACAACTATTATTTGGCATAAAAGTATATACCGAGAGGAGAACTGGGAGTTGAAAGTAAAGATTGGTATTGTAGGATTTGGAGAATATTCAGAAAGTTATTTAGATTTGTGGTTAAACCATCCATTGGTAGAGAAGGTGGTTGGTGCGGAATTTATTCCGGAGAGAAGGGAGCATATTGCAGACACATATGGCATTCAGATGTACGAAAGCAGTGATGCGATGATGGAAGCAGAACCAGAAATCAACTGTGTGGGTATTTTCTCACAGAGACATCAGCATGGACCAATGGTGCTGGCAGCATTAAATGCAGGAAAACATGTTTTCTCAGCAGTTCCTATGGGAATTGGAGAGGAAGAGGTTTTTGAAATTATCAAATTAGCAGAGGAAAAGAGACTCATCTACATGATGGCAGAGACCTGCTACTATTTCCCTTGCGCAGTATGGTGCAGAGAAGAGTTCAAAAAAGGTCGCTTTGGAAAATTTGTGTATGGAGAAGCACAGTATTACCATGATGTTATGGATATGTTTGGCTCATTTGCAGCGCAAGGGGATAGATGGAAGAGAGTGGCTGGAATTCCACCGATGTACTACTCAACACATTCCATGTCGATGCTGTTCTCGGCAGTAAATGATTATCCAGTAGATGTTACCTGCTTTGGATATGAAGATACGGAAGGCGATGATATTTACGGAGAAGGAAAAAATGATTGGGACAACCCATATAGCAACGAGACTGCAATCCTTCGTATGAGTGGCGGTGGAATTGCGAGAATCAACGAATTCAGACGCTGTGGTACGGTAAGACCAACGTCATATATTACTGGTTTGTATGGAGATAAGGGTGCTTATGAAGGAAGCGGAAATCAGCACTTGTTTAGCCGTAATGACGCTTACAATAACTATGAATTTACCTCAGAAACAGTGAGTGACGAAATTAATACGTTTAGCTTCTTAGAGGACAAAGAATTTATGAAGGAAGAAGACGGACGTATCAATTACAGATATATGAGTGGTTATTCAAGAGTACATAATCTAAAACGTCTTCCAAAGAAATTTATTAATATTGTGGATATCGCACACGCAAAAACTTCGGTGCTTGGACATAATGGTTCCCATGCGTTCCTAGTAGACGATTTTGCACGTGCTGTTGTGACAGGAAAACTTCCACCTGTGAATGCATGGGTGGCAGCGCAGTATACATTGCCGGGCCTTTATGCACATAAAAGTGCGATGATGGGTGGAGTCACACTCAAACTCCCAGAGATTGGTCAGCCACCAGTAGATTGGCCACTGATTGATTTTGATGATATTGACTATTCAGAAATGGGTGAATAATGAAATGGCTATGAAGAATATAAGTGTATGTATTGATATGATGTTTAGCCGTTACGATTTTTACGAGCGAATCGATGCTGTAAAAAGATGCGGCATAGATACGATTGAGTTCTGGAAATGGACGAATAAAGATATCGACAGAATCGTAGCACTCTTAAAAGAGAAGGAAATGAAACTGTCCATTTTTAATATCGATAGCAAGGATGAGCAGCTTTCTTATGATTTATCCAGAGGAATTTTAAACGATGGGCGCGTAGAGGATTTTTTGAAAGCATTAGAGGAGAGCATTCCAGTTTATAAAAAGCTGGGTGCAAGCGCCATGATTGTTCTGATAGGAGAGCATAAGGAGTATTGTGCGGAAAATATCTACAAATGTCTTGAAGCAGCAAAGCCACTTTTGGAAGAGCATGACATTACTCTGATTGTGGAGCCGCTGAATAATATTGATAGAGTGGGTTATTCCATGCCATATGCAGCGCCGGTATTTGAACTTCTGCGTAAGCTGAATAGTCCGCATATCAAGATGCTATACGACATCTATCATCAGAACATGATGGGTGATTTCTCTATGGAAGATATCAAAGAGAATATAGATCTGATTGGGCATTTCCATGTGGCAGATGCGCCAGGAAGACATGAGCCTGGCACAGGAAATGTAGATTATGCAACGATACTAAGTGAAATCAAGAAGCTTCCGTATGAAGGCTGTATTGGACTGGAATATCGTGCCACAAAAAATGACGAAGAAACATTGGGATTTTTAGGATAAAGGAATGTGAGAAAAATGATTAAAGCAGTTATTATTGGATTTTCGCATATGCATGTAAACGAAGTTGCTTTATATATCAGTGAACAGCCATCTTTTGAACTGATGGCTGTAGCTGATGTTCCATCAAATGCAGAAACAATTGAAGCACTTCGCTATACTCCAGTCTGGAATATGCAGAACGTGAAAGAAAATTATTGTGCAAATGTATATGAAGACTATAAACAAATGTTAGATGAAGTAAAACCAGACATCGCATTTATTTTGACAGAAAATGCTCAAAAAATTCAGGTAGTAGAGGAATGTGCAAAACGTGGTATCAATATTTGTATTGAAAAACCAATCGCATTAAACTTGGAAGAAGCATTAGAAATGCAGACGACGATTAAGAAGTATGGAATCGAGGCAGTTGTAAACTGGCCTGTTATGTGGAGACCATATATTCACAAAATGCAACAAGCATTGGAACAAAGAATCGTTGGAGAACCAATTAAACTCCACTACATGAATGGTCACACAGGTCCATTAGGAAAAGGTGCAAAGCATAGAGGTGTGACTGCCAAAGCAGAAGAGATGACAGATGAACAGAGAAGTAAAACATGGTGGCACCAAGAGAAACTTGGGGGCGGTGTATTTCTTGATATCTCTTGCTACGGAGCATTCTTTACAAAATGGCTTATGGGCGATGGCGAAGAGGCGGTCCTTGCCTATGGGGCAAATTTAAATACTCCATTTGGCGATACGGCAGATAACTTTGCTGCAATTGTAAAATACGATGGAAAGATGTCTGTGTTAGAGGGAACATGGACAACTCCAAGAGTGATGATGCCTTCAGGACCAACCGTGCTTTGTAAGGATGGGGTTATCACATGTACAGGTGGTGCAGAAAATCAGCCGGACGTGAAGATTTACGATGTATACGGTGAAGAAGTGGAAGTGCCAGAGTTTACACTAGGTGATGATTACAAGAATATGCCATGGCATTATGCAGCACATGTAAATGAAGGAAAAGAGGTACATGAAATGTTGACCTTTGACAAAAATGTGGAAGTTATGGCAATTATGGATGCCTTAATGAAGAGTTCTCAGAGTGGAAAAGAGGAAAAAATAAGTGATTAATGGAATCGTTGCAGATATCCAAAGAGCATCTGTGCATGATGGACCGGGGATTCGAACAACCATCTTTTTAAAAGGTTGCCCCTTACATTGTGCATGGTGCCATAATCCAGAATGCATAGATTTCGAACCGCAGACAATGTATTATCCAGAAAAATGCATTGGCTGCGGCTTATGCAATGAAGGGTGCTTTTCTGGAGCGAAGGTAATCTGCGGAAGAGAAATGACAGTAGAGGAAGTCGTAAAACAAGTACTTCTTGACAAAGATTATTATGGAACGGACGGAGGGGTTACCTTTTCGGGAGGAGAGCCTTTGGCTCAGCGAGAGTTTTTAAGTGCGCTTATCGATGCATGCAAGGAACAGGGGATTCACTGCGCAGTAGAAACGTCGTTGATTTATTTTAATGAAGAAATATTCCGAAAAATAGATTTGGTTATGGCAGATTTGAAAATCTGGGATGATAAACTGCATAAAAAATACACCGGTGTAAGTAATGGTGCAATCAAAGAGCACTTCCGAAAACTAAACGAAATGAACATTCCTGTGATTGCAAGAACACCTGTGATTCCCGAGATTTCGCAGGGGATTGAGCAGATTTCGGAATTTCTAAAGAAACTTAGTAACGTGAGAAAATATGAGCTTCTTCCATATCATCCGCTGGGTAGCGCAAAGAGGGAAGCTCTTGGAATAGAACCAGATGGATTTACCATTCCATCTGCAGAATATATGAAAGGATTGGAAAAATATGTATTCATACGCGAGTAGATTGAAAGCGATGCGTGATACGAAAGTGGCACACACATTGGCGAAAAGAGAACAAAATGGCTATACAGATTTGGATGATTTCGGAACCGTTCCGATATCAGAGGGATACTGGGTAGAACCGTGGTATAACAGTACAAATGGAAGTTTTTATGGATACGATGGAATGTGTGAAAATTTTTGTCGCGTTCTGGATGCTCATGAACCATACATCGATCCGAATGAGATGCTTTGCGGCAGATGGCGTGACATGCTGGTGAATTACCGCGGTGACCTTCACTATATGCCAGACTGGCTTAAAAAGAATCCTAAGACACAGGAGTTCATGAAGAGTGCAACAAATCAGTGGAGCAAGCGCTGGGATGAGGGGCGTTTTCCATACGACCACTTAAAACCATTGCAGCTAAAGTACAACATCCAGACAGGTATTGATGGGGATGCACATTTTGCCTGTGATTACCGCATTGGTTTTGAATTGGGATTTGGCGGACTACTTGAAAAGATTGAAAAATATCGTAGCATGAATCCAGACAAAAAGGCATTTTACGATGCAGAGGAAAAAGTAGTAAAAGCGATTATCCGATTCGTTCAAAGACACATTGATAAGCTGGATGAAATGATTGCATCAGAGACAGATGAGGCAGTAAAAGCCAATCTGCAAGAGATGAAAATAGTTTGCAAGAACATTCGTTATGATGCACCGAAGACATTTCATGAGGTGTGCCAGTGGACAGCCATTTTCAACTGTGCGTCACGTATTTATACAAGAGATGGTGCCGGCTTCCAATTGGATGGACTGCTTCTTCCATACTATGAAAGAGATGTAAAAGCAGGCATTTTGGACGATGAAAAAGCAAAATTCCTAATCGCAAACTTGCTTCTCATCGACCCGCATTATTATCAGATTTCCGGTGTGGATGAAAATGATAAAGACATGACAAACCATTTGTCATACCTCATTTTAGAGGCGGCGGATTCCATAAATATAGCAACAAACCTGACGGTCAGAGTGCATGAAAACTGCGATAAGGAATTTATGAAAAAGGCAGTTTATTACCTTTTGAAAAATAAAAACGGCTGGCCAAGATTTTGTAATGACAAAGCCTTAGCAGAAGGCTACATGCGTAACAATGGCGTAGACAAAAAGACTGCACGAGAGCGAATTGCAGTTGGATGTAACTGGATGTGCGTTCCGGGAAAAGAATTCCCGATGAACGACACGGTAAAAGTAAATGTTGCAAAAGTGTTGGAAGAAGCATTGAAAGATATGCGCAGTGAAGGTACATATAGTACAGAGCGACTGTTTGAACTTTGGCAAGAACACTTGAAAGTGGCAGTAGATGTGACGGCAGCAGGCATTAATTTACACCTCGACCACATTTGGGAAGTGACTCCAGAGCTGGTTATGAACTTAATGATGAAGAATACAATAGAGCGCGGGGAGGACATTTCGCAATGTGCCGAACTTTATACGGTGGGTATTGATGGAGCAGGACTTGCAGTGGTAGCGGATTCTTTTGGTGCACTTGAGGCCAGAGTAGAAGAAGAGAAATTACTTACTTGGGAGCAGATGTATGAAGCATTGGATAATGATTTTGCAGACGAGCGTACAAGATTAATTTTAAATTCTGCACCAAAATATTGTCAGGGAGGAACTGTTTCTGACGAATGGGCAAAACGCCTGACGGACGCTTGGGTTAGAATCGTAAAAGCTCAGCCAATGCCAGAAAATAGACAACTGGTTCCTGGATGGTTCTCATGGGCAAGAACCATTGAATATGGAAGCAACGTGGGGGCTACGCCAAATGGCAGAAAGGCAAAGGCACCAATTTCTCACGGGGCAAATCCTAATCCACACTTCAGAACGGACGGGGCACCAACGGCTCAGGCAAATGGAATTGCTTCTGTGCAGTGTGGCTACGGTAATACTGCACCGCTTCAGATTGAGTTCGACCCAAAACTTGCGGCAGATGAAAAAGGAATTGATACAGTTCTGCAACTCATTGAGTCGCATTTCAAGCAAGGTGGAACACTGATTAACATTAATATTTTGGACAAAGAAAAGTTATTAGAAGCAAACGAAAACCCAGACCTGCACCCGGACCTGGTTGTTCGTGTAACTGGATTTACCGCATATTTTGCAAGTTTATCGCCACAGTTTAGACAACTTGTGGTAGATAGATTTTTAACGGGAATCTAAAAAGAAAGGGGAATTTGAATGAATAAAGTATGTATTATTGGTTGCGGAATGATTGCGCAGAGTGCACATATTCCAGCATATAAACACTGGTCAGACGATTTTGAAATCGTCGCTGTCTGCGATGCATTTGAAGCATCTGCAAAAAAGGTTGCCGAGGAGCATGGCATTCCGAACTACTATTCAGACGCAGAAACAATGCTTAAGGAGATGCAGCCTGATGTAGTATCCATCTGTACTCCGAATATGTCCCACAAAGAATTTGCTATGTTAGCACTTTCTTATGGCGCAAATGTTCTCTGTGAAAAACCACTTGCATTTTCCTATGCAGATGCATGTGAAATGTTTGAATATGCAGAGAAACAGGGCAAACTTCTCATGGCGTGCCAGAGTATTCGTTTCTTACCAGAAAGACTTGCGGCAAAGGAACTTATCGACGCGGGCAAGGTGGGAGACGTATATTACGCGGAGCTTTCACGTGTTCGCCGCAGAGGAATTCCAACATGGGGTAAATTCCACTTAAAAGAATACAGTGGCGGCGGAGCACTCATCGATATTGGTGTTCATGGATTTGACAGCGCCTTATGGCTCATGGGAAATCCAAAGCCACGCAGTGTAAGTGCAACTATGAGTAAGGTTCACGCAGATGAGATTGGTTCCGCAAAGAGTTCCGGAGCATTAAAGGGTGGAGTAGACACATCCAAATTCAATCCAGACGAGATGAATGTGGAATCCTTTGCAGGAGGACAAGTGACCTTTGAAAATGGTGCTGTTCTTAGCTTCAAGATTTCCTGGGCAGCAAACCTGCGAGAGGAAAATAATATTGTGCTTGCGGGAAAAGAAAGCGGTGTAGATATCGAGCAGAAAAAGATTTATACAGGCGAAGATGGAGTGTCCGAATTGGAAGTAGGACCAAGCGGTTTCGCAGATGAGCCATTCTATGGACATTTCTGCCTGATAAAAAATGTAGCAGAAGTGTTAAAAGGAAATGCTGAGCCTTTTGTTAAGCCACAGGAAACCATTCACACAACAGCTATTTTGGAGGCGGCATATCTTTCGGCTGCTGAGAATCGAACAGTAATGATTGAGGAACTTCTTAGATAAAAATTCTATTGATAAAGTCTCCTATGTGGGATATACTAAGTATATACAAGTTATATACTGATTCGCAAGGAGGTTTTGTATGCAAACACAAGTAAAAGAATGGGGAAATAGTCAAGGAATTAGATTGCCAAAAGAAATATTAAAAAGTGCAGGTATTGCATTGAATGAAGTTTTAGATGTTATAGTATCAAATGGAGCTATTACTCTAGCAAAACCATTTCGTCATAAAACATTGGAAGAAAGAGCTGCTGAATTTGACGGAAAGTTAATGCTTGATGGAGAATACGAATGGGGTGAACCTGTTGGAAGAGAGGTGTGGTAATGGAACCTTTACAGCAAGGGGATATTCTTAAAATAGAAAAAATAAAACATCCAGTATTGGTGGTAAGTAAAGATTTCTTCAATACCAGTGGTGAAATAATAGGGTGTCCTATTATTAGTAATTCTATGTCAGGACCACTTCATATATGGGTATCTACAGAAAACGCAGAAGGATATGTACAGTGTGAACAACTCAAATTATTGGATTTGTCTATTCGTGGATATAAAAAAATAGATAGGTTACCTATTTATGAAAAGATGAATGTATCGGATGCTATTCAAGGTATATTTGAATATATTTAATGAGATTTCTCAAAAAGGATTGAACTCCACGTTGTTTGGAATGGAAAATAAGGACAATTTTTTAGTTTAAAGGGAACCTTAAATAAGGTTTCCTTTTTTGTTACCATGAAACATGAGAAAAGTACGGAAAATCTACAGTTTAAGACGGAGGATTTTGAGTAATGTATGTATTTGAAAGAGAACAAGTGAATCAGTACAAAACTGGCAGAGCAATATGTCAGTTTGAAGGTATCATGGATAGAACAATGCGTTTTGTTGAGGAATTTCAACTCACGGATGTCGTATTGTGGAAACGTTTTGTAGAGCAGTTTCGTCTGCAGACAGATATAGATGATGCAGGATGGCGAGGAGAATACTGGGGCAAGATGATGCGAGGAGCATGCTTCGTGTATTCTTATACAAAAAATGAGGAATTGTATGCAATTTTGGCAGAGACCATCAGAGATATGATGGAGAGATGTGATGAATATGGACGCATCAGTACCTATGATGTGGAGCATGAGTTCATCGGCTGGGATATTTGGAGCAGAAAATATGTCATGCTTGGCATGCAGTACTTCTTGGAAATTTGTCAAGATGAAAAACTTGCAGATGATATTATTGCGTGTATGTGCGGGCAGGCAGATTATATTATGTCGAAGATAGGCCCAGAAGAAGGGAAAAAGCCGATTACCGATGCCACCAATCATTGGCGTGGTTTAAACTCTGTGTCCATTTTAGAGCCAATCGTTAGATTGTATAATCTGACGCAGGAGGAAAAATACCTTACATTTGCAGAGTACATAGTGAGCACGGGCGGTACTTCTATAGAGAACATATTTGAACTTGCACTGGCAAATCAGTTTTATCCATACCAGTACCCAGTGACGAAGGCATACGAGATGACTTCCTGCTTTGAAGGGTTACTGGAGTTTTATCGTGTCAAGAAAATCGAGTGGCACAAAACTGCAATCATAAATTATGCCAACCGAATTTTGGAAAGTGATTTTACAGTCATTGGAAGCAGCGGGTGTACACATGAGTTATTTGACCATTCTACCGTGCGTCAGGCAAATACAACCAACGAAATCATCATGCAGGAAACCTGTGTCACAGTAACTCTGATGAAATTCTTTTATCAGCTCACATTACTTACCGGGAAATCGGACTATGTGGATGCATTTGAACGTGCATTATATAACGCATACTTAGGAGCTGTGAACACAGAAAAATCCATTGAACCAACCATACGAGATATCTATCCAGATGCAGTGATAGAGCCTCTGCCATTTGACAGCTACAGCCCACTTACGCCAGGTACCAGAGGCAATGGAATCGGCGGTTTGAAGCTGATGCCAGACTCACACTACTATGGCTGCTGTGCGTGTATCGGTGCAGCGGGAATCGGAATCGTACCTAAGATGACACTGATGAAGTGCGACAATGGAGTGGCAGTGAATTTGTACATTCCAGGAACCATTCAGACGACAGCTCCAAGTGGTGAGAAAGTGATTCTGACTGTGAATACAAAATATCCTCAGGATGGACATATTAGAATTCAGGTCGATACCAATGCCAAGGAAGCATTTTCGATTCGCCTTCGTAATCCAGCGTGGAGCAGGGAGACGGAGGTGCGAGTGAATGGAGAAGTGCTCGCATTACAAGAAGGATATATTGAGTTTATTAGATGTTGGAAAACGGGGGATGAGATAGAACTTATTCTAGATATGCGTACAGAAGCAGTTTATCCAATTCCTTACGGACATGAGATTTTGATGAATAAAGTAATTTGGGGACACAATTACATGGTTTCCACCTATGATGTGGAGGACCCGAAAGCAAAGTATCATCTGGCACTGCGCCGTGGACCGCTTGCACTGGCGGTGGACAGCCGACTTGGATATGATGCAGGAGGAACCTTTGATATTGCTGTCTCAGAGGACGGTTATGTAAAGGTGCAGGTTCCAGAAGAAGAGACGGCGCCTTATGAACATATGATTGAGCTGGAAGTTCCTATGGAGGATGGCACGAGTTTTCGTGTGACAGATTATGCTTCGGCAGGAAAACTGTGGACAGAGGAAAGCAAAATGGCAGCATGGATTTACACAGGTAGGTCGAGGGGGAGGAGAATAATGATGACAATATGTGGAGACACTAATTATTTGCCAGGCTGGATTGGACAAAAGGAAGATGGCATGTTTGTAAGAAAAGCTATTTTCAAAACGAATAAGAGTGATACGCAGCCGATTCGAATATTGAATTTCGCGGACGTTCACCTAAATTATATAAATGAAGAAGACCTTTCCAATGAAGAGGTGATGTATTCAAAAGAGTGCCGCACATGGAATGCAGACGGTGCTTCTGTGAAAGCACTGGAAAAAGCCATGAAGTATGGGGAAGAGTTTGATAAGATTGTGATTACAGGTGACGTAATGGATTATCTTACCTGCGGTGCCATGGAGTTAATGGACAAGTATATTTGGGAAAAGGATCCAAATGTTATGGTGGCGCTTGGAGGACACGAGCTTACAAGACAGATGCAGACGGGCCGTCCTGATATGACCACTTTGGAGGAACGTCAGGCGGTAGTAGAAAAATTCTGGCGTCATGATATGTATTATCTTTCTGAAGTGCTGGGGGATAAGGTCATGATCATTCAGCTCGATAATAGCTGCCATAAATATTGGGATTTCCAGATTGAGAAGCTTGCAAGAGATATTGAAATCGCAAGAGAAAAAGGATATATCATCTTGATTTTCCAACACGAAGGAATTTCGACAGGGAAGCCGGAGGACGCAGAGAATGTATTCGCAATCCGAGAGAGCGATGGTGCTGGAAATCATATCAATTTCTACAATAGACATGTAGTAGGCCATATTGGAGAGTCTAATAAGGCGACGAGAGAAGTATATAAACTTTTAACAGAAAATGCAGATGTAATTAAGGGATTTTTCTGTGGGCATTATCACAGTGCATATTATACAGAAGTAAAAGGAAGCTATCTGGATGAAAATGGTCAGAAGCAAGAGGTTATGATTCCGCAGTATGCAGTGGAAGGTCTTGTCTACGATGACTATGTGGGGCATGTAATGGAAATCACTGTGGTATAATATTGTTATACCAACGAAAGAAAGGAAGAAGTAGTATGAGAGAATCATTGATTCAAACCATTCGAGAAAAGCGGTGGATAAGGTATGGAAGCAATGATAAAGATATAGAAGAAAATGGAAGTTCTATTATGTTAATCCATAAAGATGATTTCTTGAAGGATGGGCAGATTCTTGCAATTTTTCCGCACAATCGATATAGTACTACGAAACTGCATCGGCATGATTTTATTGAAATTATGTATGTGTGTGATGGTCAAATCACCCATTATATCGGGGATAAAGAAATCGTGATGAAAAAGGGTGATATACTGCTGATGAATCAATGGGTAAAACATAGCATCAAGGAAGCGGGACCGGATGATATTGGCATCAATTTCATTACCTTGCCAGAGTTTTGGGATATTCCATCAAAAATGCTTCGCAAGAAGAATGTCCTTGCCGATTTTCTGGTAAATATCTTGAGAGAAAATCATCGGACTGCGGACTATCTTTTCTTTCGACTAGAAGAAAACCGTGCGATTGATAATCTCGTGGAAAATATGATTGAGACGATGCTTTCCAAGAAAGAGGATGTTGAGATTTTAAACCAGTATTCTATGGGACTAGTGTTTCTTCATTTGTTGGACCATGTAGAAAACTTGACCACAAACTCTTTGAAGGACGCGAAGGATGTCATGGTGCAATCGATTTTGAATTATATTGACACTCATTACAGAACGGCAAATCTTACAAAGATTGCGGGGGATTTCAAGCAGTCTGTATCGGTGCTCAGCAAGATGATAAAACAGCGGACTGGTTATACTTTCCAAGAATTGTTACAGCAGAAGCGATTTGAAAAAGCATCCTCGTGGTTAATCGACACAGACTTATCAATTGAGGAAATTGTGATTGCTGTAGGGTATGAAAATCAAAGCTATTTTTACAGGCAATTCAAGGAAAGATATGGGATGACACCGAGGGAGTACCGTATCAAATTTCAAAGCGAAAAATAAGGACAATTTTTTGGTCAAAAGGGAATCTAAAAAAAGATTCCCTTTTTTGATACCATAATATATACGGGAAAATAGGTAATAAAAAAGACCACGAGGAGGAGAAAAAGATGAAAAAAATTAAAAAAATGATTGCCTTGTTACTCGCGGCTGCAATGTGTATCAGCGTAGCAGCATGTGGTAATAGTGGAAGTGACGTGAGTGAGGAAGCGGGAGACAGAACTGTAGTCTACTACGCAGCGTCTTATGTTACAGCACAGGTGAGAGATGCTTATCTTGAAATGGTTGAAACTTATAACAACGGACAAGGTAAGGAGGACGGTGTTTTTGTACAAATGACAGATAGTTCGGGAGCAATTGCAGGTTTGGATTCTGCACTCCGCAGCAACTATATGTACGATGTATTACAGCTCAACGATGATGAGTACAAAGCACTCGCTATGAAAGGCGGAAACTATTTCGTTGCATTGGATGAATATCTTACAGATGACGCGAAAGCAACAATGAGCTGGGATGATATTCCAGACAGTTTGGTAAACCGTTTCCGTATGAATACAGAAGTAGATGAAAACAATCAGTTCCTTGCAGGGGAAGGCGCAAGTCTTTTGGCATTACCAATTGGAAATAATCCACAGGTTCTCTGGTACAACAAGGCCATTTTAGAGAAATGTGGAATGAACTTAGTTTCTGTTCCAGAAGAAGAGTTGGAAGCTTACAATTCAGCAAACAGTGCAACACTTAAAGCACATGGTTATGCAGAATACAAGGAAGCTCCATTTGCAGATGCAAAGAGCAGTAAGAACGAAGCAGGCGAATTTGTTTATAAAGTATTCAATGAGTGCATTCCAATGAACTGGGAAGAACTCCGCTGCGTTGCACGTGCAATTCAAAAACAATACGGATATGAATATGGCTTCATGAGTGAATGGTGGTTCAGCGTAGGCTGGTCAGTTGGTGGAGACTGTATCGGTTTCAACGAAGAAACAGGAAAATACGAACTTACACTTACAGACAAGCAGGCAAACTACTTGGCATTAGAAGACATCACAGTAAACGGAACAAACTACAGCAAGGGTGATGTGCTTCACTACGAAGATAAGACATTATTAAATACAAATGCCAGTGAAAAACAGGCGCTCAGCGGAAAAATCTATGAGCTTCCATCTACATACGATGCAATCTTAGAATTTAACCGTTTGGGTGTACCAGCCGACAAAGACGCAGATACAGGAATCAAAGGATACGGAGTTGCTCCAAGCACAACAACAAACCGTGCAGCAAGATTTACATCGGGAACAGACTGCCCATTCCTTATTGAATATTTTTCAAATGCAAACTCTTACAAATCGATTCTCGGTGACAGCCTTGGTATGACAACACCAACACAGTACAGAGAATATGTAGGCGGAAGTACATATAACAATGGTGGAACAGACTACTTAAAAGTAATCGGTGAGACATACGATGGAGCAGTTTATACCGGTGATTTGAAAGAAGAAAATGGCACAGCAATCGTTGGTGAATGTACAACAGCCAGCGAAGCATCTGGACTTTTCCTTCCAGCAAATACAAAGAATAAAAATCAAGACGCAGCATTCAAATTTGCAAGCTGGGTAGCAGGTCCAGAAGCACAGGCAATCCTTTCAAAAGGAAATACGATGGTTCCTAACCAGACTGCATACGGACTTGGAGAATACGATACAGCAGAAGAAAGAACAATCGCAAATATGCGTGCTGGTGCGATGGTGGCACAGAAAGCCGACATTGGTGATTATACATACTTCACATCCTTAACATGGATTACAGAGTGGTCACAAACCTTCAACAGTGACGTGCGTGAAGGTAAGATGACACTCACAGAATTTATGAATGCAAAGAAAGAGGTAGCTGATACCGCGCTGAAAGGTATGAATATCCGAATTCTTGGGAGGTAGTTCATATGGAGACAAAGACAAGAGCCACAGCAGTGGCAAGTAAAAAGAAGAAAAAGTGGAAAAAAGAGCAGAAGATTTCTCTGGTAGTGGCACTCATTCCGCTTATAGGATTCGTTATTTTTAACGGTTTTCCACTTGTTATCTCTTTTATTGGGTTGTTCTGTAACGTGGATTTATATGACCTTGGAAATATACAGTGGAACAATTTCGAAGGATTTAAGTCGGTGTTTATACCGAGACATGGATTTGACTTGTTCTATTTTGATTTATCAAAATATTTTTACAAGGCAATCAAGATCACATTGTGGGTAGCGTCAACTCAGCTTGTGACGCTTCTCATTGCACTTTTTATTGCAACGCTTCTCCGCGAAAAATTCGCGGGAAGCAGACTGTTCCAGATTTTATTCTTTATTCCTTACATCTGTTCTACGGTTGCGGTAGCGCTGATGTGGAGATGGATTTTTGACTGGGAAGGCGGCATTTTAAATACCATTTTAGGAACTGGTACGAAATGGCTGGAAGACCCGAAGACGATGACATGGTGTATCATCATCGCCATTATCTGGCAGGCACCTGGCTACGGTATTGTAATGTATAAAGCAGCATTTTCTAATATTAACAATGCGCTCTATGAGGCGGCAGCGATTGACGGGGCAAATGCATGGCATAAGTTCCGCAATGTAACACTTCCAGGAATCAGTCCGACCACCTTCTTCCTGTTACAGTCAGGTATTGGAGCCGGATTCTTAACTTACGACCTGGCAGCGTTAGTAATTCCAGATGCGTGGGGCGTCCCTGGCGGTAATGAGTCCATGGGTCTGACCATGATGCGTCTGGTGTACTTCCTGATTACCAACTCGACGACAACAGATGCCAACGGCGTGAGCTACATGGTATCCTGCGCATGTGTAATCAGCTGGCTGCTCTTCGTGGTAACAGGCGCACTTTCGATGATTATGCTGAACAAACGTGAAGAGAGTATGAAATAGGAGGGGTGAGATTGTGAGTAAAAAGAACAAAGTAAAAACAGTAAAACGCCTCTCTGTAGGAAGAATATTAACTTATGTCGCACTCATTGCATATACATTATTCCTATTCTTCCCACTGGTGACGGTGCTTATTTCATCCGTCATACCTAGTGAAGAATTGGCAGTTGGAAAGACCTTTATCTGGTGGTCAGACAATGTCAATCTGGATGCATACAAAGCAATTTTCTTGAACGACAGCTATAAAGATATCGTGGGAATGCCAGGACTTGTGCTTGGATTCATCAACACGATGTGGCTCACCTTAATTCCACTTTGTGTTGGACTTTTGACAGCAGGTCTTTCAGGATTTGCATTTTCAAAAATGGATTTCCCATTCAAGGAAAGATTGTTTAAGTTTTCGATTATTATTCGAATGATTCCTTTAGGGGCATTTGGAATTATCTCTTATGTGTTCTATTCAAATATTGGATGGACAGGAGAAAATGGATTCCTTCCACTTCTTATCCCAGGAATGTTCGGTGGTATTGGAACCATGTTCTTCCTTCGAATCTATTTTGACGGAATTCCAGATTCCCTTGTAGAAGCAGCAAGACTGGATGGTGCAGGCTTCTTCCAGTTATTCTTCAAAGTAATGGCACCACTTGCAAAGCCTGCCTTTATTTCCCAGTTTATCTTTGGGTTTGTAGGCGGCTACAATAGTTATCTGGGACCACAGCTTTATCTGCAGAATCAGCCGAAGTTCGTAACACTTCAGTTGTATCTGAGCCAGATTCGAAGCCTCTTCCCGATGGCAGGAAGCGAGAATATCTACTGTGCGGCGGCACTTTTAGGTATGATTCCATTGATTATCATTTACTGCTTCATGCAGAAGTATTTCATAGATGGTATCACGGTAGGCGGTGTAAAAGAATAAGGGAGGTGTTTACACGCAATGAAAAAGACATTAATTTTGCTGGCGGCAGCATGCTTGCTGCTCGCTGGCTGCGTCGGTGAAACAGAGTATGAAGTTGCAAATTATCAGGGTGAGCTTGCCGAGGGGCAGGAGACCTCTGATTACAACAAAGAATTGTTTTACCGCAACGAAAAGAAAACGAGTGGTGCTGACCCATTTGTATTGGACAATACAGAGGTGGACGGTTACTACTACATGTATGTCACAAGCGGTATGAATTTCTGTTATCGTTCCGACAATCTGATGGATTGGGAGCCGATGTCAAATGCACTCGATAATTGGGAATATGACGAAGAAGGTTCGATTGTCGAAGAGTTGAAAGTGCACTGGACAGATATCTGGGCTCCAGAAGTCGTGTATGATGCAGAAACCGAATTGTATTACATGTTCTTCAGTGCAACACCACAGGCGGATAACAGCGTAAAAGGTGTAGTAGAAGGAAATGCAAAATGCCAGCCTATGGTTGCAGTTTCTAAGTATGCATATAAGGATTTTCAGCTTGTAAACTTTAAGGATGCTGAAAGCTGCGGAAAAGAGAATCTTCACACTTATAGTACAAGCAAGTATCCACACTTCTACGCAAAATATTTCTTGTTTGAGCCAGAAGTATATATGACATTCTGCGATGAAAATGGCGGTGGAAACGAAGGCCGTGGTGGATATACAGGTGGAATCGACTTGCATCCGTTCGTGGATGACAATGGAGATAAATATCTTTTCTGGAAAATAGAAGAGACCCCGGGACGTCTTTGCGCGGTCAAGATGGATAACTGGTTAAAACCAGACTGGAGCACAGCAAAGGTAGTTGCAAGTGCTACATATTATACTGTGGAAGACTGGAACACAGCTAGAGCAGGCGGAGCAGTAGAGACAGTTCCTTATGAAGATTCCAAAATCGTATGTAATGAAGGGCCAACAGTCATTCAGCATAATGGGAAATATTATTTGACCTATTCCATGAATACCTATGTAGATAACTCTTATCAGGTCGGCGTAGCTGTCGCAGACAGTGCCTTAGGACCTTATCGTAAGCTTACAGAGGAAGAAGGCGGAGTTCTTCTTTCAGGTGGTCTTACAGGAAGCCAGGAAATCTCAGGTACAGGTCATCACGCATTTGTGACAGTTGGCGAGCAACTCTACATTGTTTATCACCGTCACGATGATTTCACCGTTGCGGGCGCAGCGAGAAATCATGCGGTGGATGAAGTAAAGTGGCTGACAATCAAAGATAAAGACGGAAATGACTTAGATGTTATGTATGTAAATGGTCCAACCTGTACAGTACAGCCTAAGATTGAAGCCTATAGCGATTATGTGAATATTGCAGACGAGGCTACAGTTTCTGGAACAGAAGATGTTTCATATTTGACAGACGATTTACTCTCTACCCAGAAATATGGAAATGTAACCTTTATGGAAAATGTAAAAGAGACGACAATTAAAGAGACGACGACATTTACATTTGACTTTGATTCCGCAAAAACGGTTCGTGCGGTCATGGTTTACAATTCCAAATTAGAGACAACAAGCTTTAAGAACATTTCAAAAATCAGACTTATTTGCGAAGAAAACGGAGAAGAAGTCATTCGATATATTGAGGACGTAGAATTCAGTTCAGAATATTTTCAAGAAAACGATTTCGATGGTTCTGTTTATTACATTACATCTGGTGCTGCAGCTTATGCAGAATTTGAAGAGCTGAATGTAAAGTCTGTTGAAATTACGGTTGAAGTGCCAGAGGGACAGGAGTCTGTCGGCATCTCGGAAATAAAAATTCTTGGGAAATAGAGGAGGTGTTATAGATGGAGAAAAAGAGTAAGCTTAGTTCTAAAAAGCTTATGATTATCATTGCAGCTGTATTTCTGGTATGCGCTGCTGCATTGGGAATATTGGCATATTCACAAAATCGAGTGAAGCAAGTAGCTTCTGAAGAAGATTATGGATATGTGAATCCTGATGAGACAAAGGCAGATCCAGATGCGGGAATCACCATTGACGGCGTCCTTGATGAAAAAGAATATCAGGATAATAATTGGTTGTATATGCGCAATGACAATGGAAATGCGACTGTTGATATCGCTATGACCAGTTATTATGGCGAAAAAGGTATGTATTTCGTCTATGACGTTACGGAAAGCACGCCGATTTATGTAAACTTAAATCGTAGCAGTACATTTAACAGCTGTGTTGAAATGTATCTTGCACTCAGCGATGTTACAAGTATGGACAGCAGTGAAATATTTGAAATCGACTTATTGCCTACAGGTGATATGGTTTTCAAACAAAGAAATGGTAAGGGCGCATTTATGGATGTCGCTACTACTAGTGATAAGATGGCTCATCTTGGTGCAACTACAAAAGGTGGTGAGATAAACACAGAAGATTGTTATGGGTATTGCCTTGAGTTCTACATTCCTTGGGATTATCTTGAGTTCCTCGGTATGGATGTGAAGGAAATCAAGACAGATTATGTGTTTGTCAATACAGCACATATTACATCCTATAATTATGCTGGAAACGCAGAAACGGATAGATATTGGTACTCTTTCGCACAACAGCTTGGCGGCAATGGATGGGGCAATGTTTCATTATATTATCGCTTCGATAAGGATGGTGTGATTGGAACCGTTCCTGTAGAATTGGTACAAGGTGACCATTATACAATGGAAGGTGTAGACAGAGTCATTCCTGGTGTGAAAACCCATGTAGAGATTACTCCAGAAGATGGCTATGCAATCAATTCCATTTTAGTAAATGGAGAGGAATACATTAAAAAAGTATCCTACAATGAAGACGGTTCTATCTCTCTTGATATAAGGGGAGTAAAAGAAGGACTTAAGATTTCTGCATCAGCGGAAGCTGTTACGGAAGGAAATAAGACTTTGAGTGGAACTGTAAAGGTACACAAGGTTGGTGGTGACAGTCTGAAAGGTGTTACAGCTAGTTACGTGGGACCTAACGGCGAAAAGCCAATTACAATTGACAGTAAGGGCAACTTTAAACTTACTGATTTGAAACAAGGTTTCTACACAATCACAGTAGAAAAGGCTGGTTATGAAAAGATTGAGCGAGGCATTTACCTGAATCGCAATATCGATACAGAATTAGTTCTGGAATACTTGATGTTTGAAGTAGAAAGCGGAAGATGCTGGCAGTTAGAATATGTCAATGACGGAATCATCAATAAGATGGGTGGATTCGGAAGTCTCGTTACCACAGATTCTTATAAAAAGTTTAGCGTAGAGGCGAACTTCAAATATTATGAAGACGTGGCTGAGTCTTTGGAGGAACAGGATCGTCAGGAACAACGCCAAGGTATTCGTATTAAGTTCAGCAATGATAAATACTGGCATATAGACCTGTTGTATCAGAAAGAAAAATATTTTATTCAGTATGCAAAAGCTACGACAGCTTCTATATTTAACTTCAGAGATATTTATGTATTGTCTGAGGAAGAAGTAGAGAAGTTCAAGAGCGAAGACGGTATTCAACTGAAAGTAGTTCGAGATGGAAACAGAGCAATTATCTATCTCGGCGGAAACCTGATTGCAGTAGAAGATTTGGATAAAGAATATGTAAACTTAACTGCAAGGGTAGGATTTGAATCTTGGGGACCATTCACAGATGTGAGAAGTATGGAATATAAGATTACAAGCGATACAGGCGTTGATGTGAATGCGTTATACTTTGGATATCATAAAGCTTGGGATGTGACAAAACAGTTTGAAGGTGTTGTATCACAACCAAAAGGTGGAAACACAGTATGGCTTAGATTTTTCGAAAAATTAACGGATATCGATATGACCATCAAGGTGCTTGACAATCCAAAATCTGACAAAGTAGTACCGAGTACAAACCTTAGATTCGAATTTGATAACGATAAAGTATTCCTTGCAAGTATCGGAATCAATTCAGGTGATGGAACCATCCACATCTGGAATCAAAAATCTACAACCAATGCAAAAACAAAGAGTTTATATAAATTTACTACTGATGAACAAGCTCAGTACATGACAGAAGAAGGAATCGATTTCCGATTTGTTCGAAGCGGTACAGAACTCTTATTCTTTATTGGTGGCGAATATAAGACAAGTGTAGATTTGTCAGAATACATTAAGGATGATACAAAAGCAATCGTTTCGATTCAGCACCATGGAGACCAGGACGTTCCATACGTAATGCCATTTACCGTATCAGAACAGACGGATAGTGTAACGATTACGCAAAAAGAGAGCGCAGGAAAAGAATATAAAACTGAAAAGGGAACAACCGTATCCGTTTCAGCTGAAGAAGGATACTACATTAAAAAGCTCAGCTTAAATGGTAAAGATGTATCAGAAGGACTTACTTTGGACGGACGATATATATTTGTTGCTGAGGAAGCTAACTATACAATGAAGGCTACTTTGGTAAAATGTATCTTTGAGACAACCTACGGATGGAACCTATTAGAGCAAAATCAAGGCACAAAAGATGGTGTGACAACTGGTATGGTATCCCTTCCAGATGGTGGAACTACAAGAACCAATTTAAGCTTCATTAAGAAGTATGCTGATATGGATTTGACATGGAGAATAAAAGACCATCCAAATTCAGATGCTTCTAATACAACAGCACCAAGAACTTCCTTTGAATTTATATTTGATGAAGTTCTGAAAGGCGACAATAAGAAATTTACTCTTAGTGTAAGCGAAAGTAATAAGGGTGTTGTTCAAATCCAGAATACATCTGGACTTAAGGATAAAGCATATTATTCTTATTACAATTTTGATGAAGAAGACACAGCAAAATATCGTTCTGCAGATGGAATCGATTTCAGAATGGTACGACAAGGAACAAATTTCCACCTCTTTGTAGATGGTGAATATAAGACAAGCGTAGATTTATCTGAATACATTAAGGCGGATACAAAAGCGACTGTCAGAATCAACCATAATGATGATGAAGGCGTGAAACTTGAAATGCCATATGCTGTAACAGACAAAGTGGACATCGGAAAGATTTACTTCGGATATCACAGAGCCTGGGATGTTACAAATCAATTTAATGGAAGTGTATCACAACCAAAGGGTGGAAACACCGTATGGCTCAGATTCTTAGAGAAGATTACAACGATGGATTTGAATATTAAGATATTGGATAATCCGAATTCCGACGAGGAAGTTCCAAGCACAAATGTTAGATTTGAATTTGATGGTGGTGAAACATTCCTTGTAAGCGTAGGAGTGAATTCCAACGACGGAACAATCCATCTTTGGAATCAAAAATCTACAACCAACGAAAAAGCAAAGAGTCTGTTTAAGTTTAGTGCTGAGGAACAAGCACAGTATGAGACAGAAGAAGGCATTGACTTCAGAGTGGTGCGTAATGGAACAGATGTCCTATTCTTCCTCGATGGCGAATATAAGGCGTGTGTAGATTTATCTGAATTTGTTGAAGCAGATACACCTGCAATCGTTTCTATTCAGCATGTTGGAGACAAAGGTGTTCCATATGTAATGCCATTTACTATGATTGAAACATTAACTCCAATTAAGGTGAAAGATAACACAGAAGAAACATTAGGAAGCCTTAAAACATTGTTTGCTTATAATGAAACAATTGTAGTGAAAGGGGATGAACTAAATGATTCTTCGAAATATTTATCTGCAATCCAATTGGATAATAATGAAGAAACGCCACTCAGCATGAAGGGAATAATCACGTTCCATGTTGCAGGGGATTCTCATACAGTCACAGGTAAATACAAAACGGCTATTTTTGAGGCCAACAATCAGTGGATATTAGTAAATCAAAATCAAGGTACTAAAGATGGAGTGACAAGTGGTGTTGTCACACTTCCAAATGGTGGTGACAGTAATACTCTCTATTTGTATAGAAGTGGTTCGGAAGGACAAAAAGGTTACGACTATGGAGATATAGATCTTACTTTGACATTAAGAGATTATCAATCTGTTGGTGATAAACCTAGATATTTGGTTAAATTTATTTTCAAAACTGGTAATGGTGAAAAAGTATTACAACTTTATGTAGATGAAGGTGGACGCATTAGAACTTCGCAACATACTACTTTGCCAATTGGAAGTAATGTACTTTATAACTTCACGACAGCGGAAGCATCTGCATATCGTGGCAATGGTATTGATGTTAGAATCTTAAGAGAAGGTGCAAAACTATCATTCTATGTTGGTGGAGAATTTAAAAAGAGTCTTGATTTGGCAGCACATATAGATAACGAGACCATGTCAAGAATTGGAATTGTACATAATTATGAAGCTGGCGTGCAAGTTGATATTCCATACAAATTATCATTCCCTACTAAGAAGGTAATTGGCCAAGATGGTGCAAAATATTTGTCTATCTTAGGTGATGGAATAAGTATGTGTACGGGCATGCCGAATAATCCAGATGGAACAAGTACCGCTACAAATAATTCAACTACAGCAGTAAATAATGCTAGTAGTATTTATGGGAATCCACTCAACTTTGGAATTAAAGATGATTGGACTAAGACCTACTGGGGGCGTTCATTAGAAACAAATAACATGCAGCTTCTTGTGAACAACTCCGTAAGTGGTGGAAAGTTGTATGAAGATGCAAATGCTACAACACACAAAGCTGGCTATAAGAGAGCCGGTGAGTTACACGCAAACACAGGTGCGTTAAGCGGCGAGAAGCCAGATGTTATTTATTTGTACATGGGCACAGAGGATCGTAAACAAACCGGAGTGAATAATAGAATTTCCGAATTCGAACAACGCTATAGAGAAACACTTAATATGTTTGTGTCAAAGTATCCTGATGCGGAAATATTCTGCTTTACAACAATGGCATATTCTGAAAGTGGAAAATATTGGGGAGACGGAACTACTGCAAGTCAATCAGCGACACCAAGAATGCAAATGGTTAACGCTAGCATAAGAAAAATCACAAGTGAGTATGAAAATGCGACATTAGTGGATATTGCAGACATCATTAAAAATGATGATACATTTAATTCTCATTTCCCAACGACGGGTACTTATATAACTCCAATGGCATCTACTCATAAAAAAATTGCAGAAAGACTGCAAGAAGCTCTAGAATCACAATTTAGAGTGGAATCTCAAATCACACTTGTGAATGAGACTGAAGATGAAGGTTATCTCAGTATGGAATCACCGAGAGAAATATATGCTTTAGGTGACAAAGTGGTAATTAAAACAGAGGCAGTCAATGCATCACATTACCTTCATTCATTAACTGTAGATGGCAAAAAAGTAGAAGTGAGTTCCGATGGAACATACGAATTAACTGTTAGCAGAGTTTCGCACGTGGTAGAAAGCACCTTTAGAAAGAAAATTTTTGAAGATAATACTAGTTGGGTATTATCAGAGCAAAATCAAGGCACTGTAAATGGAGTGACAAGTGGTGTTGTTACGCTTCTAAATGGCGGTGACAGTAACACTCTTTATCTGTATAGAAGCAGTTCAGATGGACAAAAAGGTTACGACTATGGAGATATTGATCTTACTTTAACTTTAAGAGATTATCAGGCTGTTGATGGTAAACCTAGATTCTTAGTTAAGTTTATCTTTAAAACTGATAGTGGTGAGAAAGTATTACAACTTTATGTAGATGAAGGTGGACGAATAAGGACTTCGCAACATGATAGTTTGCCAATCGGAAGTAATGTACTTTATAACTTTGCGACAACGGAAGCATCTGCATATCGTGGCGATGGCGTTGATGTTAGAATCCTAAGAGAAGGTACAAAACTCTCATTCTATGTTGACGGAGAATTTAAGAAGAGTCTTGATTTGGCGACACATATAGATAGTGGAACAATGTCAAGGATCGGAATCATACATAATTATGATGAAGGTGTTCAAGTTGATATTCCATACAAATTGTCGTTCCCTGAAAAGGAATCGACAGAGGGCAAGTATCTTTCAATTTTAGGCGATGGAATTAGTATGAGTACTGGAGAACCAGATAGCAGTTTGAACAACACAACGATTGCGAACAATAACAAGACGCCGTCAAGTGGTGAAAGTGGAATTTATGGTAATACGGTAAATAACGATATCGGAAGTGATTATACAAAACTGTATTGGGCACAATCACTTACTGCGAATGGTATGCAGTTATTGGTAAATAACTCTGTTTGTGAAGGAAAAATGGCTACCTATGACACTTCAACAAATCCTATTTTGACGCGAGCAGTGAATTTACATGCTGATACAGGAACGTTAAATGGTACAGAGCCAGATGTAATTTATCTGTATATGGGAACAGAAGACCGTAAACAAAAGAATCTTGGTGACGGACAGACAGCCAATCTAAATAGTTTTGAAACAGCATATAGAGCTACATTGCAAGCAATTACTGATGAATATCAAGATGCAGAAGTATTTTGTTTCACAACAATGGGATACGATTCGGGAGCTGCTAATGATCCATATAGAGGAGAAGGCGGTACGAATCCGAATTCAGGCGGTGTTCAAAGAATGAGAAATGCCAATAATATTATTAAGAAGGTGGCAAGTGAGTTTGAACATGTAACATTAGTGGATATTTCACACTTTATCACAAAAGATAACTACAGGAGTGAGGGATATTTTAAGGATGCTGGGAAAATGATAACCCCAAGCCTTAAGGCTCACAATAAAATTGCAGAAATACTTCAAGAGGCTTTAGAATCGCAATTCAAAGTAGGCTATGAAATCTCTCTTAGTTCTACAGGTAAAGGCGAAGTGAAAACAGACAAAGCGGCTTACAAGTTGGGTAATACAGCTACAATTACTACAATTCCTGCAAATGATAACTGTTATCTTGCATCACTAAAAGTAGATGGTGAACCTGTTGAAGTAAATGCAGCAGGAACCTATAGTTTCACTGTTACTAAGAATAATCATACAGTTGAAGCAATCTTTAAAGACAAGATTTCAGTTGTGACAATTAATGACACAAGCCTGTTCTACATCAACGATAAAAAGACATCAATTGCAGATCCATTCGTATTAGATAATGGTGATGGAACTTATTATTTATACGGGACAACTGCATCAGGACTGGATACATATGCATATAGTTCTACAGACTTAATGACATGGACAGAAGTTGGAAGCGTCTTAGACGCTTCCTGCAAAGAAGTACTTCAAAAGGACATTTGGGCTCCAGAAGTTGTGAAAGAAGGAGATACTTACTATATGTTCTTTAGTGCAACTCCAAAGTCAGATGGAAGTGTTGGAAATGCAGAAAAACAACTGATGGTTGCAACTTCAAAAAATCCAGATAAGGGATTCAAGTTAGTAGACTTTACCGATAAACATGCAATTGACGCAAATAAATATTCACATTCCTATGCAAAGTATTTGTTATTCGAACCAGAAACCTATACAGAATTTGCAGGTAGAAATAGTGGATACACAGGTGCAATCGACCCACATCCATATGTGGACGAAGCTGGTACAAAATATCTCTTCTGGAAAGTGGAACAAGCACCTGGAAACATTTGTGTAGTGAAGATGAACAACTGGTTAGAACCAGATTGGAGCACAGCAAAAGTTGTTCTTGATTCTACAGGAGAATTGAATGATAATGTGGAAGGACCAGCGGTAATCAAACATGGTAGCAAATATTATTTGACATATTCTACAGGAACATATGAAAATAATACATACCAAGTTCGAGTTGCATATGCCGATAGTATTACAGGAGCGTATACAAAATTGTCAGCTGAGAATGGTGGAATCCTTCTTTCTGGCGAACAAGTAGGAAATCCAAGTATTACAGGTACAGGCCATCATTCATTCGTAACTGTAGGAGAACAATTATACATTGTTTACCACAAACATGATGATTTGTCCCAAAATGGAAAGGATAGACACCATGCCATCGACGAAGTGAAGTGGAACAAAAACGGAGATGACTTAGACGTAATGTATGTAAATGGACCAACCTCAACATATCAGCCTAAGATTATTGGTAGTGCTTATACAAATATTGCGGGCACTGCTACAGTTTCTGGCACAACAGATGCTTCTTATCTGACAGACGGTTTGCTTTCTGTACAAAAGAACGGTAATGCAACTTTTATAAATAATATAAAAGAAACAAGCATTGCAAATACAACAACATTTACATTTGAATTTAATTCTGTAAAAGAAGTTGGGGCTATTATGACTTACAATTCAAAGAATGATACAACATTCTTTAAAAATATTTCAAGAATTGAAATGATTGGCGAGAAAGACGGTCAAAATGTAATTTACTACATGAATAATGTGAAATTCAATGAAGCATATTATACGGACAACAAAGTAATACCTGGTTCTGCAGCATATGCAGTATTCAACCCATTGAATATAAAATCGATTAAAATTACAGTAGAGGTACCAGCAGGACAAAGCTCAGTTGGTATTTCAGAAATTAAAATTCTTGGAAAATAATATTTATTTAGGCGGGACAATTGAGCGTCCCGCCTAAAATACATAAAAACACATTTCACAAATAAGGAGGTCAACCATGACTGAATATTGGAAAGACGACGATTATTGTGTACAAAAAGAAAAACTTACACCGGTATCTGTAAAGGATTCCAGAGAGGTAAAAGGTATAGAGGAACTGTTAAGCGGAAAGGCTTCCTGTGTATCTTTTCATAAAGAGCATGTCACAGAATTTGCAAAGCAAGGTGCCTATGTGGTGCTGGATTTTGGAAAGGAAGTGTGCGGTGGCTTAAGATTCGTTACACGTGACGTAAAAGGAATGGCAGAATTTCGCATTACATTTGGCGAATCTCTGTCGGAATGTTATACCACTGTGGGCGAAAAGAATGCAGGCAATGACCATGCACTAAGAGATTTCAAGGTGCAGATTCCATTTATGTCAGATTTGACCTTTGGACAGAGCGGCTTCCGTTTTGCGAAGGTAGAATTAGTAAGTGAGAGTCCAGTGCTGGTGAAAAATATTTTCGCAATCAATACTCTTCCAGTTTTCGAAAAAGAAGGCTTTATCACGACCAGTGACAAGGAGCTGAATAAGATTATTGAGACTGCCCTGTATACGCTGAAACTGAATTTTCAGAACGGTTATATTTGGGACGGAGTGAAGAGAGACCGTTTGGTGTGGTCTGGTGATTTGAACCAGGAGATTATCACATCTCTTTATCTCTTCGGTGATAATAAGAATATTACAAATTCGCTTTCATTTCTGCGCCACGAGACATTAGAGGGCGCATGGATGAACAATATCCCATCGTATTCCGCTTGGTGGGTGATTAATCTCTGCGATTACTGTCGCATGACTGGAAATCGAGAGTATTTTAAAGAAAATAGAGCTTATGCGAAAGCGATTTTGAAGAAATTAGATGACTGCATTGATGCAGATGGAACTATGGAATTTGGTGCAGGAAGCATGTCGTTCTATCTGGATTGGCCGACACGTGGAACGGAAGATGCAGTGATTGGAACGGCGGCACTTCTTATCTATGCGGCAAAGGCATTTTTATGGATGGAAGAAGCAACCGAAACTGCTTCTGAGAAGGAGGGCTGCGTACAGGAAACTTGCCATAGTATCATAAGCAAGCTGGAAACGTATCTTGAGAAGCCATGTGAATTCAAGCAGACTCGTGCATTCCAGATTCTTGCGGGAAGAAATGCTGACGGAGAGGACGCATTTTTGGAAAAGAATGGCGCAGACGGCTATTCTACATTTATGGCGTACTATATCTTAACTGCCGATGGAGTCGCAAATGGTAAAGAGATGCTGTCCATCATCAAAGAGTATTTTGGCGCTATGCTTTCTCGCGGTGCGACCACATTCTGGGAAGATTTCCACATGGATTGGCTGGAAGGCAGCGGGCGAATCGATGAGCTTCCCAAAGAAGGTGAGAAAGATATTCACGGTGATTACGGTGCATTTTGCTATAAAGGCTTCCGCCATTCATTGTGCCATGGCTGGGCGTCAGGTGTGCTCGCTTTTGTGATTGAGTACATGCTGGGACTCAAGTTAGAAGATGGCGGAGAATGCTATGAAGTGCATCCGCATTGCATGGGAATTGACGAGATTCATGCGAAGATCCCGATGAAGGAAGGGTATTTGCAGATTGATGTGGTGGATGGAAAAGCAGTTATTACGGTGGTAGAAAGTTAAAGGTATAAAGTATAAACGAATAAAATGCAATAAGCCAATGTACGTGAGGAAGCATGTGCATTGGCTTATTTTTGAGTAAATATAAAATTTATTCTATTTATACAAAATACACATTGCGTACAACTAGGACTTGAGTTATAATTAATACACAACGTGTAATGAAAGAAAGGATGATTATATTATGGATCGTAGTAAGAAGATAAAGGAATTAAGAGAAAGTACAGGGATGAATAGAAGAGAATTTTGTGATTATTTTGGGATTCCATACAGGACGGAATACGATGGGAGAAAAAGCAGAATTAATGACTATAGATAATATACAAAATCGTGTTTACGTTATAAGAGGGCAACAAGTGATGCTGGATTATGATTTGGCGGAGATTTATGGGTATGAAGTAAAGGCATTGAATCAACAAGTAAAACGAAATATAGCAAGATTTCCGGATGATTTTATGTTTCAATTATCCAAGGATGAAATTGAATTGGTGAAGTCACAATTTGTGACTTCACGAGATAATAATTTTTTTGAAGGTCAAAGTGGTGGAAGAAGGAAAGCGCCATATGCTTTTACCGAACAAGGAATTTATATGCTTGCAACTGTTCTTAGAGGAGAACTGGCAGAACAGCAAAGCATATTTATTATGCGAGCATTTCGAGAAATGCGCCATTATATAAAACAGAATCAGCAGTTTGTTGCTCAATCGGAAATGAGACTTGTAACAGCAAAGGTATCTGAAATATCTGTGCAAGTAGCAGGAATTACAGATTGGAAAAAGAAAACAGAGAAGAATATCGATAATATTCAAAAGAGAATAGACATTCTTAGTGAAAATTTTGTGTCTGATAAAGATTTTAAAAACTTTGTGATATATAAAGGACAGAAATTTGAAGCTGATGCAGCGTACATAGATATTTATCAGCAAGCGGAAACATGTATTTATGTAGTAGATGATTATATGAACACAAAAACACTGCAACTTTTATCTCAGAAAAAGGAAGGTGTAGAAGTTATTTTATTTACCGAGAATGGGCATGGAAGGAATGGATTTTTGACAACAGCAGTGGTAAGTGATTTTATTAATCAATACCCACCTCTTCGTATCAAAGCAAATCCCGATTGTCATGACAGATTGATTGTGCTTGATTATGGATTGCCTACGGAACAGGTGTACCACTGTGGTGCGTCTAGTAAGGATGCCGGGAAGAAATTGTGTGCCATTAATAAAATCGAGAATATTGAGATGATTCATCCAATAATCGATAGTTTGTTATTAGGGGACAATAAGACAATTTAACATGGTCTTTGGAAAATAAAGACAACTTTTTTGTTGAAAGGGAATCTAAAATTAGATTCCCTTTTTTGCTACTATATTATATAAGGAAAAATATCTACATTTATGGAAATATAGAGAGGCAGGGAACGGAAAGTGAAATCTCAGTTTATTCGTTATCGAAGACCTTTAGTAAATACATATAGAAAATTAACGCAAGATAAGAAATTAAATGTTGTCTATTTTGGCGGTTCTGTGACCGCCGGCTATGGCAGTACGGATAAGGAAAAGTATTCTTGGAGAGCGTTGTCTGCTAAATGGCTTCGCGAACATTTTCCAGAAGCAGACATACGAGACATCAATACGGCCATAGGAGAAAGCGGCACTTTTCTGGGGGTGTATCGATTGGAGAGAGACATTTTATCACAGGCTCCGGATTTGCTTTTTATTGAATATGCAATCAATGATTTCTTTTTTGGTTCTTCCATGGAAGTGGCAGCACTGCAGTATGAAACGATTGTAAGAGAAGTGAAAGCACGCTTGCCGCAGTGTGATATTGTAACTCTGATTACGGATTGTCGTGAAACAGCCGAGGCAGAAGAACTTTACGGGGCGGCTTGTGGGCATGAGAGAATCGCCAGCGTGTATCAGATTCCTACTATTTATGTGGGGAAAGCATTGGTGGATAGTCTGCCAGCCTTATGTGATGATGAGTGGAGAAAATATTATATCGATATTGTGCATCCGACGGATGCAGGGTATTTTACATATTACAAATGTGTTGAGGAATATTTACATCAGAGTCTGATAGCTTCGCCGCCAGATATGCAGAGTGCAGAAGAAATGGAAGTGATTCCGTTGCAGAGTAAGCATTTGTTAGACGGAAATCGTGTCTATCAGAACTGCAATCAGGATATGTTGAAAGAATCTGTAGGTTTTTATTATTCAGAAGATATTTATTTGGCTTTGCCAGAGACTCCTTATGTGGGCTACATTTACGCAGAAAATAGTGAGGCAGAGTTTGTCTATAGATTTCAAGGAACGGAAATTGCCATGCTTTCGAATTTCAAGAGAGAATCAAAGATTTTATACTCTGTGGATGGCGGAGAGTGGATAGAAAAACATGGCTCAACCCATAATCCAACCGTGATTGCGCAGCATTTGGAAGCGGGAGAACACGTCATTAAACTGCGGCCTGTTTTTACGGAAAATTCACCGGAACAAATGAAGATAGCAGTCATATTTACCAGAGACGAAGCATTAGAAACGAAACAATCTAACTTAGTATTCGGAAAATAAGGACAACTTTTTGGTTGAAAGGGAATCTAAAATTAGATTCCCTTTTTTGGTACTATATCATATAAAGGGGGATTGTTTCATGTTTAAAAAGGCAAAACCGATATGGATTTTGAATAAAGAATGTGAAATGAATGTGCATGCCGTGTTTCATACAGAAATAGCTGAGCATCGAGACGTCGAACTGCATATTACAGGAAGTGCTTTTTATCGCGTGCTTGTAAATGGTATATTTGTGGGCTTTGGACCGGCGCGTACAGCGAAAGGTTATGCGAGAGAAGATATTTTAAAGTTAGACGAATATCTGAAGGCAGAGAAAAATGAAATTATTATTGAGGCAGTAGGATATTATTGCCGTAGCTTATCTACTGTGTTGGCACCATCTTATGTTATGGCGGAAGTGCAATGCGGGGAATATGTAATTGCTTATAGCGGTCAAGATTTTGATGGATTTTTACCAGCATGCAAAGTGCAGACGGTGGAACGATATTCTTTGCAACGCCATTTTTGCGAGGTTTGGGATAATAGAAATGGCCTTTCTATGATAGATGAAGCATATAAGGCAGAGGTGGCAGTTATATCACAGAAACCAGTCATCTTGGAAAGGAAAGCGCCTTATCCATTGTATGAAGATATCAATTTGAGCCAAGTACTTAAGTTTGGTTCGTTTATATATGATGAAGATATACCACACAATGATACGTGGTATTCTGGTGGCATTAACTTGGAAGAATGGGGTGTATTTCCTTGGGAGGAGATAGCGATGCACCCATATGGTTGGATACAGTGCCTGCGTCAGACGATTGCGGAAAGGGAAGTGGAATTTCCGATTACGCTTAAGGCAGGTGAATTTGCGATTCTGGACTTTTGCAGAATCGAGGCAGGCTTTTTAAAGGCTTCCATGAGTGTGTTAGAAGAGAGCGATGTGGTAATTGGTTTTAGCGAATACTATGAGGGTGAGACATTTACAGTTTCCAATATGAAAGCCCATAACGTGCTGGAATATTTTCTACCACAGGGTGAGTCAAAAGAGCTAATGAGTTTCGAACCTTACACTTTCCGCTATGTGATGGTTGCGGTAAAAGATGGGGCTATCAAGTTGAATGCCTTTGGTGTGAAGACATTTATGTTTGATATTACAGGATTGGAACCTTTGAACTGTGCAGATGAAACCTTGAATACGATTCATAGGGCAGCAGTGCGCACTTTTGCCCACAACGCAGTGGATTTATATATGGATTGTCCGTCGCGCGAACGTGCAGGCTGGCTTTGTGATTCTTATTTCACGGCAAAAGCAGAGTATGCGTTGACAGGAGATACAAAGGTGGAAGACGCCTTTTTGGAAAATTATAGATTGTTTAAAAATCCGGGGGACTACCCAGTGGGAGTTCTTCCAGATTGCTATCCTTCAGATATACGCGCGGGAGGAACATTTATTCCACAGTGGACCATGTGGTACATTCTTGAAGTGGAAGAATACATTCATAAACGCGGTCATTTGGAACAAAAGGAAGAATTTAAGGCGAGTATTTATGCATTATTGGAGTTCTATCGTCAATATGAAAATGAAGATGGATTACTTGAGTGTCTCCCTTCGTGGAATTTTGTGGAATGGAGCAAGGCGAATGACTGGACAAGGGATGTGAATTATCCAACCAATTTTTTATATGCAAGAGTATTGGAATGTGTAGCAGACTTGTATGACGATGCGGAATACGAAAGACGCAGCCGAGAAGTGCAGAAGATGGCTGTAGGGCAGTCTTTTAACGGACAGTATTTTCATGACCATGCAATACGAGATGAAAATGGTGCGTTACAGCTGCAGGAAGATGCTTCTGAGGCTTGTCAATATTATGCAGTATTATTCGCAGGAATTGATATTGATTTGCCAGAGTACAAAGAATTAAAACATTTGATTTTGAAAGTATTTAGACCAGATAGAAAGGGCGCCATGCCGGAAATTATGGAAGTCAATGCATTTATTGGAGCATACCTGCGTTTGGAAACATTACTTCAGATGAAGGAATATGAGTTGCTGTTAGAGGACGTGAAGGGATTCTTTGGCAAGATGGAAGAATACACAGGAACCCTTTGGGAATTCCGTGATTTTACAGGAAGTATGGACCATGGATTTGCTTCCTATGCACTTGTGGCAATTCAGGAAGGCTTAAAAGGAGGTGCTGGAATTACGAATGAGAATTTATAATTGTAAAACAAATCATATTGTAAATCCGATTGGATTCGCGATGGAACACGCCACTGTATCATGGATTACAGAGAGTGATATCTCAAAAGAGCAGGTGCGTGCACAGGTTACAGTTACGTTAGATAGAAAAATGCAGCAGGTCATTTATACAAGTAATCCAGATGCATCTTTAAACAGCACAGGCGTAAAGCTTCCAATTACCTTAAAACCACGTACTAGGTATTATTGGACAGTACAGGTTTGGGGCGATGCAGGAGATACTGCAATCTCTGAAGTGAATTTCTTTGAAATCGGAAAACGAGAAGAGGAACTTTTGGGAGAATGGATTACAACTCCATGGAGTAACGCAAATCAAAGTCCATATATAAAAAAGACATTTGATGTAAAAGATGTCAAGAAAGCAAGACTTTACATGACAGGGCTTGGTCTTTATCACTTAGAGGTAAATGGACAGAAGGTGGGAGAAGAGTATCTCGCACCAGGTTGTACCAGTGTGGACCGCCTAGTGCAGATTTATACATACGACATTACAGACCTACTTACAAATGGAAGTAATGTAATCGGTGTGATGATGGGAAATGGCTGGGCAAAAGGCAGATTTGGTGCTTCGTCCAGATACCATAGATATCAGACGCCTTTTATCGACCGCTATCTCTTAAAAGCAGAGCTGAGACTTACCATGAGCGATGGTTCGGAGACCATTGTTACAACAGATAAGTCTTGGAAATGTGCACCAGCTCCGGTGATTGCCGATAGCATTTATGACGGGGAAGTGTATGACGAGCGTAAGGTGATTACAGGGTGGTCGTGTGCTGCCTGCCCAGATAGTACGTGGGATTATGTCAAGATTATGGATGTATTAAAACGCGGAGCATACGAGGAACTCGCAGAAAAAGCAAGTAATGGAGAAACAGTAAAAATCGGGAAATTGGAAGACCGCCTTTCACTTCCAATTGTGGTGAAAGAAACGAGAAAGCCGGTAGAAATTATTTATACACCAATAGGCGAAACGGTTCTTGATTTGGGACAAAATATGACAGGCTGGATTCGTATGCGTATCCATGAACCAGTAGGTACGGTGATAAAACTTAAGTATGGTGAAATTTTACAGGACGGCTGTTTCTATAATGAGAATTTAAGAACAGCAAAAGCAGAGTATGTTTATATTTCTGATGGAACCGAAAAGATAGTAGAACCACATTTTACATTCTATGGTTTTCGCTATGTGAAAGTGGAAGGAAGTACAAAACCGTTAAATATCGATGATTTTACAGGATGCGTGGTTTACTCTGATTTGGATGAAACGGGCCACATTACTATATCAGACGAGCGTATCAACCGATTATTTTTAAATGCAAAATGGAGTCAGAAAGACAATTTCTTGGACTTGCCAACAGATTGTCCACAGCGGGATGAACGTATGGGTTGGACCGGCGATGCCCAGATGTTCTGTAAAACTGCAAGCTATAACATGGATACCTATGCATTTTACAGAAAGTATCTCCGAGATGTCTGGGTAGAACAGAAAGAACAGGATGGAATGGTTGGCCATGTGGCACCATCGTTCTTTAAGGATTTAACGAAGGTAGGGCCTTTTTGGAAAGGTGGTTCCTGTGCATGGGGCGATGCGGTAGTTATCATTCCGTGGACGTTATATGAACAATATGGTGACGTTGCGATTCTAGAAGAATGCTATCAGAGCATGAAAATGTGGATTGACTGGGTTGTGCGCAATAATCTTGGACCGACAGGTCTGTGGGAACATGGTTTTAAGTTTGGAGACTGGCTGGCTTTGGATGGCGATGCAAGTCAGGAAGATGACAGATTTGGCGGAACAGATACTACGCTTGTTGCATCTTCATACCTGAAATATTCTTCGGGATTGGTTGCGAAAGCTGCTCATGTGTTGGGAAGGGAAGAAGACGCAGCCTATTATCAGCGGATAAGTGACCGTACAAAAAAAGCCGTGCAGGATGCTTACTATACAGCAGACGGAAAGAGCAGAGTGTGTACACAGACTGCACATATTCTTGCTTTGGCTATGGATTTGGTGGAAACTGAGCAACGAGGAAAAATTGCAGAAGGGCTCGTGAAACTCTTAAAAGAAAACAATATGCATTTGAAAACCGGCTTTGTTGGAACACCTTTTTTCTGTAAAGTGCTTTCATCAGAGGGGTACAGTGATGCAGCTTATGAACTTCTATTTCAAAATGATTTTCCAAGCTGGTTATATGAGGTAGATATGGGCGCGACGACTATCTGGGAACGCTGGAATTCGGTATTGCCAGATGGAAAAATATTGGGCACAGGTATGAATTCTTTGAATCATTATGCGTACGGAAGCATTGTACAGTGGATGTATGAGCATATCTGTGGATTGACTGTAAAAGATGCGGGATTTAAAGAATTCTTGGTAGCACCTGAATTTACAGACAGATTTGCTTATGTTGATATGCAGTATGATTCTCCAAAAGGGAAAATTGCAATTAAATGGGAAAGAAAAGAAGCAGGGTATCAATTGTATGTGAAGGTACCTTTTGATACAAAGGCTCTGGTAAAAGTGTCAAATACAGACGGTGAAATGATTACTTTGACTGCAGGAGAGTATATCTTATGAAGGAGAAAAATATGGAAATAGTTAAACATATTCCGAATACCGAAAAATTAAGACTTGTAATGGCAAAGGACTGGTGGGAGACGGACGACCTTGGCGGGAAGATCGGCAAGGTAAAAGTGAGCGATGGCCCGGTTGGACTTCGATGTCTGGCAGTTACAGACAGTTGGGCAAATGACAGTATTTATCCATCAGTTGCTTATCCGTGTTATCAGATGCTGTCACAGACGTGGAACATATCACTTGCCCGTAAAATGGGAAGAGCCATTGCAGATGACTGTATCGAGCACAATGTAGACGTTCTTCTTGGGCCGGGAGTTAATATCAAGCGTACCCCTTTGTGTGGACGTAATTTCGAATATTTCTCAGAGGATCCGTACGTGGCTGGCATGTTCGGAAAGAGTTTTATCGAAGGTGTACAGGCTGGGCACGTAGGTACTTCATTAAAGCATTACTGCTGTAATAACCGAGAATATTCCAGATACTGGCTGTCTTCTGAAGTAGACGAAAGAACATTGAGAGAGATTTATTTAAAGCCTTTTGAAATCGCAGTGCAGGCAAAGCCATGGACTGTTATGACTTCTTATAATCTGGTAAATGGCGTGCGCATGAGTGCAAATAAGAAACTCAACGACCTTTTGAGAGAGGAACTGGGATTTGACGGCGTGATTGTTTCTGATTGGGAAGCAGTTCAGAATCCGCTGGATAGTCTTCATGCGGGACTTGATTTGGAATTTCCACATAATGCAAAGCATGCCGAAGAAATGCAAAAGTATTTGGCAGACGGCAAAGTGGATTTGGAGTGTTTAGATAAATGTTCGGCTAGAATCGTGGCACTTGCAGAAAAAGCAACTACAGAGAAAGTACTCCAGGAAGTAAAATATTCTATAGAGGAACGTATCTTGATTTCACAGGAAGTGGAAGAAGAAGGCATTGTTCTTCTGAAAAATAATGGGGTACTTCCTATTACAAAGGGGAAAATCTGTGTGACCGGAGCACCAGCACACCTGTATTATTACGGTGGCGGAAGTAGTGCAGTAATTCCAAACAGACCATATATGCCGTTAGATGAGGCTCTTAAGAATCTGGGCTGCGATGCATTTTATACAGAAAGTATTGGTAAGATATATGGTGTACTTGTCAGCATGGGAAACCTAAAAAAAGCCTGTGTGGAAAGTGCAAAGAGCGATGTTACAATTCTGACTATTGGTACCGGAGCTGGAGTGGAAGTGGAAGAGACGGACAGACAAGATATCAAGCTTTCTCCGGAAGAGTTAGATGCACTTCGTTATCTACGCAAGTATTCTAAGAAGCTGGTAGTTGTGGTGTATGCGGGTTCGGCTGTGGATTTATCTGAGTTTGATAAACTGGCAGATGCTGTTGTCCTGGCAGGTTTCGGTGGACAAAATGTATCTCAGGCGGTTGCAAATGTGTTGACTGGAAAAGTCAATCCGTCTGGAAGACTGACAGAAACCTATGCGTATTCATTGGCAGATATTCCTTCGGAGCATACTTATCGTGATGAATCTGTTATGGTATATGAAGAGGGGCTAAATGTGGGGTACCGTCACTTTGAAACGAAAGGGGTAGAAGTGCTATATCCGTTTGGTTATGGTCTCAGCTATTCGAAATTTAAATATTCAGATTTAAAGGTGAAAGTTGAAGCAGATTATGTGGAAGTCAGCATCCAAATTGAGAATGCGAGCGATACAGATGGAAAAGAGGTGGTGCAGCTTTATGTAAATGAGGTTCATCCAGTAGTATATCGTCCTGTTCGAGAACTGAAAGCCTTTGACAAAGTGTTTGTTAAGGCGCACGAAAAAGTGGAAGCGAAGTTTAGACTTGGAAAAGAAGCGTTTTCGTACTTTTCGACTTCCCGGGGACAATGGACAGTAAACCCAGGAAACTTTATTGTTGAAATACGTAGAAATGCACATGAGATAGAGCTGGCGGAAAGAGTAAGCATAGATTTTAGATAAATCATTCTGTTACTTTATCTTGTCAACAGACTCTTTTTTCGCTATGATACAAAAAGAGTATAGATAAAAAGGAGTTTGAATTTATGAAAATCGATGCAGTTATTTTTGATGTAGATGGAACTTTGTGGGATGCAACTGATGTGGTTGCAGAGGGGTGGACCCGCGCTGCAAAAGAGGCAGGAATAAAGAATGTATCACTTACAGGTGAAATTCTCAAACAACAATTTGGAAAACAACCAGATATTATCATGAAAAATCTGTTTCCGGATGCCGGCCAGGACACTCGCGACAAAATATCTGACCTTACATGCATATATGAAGATAAAGTATTAATGGAGTACGAAGGAGAAAGTCTGTTGTACCCAGGTGTGACAGAGGTTTTTGAAGAACTTTCAAAACACTGTAAGGTGTGCGTGGTTAGTAATTGTCAGACGGGCTACATTGAAGTTTTCTTAAAGAAAAATAATCTGGAAAAATATGTAACAGATACGGAATGTTTTGGTGATACGCTTAAAAGTAAGGGAGAAAATATTAAAATGGTTATGGAGCGCAACCATATTCAGAATGCGATTTATGTAGGCGATACCCCAGGAGATTTCGAAGCAACAAAGGTTGCTGGTATCCCATTTGTATTTGTGACATATGGATTTGATAAAGTAGAAGGTGCCTGGAAGGAAATTGACGATATTCGGGAAGTACTTGAAATTGTAAAGTAATAGACTATGAAAAAGGAGAGCTCTATCTAGAACTCTCCTTGTTTTCTGTATTAACGCTATTGCCGTCTGCAGAGTTTTGTTCATCAAATACTTGCAAAATACCATCTACGATAGCCTGCGCAAGCACTTTCTGATAATCGCTTGATGTCAATTTCTCACATTCTGTTGGATTTGATAAGAATCCCATTTCAATCAAGACAGCATCCATGCTAGTGTGCTTGGTAACATAATAATTATTTTGGGTTGCACCTCTAACTGCAATTTCATCAATCTGTTTGGCGGCATCTGCTATACTTTCAGCAAACTTTTGGCTGCCCGCTGCATTAGAACAGTAGAATGCTTCTAAACCATCGATGGAAGCATCACCTTCATAGTAATTACAATGAAGACTCACGAAAAAGTCTGCATTTGTTTGATTTGCAGCGACTACTCGTTCGTCAAGACTCATGTAAACATCATAGTCTCTGGTCATGGTTACCTCAACCCCGTGTTTTTTCAAAAGAGCTTGTACCTCGGAAGCAATGGAAAGGTTAATCTCCTTTTCAATGACAGTGCCATCTGTGCTAGAAGTACCACCGTCATTTCCACCGTGCCCAGGGTCTACAACAATGCTGACACCCGGATATTGAGGAAGCTCAGGCTCATCCTCTGAAGAAGTATCCTCTTTTTTAATGGAATCCACGTCACCGTCTGCCTCTACTTTCGGTTCATTCTTGTCCGCGTCATCTTTACGGAACCAGTCTCGGATATAAAGGCATCCACAGAACATCAGTATAAGCATGATGAGCAAAACGATAGCAACTGCAGCTCTTGCTATATATACAGTAATAATTGATTTTCTTTTTCTACGTCTCTTCTTTTGCATTATTATTCTCTCCCCATTAATAATTCGCACATAAAGATAGTATATACTAAAATATTCAACTTTGCAATTGCGATAAATGGTAAAATAGGGTATACTAAACAAATAGAGCATAAAGGAGTTGAGAAAAATGGATTTAGTAACTGTAAAAGAGTTATATAAAAATCGTGAACAATATTTAGATAAAGAAGTAACAGTAGGCGGCTGGGTTCGCAGCATCCGCGATTCGAAGACATTTGGTTTCATTGTCGTAAATGATGGAACATTCTTTGAAACATTACAGGTTGTATATAATGATACAATGGATAACTTTGCAGAGGTTTCAAAATTAAACGTAGGCGCTGCAATTATTGTAAAAGGTACTTTAGTTGCGACACCACAGGCAAAACAGCCATTTGAAATTCAGGCAACAGAGGTAACCGTAGAAGGTGCATCTGCTCCAGATTATCCACTTCAGAAGAAGCGTCACAGCTTTGAATATTTAAGAACAATCGCACATTTACGTCCTAGAACAAATACATTCCAGGCTGTATTCCGTGTACGTTCTTTAATCGCATATGCAATTCACCAATTCTTTCAGGAAAGAGGGTTTGTATATGTACACACACCACTTATCACAGGAAGTGACTGTGAAGGTGCTGGAGAAATGTTCCGTGTAACAACATTAGACCTGGAAAACCTTCCAAAGAAAGAAGATGGAACAGTAGATTACTCACAAGACTTCTTTAATAAAGAGACAAGTCTTACAGTATCTGGTCAGTTAAACGGGGAAACATACGCACAGGCATTCCGTAACATTTACACATTCGGACCAACATTCCGTGCGGAAAATTCTAACACAACACGTCACGCAGCAGAATTCTGGATGATTGAGCCGGAAATCGCGTTTGCTGATTTGGAAGACGATATGAACCTTGCAGAGTCTATGTTAAAATACATCATTAACTATGTACTAGAGCATGCACCAGAAGAAATGAACTTCTTCAATTCATTTGTGGACAAAGGTTTGTTAGAACGTTTGAACAACGTGGCAACCTCTGATTTCGCCCGTGTAACCTACACAGAGGCAATCGAAATCTTAGAAAAGAACAATGATAAATTCGATTATAAAGTTTCATGGGGATGTGACCTTCAGACAGAGCATGAACGTTACTTGACAGAAGAGGTGTTCAAGCGTCCTGTATTTGTTACAAACTATCCAAAGGATATCAAAGCATTCTACATGAAGATGAACGATGACAATAAAACAGTTGCAGCAGTTGACTGTTTAGTACCAGGAATTGGTGAAATCATTGGCGGAAGCCAGAGAGAAGATGACTACGATAAGTTACTCGCTCGTATGAATGAAATGGGATTAAACCCAGAAGAATACCAATTCTATCTTGACCTTAGAAAATATGGTTCTACAAGACATGCAGGCTTCGGACTCGGTTTCGAACGCTGCGTAATGTACCTTACAGGAATGTCTAACATCAGAGACGTGTTACCATTCCCAAGAACAGTAAATAACTGCGAATTATAGGATGAAAGGGGCGTGGGAAACTTGGTTTCCTGCGCTTTTTAAATTCATAAATTTTTCTTAAGTTGAAAGGGGAGCGCGTATGAATATTTTAGTAGTAGATGACGAACATGAAATTGCAAATATTGTAGCGTTATATTTGCAGAGTGACGAGTATAAGGTATTCAAGTGTTATACGGGGGAAGAGGCGCTAAATTGCATTGAAAATAATAAGATTGACCTTGCAATTCTAGACGTGATGCTTCCAGATATTGATGGCTTTGAGATTTTGCGGAGAATCCGCAAAAAATATAATTTTCCGGTAATCATGTTGACTGCAAAGGTGGATGCGGCAGACCGTATTACTGGTCTGACACTTGGGGCAGACGACTATATTCCAAAGCCATTTAATCCGCTGGAGATGGTTGCAAGGGTGAAGGCACAGCTTCGCCGCTATACAAAGTATAATGATGGTGTGAAGGGAAGCGCCGATGTGATTGATTTTGCGGGACTTGTACTAAACCGCACATCACATGAGTGTATTTTCAACGAACGTTCCTTAACGTTAACTCCGTTGGAATTTGATATTTTATGGCTCTTATGTGAAAATAGGGGTAAGGTAATTAGTTCAGAAGAACTTTTCAGACAAGTCTGGAAGGAAGAGTATTATAAGAACAGCAACAATACCGTGATGGTTCATATCAGACATCTGCGTGAGAAGATGAGTGGACCAACTGGAAAATCTGATTTTATTAAGACAGTTTGGGGAGTAGGTTATAAAGTTGAAGAATAATTATCGAAAGTTAAAACTGACTATTTTATTGCAGACTGTGTTTGTAACGTCGCTGACAATTCTCGTTGGTGGATTTATTCTGGAGTATATTTTAGAGGGTTCATCAAACGGGCTGGTTCACTTTTTGACATCTATCAATGTGCAGGAGGAAGCGGCACGGGCATGGTACTGGCGTGTCATTGGAAACAACAAGGAGTTTTTCCTGATTATTGGATATTTATTGTTGTTTTCGCTTTTCTTTTACGTTGCGCTTTCAAGATTTGAAAAGTATTTAAGACAGATTGAGGCTGGAATCAATAATATCACATCAGATTCAGAGGAGACAATTCACATGATTACGGAGTTAAAGCCGATTGAATCAAGATTGATTGAGATCAAAAATACCTTGAAGAAACAGGAGCGCGAAGCGGCAGAGGCAGAGAAAAAGAAAAACGATTTGGTGGTCTATCTGGCACATGATTTGAAGACACCGCTGACTTCCATTGTGGCTTATCTGACCATGCTGGACAGTTATAAGGATATGCCGGAGGAAGAAAGGGAACGATATACTCATATCGCGTTGGAAAAATCGATTCGTCTTGGAGAGCTGATTAACGAGTTTTTTGATATTACCAAATTCAATCTGCAGGATATTGAACTAGACAAGACAGAACTGAATCTGACAATGATGCTGGAGCAGGTGGCAGATGAGTTTTATGGTGTTTTCCAGGAGAAGAATCTTCTGTGTGAAGTAAACGCCGAGGATGATTTGAAGGTTTATGGAGATGCGGACAAGCTGGCACGTGTATTTGATAACATTTTGAGAAATGCGGTATCCTATTGTTATTCGGATTCAATAATCCGCATTACAGCAAGGCGCATCGAAAATGGAAATCAGATTATATTTTCCAATCGCGGTGCGCAGATTCCGGCAGACAAGCTGGAAATGATTTTTGAAAAATTTTATCGCATGGATGAAGCAAGGCGCAGCAGAACAGGAGGGGCTGGACTGGGGCTTGCGATTGCCAAGAAGATTGTGGAACTTCATGAGGGAACGATTGAAGCGAAAAGTGATGAGCTGGAAACACATTTTATTGTGACATTACCAGATAAACAAGTGAGGGAGAAAGATGAAATTCATTCATATAGCAGACGTCCATCTCGGAGCCGAACCAGAAGGACTAAAGAGCGGAAATAAAACAAGGGGAAGAGAAATCTGGGATGCGCTGGAGCAGATTGTGAATCTTTGTGAGTGGGAAGAAGTGGATCTTCTTCTGATTGCAGGGGATTTGTTTCACCGCCAGCCACTTATGAGAGAGTTAAAGGAAGTCAACTTCCTGTTTTCGAAGCTGACAAAGACAAAAGTGGTTTTCATTGTGGGAAATCACGATTATTTGAAACCAGATTCTTACTATCATACATTTACATGGGGAGAAAATGTATTTCCATTATTAAATGGGCATATGGGCTGTGTGGAGCTTGAAGACCTTAGTACCAATGTCTATGGGCTCAGCTATCATCAGAAAGAGATTACCGAAAGCCTCTATGACCGTATGTATGCACCGAGAAAGCAGAAATACGAAATTCTGCTTGCCCATGGTGGCGATGAAAAACACATTCCAATCAAAAAAGAAGTAATGGCGGGATTGGGCTATGATTATATAGCTCTCGGTCATATTCATAAACCGCAGATACTTCTGGAAAACAAGGCAATCTTTGCAGGTGCATTGGAGCCGACAGATAAGAATGATATTGGACCACATGGCTATGTAAAAGGAGAGATTACAGACAAGGGAGTTACGACAGAATTTGTTCCTTCTGCAAAGCGAGAGTATAAGCATCTTGTGATTCCTATAGATGAAGGGATGACAAATGGGTCCGTGAAGGAAGCTGTCCGCGAACAGATTCAGGAACATGGTTTGGAGCATATTTACAAATTTATATTAAAGGGATTCCGGGATACAGACATTGTGTTTGAACTGGAAAGTATCAAAAACTTTGGCAATATTATCGAAATCGTGGACGAGACGAAGCCGTCTTATGATTTTGGGAAACTGTTAGATAAGAATCAAGGAAATTTACTAGGGAGATTTATTGAGAGTCTAAAGGACGAGGAAGAAGACAGTATAGAGTATCAGGCACTGTATGAAGGGGTGCAGGCTCTGATGGAGACGAAAAGGGGATAATTATGAAGATAAGGGAACTTTATTTGAAAAATTTTGGGAAGTTCTCAGACGAAAAGATTGTGTTAAAGGATGGTATCAATCTGTTTTACGGGGAAAACGAATCGGGAAAAACGACCGTCCATACGTTTATTAAAAGCATGTTATTTGGCTTGGAGAGAGGTAGAGGGAGAGCGTCGGTAAACGATACTTTCAGCCTTTATGAGCCATGGGAAAACCCGAATTATTACTCGGGAACACTTCGCTTCGAGAGCGGCGGAAAGCACTTTTGTCTGGAGAGAACGTTTGATAAATATTCGAAGAGCGCCAGTCTCATCTGTGAGGATGATGGAGAGGAATTCTCATTAGTTCATGGTGATTTGGAAATGATTTTGGGCGGTCTTGACGCTTCCACATATGAAAATACGATAGCAATCGGTCAGATGAAGGTAGAACCGAATCAGACTTTGGCAGCAGAGCTTCAGAATTTTGCGACGAATTACTATTCGACGGGGAATAGTGATATTGATTTAGATGGTGCATTGAATCTCCTAAATAAGAAGAAAAAAGAAGTAGAGAAAGATATTCGTGTGTTGTTGCAGGAAAAACAGCAGAAGCGATATGAGATTGAGCAGGAAGCCGCCTATGTGTGGAGAGACATTCATAAAACAGAAGATGAGCTAGACGAATTGGAAAAGAAAATTGAAGCTGCCAAAGAGAAACAAGAGGAACAAGAAAGTATGCCTTGCAGTAAGTGGCGAATTCATCCGTCGTTCATTGCAGTTATGTTATTGGCGCTGATTATTGTATTCTTAGTGTTTAGTGCGCCATGGAATTATATGATTACTATAGTAATCGCGCTGGCAGAAGGCTTGTTTGTCTGGAATCGCCTGAAGGATGGCAAGAAAATACCGCAAGAGGAATTAGTTGCTGAGGCAAAAGAGGCGCTTGCGAAGCTGCTGGGTCAAAAAGAACGTATGCAGGCAGAAATGAAAGAGAAACAGATTCAATATGGTAATCTCCAAGAGCGGCTTAGTGAACTTGAAGAGGCAGGAGATGACTATAAAAGCCAGACTCAGAAGAAAAATGCACTGGAGCTTGCAACTGAACAATTACTCCTTTTGTCTAAAGACGTACATCAGGAACTCAGCGTAGAACTGAATCGAAAGGCTTCGTCTATTCTGAGCGAAATTACAGGTGGTAAGTATTCTATGCTTCTCATTGATGAGAAACTAAAAATGCAGCTTTATACTGGAGAGAAAAAGATTGGAATCGAACAGGTGAGTCGTGGAACTATCGAACAGATTTACTTTGCACTTCGTATGGCGGCGAGCGAGATTCTGTTTGAAGAAGAATATCCGGTTATACTTGATGATACCTTTGTATTCTATGATGATGCCAGGTTAGAGAATACCCTTAGGTGGTTAGTAAAGAATAAGAAGCAAGTTTTATTATTTACCTGCCAAAAGAGAGAGGGAGAGATACTAAAAAGATTAAAATGAAAAGAAAAGTTATGCACAGGATGTGTATAACTTTTCTTTTTTGTGGAAATGTCCTTAACTCCTTGAGGTGTTCTTATGAATCTGTTATGATTACATAACATTGAAATCTGGACTTGTTTATTCAAACATTTAAGTCCGTCGCGTTTTCTATACCTATTTTGCGGGGAGACTCCCAATGTCATTAAGTTAAGGAAGCGTTCTAGCTACAATGACTAAAAAACAATCAAATTATAATCAGAGATATTAATCCACTGCATCGTTTTTGATATGGTGGATTTTTCGTAATAGTACGCCTTCATCTTTCGGATTTTCTAACAGCCCACGAGCCAAGATGTTATTACAATTTGCGCATAGCAAACTCACAACCAGATTTTCGCAAGAGGATATGTGGGAAAGAGCATTGAGAGATTCTGTGTAAAGTCTTGCAACTGCAGTTCGGTAAATGAAGAAGCGCGGCAAATTGCTTGAGCGAATGCGAGTTTTTGACGCGCTTCTTAAATCGCATCTCCGAACGCAGTTGCTTAGACTTTTCCAGAATCTTTCGCCAAGTTTTTTAACACATATCCCCTTACGAAAATCGTGATTGCTCATACATGCTTTGCGCAATTGCATTTATGGCTCGTATGCTATAAGAAAATCTACGAAAGATTGCAGATGTACTACTACGGAAAAGAAATATAGGCTTATTTCTTACAGATTTCCTTCTGCATTTTCCATATGGACAAAAAATCTCGCTCTATGTATATACTTTGGGCGAATCTGTTGGCATCTAGGAACACTTTTCTTGCATAAGGAAAAATGGAGCAAAAAATCAAAGGAATTTCATGAAAATTAGGAGATTTTTCTCCATAGAGCAACAAAAATATCGTATATGGAAAATCTCAATTTTTTATCCAAGTAAAAATCCACCACATCAAAAACGATGCAGTGGATTAATATCTCTGATTATAATTTGATTGTTTTTTAGTCATTGTAGCTAGAACGCTTCCTTAACTTAATGACATTGGGGAAACTCCCCGCTATTTTTTCCTTTTAAACTCCGATGGTGTCATCCCTGTCTGCTCTAAGAACACCCGGTTAAAGGTGCGCACAGTCTGAAAGCCAGAATTGTGGGCAATATCCGTAATACTTGCATCCGTATGGAGCAACTGGTCTCTAGCATAATCTGCCCGGTAAATATTTAAGAACTGTTTGAAGTTCATGTGAAAGTGATTGTGAAACTGTCTGCTGAGATAGTGATACTCATATCCAAAATCCTCGGCAATCGTCATCAATGAAATTTCCTTTTGGAAATTTTGTTCCATATAAGAAATAATATCATAAATAAAACTCTTTTCTTTTTCAGCATCGTAGAGAGGCACTTTTTCGAGAAATTCTCTGCATGCTGCATATAGGGCAGACTTCAGGATAAAGGTATCTGGAGTTTGTTCCGTAATAAGATAATTTTGAAGAAACTCCTTGATTTGTGGTTCACACACAAAGACAGGAGTTTTTGCTCGTTTTGTAGCCATTAACTTAGCAAATTCGCCTACGAAGTCAGCAGAAAAAACACCAATCCATACATAAGAATTGTCTGGTGTGTGGTAGGAGTGGAATTCATTAGGAAAAATCAATGCGAAATCATCCTTTTTCAGCAAAATTTGACTGCCGTTTAAGGTAAGCTCCACTTCGCCGTCTAAAACATAGACTAATTCATAGTTTTTGTGAAAATGATAAAACCACTCACAATTATCGTAAAAAAATGCATTGTAGTTGTGATTTCCAAGTGAATTGTGTTCCTGATGAATAATCATAGCTTTCCTCCTATACAAATCTAAAAAGATAACTTTTGTCTATAAGAATACAACTAATTACTTGTTATGTCAATGAGCTAAAACGTATGATTATCCTGTAACAATAAGTAAATTTGTATTTCGAATAGGAAAAGGAAGGTAGCTATGAGCACTGTATTAAGAGAGTATATTGTGAATAGGGAACATCACAAATTTAGAAAAGACTTCGAAGAATATGTAAATCTGTCTAAAGACTATAAAGAATTAGGGTTGAGTCCTAAGGAGCGTATGACCAGAAGATTTGAACTTTTGGCAGGTCTTGAAACGCCAGTTCTTTTACCAGATGAAAAAATCTGTTTTATAAGAACGGTGAAAAATATTCCAGACTGTTTTACGGAAGAGGAATGGGCAGAAATAAAGAGCAAGCATTTTATTCATGAATTAGGATATATGTCAAACTTGTCACCAAATTACGAGAGAGTCATTGGTTCAGGCTTACTTGCAGCTCGCGAAGAAGCTGATGAATATGGAAAACGTATCATTGATGCAATTCTTGCACTCACAAGCCGCTATCAAAAGAAAGCGGTAGAAGAAGGAAAAACAGAACTGGCAAAGGTCTTAGAGCGTGTGCCAGCGTATGGTGCTACTAGTTTTTACGAGGCACTCCAAAGTTTTCGTATTATCCACTATTCACTGTGGTTAGAAGGAAACTATCACAATACAGTGGGCCGTTTCGACAAATATATGTATCCATATTTAAAGGCAGATATGGAAAAGGGACTCTACACTAGAGAAACTGCTTTGGAGATGGTAGAAGATTTTTTCTTGGGTTTTAATAAAGACAGTGATTTGTATGTAGGGGTACAGCAGGGCGACAATGGTCAGAGTATGGTGCTTGGCGGAATCGATGAGAATGGCAATGAAGTGTTCAATCTTCTTTCTGAACTTTGCCTGGAAGCCAGTAGAAATCTTCTCATGATTGACCCGAAAATCAACCTGCGTGTGAATAAAAACACACCAATCAGAGTTTACGAGCTTGGAAGTGAGCTTACAAAAGCAGGCTTAGGATTTCCACAGTATTCCAATGATGATATCGCAATTGAAGGATTACAAAAATTAGGATATGACTATAAAGATGCCTGCGATTATGCAATGGCAGCCTGCTGGGAATTTATCATTCCAAAGGTAGGGGCTGATGTGGCAAATATCGGCGCATTATCATTCCCTAAGATGATTGACATCTGTTTACATAAGTATCTTATGGAATGTGATACCTTCGAAGAATTTCTTGGAAAAGTAAAAGAAGAGATTCAGAAGGAATGTGATGCAATCTGCGATAACATTAAGGATTTGTGGTTTGTACCATCTCCATTTATGAATGTCATGATTGATGGCGGCATTTACGACGGTGCAAAATATAATAACTTTGGTCTTCACGGCACAGGTGTGGCAACGGCGGCAGACTCCCTTGCAGTTATCAGCAAATATATTTATGACGAAAAGCGTTTCACAAAAGAAGAATTAATTGAGGCTGTAGATTCGGATTTTGAGCTTCACAGTGAGATGCTTCCAGTACTACGCTACGAGGCACCAAAGATGGGCAATAACGAAGAACTTCCAGATGAGATGACGGTGCAACTGCTGAAAATGTTTTCTGACAGCTTGAAAGGTAAAAAGAACTGCCGTGGTGGTGTTTACCGCGCAGGAACTGGTTCGGCAATGTATTATCTGTGGCATGCAGATGAAATCGGTGCATCGCCAGACGGAAGAAGAAAGGGAGAACCATTTGGAACCAACTTCTCAGCGAGTCTTTTTGCAAAAATTAATGGACCGTTATCGGTAATTAAATCGTTTACAAAGCCTGATTTTACAGAAAATATCAATGGTGGACCTCTCACATTAGAATTTGCTTCTTCTATGTTCAAGGATGAGGACAGTGTGAAAAAAGTAGCAGCGTTGGTAAAAGCATATATTGATATGGGCGGACATCAGATGCAGTTAAATGCAGTAAATACAGAAATGCTGAAAGCGGCTCAGGAGCATCCAGAAGAGCACCGCCAGCTGGTAGTTCGTATCTGGGGCTGGAGCGCATACTTTGTGGAACTGGATAAAGAGTATCAGGATCACGTGTTAAGACGTCAGCAGTACAGGGTGTAAGAGCATGGACGGAATTATTTTTGACATCAAGGAATTTACAGTTCATGACGGCCCGGGTTCCCGAGTTACGATATTTTTAAAGGGATGCCCATTAAGATGCAAGTGGTGCCATAATCCAGAGGGTCTTAAGGCGGCAAAGCAGCTGATGTTTAAGAGCAATTTCTGTAGTCACTGCGGGGCATGTACGAGACCTTGCAATCATGATGATTGCAAGCCTTTTAGCAGGTGTGTCCATGTCTGCCCAAACGGATGCCTCAGTGTAGCAGGAGAAGATATCTCTGCCGAAGCGCTGGCAGAGCGAATTTTGAAAAATGCAGATATTCTTGAAATTATGGGTGGTGGAGTCACCATATCAGGTGGCGAGCCGCTGCTTCAGGCTGACTTTGTGTGTGAGCTGGCTGAGAGACTGGGAAAAACACACAAGGCGATTCAGACCAGTGGATATGCGGATTCCGAGACCTATAAAAGAGTAGTTAGCCATATGGATTATGTACTGCAGGATATTAAACTGGCGGATGAAAAGGGGCATATCTTTTATACGGGTGTCAGTAATGAAAAAATTCTAAAGAATATAGAGTGGCTGAAGCAAAGCGGAAAGCAATTTGTTTTTCGGGTGCCATTGATTCCAGATATAACCGACACCGAGGAAAATCTAAGGGCGATTGCTGAGATTGTGGGAGATTGCCGCGTGGAGCTGATGCCATATAATCCACTAGCGGGAGCAAAGTACGATATGGTGGATATGGAATATACACTGGACGAGGAAGAAAATAGAGAAGAAGATTTCACGAAGTTTTTTAAAAATACAATAATATTAGGTTAAAAAAAGGGGCTGTCGGGAATGCTAACGCCACATAAGGAAGTAATATGAAAATACATCGAAATACAACTTTATGGGCGTTACAAAGGCGGAAAGACAGCGTAGAAGGCAGAAATGCTTTTTACGCTGTCTTTCTTTATGTCTAAAAATAAAATTGCACATTCGTCATCTTGATAATTTCTTGCTACAATCTAGGTACAAAGGAGGTTGAGCGTATGCGAAAGAAAAAATACTACTTAGCGATTGATGATTATGAGTACAGCGTTATAATCGACAGTCTGAACAATTTGCGAAACAAACTAATAGCAGACGGAAGATATACCGATGCAGTAGATGAACTCATTATCAAAATTGCACACGCACCTATTAAGAAATTCAAAATAAAGATGACGGAGGTTTAAGATTATGGCAAAGACAATATTTGAGCAGATGGGCGGTACATACGAACAGCAGGGTGATTATTTTATTCCTTGCCTCGCACTTCCCGATGAGGAACAAATTGAAATCGGTGTATGGGGACAGCGACACCTACGATACATCAAGCAACACCACAAGGTGCAATACACTAATCTGCTGACAAGTGGTAAGTTAAACGGATACCTCGCTGACATTGATAAGCAAGCTGAGGATATGTTTTTTCGGCTTGTAAAACAGATGGCAGAGCGTGAAGGCGTGACCGAACAACTCAAAGCGGATAATCAAATGGAATGGATTGCTTGCACAAATAACATCCGCAGCCGAGCCACAGAAATTGTTAATGCAGAGGTAATCTTCGTGTGATAATGTTCGCTAAATAAGACTATAACGCTACCAAATGCAAAATCGAGGGGGTAAGGTACAAACACCTTGCCCCTCAAGTTGTGTGCTTTGAAAATGGCTTAAAACAAGGTTTTTTCACCCCCAAAATTTCCACATCTGTATTTTGCTCTAAACATTTTCTGCTTATCAACAAGTGAAATCTTGAAAAACCATTGAAATTTCAGCGAAAAAGTAGTACAATATCTCCCGTCACATAAATCTAAATAATCAGAAGGCACAGGTATCCTTTTTCCATAGGGGTACTATACCCTTTTGTGCATCTATCTATGAATTTGGCAAAAATGCAAATTCCTTATGATGGATGTACGGTGCGATACCTGTTCTGATTAGATTTGTGTGACAACAATCGGAGTTTGCGTTTTTCGGTGTGTGCGGCTTCGGTTGCACACACTTTTTTATTTTATGGAGGAAATGAGAATGAAAAGATTAACCACACTATTTTTGGCATTGTGTATGCTGTTTGCATTAACTGCTTGTGGCAACATAGGTGGGCAGAATGATGAGGATGTCGTAATCACTTTGGGTGATACTGGTGCTACAGTCGTTATCCCGGCCAATATGGGATTTGAAGCTCAAGAAAGTGAACAGAACGACTTTTATGGTCTTAGTGCAAATCAAGAATGGGCGATCATCGCTAATGTTGAGCCAAAGAGCGACTATCCTGATTCCACCATTGCTGATTATACTTCTGCAAGTGCTCAAGCAAATGAAGCTACAGTAGGACAAGATCTTGATGGTAACTACTACTTTACATATGTCAAGGATATGGGCGACGGTGACATTTATAAGTACTACACAGCCGTGCGAGAAAATGAAACTGAATATATCCGTGTAGCATTCTATTGCTTTAATGATGCTTGGGATACCTATCGTGATCAATTTCTCAATTGGTCAACCACGATAGAGTTCGGATATGACAATGCAAGTGACAGCGATAACGGAAACGAATCACAAGAGGATGCAAACGATGAAGACATTGCAATTCCTTTGGGCGATACCGGTGCTACCGTTGTTATCCCTGCGGATATGGGATTTGAAGCTCAAGAAAGTGAACTGAACGACTTCTATGGTCTTGGTGCAAATCAAGAATGGGCAATTATCGCTAATGTTGAACCGAAGAGCGATTATCCTGATTCCACCATTGCTGATTATACTTCTGCGAGTGCTCAAGCAAATGAAGCTACAGTAGGACAAGATTCTGATGGTAACTACTATTTTACATACGTCAAGGATATGGGCGATGGTGACATTTATAAGTACTACACAGCAGTACGAGAGAATGAAACTAACTATATCCGTGTAGCGTTCTATTGCTTTAATGATGCTTGGGATACCTACGGTTCACAATTTAGTGATTGGTCAACAACTATAGAATTTAAGTAATTGTTGGAGGTGGGTAGATGGCTTTAATAAAATGTTCTGAATGTGGAAAAGAAATATCGGATAAAGCAACGAACTGTGTGCACTGCGGTTGCCCCATAACTTCATCCCCTGCTAACAGCAATTCCGGTGGCACAAAACTGTCTCACGGTGCAATATCAAGTGAAGAAGCAATCGCACTGCTCAAGAAATATAAACCAAACTTTTTGGTTAGACTTTTCAAAAGTCAAGGTTTTTCTGGCTTCCTCGGAAAATTTATCGGTATGACCATAGTATTCGTTGTAGGCGGTCGATTGGGTGATATTGATATGGAAGTAATAATCCCTATTCTTGGGGTTTGCTTTGTTTTGCTTTGGTTGGGAAGTTTGTATCCGTTGGTACACCTCAAAGGCTATTGCAGAAGACATCATATTGTCGAAGCAATCCGCAAGGATACCGGATATATGAATGTGGCGATAAATACTTTCAATGCTTTGCCTACTAAGAGAACACTGGCTTATGTCAGGAAACTCAATCCTTCGGCAGCACAAGAAATCGACCGGCAACTTTCTGAAAAAAAGAAATGATTGCTCCAAAACCCTGCAAGGCTTCCAAAACCTTGCAGGTTTTTTTGTGTCAAAAAACGCACAAACAAATTAGTATTCCCAACCTGCCGAAAAAATATTCAAAAAGTATTGACAAACATATGTTCTATGAAGTATAATAAAATACTCTCATAGGAGAGTTACAACTGAATACTGTTTTTATCACACGAAAAATACGTAGACGACATTAAGTCGGACAAGGTCTGCGATATACTAAGCGAAAATATCGCCGCTTCCGCCAATGCCTTTGGTACTGTTGGCAGACGGAAAGCGAATTAACAGTCCCGTCTTTGAATTTCAAAGCCGATACATCAACGTGATACCAAAACCACAAGGGATAAGTCTATCCTTTTGAGGTTAAGTCGGTATGCGTTTGGTGTATCGGCTTTTTTTATTTTTTCGACTTAACAAAAAGTTTACAAAAAACTTTTTCAAAAATCGGGTATTTCACCCCATCTCACTGCCTACTCATTGAGGGATAAAAAATTTTTGTGAATGTTTCGCAAAAAGGTTGCATTTTTACCCTTTTCGCTGGCTACTCCTTGAGGGGCAAAAAGCCGCTTGTACTTAACAACTGAATGACCGGCTGGATGGGATATGACTTTGCGATGACTTCTCTGATGGGAACGAGCGAGGCAACGCTGCGGTGGGACTCCGGGGCGTTATAGTGAAAGCTATAACTTTAGGCATATCAAAACGACATTCGGGTAGAACGGCAAAAGGAACAGAAATAACGGTAGCGACAATGTCGCATACCGTAACGAGCAGGGAAACTGTATTGACAGTTTCCGCTCAAATCGACAGCGTGTGTCGATTACTCTTTAAGGACACCCTAAAACCCGATTAAAAATCAAAGAAAGGACTGATGTTATGAATGAAGTTAAGAACAAAAATCTGTTTATCCGTGTAAGTCAAAAAGAGAAAAATATCATCGAACTAAATGCTGAAAAGTGCGGGCTTTCCGTGTCAGAATATCTCCGCCAGCGTGCGTTGGGATATATGCCGAGAGCAATTTTGCCCGAAGTATTCTTCTCTTTCAGCGATAAGTTAGATGAACTCTGCGTTGCTTGTGAGGGTAAAATCTCACCGGATACGGAAGATAAAATTATCGCACTCATTGACAGTATTACCGAAGAACTGATACTGCCGAAGCGTGAAAGGCAGGCGGTGTAAATGGCTACCACTGGTTTCTGGCCTGTCAAAAGCAGGCTCAAAGAAGTAATTGATTATGCGGAAAACCCCGACAAGACCATAGATAAAAAGTATGTGGACACCGACCTATACGCCGCTTTACAGTATGTTTCCAATGACAGTAAAACTGACAAGCGAATGTATGTGTCGGGTATCAACTGCAATGCTAAGCGATCCTACGAGCGTATGACGGCAACGAAAAAACGCTTTGGCAAAACAGGCGGTAATGTAGCGTATCACGGGTATCAGAGCTTTCAGACGGGCGAGGTTACACCTGAGGAAGCGCACAAAATCGGTATGGAAACCGCAAGGCGTATGTGGGGCGAGAGTTACGAAATTGTTGTTACCACTCACCTTAATACAGACAATGTCCATAATCATTTTGTTGTTAATTCCGTATCCTTTAAGACCGGCAGAAAGTTTGAAAACCATATTTCCGACCATTACAGACTTCGTGAAATTTCCGATGCCGTATGTTTGGATTACGGTAAAAGTGTACTTAAAGAAGCAAACTTTTACGGCGGCGATAAAAAAGAATACTGGCTGAAAAAGAAAGGCAATATGACACATCGAGAACTATTGAAATCGGATATTGATACCGCCATTTCACAGTCAACCAATTTTAAAGCCTTTGAAATTCGCCTAAAGGATATGGGATATATCATACAGCGTGGCGAGGAATATGCCCACTATTCCGTCAAAGCACCAAGCTGGCAGAGAGCGATTCGTTTAGACGGACTGGGAAAGGAATACTCTCCTTCCGCTATTCGTGAAAGGCTGCTTGATAATCAGCGCCATATCGGTTATGTTCCGTTTCAAAAGCCTAAGTATGCGCCGCTTATTATGCTTGAAATCGAATATCGAAAGGTAAAGAAGATGGACGGCATACAGGTAATGTTCCAACTTGTGATTGAGCTATGCAAATTGATTACAGGTAATAATATTACGCCGCAGACTCCGAGACCGCTGTCTCCCGAAATGAGGCAAGAGGTTGTAAAACTCGATAAAACGCTGAAAGAATACAAGTTCCTATGTGAGAATCATATAGATTCCTCGCAGGAGCTTGTTTCTTTTATCAGCGAAAAGCGTGAACAGATAGATGTTTTAGAAAAAGAAAGGCAGTCTGTCTATAACCGCAACCGTCACAAGAAAAGCAAGGAGCTAAACGCACAGGCAAGAGAAATCACATCAAAAATCAAGCCTTTGCGTGAAGAACTATCCGTAGCAAAAGCGGTTCTTGAAAAAATACCGAAACTAAAAGAACTGCTTGAAATCGAAAGGCAGACAGAAAATACTGTCATCTACAAAACGAAAGAAAGAGGTTATACACGATGAAAAATACAGAACAATTAGTAAATGAAATCTTATCCCCACCGAAGAAAAAGGCGGTGAACATATCCATTGAAAAGCTCCACACCTTTAACGGGCACCCGTTCAAAGTCCTTGATAACGAGGAAATGGAGATTTTAACGGAAAGTATCCGTAAGCAAGGAATACTCTCGCCGCTTATTGTAAGGCCGATGGAAAACAAACCCGAGGAATATGAAGTCATATCGGGACACCGCAGGCTGTACGCTTCTATGAAAGCAGGGCTTACGGAAGTACCTGCTTTAATCTATCCCCTTGACCGCAATGCGGCAATTATTGCGGTGGTAGACAGTAATATCCACAGAGAACGGATACTGCCCAGCGAAAAAGCCTTCGCATACAAAATGAAAATGGAAGCGATGAAAGAACAAGGTAAAAGAACGGATTTAACTTTATCGCAAGTTGCGACAAAGTCGGATACCGCCGCTCGAATCGGCAAAGCACAGGGCGAAAGCCGTGACCAAGTATTCCGATATATCCGTCTTACTAACCTTATTCCCGAGATCCTTCAAAAAGTTGACGAGGGTGCTATCGCTTTAAGTCCTGCCGTTGAGCTGTCATACTTATCCGAAGAACAGCAAAAAGTACTGCTTGACGCTATGAGCCTGAACGACTGTACTCCCTCGCACGCCCAAAGTATCCGTATGAAAAAATCGGCACAGCAAGGTACTCTTTCTTCGGACAGTATTTATGAAATTATGTCAGAGGAAAAAGCCAATCAGACCGAGCACATCAGGTTTAAAGTACAGGATTTGCGGAGTTTCTTCCCCAAAAACTACACTCAAAAGCAGATGACCGAAACCATCTTAAAATTGCTGTATGACTATCACAGAAAAACCGAACGAAAGCGTAACAGCCGTGACGAAAGGTAAGGTGACGATATGAAGAAAATAGATATGTTTCCGAACAATGAAGTGGTTTATGTAACTCCGCCGGAACAGATAGATGAAACCGAAGAAATCTGCGTTGTTGATTACCTGATACCGAGAAGTAATGAGCGCATATTTGACTATACCAAGGTACGCCGTTTCGGTGAAGATAATTTCACAATGAAAATCGGCGGGACAACCTATGAAGTATCCACACATTTTAATCCAAAGGGCAGACAGTGTTTATTGGAACAATTCAAAGAATTGATACTGTCCAAACATTTAATTTGATAATCGCACCATAGAAAAAGATAACAGGGCATACTACAATAATTGTGCCTTTGCTATGCCCTGTTGTCGGAAAGGAGAAATGATTTATGACAACAGCAAACAATATTAAAGGGCAGACAGAAGAAAAAATTACAGCGTTGTACTGTAGATTATCGGTTGATGATGAAAAGAAAGACGCCGAGTCAAATTCCATAACCAATCAAAAGCAAATACTGTTAGATTACTGCCAAAAGCAGGGCTTTACAAACACGATGTTTTTTGTAGATGACGGTATTTCCGGCACAAGCTTTGAGCGAGGCGGTTTTCAGCAGATGCAGAAAATGGTGGAGGAAGGCAAAATATGCAGAGTTATCGTTAAAGACCTCTCCCGTTTCGGTCGAGAAATGGTTGAAGCAGGCAGACTGACTCAGATTGTATATCCTTCCTTGGGTGTTACTTTTATCTCACTCCACGAGAATGTAAACAGCACCACCGGCGAGGGTATGGAAATGCTGCCGTTTTACAACATATTCAACGAGTGGTATGCGGCACAAACCTCTAAGAAAATCCGTGTGGTGTGGCAGTCGAAAGCAGAAAACGGAAAGCGTGTCTCACCGACTGTTCCTTTTGGATATGTGAAAGACCCTAATGATAAAGAGAAATGGCTGATTGACGAGCCTGCCGCCGAAGTGGTTCGCAAAATATATGCTTTATGTCTTGCCGGGCGAGGACCGTTACAGATTGCAAAGCAGTTGGAAGAAGAAAAGACTTTAGTGCCTTCCGCTTATTATGAAAGTATCGGCAGGACACACGCTCAAAAAGTACCAAGTGATTATTGCAAATGGGATCAGAAAACGATTGTAGGTATTCTTGAAAACCGACAGTATACGGGTTGTGCCGTGAATTTCAAAAGCACTACCGTCAGCTACAAGGTTCACAAGAAAATTCATAATGCCACAGAAGATTATCAAATCATACCGAATATGCAGGAGCCGATCATATCCGAAGAACAATGGCTGAGGGTGCAGGAACTTCGCAAACACCGACGCAGACCGACAGCAACCGGAAGAACAAGCCTGTTTTCGGGATTGGTATACTGTGCAGACTGCGGTGCAAAAATGCACTTCGCCGCCGCAAAAAGTTTGACTCGAAATCAAGAACACTTCCGCTGTTCCAACTATAAGTCGGGGCGTGGCAGTTGTACCGTTCACTTTATCCGAGATGTGGTACTTGAAAAAATTGTGTTTGAAGCAATCAGCAGCTTAGCGGAATTTGTGAAATGCCACGAGTCCGTATTTCTGTATATGCTTGCAAAGAAAACCAATGCTATGCGACAGAAAGAACATAAAAGACTTGAGCAGGCGGTGGAACAAGGCACAAAGAGAATTGTCGAAATCGACAGGCTGATTGAAAAGGTTTTCGAGCAAAACGCAAGCGGCATACTTTCCGATGAACGCTTTTCTAAAATGCTTCAAAGCTATGAGAAAGAGCAGAAAGCATTAATACAGGAGGTTGCCGACAGCAGGCAGACCTTAGAGGAAGCCAAACAGAAAGCAACAGATTTAAGGCTTTTACTCCGTACTTTGCGTGAAATGACGGAAATTAACGAACTCACGCCGACACTTGTAAATTCTCTGATTGAGCGTATCGAAGTCCATAACAACGACAAATCAAGCGGTCATTGCTATGTAAAGGTAGATATTTACTTTACTGCGGTTGGTATGATAGATATTCCAACCGAACAGGAAATTCTTGCTATGATGGAGGAAATACGGGCAAACCCGCAGGACTTCCGCTTTGTAGCATAAGAAAAAAAGAATACGGTGTAACCCATTTTACTGAGTTACACCGTACCCTACATAAAAACTTCCTTATCTGGCGTTGCCAAAAAGACAGCCCCTTTTCCAACCGCTATTAAATTCGTTTTGAGTACGAGTAGTCACAGATTTCTCCTTGACACCTATGCTCGTTGTATATTAAAATGAGTTTCCACATAGATGATGGCCTTATATAAAGAAGCCGTCACATTTCTAATTTTATTTATCTCAACATTCTAGAAAAATCTTCTCAAAATCCGAGAATATTTCCAGAAAAATTAGCAATAGAATAACAGAAACAAAGTAAAATACCATTGTCTGTGGTTTGCGTATGCGTTAAAATAAGTGTAGAGGCTTCTTTATATAGTTTTACGGAAAGGAATTATATGAAGAAAAAGAGAAAAAAGAAACAACCCGCAAAAATTTCACAACATGAAGATGCGGCACTAAAAGTAACGGCACAGTTCTTTCGGGATGAGATTATGCCAGCCCTTAACATTGAAGGAACAGTGGTTAGTATTCTGCCCACGGAGGAGATTCATTTGGAGCTAAAGAAAGGCTTTGAAGATTTTAATTATCTTATGAGTGATGACTCGATTAAGCATTTCGAGTTTCAAAGCACGAATGAGGGTGTTGACGGCTTGAAACGATTTCGCACATATGAATCGCAGATGAGCTATAAGTACAAGAAAGCGATTACTACGTATGTTCTGTTTTCGGGAAACATAAAAAATCCTATGGCAGAATTTACAGAAGGGGTGAATACATATCGAGTTGTACCGATTATTATGCAAGATAAAAATGCTGATCATGTGATTGCAGAATTACAACGGAAGCAGGACGCAGGAGAGAACATTACCAAAGCAGATTTACTGCCGTTAGTGCTAAGTCCGTTGATGAGTGGTCAGATGTCTCAGAAGGAACGCGTATCAGCTGCATATGCCATTACGAGAAGAGCAACAGAGGTGGATGCGGAGATAATTCGGAAAGTTGAGGCAGTGATTTATATTATGGCAGATAAGTTTTTAGATTCGAGCGAAATGGAACAACTCAAGGAGGAGATTAAGATGACAAGATTAGGTAAGATGTTATATGATGATGGAAGGGTTGAAGGAGAAAGAATAGGCGAAGCACGTGGCGAATCAAAGATAATGACTTTAATACAGAGGATGTCAGCCGATGGTGCTCTTGAAGCAATTCCAAGGCTTACAACCGATTCGGAGTTTTATCAGGCTATGGCTGAAAAATACAGTGTGGATATATAAGACGGATTTTTAACTCCCCACCTTGAAATGTCATAGTGAAAATATATACAATAGGGAGTAGTATACACTTAGTGTGAAGTTTAAAATCTTATATAAGGAATGGAGAGATACAATGGCAGAGAGTAAGCAAAAGTTAAACTTTGAACAAATTAAGCAGATTGCACACGGTGTGGCAAGAGTAGAAGAAGTAGATGGTAAGATTGTGTTTTACCGTTTTACAAAGGAGCAACAAGAATTGTATAGGGTTGTATCCGCTGATTTTTATATGAAGAGTTTTTCGACATCGGGAGTCAGCCTGGAATTTGATACGGACAGCGAATACCTGGGGCTTTCTGTATCTATTTGCAAAGGAAGTTCGCGTTATTTCTTCACGCATAGCATTTTTGTAAATGGAGAGCGTTTTGATGAACTATCCGGAGAGATTGAGAAGGAAACAGAAAACGTTCCGTTTAGCAAGGAGTTTCAATTAGGCTCAGGAGTCAAAAGAATTCGAATTGTATTTCCTTGGTCGGTTGCTTCTAGTCTCGTAGCGCTTGAACTGGACGAGGGCGCTAAGATTACGCCAGTTGCGAAGAACCGCAAGATGCTCATGTTTGGAGATTCTATCACCCAGGGCTATGACGCTATGCAGCCTGAAAATGCATACGCTGTTCAGATTGCAACACGCTTCAATGCAGAGGCTCGTAATAAAGGAATTGGTGCAGAATGTTTCCGTGCAAAAACGGCACTTCTGAAGGATGATTTGGAGCCAGATATCATCACGGTGGCATACGGCACAAATGACTGGAGCAAGAGGACAAAGGAAGAGTTTGAAACAGAGTGCAGAGGATTTTACACAAATCTGCGCAATTCTTATCCGAATGCAAAGATTTATGCTTTAGCTCCTGTATGGCGCTCAAGTATTAATGATAAGAAACAGATAGGGGTGCCGCTTAAGTTTATTGCGGAGTACATAAAGGAAGTGTCAGAGAGTATATCAGATATGACTGTGATTGATTGTATTGATTTTATTCCACATGAATTGGAGAACTTTCAAACGGATGGTTTGCATCCGATTGATGCAGGGTTTATGCATTATGGAAAAAATCTGTGGGATGCGATAAAAGAATAATTCTTTGTTGAGTGAAAGCCTGCGCGGACTGCGCAGGCTTTTGATTGTTTGCGCGCCATGGCGCGCTCTAAGGGGTGGAAGTCCCAAGTACGCCTAGGTAACAAGGAAGTACATAGCTGAACCATAAGGCGGAAATCTTTCACCATTACTGGCAAATATCATGCTGAACGAACTGGACCAGGAAATGGAAAAGAGGGGGCTTAAGGTCAATATGACCAAGAGCAAAGTGGATAGACCAAGCGGAATCAAGTACCTAGGATTCGGTTTCTACTTTGATTCAAAAGCGCACCAATTCAAGGCAAAGCCACATGCAAAATCAGTTGTAAAATTCAAGAAAAGGATGAAAGAACTCACTTGTCGTAGTTGGGGAGTCAGCAACAGTTACAAGGTTGAGAAACTCAATCAACTAATTAGAGGATGGATTAACTACTTCAAAATAGGTAGCATGAAAACTCTGTGCAAAGAGATGGACTCGAGAATACGTTACCGATTGCGTATGTGTATATGGAAACAATGGAAAACCCCACAGAATCGAGAAAAGAACCTTATAAAACTAGGTATAGACAGAAATACGGCAAGACGAGTTGCATACACGGGGAGCAGAATAGCCTATGTCTGCAACAAAGGAGCTGTAAACGTTGCTATAAATAACAAGAGATTAGCCGCATTTGGGCTAATCTCAATGTTAGACTACTACACCGAAGGTGTGTTACTTGTTAAGTTGATTGAACCGCCGTGTACGGAACCGTACGCACGGTGGTGTGAGAGGTCGGGAAAATTTATTTAATTTTCCCTCCTACTCGATTTCCTTTTTTGTAATGTCGCAGAGCCTAGAAGTTTTATTGAATAAAAAATGTAAAAAATCCCCAAAATATGTAATGGAAAAAATTATTAGAAAGTGTAATGTTTAATAAAATTGACAAAATACGCAAAAATGTATATAATAAAAGAAGTTAATAGTGGGGTAGATGTTATGAGTAAAAAAACAATCGTTGTTATGCCGCAAACAGAGAAAATTTTAGAACAAATGGGAGAACAAATCAAGTTGGCAAGATTGCGCAGGAGGTTATCAGCGGAATTAGTCGCTGAGCGTGCCAGTATCAGCAGGGCTACATTATGGTCAATTGAAAAAGGCTCTCCATCAGTAGCAATCGGAATGTATGCTGCAGTATTACACGCGTTAAATGGAATGGATAAGGATTTGGCGTTGATTGCCAAAGATGATGAGTTTGGACGCAAATTGCAAGATTTGGAACTGATAACTCGAAAACGGGCACCAAAAGAGAGTAGTGATTACTAATGGAAGAAAAAACAATTTACGTTTTTGAAAATTGGAGTACAGAGACGCCGATATTAATAGGGAAATTATATGTGTCTCACATAAGGGGAAAGGAACAGTTTGCTTTTGAATATGACAATTCATGGTTAACTTCTGGTTCGGCAAATTATTTTTTGGACCCTGATTTGTTGCTATATAGTGGAAGACAATATGCACCAATGGATAAGGCCTTGTTTGGTGTGTTCGCCGATTCTTGTCCAGACCGCTGGGGAAGACTTCTGATGAAACGAAGAGAGGCCGTAAATGCCAGAAATGAAGAGAGAAAGCCAAGGGCATTGGGAGAAAGCGATTATCTGTTAGGGGTATATGACAAGGCTCGTTTAGGGGCATTGCGTTTTAAAACAGAGGAGAATGGAGAGTTTCTATCGGATGATAAAGAATTGGCAACTCCACCGTGGACAACACTTCGTGCTTTAGAAGCGGCAAGCTATGGATTTGAAAATGACGAAAGTGGTTTGGAAGAAAGATGGTTAAAACAGTTATTAGCACCAGGTTCTTCACTTGGTGGGGCAAGACCTAAAGCAACGGTACAGGATGAAATGGGAAATCTATGGATTGCCAAATTTCCGTCTAAGCATGACGAAGCAAATAGTGGTGCATGGGAAAAGGTGGTCCATGACTTGGCAGAATTATGCGGATTAGATGTACCCGAAGCAAAACTAGAAACTTTTTCAAAAAATGGTTCTACATTTCTTGTGAAGAGATTTGATAGAAATGGAGATAAGAGGATTCATTTTGCGTCAGCGATGACTTTGTTGGGGAAAACAGACGGTGCATCAGGTTCTGACGGTTCGAGTTATCTTGATATGGTTTCTTTTATTAGAAAAAATGGAGCAGAGCCAGAGCGGGATTTGAGAGAACTATGGAAACGAATTGTTTTTAATATGGTGGTATCTAATACTGACGATCATATGAGAAATCATGGTTTTATATTAACAAGAAAAGGGTGGAAATTATCGCCACTATATGATGTGAATCCGATTCCGTACGGAGATACGTTATCTTTGAATGTTAGTATGGACGACAATTCGATCTCTATCCCTTTGGCGGTTAGTATTGCTAAATATTTTAATTTGGAGGAAAAAGAAGCCACCGAAATTGCAAATGAAATAAAAGCGATTGTGAGGAATTATTGGGAGAAACTTGCTAAAAAATGCGGACTGTCGCGAAATGCTTGCGAATACATGAGACCAGCATTTGATGAGAGTTATAAGTAATTTACAAAAGTAAAAAAAGTTCGGACGCAACCGAGTCAAGGTTGCGTCCGAACTTTTTTTATTCCGCCCCAATATTTGTTGCGGAGCCCCTCTTTCCAGTCCTTTAATACATGAAAATGGAGAGAAAATGGAGAAGAAACGGATAAGATTTGGATAAACTAATTGACAAAATGGAACTGATGTTATATTCTTAATATGACTAAAAAAGAAAAGGTGATAAATATGACAATTAGTGAAATGCAAGAATTAAGAAAGCAGTTGGGATATTCTTATGAAATGGTGGCACAGCTTTCGGGAGTTCCTTTAGGTACAGTGCAGAAAGTGTTACTTGGCATTACAAAATCTCCACGATATGACACCCTCAGTGCGTTAGAAGAAGTGTTTAAGCCAATGTATGCCTCTATGGTGAGGGAGACCTCTGCATATAATGTGGCTGTGACACAGGACGAATTTACGGTAGAAGATTATTTAAAACTGCCGGAAGAAGAGCGAATGGAGATTATTGATGGTGTTATCTACGACATGGCGGCGCCTACAGACAAACATCAAGTTATTAGGGATGAAATCTTTGCGAGCTTCCGCGATTATATTCGCAAGAAAAAAGGAAAATGTATCACCATTACTTCTCCGATAGATGTTCAACTGGACTGTGACAATAGAACCATGGTTCAGCCGGATGTGGTTATTGTGTGTGACCGTGATAAATTTAAAAAAGGAAGAATATTTGGGGCACCAGATTTGGTGGTAGAAGTACTGTCTGAGTCCACTAAGAAGAAAGATATATTTATCAAAGGGAATAAATATTGGAATGCAGGAGTAAGAGAATATTGGCTGGTAGATCCAATAAAGAAAAGGGTGCATGTCCAGAGGTATGAGTTAGATGAACTTCCTGTAATGTATACGTTTGAAGACAAGGTTCCAGTTGGAATTTGGAATAATGAGTGCGAAGTGGATTTTGCAGCAATTTATGATTATATTAGTTTTCTGTATGACTAGTACGAAGCAACAAAAAAGGACGTCACACGAACAATGTCATTAAGTTAAGGGAACGTTCTAGCTACAATGGCTAAAAAACAATCAAATAATAATCAGAGATATTAATCCACCACATGTCTTGAAGTGGTGGATTTTTACTTGGGTAAAAAATTGAG
>JAFTWA010000017.1 GCA_017465565.1 Tyzzerella sp.
TCTCGATTGCCGGAATAATACCTTCCATTCGCGAGAGTTCAAAGAAAGCATCAATGGTTGCATCATCACTTACTACATCATATTTGACTCTACCAAGGTCATGCAAAAAAGCGTGTTCCGGTCCTGATGACGGATAATCCAGACCGCTTGCAACAGAATATACCGGTGCCGGTTCCCCTTTTTCATCTTTTAACATAATGCTGTTAAATCCATGCATAACACCTTCTTCTCCATAGGTAAGGCTTGCGGCATGATCACCAAGTGCAGTTCCTCTTCCAAGTGGCTCCACACCATAAATATCAACTGGATCATTTAAAAATCCTGAAAACAATCCCATGGCATTTGAACCTCCTCCCACACAGGCAACAACCGCATCTGGTAGTTCTCCTGTCATTTCTAAGAACTGTTCTCTTGCCTCGATTCCTACAACACTCTGAAAATCTCTTACCATCATCGGAAACGGATGCGGCCCTACCACAGACCCAATACAATAAATGGCATCCTTATATTCCTTACAATATGCCATAAACGCTGCATCAACAGCTTCTTTGAGTGTCTGTAATCCATCCGTCACTTCAATGACTCTGGCTCCAAGTATTTTCATTCTCGCAACATTAGGTGCTTGTTTTTTTATATCTACAGCACCCATATAGATGTCACATTCCAATCCGAAATATGCTGCAGCTGTTGCTAATGCAACACCGTGCTGACCTGCTCCGGTCTCTGCGATAACCTTTTTCTTACCCATATACTTTGCAAGAAGCACTTCTCCCATGCAATGGTTCAGTTTATGTGCACCAGTATGGTTCAAATCCTCTCGTTTTACATAAAGCTGAACTCCTGTACCAATCTTATCTGATAGTCTCGCCAGATGAGAAATCGGTGTGGGTCTGCCCTGAAATTCCTTGCGGATACGCCTAAGCTCACTAATGAACTTTCTGGATTTGCAAATGGTCTGATATGCCTCACTAATTTCATTCATAGCAGTCTGTAATTCCGGTGGAATATAAGAACCACCGTATTTTCCGAAATAACCCTTTGCGTCAGGGTAATTTTTAAAGTAAGTGTCAAAATCAATATTATTATACATCATAGTATTATTCTCCATATTCTATATTTTACTTTTTGTCTGTTTTTATTTGTTTCTCATATATTATTCTGGCGCATAAGCGCCACCATAATTTTAGTGCCATGCTTTACACCTCCTGATAATTCAATGATCTTTCCTGTCAAAGAAGCATAAAAAAACGTCCTTGACAGAATGATAAAATCTGTCAAGGACGAATACGATACTTAAACAAAAAGTACACACAATCCGCGGTGCCACCTTGATTTACAGCGATGATGCTGTACACTTAGCAGGATACCAACATATCCCCGACAACTGACGTATGCCCACACGTCGCAGAATACTAGGTGCAAATATACACTTTTGACTGCGCCCTCAGCGGTCCATTTGACAACTTGTTTCTCACCTGACTCTCACCAACACAGGCTCTCTGTAAAGGCATCATTGCCGTTATCTCCGCTTCAACGGTTTATATAATATATTAAATTATTCTGAATTATAGAACCATTTTTCTTATATGTCAAGTTTTTTTTCAATCTCTTGTGAAGCTTGAAAGTTTCGGGTACATTTCTATATTGCACTTAAGATAAAGCAAGGGATTTCATATCATCTCTTGTTTTTTATTAATCATGCAGCGTTCTTTTGTCCCATCATAAAGTCTCATTTCGTTGAAGAATGTCCTCCAGCGAAATATTATCAAGATATTCGCTAATTACTTTATTTAACCCTGACCAAAGAGGAAGCGTTTTGCATGCCCACGCTTTTTCGCATGGTTTTGCATCCTCCTCCAGACACATAACCGGTGCTAAGGTACCTTCCGTCAAACGAAGAATATCTCCCACCTTATACTCATAGGATTTTTTGCTTAACTTGTATCCACCACCTTTTCCATGCATTGCCTCAACAAATCCGGCTTTGGACAATACTCCCATAATGCTTTCCAAATATTTCTTTGAGATATCTTGTCGTTCAGTGATATCTTTTAGTGGAATAAATCCGTCTTTTGAATTCTCTGCCAAATCTAACATGACACGCAAAGCATATCTTCCCTTAGATGAAATAAGCATTTGCAAACCTCCTTACTCTTGATTAGCCTATCATACTACAGAATTGGTATGCCAATCAACTAATTCTTTACTCTCCGAAAAGTGGTGTAGACAAATAGCGATCTCCCGAATCAGGTAGCAGAACAACAATATTTTTTCCTTTATTTTCCGGTCTGTTAGCAAGTATTGTTGCAGCTTTTAATGTAGCTCCGGATGAAATACCAACCAGAATGCCTTCACTGACTGCAAAGTTTCTTCCTTCTGTAAATGCATCCTCATTTTCAACAGTGATTATTTCATCAAAAATACGTGCATTCAACACCTCCGGAACAAAGCCTGCTCCAATTCCCTGAATCTTATGTGCACCCGAAACCCCTTTTGAAAGTACCGGACTTCCTGCTGGTTCTACTGCTACAATTCTGATATCAGGATTTTGTTCTTTTAAATATTCTCCGACACCCGTGATTGTTCCACCTGTACCAACTCCGGCAACAAATATATCCACTATACCTTCTGTCTGTTTCCAGATTTCCGGACCTGTTGTCGCTTTATGAACTGCTGGATTTGCAGGATTCACAAACTGTCCTAAAATAACAGAATTTGGAATGGAATCTTTCAATTCTTTTGCTTTCGCAATTGCACCCTTCATTCCTTTTGCACCTTCTGTAAGTTCTAGTTTAGCACCATATGCTTTTAAAAGTTTTCTTCTCTCAACACTCATTGTATCTGGCAAAGTGAAAATTGCCTGATAGCCTTTTGATGCAGCAACTGCGGCAAGACCAATTCCAGTATTACCAGATGTAGGTTCAATAATCGTTGCACCTGGCTTAAGAATCCCTTTCTTTTCTGCATCCTCGATCATAGCCAGTGCAATACGATCCTTTACTGAGCCTGCTGGATTAAGATATTCTAATTTTGCGAATATTGTTACATCTGGTATATTTACCTTAGCTGCGTAGCGGCTTGCTCTTAATATTGGGGTACCCCCAATTAACTCTATATTACTTTTAACCACTTTATTCATATTCTTTTCCTCCAACTGCTTCAAAACCATGTTCTAAATCTGCAATAATATCATCAATATGTTCTGTACCGATGGATAATCTAATCGTATTTACTTTGATTCCCTGATCCAAAAGTTCCTCTTCAGATAACTGGGAATGAGTTGTAGTAGCTGGATGAATTACCAGACTTTTTACATCAGCCACATTTGCAAGAAGTGAAAAAATTTCCAAACTATCTATAAACTTATGTGCTTCTTCCTGACCACCTTTGATTTCAAAAGTAAAGATTGTAGCACCGCCGTTAGGAAAATATTTATTGTATAATTCATGGTTTGGATGCTCAGGCAATGAGGGATGATTTACATGCTCTACCAATGGATGGGATGCTAAATATTCCACTACTTTCTTTGTGTTTTCTACATGTCTTTCGAGTCTCAAGGATAATGTTTCCACTCCCTGCAACAACAAAAAAGCATTAAACGGAGAAATTGTTGCCCCTGTATCACGCAGCAAAATTGCACGAATATATGTAACAAATGCTGCCGGTCCAGCTGCATCGACAAAAGATATACCATGATAACTTGGATTTGGTTCTGCAATCGGTGCATATTTACCACTTGATTTCCAGTCAAATTTACCCGAATCAACAATAATGCCACCTAATGTTGTTCCGTGTCCACCGATAAACTTTGTTGCAGAATGAACAACAATATCAGCACCATGCTCTATCGGACGAATTAGGTATGGTGTTGCAAATGTACTGTCAATCACCAGTGGCAATCCATGCTTATGAGCAATTTCTGCGACCGCATCTATGTCCGGTATATCTGCATTTGGATTGCCGATCGTTTCCAAATAGATTGCTTTTGTATTTGGTAAAATGGCACTTTCAATTTCTTTTAAATTATGTACATCTACAAAAGTAGTGCTAATTCCTGACAAAGGAAGTGTATGTGCAAATAAATTATAGCTTCCACCATAAATGCTCTTTTGTGCTACAATATGGTCTCCGTTCTGTGCCAAAGCCTGAATTGTATAGTTGATTGCTGCCGCACCTGATGCAAGTGCCAGTGCTGCAACCCCACCTTCCAATGCAGCTATTCTTTGTTCTAAAACATCCTGTGTTGAGTTTGTTAAACGACCATAGATATTTCCTGAATCCGTAAGCCCAAACCTGGCTGCGGCATGCGCTGAATCCCGAAATACATAAGAGGTCGTCTGATAAATTGGTACAGCTCTTGCCCCGGTTGCTGAATCTGCATTTTCCTGTCCTACATGAAGTTGAAGTGTTTCAAATTTATAATTTCTTTTACTCATAATAATATCTCCTTCCAAATTTATAGACCTATGTGATTTTGTAAATTAATATCAATAACACATTCGTCCAAAACGGAAGTTATGTCTTACCAGACTTTCAAAGTAGTATTGCATATCATCCACCTACTAATCTTATATGTTAATGCATAATATACGCCCATCTGCCTACTATGTCAATAGGTTATTTCATTTTTCTCATAATAAAAAACCGACTGGACCATTCCAGCCGGCTACGTTAAACTAAGCTTTTATCTCTGTTCTAACCCTAAGGTTTTAACAAAATTCAAATTCATGTGTGCTTTCAATCTCTCCACAAAACTGAAAGTTTCTGCTACTTTAACAATTTTAGTTTATCACTTTCTTTTCAATTTAATTATCTGAACTTTACCATTAATTTCGATACCAATTTTAACAAACCCATTATTTTCAAACAACGAAACAATTTCATTAGGCGAATAAAACTTAACGTCCCCAGCCTTAGAAAACTTTACAAAGGGATTACATATTACCCTTAAAAACGTAGGCAAATACACTTCTGCAATATATAATACACCGTCCTTTTTCATTACTCTTTCTGATTCTTCTGCAAACTTTTGAATATTTGGAAAATGATGAAACGCAGCACAAACAGTCATTACATCTATCTCCCCGTTTTCAAACGGGAGCGCTTCACAACCAGCAACATAAAAATTCATAGTTGGATTTAACTTTTTTGCCTGTTCTATCATCTTGTCAGAAATGTCAACTCCATATCCATAAAAAGAATTCTTCTCAGTAAGCATATGTAACAAGCGCCCATTACCACAAGCAACATCAACTACAGTATCATTAGCATTAACGCAAACTGATTCACACATCATTCTCTTAAACTTGACAGTAAACTTCCCATCAAAAGTCGAATCATAATTTTCAGCTTTTTTATCATAACTATTTTTTGAACGTTTTTCATATATATTCATGCACATAACCTCCATCAAATTCAAATCTTTCAGTACCTATTCCCATACAGAATTCTTGCTTTTTCTGTATATTGCTTTACCATTTCCGTTTTAGCATTTGTATAACCATCTCTATTATGCTCATATTTCTTCCATAACTTCAATTTCAATTCTTCGTATTCCTTTGCAACATCTGGATGCTCAATGAGATAATCTCTAAAATACAATTCATTGTTATCGCCTGCATATCTTAAATGCAAATGAAATACTCGCTCGCCAAAACCA
>JAFTWA010000018.1 GCA_017465565.1 Tyzzerella sp.
CTAATAGGTCGAGGGCATAACCAATGTAGCTGAATACAAAGTAGGAGGCTATACAACGTAATAGGTGATAGGAACAAAAGGAAAGATGGAAAGATAGAAAATCATGATTTGTGTGTAGTTTTTAAGGTACATTTGGCCCGGTGGCTCAGTTGGTTAGAGCGCCGCCCTGTCACGGCGGAGGTCGAGGGTTCGAGTCCCTTCCGGGTCGCTTTTTCATTTATATGTGGGATCATAGCTCAGCTGGGAGAGCACCTGCCTTACAAGCAGGGGGTCATAGGTTCGAGCCCTATTGGTCCCATTTAATGAATTAATTTTCATTATGCCGATGTGGCACAATTTGTGCTTATTGCACGAAGTGCAATATGAGGCAGGGCAGGCTGATTATAAATCAGCTGCTCAAAATATTACGCCGATGTGGCTCAATTGGCAGAGCAGCTGATTTGTAATCAGCAGGTTATCGGTTCGAGTCCGATCATCGGCTTGCTGTGAACACTTAACGAGGTGACGAGTTTAGTGTGAACGCACGTCTTGAACCTTAGCGAGGTTTACCGAGTTAAGTTGAAAGACGTTACATTAGTTGGATGGGTTCCCGAGTGGCCAAAGGGGGCAGACTGTAAATCTGTTAGCAACGCTTTCGGTGGTTCGAATCCACCTCCATCCATTTAGAAAAACAAGTTTTTTCTGAAAAGGTTGCATATTTCCTTAAAATATGTGTATAATAAATTAGATAGTAACGCGGGGTGGAGCAGTCTGGAAGCTCGTCGGGCTCATAACCCGAAGGTCGTAGGTTCAAATCCTGCCCCCGCAATTCTTTTTGCCCAGATAGCTCAGTTGGTAGAGCAAGGGACTGAAAATCCCTGTGTCGCTGGTTCGATTCCGGCTCTGGGCATTTGTTGTGTGATAGACAATCTTATCACATAATAAATGGACAAGCAATTGAATGTATGGAGCATTAGCTCAGTCGGTAGAGCACTTGACTTTTAATCAAGTTGTCCGGGGTTCGAATCCCCGATGCTTCATTATAAACATCAGCATATTTTATGTTGATGTTTTTTATTTTGTAGATATTCCTCAAATTATAATGATATTACATAATATATAAAGTATAAAAATGTAGAAAAAATAATATAATTTAATAAAAAATCACTGTTTTTAATAAAAATAGTGATTTTTTGTACTGGAATTGGTATAATATTACCACAGAAGTAAAAAAGGGGAGATGCATATGGAACCATACAAGGCAACTAAATTACCAATAGATTATAAGATTGATAAAGAAATGCTTAGATTAATTTCAGAGGCAAATGAAAAGTATGGAGAATACAAATCCTTGCTTCATACATTGGAGTTTGATTCTAAATATTTTTTGGATTCTGTACTATTGAATGAAAGTTATAAATCAACACAGATCGAAGGAACACAAATTTCTCAGGATGAAATGTATTATCTAAAATATATGGAAAAAACGGATGATAACAGAGAAATCCAGAATTTAAAACACACAATTGAATTTGCCTATGCCAATATACGTGAAGGGAAAGAAATAAGTATTGGACTGGTAAATGAAATGCATAAAAGGATTCTCGATAGTGTTCGTGGTGCAGAACGTTCACCAGGACAAATAAGAGTAACTCAAAACTGGATTGGTCCAAGAGGAGTTGGAATTGAAGGAGCTACTTTTGTTCCACCTGTTCCGGAAGATGTTCCAGAACTTTTGATTAACTTATATGAATATATGAATGATGAATTTATAGATCCACTTTTAGTTAATGTAGCAATCTCTCATGCTCAATTTGAAACTATCCATGCATACAAAGATGGAAATGGAAGATTGGGACGTGCATTAATTCCTGTACAAATGGCGATGTTGGATGAAGAGAAACCTATTTTGTATTTGTCTGAAATCTTTGAGCTGTATAAGCCGTCTTATCAGAGGAGTTTGATGGAGAGCAGACGAGGCAATATGGCAGGTTTTATAAAATTCTTTTTGCAATGTGTGATTGATCAGTGTAACAGCTATATATATAAAATTGAGAAAGTAAAACAAATCTATCGAGAGGATATGAAGAAGATAGAGGTTATAAAAGGGAACTCTGTCTATAGAATTATGCCTGTAATTATGCAGCAAATTGTATTTACTAAAAAGGAAGTTCAAGAAGAATCCGGAGTTTCAGTTAATGTCGTTTCTAACATTATAAATCAGTTAGTAGGTTTGGGGATTATTGTTCCAGATAGTACCGTTGCTAAAAAAGGATATCGATATCAAAGAATCTACGATGTGTTTGTTGGGATAAAGGAGTTTATGTAAAAGCAGATAAAGAACAAATATATACTAAAAAGGCCAACTGCTAGAAAACTAGTGGTTGGCTTCTTTTGCGTTTTTACAATACCCTCTAGGTGATATTCCAAAATGTTTTTTGAATATTTTGGAAAAATGATACAGGTCATCATATCCAACTGAAGTCGCCGCAGTGGAAGGCCGTTCTCCGTATATGGTCATTAGTTCCGCAGCTTTGTTAAGACGAACGTTTGCCAAGTATTCGCTTGGAGAAATGCCGGTTCGTTCTGTGAAGATGGTGTAAAAGTAACTGCGATTAAGTCCTAGACGGTCAGCAATATTTTGTATCGTAATTCCATTGGCATATTCAGACTGCATAATGTGAAGTGCTTTTTCAACGTAGTCAGGTGTGCTTTTGTTGCGTTCCAAAAGAATGCTGACAAGCTTCCAAATGCAGGATGAGAGATAGGCACTGCGTCCGTTTTCCATTTTACTGCAGGCTTTCATTTTCTCGAAGATTGCACCGGCATCAGGGCACGTAATAATTGGATTCTGAAATATCTCCAGATTACTGTCAGTTGTGAAGCCAATCCAGATATAGTGCCAAGGATGTTTTTCATCAGCTTCATAATAAGTTTCTAAATATGGTGGAATGACGAAGATTTGTCCCGGTCCGACATCATAGGTTTTGCCTTCGCGGGTGAATTTGCCAAATCCGGATACAACATAGTGAAGCAGCCAGTGGGTACGAATTGCGGGACCATAATGATGGCTTGGATTGCAGGTGGACCACCCATGCTGAACAGGATTAAAACCTTCATATTCGTTATTGATAATGATTTCAGAATGCTCCATTTTTTTACCTCGTATTTATGTTTCTATTATCTAACATTATAACAAGTTTTTATAACATAAATCAATTCTATTATACATGTATTTCTGATAATATTACTGTGAAAATACAGGAGTTATTTTGTGGAAAGGATGATATACGAGATATGATTTTATTTGAAAATAGCAGTTTTTATTTAGAAACGAAAAACACAAGTTATGTTATGCGTGTTTTGGATAATAAAGTGTTATCTAACGCTTATTATGGAAAAAAAATTGGAAGATGCAATTTAAACGCTTTTTCACTCATTAGAGGAATTGGGTATTCTCCTTCAATTGCTCTTGAAGGGAAAAATGTTTCTCCGCTTATGATACCATGGGAGATGCCAACTTATGGGCAAGGAAATTTTGGATTGCCAGGTATTTCTGTAATTGGCGCAGATAACCGATTTGTAAATGAGCTTTCTTATGAATCGTACGAAATTATAAATGGTAAGCCATCTATAAAGGGTATGCCAAGCTTTGATACGAATGTAGAAGATGTTCAGACTTTGAAGATTACACTTCGCGATAAAGCCTTAAACTATCGTGTGATTTTATATTATTCGGTATTCGAAAAGGAAGATGTGATTACTCGCCGTACAGAAATTGTGAATATGACTGATGAACAGATTCTAATCAAGTCTGCATCCAGTGCAGCGATCGAGTTTCAGTCGAAGAAATTCCAGATGACGACACTGAAGGGTTCATGGGCAAGAGAACGCTGGATAGATACTTATGATTTGCATCAGGGTGTTAATTCCGTAGAGAGTCGAAGAGGGTCTTCAAGTCACCAACTTAACCCGTTTATGGCTTTATCTGAAAAGAACACAACGGAGCATATGGGTGATGTTTATGGTTTTGCATTGGTGTATAGTGCAGATTTTAAAATTTCTGTAGAAGTGAATGAAGTAGATAGTGTGCGCGTAATCGCTGGTATTAATCCAGAAAATTTCTGTTGGAGACTGCAGGCAGGCGAGAGCTTTGAGACGCCAGAGTGTGTACTGACTTATTCGGCAGACGGATTTAATGGAATGTCTCATAATTTCCACAATCTTTGCAGAAATCATTTGGGAAAATGTGCAGACAAGAATGTGAAGCATCCGATTGTCATCAACAACTGGGAAGCGACTTATTTTAATTTTAATGATGAAAAAATCATCGAGTTTATTAAGGCTTGTAAAGGACTTGGAATTGATACGATGGTTTTGGATGATGGCTGGTTTGGACATAGAGATAATGATGATTCTTCGTTAGGCGACTGGTTTATTGACGAAAAGAAATTTCCAAATGGACTGGAAAAAGTAATTGAAACCTGTAAGAGCCAGGGGATGAACTTTGGTATCTGGTTTGAGCCTGAAATGATTTCTCGCGATAGCGACTTGTTCCGCGCGCATCCTGACTGGTGTATACACACGGACCTCCGAGAGCCAGTGGAAAGCCGTACCCAGCTTGTGCTTGATTATAGCAGACAAGAAGTGGTTGATTACATATTTGAAGTAATGGATGATTTCTTATCTAAGAATGACATTTCATATGTGAAATGGGATATGAATCGAAATATTACGGATAATGGTTCCAATTGGCTGGGTGAATATCAGGGAGAATTCTCGCACCGAAATATCTTGGGAGTTTATGATTTGGAGAAACGTCTTACTGAGGCACATCCAGACGTATTCTTTGAGGGCTGTGCAGGCGGCGGTGGAAGAGTCGATTTTGGTATTCTGTATTACATGCCACAGATTTGGACCAGTGATGATACGGATTCGATAGAGAGACTTCGCATTCAGTATGGAACGAGTCTTGTTTATCCGCCTTCAACTATGTCTGCCCATATTTCGGCGGTGCCAAACCACCAGACGGGAAGAATTACACCTTTTAAGTCAAGAAATGATGTAGCTCAGATGTGTAATTTTGGCTATGAATTAAATGTGGCGAAGCTTCCTCAGAAAGAAATTGAGCAGATTCCGAAGCAGGTGGAAGAACATCGCGGATTGGAACCGTTGATTCAAGATGGAGACTATTATCGTTTGTTAAATCCATTTACGGGAAAACAATGTGCATGGGAATTGGTAAGTGAGGATAAGAAAAAGGCGTATGTTATGCTGGCTGCAGTAAATATAGCGGGAAACGATACCTCTTATTATGTGAAGCCAAGAGGATTAAATCCAGAATTCATTTATCAGATAAATGATACGGATATAATTGCTGATGGTGAAACGATTATGAACGTGGGAATTCCAGTTGTGGAACCACTCGGAGAATATGAAACAAGAACATTTTATCTTACAAAAATTTAGAGGATGTTGCAAAATTAAAAATCGAAAAATATAATCAAAGATTTCAAGCCATCACTTTTTATGTGGTGGCTTTTTTGCGAGATTCTTACTATATTGCATATAAATTTATGTAAGTATTCTGAAATTTTCCTTATGCAAATTTTTTGCTTTCCTAAGGAAAATAAATCATTTTTTCAGCCTCTTTTTCATAGATTTTAAGTATTTTTTTCTTTATAGTGAAAAAGTGTTCTTAAAAACCAGCAAATCTGCAAAAAACGTTAGCGTGGAATATAAGTTTTTCTATATAAGGAAAATCACAAAGTAAAATGTATTTTTAATTCATATTTACTGTCGGGTGAAGTTAGGCCTTCAACTGTAAGATTCTCTAAAGTGTCCCATTCTCAAGAAGTTATACACATACTCTAAATGGACTCACAGCCAAAAGCTTCACAGCCTACATATACGTGGAACGACATCGAGAGATTCTGTGAAAAGTCTTGCAACTGCAGTTCGAAAAATGTGCAAGCGCGAGAACATGTTTGAGTTTGCGAGTTTGTGAACGCGCTTGCTAATATCATCTTCGAACGCAGTTGCGTAGCCTTTTCCAGAATCTAACGTAAAGTTGTTGCGCGCATATGTAGGCTGTGAAACTTTGTCTGTTTGAGCCGTTTTCCGTATGTGCTTTTTTGAGAATGAGGACACTAAGAGAAACATAACAGCTTGCAGATAACTTCACCTGACAGTAAATATGAATTAAAAATACATTTTACTTTGTGATTTTCCTTATATAGAAAAACTTATATTCCACGCTAACGTTTTTTGCAGATTTGCTGGTTTTTAAGAACACTTTTTCGCCATAAAGAAAAAATTACTTGAAATCTATGAAAAAGAGGCTGAAAAGATGATTTATTTTCCTTAGGAAAGCAAAAATTTTGTATAAGGAAAATTTCAGAATACTTACATAAATTTACATGCAATATAGTAAGAATCTCGCAAAAAAGCCACCACATAAAAAGTGATGGCTTGAAATCCTTGATTATATTTTTCGATTTTTAATTTTGCAACAGCCTCTTTAAAATTGCATTTTCTTCATTACGCTTGCTAGTGGATGGTATAAAACAAGCATAATGATAAAATTGCCAATTCCATGAACGATATCCCATGGAATTCCTGCTACCCACCAGCCGAATGCATACTGTAACCCGCTTGTCAAACTCGTGCCGGCAGCACCTATAAAGATATACGGAATCGCGCATAATAGTCCAAACAGAAGTCCGAACGCTCCTGAAAGGATGCTCCAAGAAAATGCAGAATCCATTTTCTTGAGTAATCTACAAACTATCGCTAAGAGGGGCCATGCATAGAGATACATAACCCACCAAAGTCCGAATCCGTAGATAGCTCCTTCTAGCAATATAAAAACTGGTATTGCATAAAATATGTGTTTTCCAAAGTATAGAGAAAACATAATAATCCAAAAAGATGTAAGTTCTATATTGGGTGCCCAGGTAAGAGCTGCTTTACATACTTCTATGATTGCAACCATCAAGCCAATTAAAGCAATGTCTTTGGTTTTCATAATTTACATTACTCTTTCGTATAAATGATTTGGAAAGCATCGCCGTCTTCAACTGGTTGTTCGTCGATACCGTAGTTGCAGTATTCTTCATTTACATAGAAGCTCCAGTAGGAAGCATCCACATTATAGTCTGCTTTTACCCCATTTACTGTATCTATCATCAAGCCGTATTCACTTTCAGAACCAGAGAATTCTAATCCTTCTGCCTCCTCCATTGCCTGACGTAAGTATTCAGCGTCTGTTTTTAATTCATATACGGTTGACTTCTCTTCGTCATCAATTACTTCGATTGTGATTGACTTGCTGCCTTCTACTGGTTTTTCTCTGAAATTGTTCCAGATGAGTGCAAATACAGCAACTAAAACGACAAGCAGAAGAACGCCAACCATTTTCTTTGTGTTTTTCTTCATTGTTTTTCTCCTTTCAATATAGTGTTTTCACAACTCCATCCACAGTTGTATATAAGTGTAGAAGATTGTGGTACACGCAATATTAAAAGGCGTTTTTATGCTTCAACCAGTTACTCGTGGCTCCACAATATCATTATAGGCAGGTCTTCTGACTTCGTGATCAACATTTTATTTCGTCTTCCCAGCACATGCCAGTGACATATTGAAATAAAACTCCCATGTTACAGCGACGAGTTCGTGCAGGACTTGCACCTGCTTCCCTTTTCACCAGAGGATATTGGAAAATATCTCTGACACCTATCATGTTCTATTCACTTCGAGAGTGATTATAGCATGGTTTAATAAAAATGACAATCATTATTAATGAATGATATTACATTTAATGAAAAAGAAGATGGATATAATATAGTGAGAAAATACGCCGAGAGTGATTATACTGTTCTTGCAAATCTGTATAAAAACATAGATAATTCGGCAACTTCTGAACTAATACAAAAATTTCATGAAGACGATCAGAATATTCCTGTTTGGAGTTTTATAGAAACGCTATCTTTTGGTAGGTTTATTGAATTATATAATTATTATTACGGAATATATGGAGGAGCGTCATATTCATCATTTTTGGGAAGTATAAAATTTTTAAGAAATGCGGCTGCGCATAATACATGTTTATTGAATTCTATGCGAAGACCATATGGAATTAAGATAAACAAAAATAAACATATTATGGATTGTTTGGATAAATCAAAGAAGTTTACTACAAGTTTCAAAACCAAAATGGAAAATCCAGTAATTCATGATTTCGTTGTATTACTATTTGTTTATTGCGATGTACTAAACACAAGTGCTAATAGATCCATGCGAGAGAAAGGAATGGAAGAAGTTCGTAAATTGTTTTTTGAAACGATGTTAAGAAAGCAAGAGTATTTTAAGAAAAATGATGTGCTTGTAGAGAATTACAAGTTTATTTGTCAAGTTATAAATTACTTGGAAAATTGTAGAAATAAACAAATTTTAAAAAATAATTGACAGAAATAATAAAATAGGCATATAATATCATCAATGAACGAAAACTATATATGTTTTCAGCAGAAGCGGTGCCAGCATCAATTCTGTTTTGTTTTGACTAGAAGAACACGGTAGTGTTCTTTTTTTCATCTCTAAATTAATAAGAGAGAGATGATTTTTAATACTTGACAGAAATTTTTATCAGTGTAAAATGTTAAGTAACTGAATATAAACCGTTGATTAAGAGTAGTAATTATAATAGAGAATTCCCAGAGAGTTGCCGATGGTGTGAAGGCAATATTCAAGTTATAATGAATGGACTTATGAGGGCAGCCCGAAAAGAAATGAGTAGGCGTTGACGGAATATCCTGGCCGTGACACAGGAAGCGCATGATGGTGCGTAGCTCATTAGGTGGCATACAGAATTTTACTTCTGTCCTTTGAGGGGCAGAAGTTTTTTTATTCCTTATGAAACACGCAGAGCGCATTATTTTTAAGGAGGAAATTATAGATGGAAAAAATTATTTTAACAGGTGACAGACCAACAGGACAGCTTCACGTGGGACATTATGTGGGTTCCCTCAGAAGACGTGTAGAGTTACAGAACTCAGGAGAATACGATAAGATTTTTATTATGACTGCAGATGCTCAGGCTTTGACAGACAATTTTGATAATCCAGACAAGATTCGCAAGAATATCATGGAGGTTGCACTTGATTACTTGTCAGTAGGATTAGACCCAGCGAAATCGACTTTATTTATTCAATCTCAGATTCCTGAACTCACGGAGCTGACATTCTATTACATGAATCTTGTTACAGTATCAAGACTACAGAGAAATCCAACTGTGAAATCAGAAATTCAGATGAGAAATTTCGAAGCAAGTATTCCGGTAGGATTCTTGTGTTATCCAATCAGCCAGGCTGCAGATATTACTGCGTTTAAGGCGACTACTGTTCCAGTTGGAGACGACCAGCTTCCAATGATTGAACAGACAAGAGAAATTGTTCGTAAATTTAATTCTGTATATGATGAAGTTTTGGTAGAGCCAGACGCGCTTCTTCCAGAAAATGCAGCTTGTATGAGACTTCCAGGTATTGATGGAAAAGCAAAAATGAGTAAATCTCTTGGCAACTGTATCTATTTGGCAGACGATCCAAAGGAAGTTGAAAAGAAGATTATGAGTATGTACACAGACCCACTTCATATTCAGGTATCAGATCCTGGACATGTGGAAGGAAATGCAGTATTTACTTACTTAGATGCATTCTGCAAACCAGAGCATTTCGAAAGATATTTGCCAGACTATGCAAACCTTGATGAACTGAAAGCTCACTATACAAGAGGTGGTCTTGGTGACGTGAAGATTAAGAGATTCCTTAACAAGGTTATGCAGGAAGAATTAGAGCCAATCCGTGCAAGAAGAAAAGAGTATGAAAAGGATATGGCAGCAGTTTATGAAATACTGAAGGCGGGAAGTGAAACTGCAAGAGCAGCAGCAGCACAGACGCTTGATGAAGTAAAGAAAGCCATGAAGATTGATTACTTCAATGGACAGAGTTTAATTTAGAAATCCATATAGAAAAAAATTAGGCTCTCAGGCCCCGCTTATCTGCAAATCGCGGGGGCTTGAGAGCTTGCTTTTTGTGTAAGTTATCATCTTCACATCTCCGAGGAATCTTTGAAAAGATTGCTTCTTGACTTTCTATACTCACTTGGGGTCATATTTGTCTTTTTCTTAAAAATATTACAATAATAATGTTCATCTGCAAATCCAAGGTGATTTGATATGGATTTGATAGAGTGGTTTGTATTTTGCAAAAGCATTTTTGAAAATGCAATTTTACGGTCCAACAGGTATGCATGTGGTGTTTTGCCGTAATGTTTTTTAAACTCTCGAATAAGTTTTGAGCGAGAGATAAAGAGCTTATTGCAGATTTCGTCAATGGAAATCGAAGAGTCGATTGCTCTGTCTAGTTCTGACAGTATTTGTTGGGCAATTACGGAACCTTCTACTTTAATTGGTTTTTTCTCTGCCAGCTTCATGAAAATAGAGAACAAGTATGTACTTGCTTGTCTATAAATCTGGTCATTATAGAGAGAAATCTCTTCCAATTTAAACACATTCTCCATCTCATCAGAGATGTCTGTGTCATGAAACACATAAGTCTGCTTTAAATCATATTCATTAAAAATATTAAAGAACAGGTCACTTTTAAAATTAATCCAATATTTTTTGAAAGGTTCATCCTTATCCGCATAATACTCATGGGATGAGCCTGGTTCTAGCAAATAAACATCGTTTGCATTCAGGGTAAATTCTTTCCCATCTACTTTTAAGTACCCTTTCCCAGAAACAATATATTCTAGAATAAAATACCTAGAGCTGGTTCTTTGAATATGATAGTTTGGGTTCGGAAAAGTAATGCCAAAGCTTTCAATAGTTAAAGGAACATTTCCCTGACTATAGTATATATAAGTCAATACTTCATTTTCTAATCCGGTAAAACCGGAAACGTCTTTTTTTCTAATGTGGTCGAATGTTATATATTTATCCATAGTGAAATTTTACCTCACCTCAAAATTAGAGTATAAAACGTATTTTGTCAAGATAAAAAACTCACTTTTGGCAAAAAATTCCACTAAATTATAAATTTAATTGAGATTTTTCCTCACTTATATGACACATTTATATATTGTTTTATGGAGAGGAGATTGTATAAAATAAAAGAAAATGGTATTAGAAGGAGGATTTATGCTGATTAGAACAAATGTTACGGATATCGGTGATCCGTTTGTGATTAATAATGGGAAACAATATTATATGTATGCTACGAGTTTTGATGTGGATGGGTTTAAGGTTTGGAAGTCGGATGACTTAAAAAACTGGGAGTGTCTGGGAGTATGTCTTGACCTTAGCGACTCATGGACTTGCCAGGACTATTGGGCTCCTGAAGTAATCTATCACAATGATAAATATGTAATGCACTACACAGCTAGACGAAAGAGTGATAAGTCTTTAAGGCTTGGCGTGGCAGTGAGTGAAAGGCCAGAAGGACCGTTTGTAGATGTGCATCAAGGACCAATGTTTGATTTTGGGTACGCTTCCATCGATGGACATGTTTTTGTTGATGATGATGGAAGGGCTTATTTCTATTATTCAAAGGACTGTTCGGAAAATTATGTGGAAGGCATGGGACGTATTTCGGAAGTGTGCGTGTGCGAGATGAGCAGTGACCTGCTAACGCTTGTGGGCGAGCCGGTGACGTTATTTGGACCGAGCATGGACTACGATTCTATACAGGTGGGAGACCAGATGTGGAACGAAGCCCCTTATGTATTAAAGCAGGATGGAGTTTACTATCTTACATATTCGGCGAACTGTTATGCCACAAATGATTACTGTATTTGTCTGGCGAAAGCAAAGCAGCCGATGGGACCTTTCGTGAAGTATGACAGACCAATCATGACCTGCAAGGATGCGGCGGAAGATTTTGCCGGACCGGGGCACAACGCATTTTTCAGAGATAAGGATGGAGGACTGATGGCTTCCTTCCATATTCAAACGTTTCCGGATGCACCGTCACCGAACCGTAAGGCTTGCATTTGTAATGCGGAAATCAAAAATGGAACTATTGTGTTTGAAGTATAACAAGGAGGAAGAGTATGAAAAAGAAAAGTTTAATGGCACTAGGGCTGGCACTGCTCTTAGGACTGACCGCTTGTGGAGGAAGTACGGGCAGCACTGGAAAGCCTAAGAATGACACCGTGACCCTTCAGTTCTGGGGATGGGGAGACGATGTGGAAGCATCTGTTTTCCAGGAAATCACGGACCAGTTTAACGAGACAGTAGGAAAAGAGAAAAATATTACTGTGAAATACGTGCAGAAAGCGTCGTCTTCTTATTCCAGTGATACGGCGCTGGCGCTTTCGGGAAACCACACGCCGGACATTGTGTACGTGGAGGATAAATATGTGAAATCCTGGGCGGACGCAGGTTATTTGGCGCAGTTGGATTCGGGAGAATTCTCGGGATTTGATTTCACCAATGAAAATGGAGAGATGTGGGAAAGCGGAATCTCAAGATATCGTTTTGACTCAGAAACTGCAACTTCGGATGAGGATGCATCACTGTGGGCACTGCCAAAAGATATCGGTCCGACGGTTCTGTATTACAATTCTTCTTATTTAAAGGAATTAGGAATCACGGAAATTTCGGTTGCAGAAGAGGAACTTGACGCCTACAACACGGCAAATGGAACCAGCTATCTGGCGAAGGGTTATGATGCGGACGCAAGAGTATTTAACAATCGCATTGCCATGGCATGGGACGAGGTTGTGGAGCTGGCGAAAGAGATGCAAAAAATCGATGGATGTGACTATGGGTACTATAACGAGTGGTGGTATGCATATGGCTGGTCAGTAGGCGGCGACGTAGTTGAGTACATGGATGAAGGATATTACAAGTTCACTTTAAATGATAAGAGTGCAAATTATATCGTGAAGGACGATGTAGAGTCTGTGGAAATCAATGGAACTACTTACAAAGCAGGCGAACTCATTTCCTATACGGACAAGGCAGCACTGAAAGATACAGATAAGCAAAATCTCAATGAACTTCCTAGTATGTATGATGCTTTCCTTGAATTTGTTGCACTGACAGCAAAAGAAGGAAGCGTTGTTGGAACAATGTCGGACGGCACAGACAAGCTCGGATATGGTGTTTCCATGGGAGCAAATTCTCTCGGAACTGCAGACGCAGAGGATTACTTTATTTCAGGTAAATTCGGCATGTTTGTGGACGGCAGATGGGAAGTGCCTACATTAAGAGAGAATATGTCGGAATCAGACAAATGGGGTGCTGGTTCTTGGAATGTAGCGCCATTGCCAGTTTATAAAGAATACGATGCAAGTGGAAATGTAACAGTTCACGGCGTGGCAGCAGGCCATTCAGGTTCTGTAGGTCTGGCGATTGCAGATGGTTCAGAAAATAAGGAAGCAGCATTTGAATTTTTAAAATTTGTAGCTGGCGAAGAAGGGCAGAAGGCACAGTCGCTTGCAGGATTTGCTATTCCAAATCAGACAGCACTTTCTAACGACGAAGAGATTTTCTTGCAGACATCACAGGATCCAGCCAATGCGATTGTCTTTGTGGAGGCAGCAGCAGTTCAGCGTCCAGGTGACTGGTGGAGCCTCACGGACTCTTCATGGATTGACGACTGGGCAAACTATCTGAACTACACCGTCAGAGAGAACAAGGCGACGGTAAACGAGATGTTTGACAAGTACTACGATGCAACGCAGGAGAAATTATATAAATATACGGGGTATTCGAATGAATAAGAAGAAGATAAAGAAAGAAGAAGTGCAGGGAATTCTGTTTGCAAACATTCCGCTGTTGGGATTCGTTATCTTTGGATTAATTCCCCTGATTTTATCGGTTTACCTTTCTTTTCACACCTTCAAAGGCTTGCGTTTAAACAGCGCAGTCTTTGTGGGATTTGAAAATTTTAAGACCATATTGCAGGATGAATTGTTCTACAAGGCTTTGGGCAACACAGGATACGTTCTGCTTTCCTGTGTGGTCTCGCTGATTCTATCTCTGATTATCAGTGGATTAATTGCAACGGACGTAAAGGGAGCCAAAGGATTCAAAGCAGTATATTTTGTTCCATATGTGTGCTCCATGGTAGCAATCACCTTTATGTGGAAATGGATTTACGATTACAACTACGGAGTTTTGAACTCCACGTTAATAGAATGGGGCTGGATTAGCGAGCCAATTGACTGGCTTGGTTCCGCAGATTTTTACAGAGCGGCCATGTTTGTGTTGCTGGTGTGGAGTTCCATGGGCTTTAATATTATTTTGCTGACGGCAGCTCTCATCAATGTACCGAGAGACTTGTACGAGGCAGCATCTATCGACGGGGCGAGCGGGCTGAAACAATTTTTCAAAATTACCATTCCGCTGATTTCGCCGACCATGTTCTATCTGCTGATTATGGGACTCATCAATTCCCTGCAGGAATTCACGCGGTTCCAAGTTATGACGCCGGATGGAGGACCGGATTATCAGGGACTCACGGTAGTATTTTATCTGTATAAGAAGCTGTTCAACGCTTCCGGAGGTTCCGATTTGGGCGTAGCCACAGCGGTCGGCTGGATTATTGCAGTGCTGATTAGTGCGGTAACCTTTGTGAACTTCAAATTGCAGAGGAAGTGGGTGAATTATGATTAAAAAAAATAAAAAGACAATCATCCGCAAGGGGCTGATTTATTTTGGATTAATCCTATATGCACTTTTTGTACTATTTCCTTTTGCGATTATGCTGATATCTTCTTTCAAACACAAAGAAGAGACGATAGGAGCATTTACCTGGCTTCCGCAATTGGGAGTAACGATTCGTGGTTACCTGAATGCCTTTGAAAAGGTCGCATCCTCCACCTCAATTGTGGAAGGCTTCTTTAACACCTTGTGGATTATCATCCCGCCGACGATTATCGGGCTTTTGGTGTCTTCACTCTCGGCGTATGCTTTTGCAAAAATGCGTTTCAGAGGGAAGAATGTGATGTTTGGACTTCTCATTGCGACGATGATGGTTCCGGGGATTGTGACACTGGTTCCTTCCTATATTATATGGGACTACTTGGGAGTGACCGTAAATGCGCCATTTCTTCCGCTCATGATTCCGGGAATGTTTGGCGCGGCGGCCTGTGTATTTTTCATGAGACAGGCATTTTATGCCATTCCAGATTCCATTATAGAGGCAGCAAAAATCGACGGACTTGGTCCATTCCAATGCTTTGTCCGCATTGTGCTGCCACTTTCTAAGCCGGCACTTCTGGCACAGGGAATCCTGGGATTTGTAGGCGGATACAATGACTATTTTGGACCACTTATTTATTTAAAGTCAGATTATCAGACACTGCAGATTGCAGTTTCGGTATTCTCTGATCGGTATTCGGGAGACTGGCCAAGTATTTTGGCGGCAAACGTAATTGCAATTATTCCGACCGTTTTAATCTATATATTTGCACAGAAATATTTTATTGAAGGTATTACTGCGGGAGGTGAAAAGGGTTAATGAAAAAGAAAAAACTATGGCTTGCTATAGCAGCGGTAGTTGTTGTGGCAGCAGCATTGGCAATCGGTATTTTCTTATGGGGAAATGGCGACGATGTTTTGGTAGACGGCCCATCGGAACTGTTTTATGAAAATGAATTATCGACCATAGGTGCCGACCCTGATGTAATCTACATAACGGAAGGTGAGGATGCAGGTTATTATTACATGTATATTACCTCTGATGAACTTCACGGCGCAGGATTTCTGGCATACAAGTCCAAAGATTTGGCGAATTGGGTGTGCGCAGGAGTGGCGTTAAAGCCTGAGGGAAATTATGATGAGGCAACTGGATATACAACGGTTTCCTATGCTTTCTCAAATCATTGGGCACCGGAAGTAATCTATGATGAAGAGACAAAACTTTATTATATGTTCTATACGGCAAATAGGTACGATACCAGCTTTGAATCTGGAACTAATTTCTATGGAGATATTGCAGTTTCTGAGTCGCCGGCGGGACCATTTGTTCAATACAACGAGTATCTGGGGAAAGAACCAGTTGTGATTGATGCAGAAAAGAAAATATTGTCTTATGAACCAGTTTTTGATTTTGCAAAAATGTCACCGGACCATCCGTTGTATGAAACGGCATCGAATGGATATATGAAGGTGATTGATTTAAATCCTTTTGAGGACCCTAAGACGGGCAAAAAGTATATGTACTTTTGTCACGATTTGGGGAAAGCCATGGCCATATCAGAATCCAATATTTATGTGATGGAACTCAATGACGACTATACTGCAAATTATAATGAGGTATATCGTCTCACAAGTCCAAATCAATATACATTGGATGCAGAGGTTTCCAGTGAACTGAACGAAGGAAGTGTAAACGAAGCTCCTTATATGGTCTACAACGAGGAAGCAGATTTATATTATCTGTTATATTCTGCAAATTCCTATAATCAGAAGACTTACTCAGTCAGAGTGGCAGTGGGTGAAACTCCTACAGGGTCTTTTCGGAAATTATCTCAGGATGAAGGCGGATTCTTATTATACGCGGAGAGCCATTGGACCTGGGCGTCTGGTACAGGACACTGTAGTGTGGTGAACAAAAACGGCCAAGATTACATTATTTATCATGCACATCAGGACCGTGTAAACGGTAACTCTACGAGAGGAATCGCTATAGATGAATTAAATTGGACAACGAATGATGCTGGAACACTGGTGCCAGTAGCAAATGGTCCTTCTTATTCCTTTATGCCACTGACTACATATCAATATGGGAATGTGGCAACAGAGGCAAGCGTTCAGGCGACGGGGCTTCTTAATGAGGCGGATGCTTCATATCTAAACGATAAGCTTATCGCTTACCACGACGTTTCGTTTATAAAAGAGACAATTTTCGATGGCGGTGAAGCTACGGTTACTCTGGAATTTGAGGAAGCACAGCCAGTTTCTGGACTTGCAATCTACAATAGCCACGACTATGACTATATGTTTAGTAATATTAGTTCGGTGAAGTTAATTCTTGAAAATGGGAAAAAGGTAACGTATAAAGACCTGGCATTTGACTGGGAGAAATATTACACCGAGGATGGCGCCGTGATTCCAGGAGGCTCTGTGGCGTTAGAATTCGATGAGAAGAATGTAAAATCCATTGAAATTCAAATGCCGGCTATGGATATGGAGTATGCGATCTCTGAAATTGTTGTGCTGGCAAGACGGGATAACCAGCCAGAACTAGAAGATATCAAGGATGAGGACGACTGGAAGCTGGAGGTTCCAGAGGACGATACGGTAACTTTTGATGGAAAGGTAAGTGCCAAGGAGTATGCGGGAGAAAAGATCTCTTTCTCAGATACCAACGGCGTAACCATGACCATGTATTCGAAAATGGCGGAGGACGGTATTTTCTTTGGTTTCCATTCGAACGATACGAACATCTATGTAAATCCTGAGCAGGAAATTTTCCAGAATACTTCGGTAGAGATTCAGCTTGGGAAAGGCGGCACAGAGAAGCTGAGTGCAAACGTGATTCAGGTCCGCTATGGGCTTGACGGTTCTACGGAAGGATGGATTGGTGTCAATTCGACCGAGAATTATGAATATATTCGAACCTACATTGATACTGTCAGCAAAGTACATATTTATGGGGAATTAAATTCTTCAGAATGTAAGGGTTATGATGTAGAGGCTTATATTCCATACAGTGAATTGAATTTGGAAGAAAAGCCTGACAGTTTGATTTGTGCTCCTTCTTTCAACACAAGGAAGGATTATGATGCGTCAGGAAGAACCACTTGGACCATGATGGTAGGTTCGTCTTTCCAGGATCCGACTTCGTGGTATCGAATCGATGCCGATGGACAGACGGTGATGACGGACGGATTTAGTGTGAAGGATGAAAAAATCAGTCAGAGTGGCGGTTCTAACCAGTTCTACTACTTTGGTGATGAATTGTCAGATGCATATTATGTAAATGTGGATATTAATGTAGGAGACATTTTAAATAACGATGCCTATCCGAAATTCGGTGTGGTATCAAAATCACTAGATTCCATGCTGGCCTACTATTTTGACATTGCAGGCGGCAAGTATAATTCCATAGGCAGAGTGGCCGCCCGCACCACAGAGTTTGTAGGAACAAGCTGGGAATGGGAGACGAATTCCAGCAAGACTTTCGGCGTGAAGGCAGGCACAGGACTCTCTATGGATGAGTCTGTCAATGTGGAACTGATTTGTTATGAGGATGAGATAGTTATGTTAGTTAATGGCAGATTTGTACTGGGTGATGTGGACGTAAAAGGATTGGAGGAAGGTTCCATTCCAGGGCTCTTCTTCTTTAATACAGAAGCAGAGATTACGGTAAATGTCTATGAGACGGAGAAGAAGAATGTAAAGGATTATATTTCTTCGTATTTGCCAGAAGTGGAACTGGATGCGGACCTTGGCGACTGGAATTTGGACGAGACGCTTCTGGGAAGCGAGACGGATGAAACTAACGGCAATAAGATGAGTGTATATGCGCACCGAACGGACATGGGCGTATACCTGGCATATGAGGTGGAGCACCATTATCAGCCGAGAGTTTATATGTGGAACGAAGGCACGGATGAGCGCGGCGTCTGGTACTACAACACCAATGGCGAGTTCTGGATTAATGATGAACACTTTGCATGTACGGCATTTGGCGACAGTGGTTATGTTTTAAAAGCTATGAAGACGACAGAGGACATGACAACTGGAGTCTATACAACGGTGATAGAAGCCTTTGTGCCGGACGAAGTGATAAACAGCGATACGGTTAACGTAGGTTTGGCGTTCAAGACCTGCGACAAGGATTATACAGATGTCGGAGAGATTACGGACAATGCCATGAAATTCCATGGTGACCCATGGTGGTATTTAAGTGGTCATTTCCCGACGGACTTAAACAAAAGATTCATTTTGGAATAGGAGGTGCCGAGAATGAACGAAGGAAACAGAGAAAAGAAGAAAATCCTTTTACTGCTTTTACTGTTACTTCTACTGATAGGAGCGGTCGTTGGTATCTTTCTGGGCCTAAATAAAAGAGATAAGGGCGAGAAAGTATATCAAATCACGATTCTTGAGAGCGCGCATGGAAGTGTGGAGGCAAATCAGTATGAGGCAAAGGCAGGCGAGGAGATTGTTTTAACAGTCGCTCCGGACGAGGGTTACGAGCTTAGCTCGCTGACTGTAAACGGAGAAAAGAGTGAGACCACTTTTAAGATGCCGGCGGAGGATGTAAAGGTTCTGGCGAAATTTGCTCTGATTACGGATGAAGAGGAAGCCGCTAACGAAGGTGAGAATTTCGGTTCCAGCGAAGGATATGTTACGACGGAAGGAGTGGATTTGTCCCATGACAATGGCGATGAGCCATATATCTCGGTAGTGGCGGGCGGTCCTCAGTATGCCTATGTAAAGGATGTGTATACTGAGCAACTGATGTTTGAGGCTACCTTTAAGGTAAAGGAAATCTTTAACGAAGACGAATATCCAAAATTCGGTATCATGATTAATGGAACAACAGAGATGGTCAAATTCTACGTGGATTTGAAGACTGACCTGACTTGCGAGAGTGTAGGTGTTGTTCACCAGCCGACGGGAGGAGAGGATGACTGGACAAATGCATACAGCAAATCTATCTCTAAATTGAATTTGGCTGAAGATGATGTCACATTAAAACTGGTACGAGATGGAGAAAACTATTATTTCTATGTAAATGATGTACTCGTACTATGTGAAAAAGGTGCACTTAACGATGAAAAGACGGCAGTGGGTGTATTTTCATTCAACACAGCGATGGATGTATCTGATTACAGTTGCCTGACAGGCACAGATGTTAAATCAGAGATTACACAGGCAAAGAAGGACAGCTATCCATTAATGGGCGATTTCTTTGGCAAATCTGGTTCGTACATCTCCAGCGATGTAATTGATTTTAGTACAGACCATGGCAAAAATTCATCACTTGTACTGGATGCGAAGAAGGGTACACCGCTCTATACCTATATCAACGATTTCACATCGAAACAGTTTTACTTTGAAACTGAGGTAAAGGTGAGCGATATTTTAAGCAACGAAAACTATCCAAAATTTGGTCTTCTGGTTCAGGATTCCAAGGAAATGGTGAAGTTTTATCTGGATACGAGTACCGAAAAACAAGTGACACAGGCAGGGGTTGTGCACCAGCTTACCGGAAAAGAGGATGACTGGGCAAATCAAAGCACAGCTTTACTGAGCAAGAAGCTGAATTTGAGCAAGGATACTGTGAAATTGGCGTTGCTTAGAAATGGCACAGCTTATTATTTCTATGTAAATGATGAACTGATTCTGGCAGGAAACGATTTGACAAGTCAGTCTGGCGTGGCAGGTGTGTTCTCTTTCGGAACAACACTGACGCTTACGAACTATAAGCTGGTTAAGAGCGGAAGTGAATACAATGCATTGCTGAAGGAAGCGAGAGCAGAGGCAGAGCTTTCCGATACATTTAAATTGACACAAAACTACTTTGCGGAGACGGAAAATGGAGTATACAAACTGTCTACCAACTCTGCGGATGAAAGCAAAGTGGACGATGTAATGCTTTCGGGCAGCGTGCTGAAGGCGGCTTATTACAGTATCAAAGGAAAACTGACCTTAAGTGGTGCAGAGGACTGGGCACAGGCAAGAATCCTCATTTCTTCCGATGAGAAGAATGAATATGTGATTGCGCTGGAGCAGACGGGCAAGAATCAGTATCAGATTTTCACCATGTCAAAAGACAATGAAGGTTCCTGGAACGACTGGAGACTGATTGAAAGCGCAGCACTAAACGGCAACAGAAACAGCATTGATTTTGAAGTCGTTGTAAATGGCGATAAGATTTATTTCTTAGTTGATGATGAAATCTGCTATACCAGTGACCGGGTTGATATGACGGAAAGCACTGTGAAGTTCTCAAGCTATAAAAAGGCAACGACTACAGTGGAAAATCTCGATGGAGAAGTGTTTGATAGTCAGAAGGCCGTAGAGGCGTATTTGGCGACCAAGAGCGAGAAGGCTTATGAGACACAATTCCAGTCACAAATGAACGCTCTATATCAAGAATATTTTGTGAAAAATGATTGTGCAGGTCATGGAGGAACATTGCTTCTTGGTTCTTCTACAATTGACTTTTGGGATAACTGGGAGACACAGACAGGCTTAACCAATTATGTAAACGGCTATAATGTAGGTGTCGGCGGTACAACTGCGGAGGACTGGTTATATGCATATGATAAATTAATCAAGCCTTTTGGAGCGGACAGATTTGTTATCTTTGTCGGAGGAAATGATGTCAGTGTATGGGGTGACAGTGGTGAGGAAGTCACAGAACATTTAAGAGAACTGTTCACAAAAATCCATGAAGATTTTCCAGATTCAGAAATCTACTATATCTATTCTCTGCCTACTCCAAGTGCATATGTGAACGGCAGCTATGTGAATACAAAGTATGGAGAATTGATAGAAGGTGAAAAGGCATTATGTAAGGAACTTGCCTTTGTAGAGGGCATCGATACATTTGATTTATTGGTAACAGAAGATAAATTGAATTCTAATACAGAATTGTTCCGCGAAGATAACATTCATATGAATACCGAAGGTTACCGGATATGGTCCGATTATCTGTATGACGTGATTTTCAAAGGCGAGACCTTTGGTGTGACAGTGAGAGACGGTGTATATTATAAGACAACCAATGGAATTGAATTAATAAATGATGTTGGCAATGATGCAACCGTCGAATTCTTTGGAACGTCACCAAGATATGCTTATCTCAATGATATATATACAGAACAGTTCTATTTTGAGACCGATGTGGAACTGACAGGACTTTTGACGGATGATTATCCAAAACTCGGTCTGCTTGTAAATGGCGAGACGGAGATGGTGAAGTTCTATCTGGATATCAATAAAAATAATATGCAGGTATCACAGGTCGGCGTGGTTCATCAGGCTACAGGCGGAGATGATGACTGGGCAAACCAGAAGGTGCAGGTACTGGAAGAAACTTTAGATTTGAGCAAGAGTTCTGTAAAACTTGCAGTCTTGAGAGATGGCCAGACCTATTACTTCTATATTAATGACAAACTAGTGACCATCGGTGAAAGTTTAACCGACGAAAATGGCGCAGTAGGTGTATTCTCTTTCAACGCTGTAATGACATTGAGTAATTACAGGGTCGCGAAAGAAGGTGGCGAATACGAGGCGTTGTTAAGTGCAGCGAAAGTGGATGCGGAAGAATACTGGTCATACAGTTTAACCACTAATTATTTTGCTGAGACAACAGAAGATGTATATACCCTTACTACTAATTCGGCGGATGAAAGCAAAGTCGACGATGTGAAGCATGCTGGAAATGTACTTCGAGAAACTTACTACAGTGTGAAAGGAACCTTGACTTTGACAGATGCGGAAAATTGGTCGCAGGCGCGACTTCTTATTTCTGCTGATGAAAAGAATGAGCACTTCATTGCACTGGAGCAAACGGCAACAGACAAGTACCAAATTTTCACGATGTCGAAGAATAATGAAACAGGCTGGAATGATTGGAGATTGATTGAAAGTGCAGCGTTAAATGGCGACAGAAACAGCATTGATTTCGAAGTGATTGTAAATGGTGATAAGATTTACTTCTTAATTGATGATGAAATCTGTTATATCAGCGAGAGAGTTTCTATGGCGGAGAGTACAGTGAAATTTTCAAGTTATAAAAATGCAACTACAACCGTAGAAAATCTTGACGGTCAGGTGTTTGATAGCCAAGAAGCTGTGGAGGACTATCTGGCAACAAAGAATGAGAAGCCTTATGAGACACAGTATGAGGCTCGGATAAATGCGTTATACAATGAATATTTCGTAGAACATGATTGTGCAGGTCAAGGAGGAACGTTGCTTCTCGGTTCTTCTACGATTGACTTCTGGGATAACTGGGAGGCACAGACAGGCTTAACCAACTATGTAAATGGCTATAATGTAGGTATCGGCGGCACAACTACAGAGGATTGGTTATATGCATATGATAAATTAATCAAGCCTTTTGGAGCGGACAGATTTGTTATCTTTGTTGGAGGAAATGATGTTAGTGTATGGGGTGACAGTGGTGAGGAAGTCGCAGAACATTTAAAAGAACTGTTCATAAAAATCCATACTGATTTTCCAGATTCAGAAATCTATTATATCTATTCTCTGCCTACACCAAACGCATATGTGAACGGCAGCTATGTGAATACAAAGTATGGAGAATTGATAGAAGGTGAAAAGGCGTTATGTGAGGAACTTGCCTTTGTAGAGGGTATCGATACATTTGATTTGTTGGTAACGGAAGATAAACTAAATTCTAATACAGAATTGTTCCGCACAGATAACATTCATATGAATACTGAAGGATATGAGGTGTGGTCAGCTTACCTGTATGATCTCATTTTCAAGGGAGAGTTCTGGGGAAATGTAAATAGTTACTCTACAAGTTCAGGTGTTGATTTGTCATATGACACTGGAGCAAATACAGGAACTGTATCCGTATATACTTCGGGAACAAAGCATGTTTATGTACAGGATTTTTATGAGTCGGAATTTTATTTGGAAACGAAGATTCATGTAAACGAAATCTTTAACGACGACCAATGGCCAAAATTCGGTTTGTTCGTAAGAGATGGTTCACTGAAGGTTAACTTCTATGTGGATATGAAGACGGACTTAACCTCTGTCCGAGTGGGTAGAATGAATTCTGTTAATGGCAGTGATGATTGGACAACTTCTGAATCTGTTGCTGTCTCAGATATGAGCTTTTCGGGTGATGGAGAATATATCACTCTTGGTGTGTTAAAGGATGGAAAATATCTACACTTCTTTGTAGACGGACAGCATGCAATATCCTATGAAAGCAGTTTGGAAGGTAAAGTTGCAGCTGGTGTATTTGGGTTTAATACGGGTATGGAATTGAAAGAATACTATATTGACCAGACAGAGACAACAAAGGAAGCAATGAAGAAACTATTGCCACGTTACGGACAAACAATAAATGGTAATGGAAGTAATATTGATTCGATACAGTATGATGCAGATACAGATACAATTTCTATCAATATGGCAGATTCTAACAGTAGAACAAGAGCTGCGTTGTATGAAAATGGAGTACCAGTTCAAGGAACAAGTTTTGCGGTTACAGGACACATAAAGATTGAAAACACAAAAGCATCAGGAAGTGCGGCAAGTAAGGTGGAATTCCAAGTTGGTAAAAGCACGGGTAATTTTGTTAAGATGTTGGTATATCGTTACCAGACAAGTTCGACAAAAAATAATAGTGTATATGTAGAGGGCGCTGATTCTAATAAAGGTGGTGCATTTAAGGCTGGATATGCTATGGAAAATGCTGATGGAACATTCTCTCTCTCATCTAGTAAACAAAATAATCTTGCAGAAGGCGATCCGTATGAAGTAGATTATAAGGTAATCTATGAAAATGGAACGGTATATTTAGTGCTTGACGGAGAGTTAGTATATCGATATGAAGGATCTTATGCGGAACTGGAATACAGTTTCGGAGTGACACAATACGCAGATGTTACTTGGACCAATACAGAAGTGGTTTATGATGAAAATGAGGTTGCTGTGCTGGCAGACCCTTATCGACTTCAGAAAGGAGAAGAAGTTACGTTAACCACAAATAATTTCTCTTGTAACGAAATATCTGGAATCTACTCGCTGGAAACAAGTGAACACAAAACAGATACTGTCCAAAGAAATAGTACAATCTTAAATGAGACGTACTATAGAATTGGCGGAACAATTATTAATAATTCAGATACCGCATGGGCACAAAGCGAAATCACTGTAAAAGCAGATGATACACATGCAGTCAGATTCGTACTGGAAAGAACAGACAAAGGCTATTATCAGATATTTACAGAAAATAATTTTGAGAATGATAACTGGCAAGACTGGACGTGTATTATTAACCCGAATAATAAGACTACCAAGGTGAAAAATTTTGACATAGTAGTCATCAAGGACAAGATTTATCTGTTGATTAACGATCAGATTTATTACAGCGCAGAATATGCGGGAATCTTTGAGACAAGTTATGTGACCATAGGTGGGCAGAATGTTTCTATGAAAGTTTCCGCACTGAATGCCACAGTCTTTGAAGACAAGGCGGCGGCAACCGAGTATATTGAATCCAAAGAAGAATATGCTTACGTATCTGCCTACAAAAATACAATTAACAATAAATACAACGCATATTTTGGAACGGGTAACACAACGGTCACAGGAGGAACTTTATTGCTCGGAAGTTCTACTATTGATTATTGGGGAAACACAAAATATTGTGGTGCATATGATTGGGAAACTATGACAGGACTTGTAGATGGCGTTAACGGTTATAATGTGGGAATTGGAGGAACAATTGCGGAAGACTGGTTATACGCATATGATAAGTTGATTGCACCGTTTGACGCATCTAGATTTGTTATTTTCTTAGGAGGAAACAATATTAGTGTCAATGACGATTCGGGTTTATACACGGCAGGAAAACTTACAGAACTGTTAGAGAAAATTCACGAGAATCATCCGGATGCGGAAATTTATTATATTTATTCTCAGCCTACACCTAATTCTTATGCAAATGGCGTTCGTAAGAGCGGCATTGCGGAACTGATAAACGAAATGAAAGAATACTGTAACAACAATGATTGGGTCACAGGAGTAGATACGTTTGATGTTTTGACAACCGAGGATGGATTGAATCCAAAGGATGGAATCTGGAAGGCGGATAATGTGCACATGAATGAAGAGGGATATCGCATATGGAGCGAGTATCTTCGAGACATTATATTTAAATACGATGTGACGACCACAGGCATAGGTAATCTGTCTCTGGGAGCGCAGGCAGGCGGAACAAAGGTGACAATTGATTTAAGCGACAGTCAATACGATACATTGACGTCTAATCCAAACTTCTATATCGAAGTGCAGGTTGCACGTGATGGAAGCATGGTTGATGTAGAGAAGAATGGAAAGATTTACACATTTACCATGCCGGGAGAAGAAATTATTGTGAGTGGAAAGTATTATGAAATCATAGGATTGTCTTCTCTTGGAAATGGAAACTTAGCAGGCATTGAGCAGGATCCACAAAATGGAACAATTAAAATTACTTCTACGAACAATAACACGCGTTATCGTGGAACAGTCTATATGGGTAATGAAGAAGTGGGTGGAAAGAACTTTACTTTTACAGCACATCTGAAAGGGGAAAATCTTGCTACTAGTGGAGAAATTGCAAGTAAAATAGAAATGCAGTTGTGGAGTAAAAATACAGCAGGAACGGATTTGCTCCATTATTGTCGCGTTAATATTTATCGTCATCCGACCAACAACAGTATTTATACGAGAGGATCAGTGGATACGAAAATAGGTTCCACAAATGCAAGTACATATGATGGAACGTCGGAGTTTGAAGCAGATATTAAAATTGTGGTAACAGACGGAGTTGGAAAATTTTACTTAAAGATACAAGGAGAAACAGACTACACACTTGTTTATACACATAGTGTGAATTTTGAAACTGACGCCTATGTGTCATTGGGAGCACAGTATGCAACGGTGACATTCTCTAACATGGTATGGACACAAGGAGAATAGAATTTGTAATGTGCCATAGTGAAATTCCATATAGAAATTAATTAGGCTCTCGGGCCCCGGTTTTCGCGAATGAGTGGGGCTCGGGAGCTTACTTTTTCTGTATATGGCAAAAATGGCCCCAAAATGCCGTTTTTTGCCATTTTCGGTGCCGTGGAGATGAAAAAAATTGCTAGACCCCGGATTACTCAAAAAAATAGTAACAACTTGTAGGCCGCTTCTTTTGGCAGTCATTAAGTTGTTACTATATCTGCGTCATTATCAATTGTGCTGTTTGGTTACTTTTTCATAAATCTCTTGTAATGTTTCGTCACTTAGTGAGGGGAGGGAGACTTTGACGATTTCATAACTCACTCCATTTTCAAAGAGTGTCGTTGCAATGTTTCTTTGATCTTCTTCTTTACTTTTCATTATTCTCATATAGGCTAATGACACCTCCGCATCTTTCTTTACATCCTCCACTATCTCATGGATTTCTTTCAGAGTATCATTTTGAGCATTTTCTGACTTTGTATCTTTCATATAATGGAGCAAGTCACGGAGTTCCTTTGTGGGATTTCCCTCGGTTCCATTTACATACAGAAAAATCGTCGTCGCACCATCATCATATGGCATATCCGGTTCTTCCACACAACCATTGCGAATCGTATAAACCATACGATTGAGTCCGAATGGGTCATAGGAGGTAATCATAATCACAATTACATCTTTGAGCTTCTGATAATCTGTTCCACTCTCCAGACTTCCTACATCAATCTTAGAATGATAGAAACGCACTCTTCTAGGTAACGCTTCCACCTCTTCTTTGTCATCGCCCTGGTCTGGTTCGATATCACATATCGTAGCTTCCTCGTGATACGTTTCCCCGTCAAATTCTTCTTCCAGATAAACATCTAATCTGGCACCGTGTTTGTCTGTATCACTGCCATAATAGACCTTCTGAGGCACAATCTTTAATTTTTTAAAGTCTTTACCCAAAATGATTTTTAATAGTTTCTTGCTGAATTTCTGTCCATGTTTCGGATGATTCACGATTGTGAATATCAGAAAATCGTCGAGCAAATTCAGCTCTTCAAGTTTTCTTCTGTGCATACGCATAACTCCTTTCCTATGATGACGAAAGCAGTCACGTATGCTGAAATTTCTTTCCTTTCCGCTGCTTCCGCCATGTTTTTATGTTCATATGGGGGATTAGCAACCGAATGGTTAAGAACTTTCCCAGATATGTACTCTTATTATAGTTCTATTAAGAATATTTGTCAATTGATTCGGTCGTAAAATGATAGGAAGGAAATTTGAATGAGTGATGAAAAACAGAAATGCAGACAGGCGATAGTATGAACATAGTACTTTGTCTTGCAACACTGTGCGTGGCAGTCCCTGGTATCATTTTCTCTGTAAGAGCAAAAAGAAAGATTCGAGTTAGATAGACCAATTAATGTTATTAGGTCAAAAATTCCATATGGAAATTAATTAGGCTCTCAGGCCCCGCTTTTTGCGAATGAGTGGGGCTCGGGAGCTTGCTTTTTTCTATATATGGAAAATATGGCACAAAAATGGTGTTTTTTGGATGTTTTTGGTGCCGTAGAGACGAAAAAAATTGTATAGGCCCCGGATTACTCAAAAAAAATAGTAACAACTTGCGGACTGCGACCGTCTTCAGGTTGTTACTTTATCTACGCCATTATCAAGTGTGCTGTTCGGTTACTTTTCATCATTCTCATATAGGCTAATGACAACTCCACGTTCAATTTTCGTCTTTCTGTTGCCTCAATGAAAATACACATTGCGTACTCTGGAAAAAGGTATTATAATTAATACACAATGTGTAACAACTGGAAGAATTAATATGATGAATTAAGGAGGATTTACAGATGAAGAATGAAATAATTATTTTTGAAACAGAAGATAAGAGTGTTTCTTTGCCAGTGACGATGGAGAATGAAACAGTGTGGTTAACACAAGCTCAAATGGTAAGTTTATTTCAAAGAGATGTGTCTGTTATTTCAAGACATGTTAAAAATGTATTTAAGGAAGGTGAGGTGGATGAAAAAAGCAATTTGCATTTTTTGCAAATTGCAAATTCAGATAAGCCAGTTGCGTACTATAGTTTAGACGTAATCATCTCCGTTGGTTATCGAGTGAAATCACAACGCGGGGTTGAATTTCGCAAATGGGCAAATAAAGTTTTGAAGGAATACATCATGCAAGGTTATGCAGTCAATAATAATCGTATCAAGCAACTCGGAGAAGTGATACGAATTATGAAACGTACAGAAAATGAATTAGATAGCAAGCAAGTTCTGTCTGTGATTGAGAAATATAATACTGCGTTAGATTTATTAGACTCATATGATCACCAAAACATGGAACGGCCAAGAGGAAATGAGGCTATTTACACTCTTACTTACGAAGAATGCAAAGATGTAATTGAAAGCATGAGATTTGGTAACGAATCCGAACTATTTGGGAAAGAAAAAGACGATTCCTTTAAAGGTAGTATTGGAAATATATATCAGTCATTTGCTGGACAGGAGATTTATGAATCGTTAGAGGAGAAAGCCGCAAATCTATTGTATTTTGTTACAAAGAATCATAGTTTTTTAGATGGAAATAAAAGAATCGCTGCAACAATGTTTTTATACTTTTTAGATAAGAATAAGGTTCTTTTTGTTGATGGAAAGAAGATGATAGAAGATTCTACGTTGGTTGCGCTTACGATTATGATAGCGGAATCAAAGCCAGAAGAAAAAGAAATGATGATTAGCGTGGTTATGAATTGTATGAACTAATTAGATTAAAAATACACATTGTGTGTTTGAAAGAAGGGTGTTATAATTAATGCACAACGTGTAATAATTGAGAGGATTGATACGATGGATTGTAGTAAAAAGATAAAAGAGTTAAGAGAAAGCACTGGGATGAATAGAAAGGAATTTTGTGATTATTTCCAGATACCGTATCGGACGGTTACGGAGTGGGAGCGTGATAATAGGCATGCACCTGAGTATGTGTTGCGGCTGTTAGAGTATTATATTCGAATGGAGAAGTTGACAAAGGAAGTTTGAATGAGTGATGAAAAAGACTTTAATTATAAAAGCAACTTTTCCTGATTAAAGTACCGAAAAGTTGCAATTTCAAAATAGAAAAGGATGATAGAATTGAATTACACATATATTCTGGAGTGTAAGGATGGCACCTTTTATACAGGATGGACCAACGATCTGGAAAAACGTCTGAAGAATCATAACGATGGCAAGGGCGCAAAGTATACCAAGGCTAGGCTTCCCGTATCCTTGGTGTATTATGAGGAATTTCAGACCAAGGAAGATGCAATGAGTCGTGAATATGCAATAAAACATATGACAAGAAAAGAAAAAAGTAGCCTTATTAGTGCATACAGAGGAATTGGCATTGAAAAAAATTGAATAGAATAATATTTCCGAGAATATAATAAAGATACCTTGCGCATGATTATTAAATTTTGTATAATTTAGTTTGCGTACTATATGGGTGATAACGAGAAAATACTTTGCGTACTGTAGAAAGGGGATTGGATATATGGAGATTAAAAGAAAAATATATGATAAAATTTTGGCGTGGAAACAAAGTTGCAATGGCAAAAAGGCTCTTTTAATCGAAGGTGCCAGAAGAATTGGAAAATCTACTGTTGCAGAGGAGATTGGGAAAAATGAATATAAGTCTTATGTGAATATTGATTTTAACAAAGCAAGCAAAAAAGTATTGGATAGTTTTGATGATATGACCAATCTGGATATTTTCTTTCAAACGATATCTTTGGAGTACAATGTAAGATTGTATCCGAGAGAGTCTTTGATTATTTTTGATGAAATTCAAAAATTCCCAAAAGCGAGACAAGCAATCAAATATTTGGTGGCAGATGGACGTTATGATTTCATTGAAACAGGTTCTTTAATATCAATTAAGGAAAATGTGGAAGATATTACATTGCCATCAGAAGAACGAAAAATCAAAATGTACCCAGTTGATTTTGAAGAATTCATGGTTTATATGAATGAAGAAATTTTGCTTGAATATATTGCAGAATGTTATGAGAAGAAAAAACCGTTAGAACAGAAAATGCATATGAAAGCGATGCATTTGTTTAAGGAGTATATGTTGGTTGGAGGTATGCCTCAAGCAATAGTGGCGTTTGCAAAAAATGGCCGTGATTTTGCTGCAGCAGATGTTGAAAAACGTGATATTATCGGATTATATCGAGATGATATAAAGAAGGCGGCAAAACGATATAATTCAAGAGTTTCAGCATTATTTGAGAATATACCCGCATATTTGTCGACACATGAAAAGAAAGTTGTATTGAAGGACATTGAAGTAGGGGCAAGTTTTGATAGATACGATGAACCATTGTTTTGGTTGGATGATTCAATGATTTGCAATTTGTGTTATAAATGCAATGATCCCAATGTTGGGTTTGCACTTAATAAAAATGATTCGGCTGTCAAGTGCTATATGGGGGATACGGGACTTCTAGTTAGCTTGGCGTTCAGCGAGAATGAAATCACAGATAGCCAGCTTTATAAACAAATTATGAATGATAGACTTTCATTGAATGAGGGAATGATTTATGAGAATGCCATTTCACAGATGATATCTGCAAAAGGACGAAAATTATATTTTTATACTCGTTATAGCGAAGAGAAACATCGGAATGACATTGAAATTGACTTTTTACTGTCTAATGAAAGTAAGACCAATTTCAGAGTTTTTCCGATAGAGGTCAAGTCTTCTAAAAACTACACAACTACTTCGCTGGGGAGATTTAAGGAGATGTTTGGTAAGAAAATAGCGTCACAATATATTATTCATCCTAAAAATCTGATTGTAGAGGGTGATATCATAAAGATACCACCATATATGTTTGGAGTAGCATTTAAATAAAGTTGTGATTCACCCTTTGATTTTTTAGCACATATTATATAGTGTTATAAATCAAAGGGTGATTTTTTTATGATAGGAAAAGAAAGACATTTTGTTTCTATTTTAAGTAGACTGCCACATGCAGTGGCAATAGTAAAGGGCAGTGAGGACTATGAAAATGTTATCGGGATTGTAAAATTTTATCAGACTGACCGAGGAGTTCTCGTGGCAGCGGAGGTAACAGGACTCCCATATTTGCCAGGAAGCTGCGAGCATTTTGTGTTCGGATTTCATATTCATGAAGGAACAGATTGTAGTGGGAATGAGGGGGATGTATTTGCAGGGTCCATGATGCATTATAATCCGAATAAGTGTCCGCATCCGCGTCATGCCGGGGATTTACCACCACTGTTGGGGAATAGGGGATATGCATTTACTATTTTTCTGACGAATCGGTTTGTTGTGGATGAGGTGATTGGAAGAACGGTGATTATACATGCATCACCAGATGATTTTAAGACACAGCCTTCGGGAAACTCAGGAGAGAAGATAGCGTGTGGAGTGATACGGTAAAAGGTGAACGACCTCAACTACTTGACATATGTCAAGTAGTTGGGGTTTAATTTTAATATAGAAAGTATTTTTATAAAAAGTAGTTGACTGTAAAGTTTCTTTATACCTTAAAATAACGATACCAGAAGAAGGGGGTATCAGCATGACGATAAAAGAAATTGAAGCCCGTTCTGGAATGACAAGGGCAAACATTAGATTTTATGAAACAGAAGGGTTGCTATCTCCGAAGAGAAATGAGAATGGATATAGGGATTATTCGGAAGAGGATTTGAATATCTTAATGAGGATCAAACTTCTACGAACGTTAAATATTTCTCTGGAGGAAATTAAGGCGATTCATAATAAAGAACATGAATTAGAAGAAGTTCTGGAAAAGCATGTCAAAGAGCTGGAGACAGAGAAGGAGCACATTGAGCAGTCTCAGAATGTCTGCAGGATTATGAGAGATAATCGGGTGCAATATGAGACTTTGGATGCGAGATATTATCTGGATACGATGGAGGCAAAGGATACTAAGGCAGTTTATGACAAGAAGGAAGACGTTATTCCAAAACTCCGTGCACCATGGAGACGATATTTTGCAAGAACCTTAGATTTGGCCATTTATTCCACTATATGGAATATAATTCTTACATTGGTTTTCAGAGTAAATATTTTCAATATGGGCAATGCAGGAGACCTATTAAGTTTTATTTTTATCCACGTTCTAGTTTTGCTGATAGAACCGTTATTATTATCTAAATTTGGCACGACAATAGGGAAAGCAATATTTGGTCTGTATGTAACGGATTTTGGCAGAGATAAATTGTCCTATAGAGAAGCATCATATAGAACGATAATGGTGTTGTGGAAAGGCCTGGGATTTAACCTTCCAATTTATGCTTATATTCGGTTGTGGAAAAGCTATTTCACATTGATGCATGATACCGCTGCGTTAGAGTGGGAGGATGAGTCTGTTATAGTATTGCGTGACAAGAAAAAATGGCGCATATTTGCTTATGCAGGAATGCGTTTAGTGCTGGTTGCAGTGTTGCAATTATCGCTGATCATTGCGGCAACCCCAAAAAATCGTGGAGATATTACGGTTGCTGAGTTTTGTGAAAATTATAATCAGCTTGCAAGTTATTACGATTTAGAACTGCGTAAACAGTTTGACAGCGAAGGAAATTGGACGGATCCGCTGGATACATATTTCGCGGACGTGGAGGGTGGACCAGAGTTTGTTTTTATAGAAGAAAATGGAAAGATGACCGGAATGAGTTTTACTGTGGAAAACGACAATGATTATTATTCATTTTCCGACTATAATAATATAGCGGCCATATCTACCATGGCATTTGTAGGCGCACAGGAAGATGCCGGTTTGATTTCTGTCCGTGTAGTCGAAAGAGTGATAGATATCATGAACAACCCGTATGAGGATTTTGAATATACAGAATGTGGGGTTAAAGTAAAATGCCACATAGAATATAGAGGATATTCTTATTCAGACACATATAATATGCTGTGGAATGGTATGGGAGAACAATCATTTTATATGAAATTTTCGATGGAAAAGTAAAATAACCCGACTGCTTAGTTATTCAAGCAGTCGGGATTTTTTAACACATTTTTAAAATATCTTCTGGCATAAGACCATCAAATCCTGTAATCCAGGCATCTGCTTCTGGAAGATTTTCTTTGCTTCCGACACCGATTGCTTTCATGCAGCCACGGTGAGCAGCTTCAATTCCTGCAAACGAATCCTCGAAAACGATACAGTCTTCTGGAGCCAGTGAAAGCGCCTCGGCACCTTTTAAGAATACTTCTGGGTCTGGCTTTGCGGCAGACACGGAAGTCCCGTCTATAATCGCATCAAGCAAGTCCATTAAGTCAAGCTTTTCTAAGATAAAGACAGCATTTTTACTTGCTGAACCAAGAGCGGTTGGAATCCCAGCAGTCTTGGCAGCTTCTAAAAATGTTCGTACACCTGGAAGTACTTCATCTTTCTCCAATTTTTCTAAATATGTTTTGTAAAGATTATTTTTCTTTGTACAATAGAATTCTTTTTCTTCATCTGTCATTGTGCGGTTGCCAATTTCCAAAATGATTTCAAAAGATTGAAGGCGGCTCACACCTTTTAAACGTTCGTTGTCTTCAATTGTAAAAGGTATCTGAAGTTCTTCAGCGAGTGCCTTCCATGCTAAAAAGTGATATTTGGCAGTGTCGACAATAACACCGTCTAAATCAAAAATAAATCCTTTTTTGTTCATATTTTCCTCCGAATTTGTCATAAAGGTTTATAGCAAATACAGAGGGGGAAAATGAATTATTTATTTGTTTTGTCGTGTGCGTTGTTCTTCAAGTTCAGTTGGGCATACTGCTTTGGCGAAAACTTATAGTAGTCCTTAAAAGCTCTTGAAAAGCTGGCGATATCGGAGTATCCAACCATCAAACTTGCCTGAGCTACTGTATAATTTTGTAGAATCAGATTACGGGCTGCCTGAAGACGAGTGTTGGTCCAGTAGGATTTGATGGATATCCCAGTGAACTGCTTGAAAATACGGCTTAGATAGCAGCGGTTCAAGTGCAGATAGTCCGCCAATTGATTTACATTCATCGTTGCATAATGACTGTGTATCATCTGACAGGCCTGTTCCACATACTCTTCCGCTTTTTTATAGCTAGGAAGCGTTTCTGTATTCATCTGCTTCATTCGAAAAAGAAATTCCCATATATAAGAAAGCAATAGCGGCTCTAATGGAAAATTTTCCTTTTTGTTACAGTTTGCAATCTTCAAAAACAGGTTCTCAAGATTCTTGGCAGGAAATACATCCTGACAATGTAGTTCTGGCAAATCTAAATTAGAACGGAAACCAATCCAGATGTATGTCCAAGGGTTCAGGACATCAGCTTGGAGCTGAAAGGTTTCACCCGGGCGAAGGATGAACGCCTCCTTGGTGTGTACTGGAAATTCCTTTCCATCTTTATAGACCATACCACAGCCGTTAAGAACATATTGTACGGTATAACTGTCTCGACATGTAGGTTCAAAGCTCCAGCCAGGAGCACACTGTTGATAACCGGCACGGACAGGAATAATATCGTTAGCCGGAATTGGGGTTACAGTAAAACGGTCAACTAATTTTTTCATTTTTTCACCTAAAATAAGTTGAATTTGTCACGAAAATTTTTTGCAAGTCACATTATATCAAAAAATAGTGACGGTTTGCAATAGTTTTTTTTAAAAAATCTTGCAATAATGTGATTGTAAAGGGAAAAACGGGCTCCAAAATTTACCAAAAAGTTACTTTGTTGTCACGAAACATTTTGCTTAGGGGAATTTGGACAGGAAAAAGAAGAGGGAGAAAATGAGAATGAAACTTGACAATGCTTTGCAAAAGGCAAGACGAGAAAAGGGTGTGCTGATAGCCGCTCATCGTGGTGTATCAGGTGGAAACATTCCTTTTAACACAATGAAGGCATTTGATGCCGCTTTGTGTCAGGGAGCAGATATTCTGGAAACAGATATTACTGCCAGTGCGGATGGAACATTATTTATTTTTCATCCAAAGCAAGAAGTAAATCATTTGAATCTCAACATTCATTTGGAAGAGATGACGGGGGAAGAGGTTAAGAAACTCCGGTATGTCAATTTTGACAATGCACCAACGGAATACGGACTTCCTACATTAGATGATTTTCTTGAGGCATACAAGAATCGCTGTATCATTAATCTTGACCATGCATGGGATGACCTTCCACAGGTTCTGGAAGCAGTCAGACGCCATGGAATGGAAGAACAGATTTTGATGAAAACACCTGCGAAATTAGGGTATGCAAAAATTATTGAAGAATTGGCACCTAACATAATGTACATGCCGATTTTGAAAGAGAAAGACGAGTTTTCTGAGGTCCTTGAGAGGATGAATATTAATTTCGTGGGGTCCGAATTAGTATTTAAGACAGAAGATTCACCATTGGTGCAGCCGGAATATATTGAGCGAGAACATAAAAAAGGTCGTCTTTTATGGGCAAATTCGCTTTTGTATTCTTACAAGTCACAGCTTAGTGCTGGGCACACAGATGATATTGCTGTAGCAGGCGATCCGGATTACGGATGGGGATGGTTAATCGATAGAGGATTTGACATTATCCAGACAGATTGGGTGATGCCGCTGCATCATTATATATCAAACAAAAAATAAAGGAGGAGAAACATTATGAAAACAAAAAAACTTTTGGCATTGTTGTTAGCGGGCTGTATGGTATTTGGCATTGCAGGATGCGGAAATGGGTCTAAGGAAAAGGAAAACGACAAGAAAGACAGTCATGTATCTGCAGAAGTACCTGATTATATTAACATGGACAGCCAGCTTCCTATCGTAAAAGAAGGAACAGATGTCACATTAGAGGTAATGATTGTTAATGGACCATTGTATTCTAACTTAGACAGTATCAAAGATGTGTATTTTACACAAGCCTATGAGGAAAAGACTGGCGTTAAGATTGAGTGGACAGAAGTATCTTCAGATGCGTTCGATGATCAATTAGCACTTCGTCTTACAAAAGGTGATTTACCGGATGTCATTTTAAAAGGTGGAGTATCTAACTCTTCACAATTGAAATATGGTGAACAAGGATATTTCTTAAACCTTATGGAAAATGGTATGTTAGAAACTTTTGCGCCTAACTACTGGGCTTTGAGCAAAGAATATCCTGAAATCTTATCAGCATCTATGACTCCAGATGGTTCAGTGTATTCACTTGGTATGGTAAGAAACTCGACAGGTTCTACCGTTGCAAGTAAGCTTTTCTTTAATCAGAACTGGCTCAGCAAAGTTGGACTCAGCGTGCCAACAACATCGGATGAATTCTACAATGTGTTGAAAGCATTCAAGAACAATGACCCTAACGGAAATGGTAGAGCAGATGAAATCGGTCTCTATATCAAGCCAGACCATTTACAATATGTAACATTTGGTATGTTCGGAATCGGTAACAGAGGACGAAACAACAGTTACATCGACTGGGATGCAAAAAGTGAATCCGTTCGTTATTTCCCTGCGACAGAAGAATTCCGTGATTGGGTAGAATGGGTTAGCAAGATGTATCAAGAAGGTTTAATCAACAAAGAATACTTTGACTTTACAGAAAGTAACCTTGGTAACTACATCAATAACGACACATGTGGTGTATTTGCTTACACAAACTTATGTATGATTGGCGAAGAAACACAACAGAAATTCACATATCTCGATGGTGCTATGACAGGTCCAGATGGGGCAAAGGACTACTACGGAGTTAACAGTATTGGTTCAACAGGTTCATTTATCATTACAACAGCATGTGAATATCCAGAAGTAGCACTTCGCTGGGCAGACTATTTCTACTGTGATGAAGGTTCATTATTCTTCTATTTTGGAGATGAAGGTGTAACCTACGATGCATTAGATGATGGTACATACAAATATAACGATACCGTTTTAGCTGATTATCATTCAGGCGCAGATTCATTTGACGGATGTGCTACACGTGTAAGCTTGTACGGATATGGAAATACACCAACAATGACAAAGGTTCCTTACAACGCAGCAGACGACAACAAGGGTATCGCACTTGAGGCAGCAAACGCACTTATCGAAGACTGCGCAAACGCATGGCCAGAGTTTACATTTACAACTCAAGAACAAAGAATTATCGAAGATAGCAAGGGCGACCTTGACGCATACGTTGGTTCCATGAGAGATGCCTGGATTATGGGAACACAGCCATTAGATGACAATACATGGAGTCAATTCTTAAAGACAATTGAAAACATGGGTGTTCAAGATGTCTTAGAAGTGTACGAAGCAGCTTTGGAAAGAGCTTATGAAAATGGTTTTAAAGAAGGATACCATACATTAAATGAATTTGAATAGGGAGGCGCGCTATGAACAAGGAAAAAGCCTCTTTAGGAATAAGATTCAAAAAGAAACTTCAAGATGAAGCGCACTTATGGAAACGGTCTCTGGGAAGATACTGGCAGTTATACTTACTTTTAATTCCAGTAGTTTTAAACTTCGTAATCTTCCATTATGTTCCAATGGGCGGAATCCAGATTGCCTTTAAGAATTTTACAATTAGTGAAGGAGTCTGGGGAAGTGCATGGGCTGGATTTGAACATTTTCAGCGTTTCTTTAGTGCATATAATTTCTGGCAGATTTTGGGCAACACGCTGATTCTCAGTGTAGTCAGCCTGGCGTTTTCATTTCCGCTCAGTATTTGTTTGGCGCTTGTGTTAAATGAAATTCAGCACAAGAAATTAAACAGCACACTTCAAACAATTTTCTTCGTTCCACACTTTGTGTCTACGGTAGTAGTTGTTGGTATGCTGCAGGCATTCCTGTCACCAGAGTCAGGTATTGTTAACATCCTGCTTATGAAACTGGGTGTGATTCAGGAAGGAATTTATTTTACAAGATTGGAAGAATGGTTCCGGCCAATGTACATCATCTCAGGTTTGTGGCAAAACATGGGCTGGAATGCAGCCATTTATTTATCAGCACTGACTGCAATCGACCCAGAATTATATGACGCGGCGGCAGTAGATGGTGCAAATAAATGGAAACAGCTGACACGCATTACAATACCTTGTATATGGCCAACCATCGTCATTCAATTGATTTTGAAGGTGGGACATATCATGAGCGTAGGATACGAAAAGGTATTGCTCATGCAGACATCGACAAACCTGGGTGTGTCACAGATTATATCTACTTTCGTTTACGAAAAAGGTATTTCTTCGCAACAATATGACTATGCGACAGCCATTGGTTTGTTTAACTCCGTAATCAATCTGATTGTGCTTCTGGTTGTAAACCGTATTGCTAAGAAGCGCAGCGAAGTCAGTCTGTTCTAAGGAGGGTAAGTCATGAGAAAAAGAAGAAAGAAATTTAACAGTAATACAGCGTATACCATTATCGTATACACGATTGCAATCGTATCTGCAATTGTATGGCTGTATCCACTGGTGTTTGTAGTAAGTGCTTCCTTTAGTAGTCCAGAAGAGTTGTTGTCAGGAAATGTATTTTTGTTGCCAAAAGGATTCAACCTGGATGCTTACAAATATGTTTTCCAGAATAAAGACATTATGACTGGTTATAGAAACACGATTTTTTATTCGGTTGTAGGTACTTTGTATAACATGATTCTTACTGTTTTTGCAGCATATCCATTATCGAAAAAAGATATGAAGGGACAAACACTTTTAACAGTAATGATTACCTTTACCATGTTTTTTGGAGGCGGTATGATTCCGGTTTACTTGAACCTGAATAACTTAGGACTCCTTGATACACCATGGGTAATGTTTGTTCCATCAGCAATCAGTGCAACAAACTTCATTATTATGAGAAACTACTTTACGCATTCGATTTCAGGCGAACTTTTGGAAGCGGCTCATATGGAAGGGGCGTCACAGCTTCAGATTTTACGAAAAATTGTACTTCCATTGTCCACACCAATCTTAGGTGTAATCACTATTTACTATATGGCAGGACACTGGAATGCATACTTTAGTGCGTTGATTTATTTGTCAGATGAAAATCTCATGCCATTACAGATTTTCTTGAGAAGAATCTTAATCATGGGTGGTATGGAAGGTATGTCAACCGGAAGCAGTATGACCGACTCACTGATATATGAAAGCTTGAAATATGCGATTATCGTGGTTTCTACATTACCAATGTTAATTGGTTACCTGTTAGTTCAAAAATCATTCAAGAAGGGTATTATGATGGGATCCCTGAAAGGATAAGGAGGAGCTATGAAGAAATTAATAAGTTTATTACTAATTTGTGCAATGTTAGGTCTGACAGCATGTGGAAATGGAGCAGAAGATACTGATCCAGATACAGATGATAAAGTAGAGAATGAAGCTGGGGATGATAAGGATTCAGAAGTGAAAGACTGGGATTCTTATGAAAATCAAATCAGAGTTCTGTGCTACAACATTTTCTACAAGGATGTTGCAGACCGAAGCGAAAATATTCAAGATTTAATCTTGCAAAATGACCCGGATGTACTGATGTTACAAGAAGTCAGTGTAGACTGGATTCCATATTTGCAAAGCTTTATGAGTGAAAATGGATATAGCTACTATGGTTATGGACGTTACGGTGGAGAACTTTCTGCATCTGATTTACAGAGCGGAGACCAATTTACACCGGTATTATGGAAAACTGATAAATATGACCTGAAAGACAGTGGCCATTTCTGGTTATCTTCAACACCAGAAAATTATTCAGCAGCATGGTTAGACGGAACAGTCAGCAAATATCCAAGATGCGTCAACTGGGTAATCCTTCAGGATAAAGAGACTGGCGGAGAATTTATGGCAGTTAGTATCCACACAGACCCAGAAAGCGAACAAGTAAGAACAAATTCTAGCAATCTTGCAGTTGAGATGGTAAATGAAATCCGTGGTGAAAGACCAGCAATCATTGCCGGAGACTGGAACATGAAACTTACAGATGATGCTTACCTTGCTGTAACAGAGGGCGGCTATCCAGATGTTCGTATGATTGCAGAAGAAGCTGATCTTGGCGGTTCATTCAATGCATGGGGCGAACGTGCAGATGATAATTTTGCATTTGGCGATCATATTTTCGTATCAGATAATATGGCAGCAAAAACGTTTGAAGTGGTAGATGATTATTACGATGGAGTGCACATCTCAGATCATAATCCACTTTTCACAGAGTTATATTACTAAAAGACATAAGGAGGGAGGATTCTTATGAGTAACAAAGAAGGGAAAGCAGTAGAAGCTGCAAAGAAGTTTGACTTCAAGAAAAATAAGAAGACAGTTCTTATCATCCTTGGAATCATTATTGCATTGCTTGCAATCGGCCTTGGCTTTTGCGCAAAAGCTACTGTTTCACCGGGCGAACTCGCTCGCCGTTTAGAGGCAGACGGTTCAGATACAATCGTTGTTAATGGAACAGTGAAGATTGATGAGCCTCTGGTTGTCAACGGAGATAAGAAAATTACTGGTAACGGAAAAATTGTTCTTGTTGGTAAATTGGCTGGAGAATGGCCGGATGATGGCAAGAAGAACAATTCTTGGGGAATGGGCTGTGCAAGCTTAAGTCTGGAGGATACAGACGGAATGTCTGCGATTCTCAATGTGAGTGACGGCTCTACATTAGCTCTCAGTGATTCTGTATCAGTAGACGCAGCAGGAAAGGCAAATGCAGTTCTTGTTGCTGACGGCGGAAAGCTCATTGTAGACGGTAAAGCTACAATCGAAAATGGACGCTACGCAAACGTTGTTGTGAAAGAAAACGGGGTAGCAGAACTGAAAGGTGGAAGTGTCAAAGATGGTAAGGTTTATGGCATTATCAACTATGGAACCTTAAACATCAGTGGCGGTGAACATTCTGGGGCTGAGGCAGTCGTTTACAACATGGGAACAGTAAACCAGAATGGTGGTACAGTTGCAGGTGCAACAGTACATAACGTGTATGTAGCAGCAGGTACTTTTACAATGACAGGCGGAACCAATGAAGGTGCGGCAAAGGATGGTGTCAGTGTACAAAAGGGTGCTGCAGCAGAAATCAAAGATGGTGAAATTAAAAACTGTGTTCACGGATTATGTAATAACGGTGAACTCACAGCGGACGATGTAACATTAAGCGAATGCGGTATCATGAACTATAAGACAGGTGTCTTAACATTAAATGGTACTACAGTAGATACGGCAGCTGTATATTGTCTTGCAAATAACGGCGGACAAGTGAAAGCAAAAAATTTCACAGCAAAGAAATGTGATACTTGTGCAGTATACAACTTTGCAGGTGATATGGAACTTACAGATTTAACGGTCTCTGGAAGCCGTGATGGAAACATTGCAAATGGCGGTGGTAACCTCACAGTTAACGGGGCAATGTTAGAAAAATGTCGTGATAAATCCATTGTAGTTGCCAATGGTAAGGCAGTATTTAATGATGTAACACTTGCTGGTACATCAAGAGAAAAATACGGCGTATATGTATACGGCGGCGAATGTTACATGACAGACGGAACTCTTTACGATATCAGTTCTACCGCATTTAAGGTTGATACTGGCGGATATGTGGAAGCGAAAAACATTTCTATGAAGGATATCGCTCAAATCGCTTTCCGTGCTGATGGCGGCAAGATTCTTGCTGAGGGAGTTACGGTAGAAACACTTGGAAGCCATGCTATTTACAACATGGAAGGTGAAATCACTTTGATTAATGCAAAAATCAAAGGCGTAGACAAGAACGTTATTCAGCAAAAAGGCGGAACGACTACATTTAAGCAGGTGGAAGCAGAGGAAATCGGCAACCACGGTGCATATATCGAACTTGGTAGTGTAACACTGGAAGAAAGTACTTTCAAAAATATGGAAGGAAACGGTATCTATCTGGTAGAAGGTGAAAACGAGGCTGCTTTAATCGATTTCACACTGGATGGTACAGGAAAACAAGGTATTAACAACTCATCAAAGGTTACAATTGATGGTTTAACCGTAAAGAATGCAGCGCAAAATGGTATCTTTAACAAAGAAAATGCCACGATTACTGCAAAAGATGTTGTTATTACAGGCGTTGGAGAACACGGTATTAACAACTACAACACAATGACGGTAGAAAAAGCTGAAATCAGTAATACTGGAAAAGGTTCAAACGGTCTCCAAAACAAAGGAACTCTTACTATCAAAGATGTTTCTGTAGAAAGCAGTAAAAACCATGGGGTATACAACACAGGAACAATCAAAGGTTCTTCATTAGATATCAAAGATGTAAAACAAAATGGTGTTTACAATAACAAAGGCACATTTAACGTTTCCAAGGTGAGCGTAGATGGTGCTGGCGAACATGGTCTTAACAATGCAGACAGCATGACAGTTTCAAATGTTACTGTTAATGACACAGGCAAAGGAAAGAACAGTATTCAGAACTCAGGTACTTTAAGCATCACTACAGCAACTTTGAAAAACTCAAAGAACCACGGTATCTACAATACTGGAAAGATTTCAGGAAAAGATGTAACTGTTACAAACGCAGGTGAAAACGGTGTTTACAATGCTGAAAAGGGAACAATTGATGCCATCAAAGGACTTGTAGTTAGTGGAACAGGAAGTCATGGTATTAACAACGATGCAAAATTGGTAGTTTCAGATGTAACAATTTCGAATACTGGAAAAGACAAAAACGGTATTCAAAATGCAGGCACAGCTGATATTACAACAGCAACTGTAACTGGCTCAAAGAACCATGGTATCTACAACAGTGGCAAGCTTTCGGGAACAGATATTACAGTTACAAAACCAGCCGGCAATGGTATTTACAACAATGGTGGTACAGTAGATAAAATTGTTGGTCTGACAGTAAAAAATGCGGGAGACCAAGGCGTAAATAACAACAGCAAATTTGCAGCTGCTAATGTTAACATTAGTGGAACTACCAAAAATGGTGTTTACAATAACGGTGGAACTGCAACAATCAACAAGTTAGAGGTTGCAAATACTGGTGAACACGGTGTGAGCAATTCAGGAACTATGACACTTAAGAATGCTGACATCAGCACTCCTGGTGCAGGCAAGAATGGTATCCAGAATACTGGAACTATTACAACGAGTGCAGTAGTTGTAGACAAATCACCAAACCATGGTGTTTACAACAATGGTACATTCAATGCTGCTGGCAAACTCACAGTTACAAATGCTGATGTAAACGGTATTTACAACTATGAAGGTAAAATGACTGCAGCAACTGTAGAAATCAGTGCTACAGGAAGCCATGGTGTAAATAACTCTGGTAAAATTGAAATCGCGGCAATTCAAGTAACAAAGGCTGGAGATAACAGTATTCAGAATAGTGGAGATATGACTGTAAAAGCAGCGACTCTCACAGATTCTGGAAAACACGGTCTGTACAATGGTAAAACACTCTATGGAGAAAACATTGCTATCACAAACGCTGGCGACTTAGCTCTCAGTAACAGTGGAGATATGGAAATCCATGGACTAGAAACTATAGGTACAGCAAATAAAGCAATTTATAACAGTGGCTATGCAGAAATTTACAAAGCTACTATTGATGGTACAAGTGTTGATAACGTATCAAATTCAACTGCCCAATACTTAGTCGATAATAATGGTGGTGTATTAGACTTTACTGATACAACACTTAAGAATGCAAAAGGAACTGCACTTCACAACCGTGGAAATGCAGCGACAAGCGTAACGAACGTAATCATTAATACAGCTGGAAACTACGGAACATTCGTAGAAGGTGGTTCAAGCCTTTCAGGTGATGGTTTGGAAATCAACAACATTACAAAAGGTATTGACGGAGCCGAAGGAATGCCAATTAAGAATGCTGGTAAGATAACAATGTTAGACCATGTAACTATTGGTGCGGATGACCCGGCAGTGACAGGTAGTGAAACAGAAGTTTCTACAACATTAAAAAACATTGAAAACAATGCAATTGTAAATGATGCTGCAACAGCAAGCTACTCAGGTTATGACCTAGTAATTAACAATGCAACAGCAGGATGCGCAATTTACAACAAAGGTATTGTATGGGTAACAGACTTTGCGGCGACAAATCCAAAGGACGGTATTGTTTCTCGTTACGATGGTTGGGCTACAATGTCAGGAAACGTGTCTATTACAAATGCAAGCAGAAACCCAATCACTACATACGGTAATGAAAGCAAGGGTTACGACAATGGTGTTGAATTAACATCAGGTTCAACTATGACAATTGATGGTGCGGCCAGCCATGCTATCAACAATAAGGGTTCGTTCCTTGCGGCAGCAGATACAAACATTAGTATTAAGAATGTTGTTGGTCAAAATATCAATGCTATTAATAACAATAAAGGAACTATGACGTTGGGTAATGTTTCTGTAGATAATGTACAGGTAACAATCTCTATGTACGATAGCTCAACGATTAATAGTAACTCAGGTAATGCTATCCAGACAAGCGGTTCATTGGAGTTAAATGGTAATGCAGTTATCTCGAATATTTACACATTGCCGGCAAACAACAAGACAGACAATTCAAACAGCTCTGGTGTAGTTGTTAAAAATGGTGGAAGCATTACAGGTTCAGGAAGCATTACTGTAAATGGTAATGGAACAAAAGAAATTGATGGCACAACATACCAAGGTGTATTCAATGGTATTTTTACAACAAAATGCACAATTGACATCGATGGAGATATCACTGTAGATACAGCTAAAAATCAAGGTATTTATGTTGCAGATGCAAATGCGAGGGTAGATGCAAGAAATATCTCAATAAGTAATATTAGTGCAGGACACGGTATTAATATAAATAATACATCTGGTCAATTAAATGCAAGTGGAGATATTACTATAAATACAGTTAAACAACGTGGTATTAGCAATACTCAAGGTGGAGAAATTACAGCAGTAAACATCAGTGTAACAGGGGCTGAAACTATTGGTATTAACCAAGGCGGTGGTGGAAAAATCACCGTAAGTGGAAAAGTTCAAGTTACAAATTCTACAGAAGAAGGAATTAGTATGGGCGGTTCTACGCTTACAGCAGCGAACATCATCGTAACCAATGCTGGAAAAGATGGTATTCTTAACAAGGGAACTATTGGTGGTGATGGTATAGGAAATATAATCGTTGATATGCAAAATACAGGAACATATGGTATTCACAACAATGGTGGAACGATTAAAGTTGCAAGTGTGTCAGTAAGTAATACAAAAGATATTGCTATTTTAATGGAAGGCAGTGCAACATTACAAGCAGACGAGGTGAGCGTTGATACGGTTGCTAGTGGTAAGCAGGGAGTTCAACTCAATCATGCCAACACACTTACTGTAACACGTATGACAATTAACAATAACAATAATAAAAATGGTCTGAGATTGTATAATAAAAATAGCAATCCAACAGTTACGATTGGTACTTTAATTGTAAAGAATTGTGATGAATATGCTCTTGCAGCAGATCAACAGGACATTACAAATACAAATTTAAATATCACATTGCTTCAGCATTATAATTGTGGCTCTAGCAAAGACGGTGTCGTTGTACACAGCAAAGTTAAGAGTGGTATTGGAAGTATAGAAGAATTAACACAATAGGAGGGGAAATAAATGAAAAAATCAGTAAAAGTAATTTTAATTTCAGCGTTGCTTCTGATAGGAATTATTTCCTTTCAGTTAATAGCAGGTGCAAATGATGACCTTATTGACAATAAATACGGTCAAGGGTTTAACGGGTATACTTCTGACGAAGGTCAGATTCGTACCTCAGATTATATTTCCTCAACAGAAATTGCTGTGGCAGCAGGCGAAACCGTATGGTTTGGTCCATGTGAAGAAACTCAATATTTCCATTTGGTAGGTTTTGATGCAGATGGAAACGCCGTGACAGATAAAGTTAGAGGAAAAGAGTTAGAAGTAGTAGATACCTTCAGCAACGGACTCGTTATTTACAAGTACAAAGTGCCAAGCGGTGTGGCTAAGCTTATATTCTCAGCACCAGCTTCACTTGCTGAGGTATACACAGTGTCAAAAGCAGAGTTCAGCTGTCTCAGTTGGGATGCCCACTGGACAAAGAAAGGTTTCCAGACATCAGACTATGTAGGACAAAGCAGTTTCTACAAAGTAGCTGATGGTAAAGTAATCTATTTTGGAGCTATTACGAAAGAGGATGCATTAGCTTCTGTAACATACGATGAAAATGCCAACAAGATTGGAACAATCAATGCAAGTGATTTGAAATTAGTAGAATCATTCGGCGGAGATTATGGAATTTATTGCTACACAGCAAACGATTCAAGTGTGAAGTATGTTCAGGTTCCATATGATACTGATTATGAACAATACTATACATATCTTCAGAAAGCGGAAGCTCTTTCAGACGAAGCAGTTATCGAATACTTTATTTCAACATTTGGTATTCAAAGACCATTGTCTTCTACAGTGCAGGCACTGGCAGGAAAGAGTGCATTATTCGTAGGTGACTCTATCACATTTGGGGCAAGAGACCGCGCAAAGATTTATAAGTACGGTGGATGGGCAGGACGTATTGGATACTTCTGTGACATGGATGTTCTTAATAATGGTGTATCAGGTGCATGTATCACTAAGGCGCGTATAGAATCACACAGTGAAAAACACTATATTTACAATAACTTAGTTGCTGCAAAAGGTAATAAGTATGATTATGTCATTATGCATGGTTTGTTTAATGACGCCAGCATCTCTGTAGATGTCAATGAATTTGCTACAGAGTTAACATTGTTGTTTGACACAGCAAAAGCACAGCATCCAGAAGCAACATTGGGATATATTGTAAACTTTGAAACAGAACGTGCTGTAGACCAAGCACCATATGTGGATAAGGCTATCGAAATTTGTAAAGCTAAGGGTATCGAATACCTTGATTTATACCACAATTCAACATTTGATGTAGAGTTTGATGATGGCTTACATCCGAGCTCAGCAGGATATGACAGCATGTACACAATCGTGGCAAACTGGATGGCTAAGCTTGGCAAAGGAAGCAGCACAGACACAACGACGTCATCAGCTAAGGTGATGAGCTATAACGTATACTATGACACAGGTGATACGAGAGTAACAAACAGACTTCAGAAGGTTGCTGCTGTTATCACAGCGCAGAATCCAGATATTCTTATGTTACAAGAAGCTTGTACAGGCAGCCAGGGATGGGTACCACAGATTATAGCTTATGCAGAACAAAATGGATATGGATACTATGGATTTGCACACAAAGCAGATAAAGGTATTGACAGCAGTGCTGCAGATAAGGACACAACAACGGCAGGTGGCAGCGAAGGAGAGATGACTCCAATTCTTTGGAAAACAAGTAAATATAACCTTGTGAAGAAAGGTCATTTCTGGGCATCGGCTACTCCAAATGTGGCTGGTTCTGAGAACTGGACAGTAGGCGGCAATACAATTAATAGTGGATATCCACGTTGTATCAGTTGGGTAATCTTAGAGGATAAAGCAACGGGAGAAGAACTCTTAGTAGTAAACTACCATGCGGCTCCAGATAAAGATGGAAAAGATAATACACTTATCCGTAATTTGACAGCTCAGCTTGTAGTTGAAAAGATTTCAGAAATTCAAACAGCTAATAGTTATCCAGCAACAATCCTTGGTGGAGACCTCAATATGGCAGATGGTTCAACAGCATATACAACAATTACTGGTAATGGTTACCAGGATATTTGTAAGGCGGCAGATGAATCTGATAACTGTGGTTCATACAATGCCTGGGAGCGTACAGACCGCTCAAAATATGCAAAAGGTGATTACTTATTTATGGACGAAGGAACAACTTCTTCTTCATACAAGGTAATTGATGATATTGATCCAGATAATGCAAATATGCATGTATCAGACCATAGCCCAATTATGGCGATAGTTAATTATTAGAAATTATTTCCACCATGGCAAGTTTTTGCCGTGGTGGAGTGATTCCGCTTTATTTAATCTGAATAGCCCGGAATCTTTGAAGGGACAAGGAGGAATTGAAAAAGATGTTAGGCAAGTATAAAAATAAAGTCAACCTAATGTGTTACAACATCTTCTATAAAGACGTAGCGGAAAGAAGCCCAAATATACAAGATTTAATCTTAAAAAATGATCCAGATGTGTTGCTGCTTCAAGAGGTCAGTGTTGACTGGATTCCATATTTGCATGCTTTTATGTCAGAAAATGGTTATAGCTACTACGGCTATGGACGTCATGGCAATGAAATGAGTGGGTCTGGTTTTGATGACAGAGAACAATTTACACCAATTTTGTGGAAAACAGACAAATTTGATTTGAAAGATAGTGGACATTTTTGGCTGTCTTCAACCCCAGAGGTTTATTCGTCGGATTGGGCAGATGGAACTACCAGTAAATTTCCAAGATGTGTCAACTGGGTAATTCTTCATGATAAGAACACAGGTGGGGAATTCATGGCATTGTGCATTCACACAGACCCAGAAAGTGGCGATGTGAGAACAAAGTCAAGCAATCTGACGGTGGAAATGGTAGATAGAATTCGTGGAAAACTGCCTATGGCTATGGGTGGAGACTGGAACATGCTACTGGAAGACGAGGCTTATCGTGCAGTAGTAGAAGGTGGTTATCCAGATGTGCGTTTCACAGCAGAAAAAGCTATGAAAGGCGGCTCGTTCAATGCATGGGGTAAACGTACAGAAGAAAATTTTGCATATGGAGACCACATTTTTGTTTCAAAAAACGTGGCAGCAGAGAGCTTTGAAGTGGTGGATGATTGTTATGAGGGTGTACATATCTCTGACCATTGTCCGCTCAAAACAGTTTTATACTATTAAATTACTTTAAGGAAAGGAATTGTTATGCTATGAGAGACTGGATGTTAATAGAATCTGGTTTTCAAAAAGAATATGTTCGCAAATATGAATCCATTATGAGCATGGGAAATGGATACATGGGAGTACGTGCGACCACGGAAGAAAGTTACGAACGAGCAATTCGTTATACTTTAGTAGCTGGAACATTTGATGCAAAGGAAGATGAAAATACGACTGAGCTTCCGAATGCAGCAGACACGACGGCCCTTTTTGTGACAGTGAATGGGATTCCATTGCATTTAACACAGGAAAATACAGAAAACTATCAGCGCAGCTTATCGTTATCCGATGGATTGTTAAAGAGAAGCTTTGTATGGAGTCCGAGTTCAGGGCTGCGTTTGGAGTTCTGCTCAGAACGTTTTGTTTCGTTAAAAGAGCTTCATGTATTGGGACATAGGATGTCCATTAAGGTGCTGGAAGGCTGTGGAACACTGGAACTTCAAAGCGGCATTCTCGGAGGAGACCGTTATGGTTCCCCACATTTTACTGCAATGCAGGGACAAGAGCAGGATGGGATTATGCAATATGCAGAGACCACTCATGAAAGCAATATTACGTTTGTGACTAGTGCAACAGTAGATGCATGGATGAGAGATAAAGACGGCATTGAAACTCCGATAGATATGACAATTGACGCAGAAAAAGAACGTGTCATGTCATCCTGCAGAGTCGTTTTTGAAGAGGGACAGGAGTTTCATTTGGAGAAACTTTGCAGAATTGCAACCACTAGAGACAAAGATTTCGAACTGGCAAGCGAAAATGTAAGTAAGTGGGGAAGAGATTTGCTTCTGCATCGCGAAAAAGAGGAGATGGAAAAGCTCCGCATAAGAGGCTATGAAAAGACTTGGAAGCTTTCACAGGATTGCTGGAAAGAACTGTGGAGTGAAAAGGATGTTATCATTTCTGGCGAAAAAGAAAATGCGGAGTATGACCAGCTCGCAGTACGATTTGCTATTTATCATCTGACAATCATGGCGCCACTCCACGATAACCGTATGAATATCGGGGCAAAAGGATTGTCTGGCAAAGGATATTACGGGCATACCTTCTGGGATACAGAAATTTATATGCTTCCATACTATGCTTGGGAGAATCCGAAGGGTGCCCGTTCCTTATTAGAATATCGCTATCTTTGTCTGGACAGTGCGAGAGAAAATGCACGGGAAAGTGGATTTGAAGGCGCAAAATATCCTTGGGAAGCAGCCTGGATTACAGATGGTGACACCTGTCCGAAGAAGCATTTTACACAGTATGAACTTCATGTTACGGCTGACGTGGCTTATGGTATTTACTACTATTATGAAATTACACATGATATAGATTTTATGAGGAAATATGGCTGTGAGATTCTGTTTGAGACGGCTCAGTTCTGGAGATCCCGACTAGAATATAATGCAGAAAAGGATGTCTATGAAATCCGTAATGTAATAGGTCCAGACGAATTTACCCACGAGGCAAATAATAATGCGTATACTAATTATTTAGCTCATCTGAATTTGAAATTTGCAATCGAGTGGAAGGAGCGTCTCCAGAGAGATTATCCAGAGGACTATGAGCGTTTGAATGAGAAGTTGAATCTGGGAGGAAGAATGAAAGGCTGGCTGGAAGGACGCGATAAGTTGGTGCTTCCTGTGCCAAATGAAGACAATATTCTTCCACAGGATGACGACTATATGACACTTCCTGAAATAGACCTAAGTATCTACAGGAGAAAAGAGAAGAAGCTTCGAGTGGATTATCCATATCCTGTATACACAAGATTAAAGGTGTCAAAACAGGCAGATGTAATGAATCTCTTCTTATTATTAGAGGAACTCTTCACAGACGAGGTAAAGCGTGCTAGCCTGGCTTACTATGAGCCATTCTGTGTACATGAATCTTCTCTCAGCCTGTGTGCTTATTCTATGCTGGCAGCTGACTGTGGTGAAAATAAGAAGGCATATGAACTATTTGTAGGAGCAAGAGATATTGATTTAAAACTGAAAAATGACTCCGACCATGGAATTCATGCAGCATCCCTTGGCGGTATCTGGCAGTGCTGTGTACTGGGATTCGCAGGGGTTCGTATGTGTGGCGGTAAACTCCGTATCAGACCAAATCTTCCAAAGCATTGGGAGAGCGTGAAGTTCCGAATGTGGTGGAGAGGAAGTCAGCTTGAAGTGACAGTCACAAAGGACAATGTGGCATATGAAGTGCTTCAGGGATCACACATAGTGGAAATAGAAACAAAATAACAAAAAAAGTAACAGACTCGTCAAAAGATGAGTCTGTTACTTTTATGGCATGAGCAAAGAGCGTGGTTCAGGGTGAATGTGAAAGTGAGTGATTCACGGACAAAATACGTGCAATTCACGGACATGTAAAAATTGTAAACAAAGACTTATGTACACTCATGACAAGGAGGAAAAAGATATGCTGAATAAAATATCACGTAAAATGACTTCGGGATTGATCAAATATGTGAAAGATGTTAGGTATGACGAGGAAGTTTATGTATATGGATTTGAATTAGTAATTTCTACAGTTTTATGTTGGATAGCAATTATTATTAATGCGTTTTTATTATCAGATGTGATGTCGGGAATTGTGTTTATAATTGTTTTTTCATCATTGAGAATATTTGCAGGTGGGTATCATGCCGATTCCTATATAAAGTGTTTTCTGATGAGCAACGCCTTTTTTGTTTTTTTAATGATGTTAAAAGGATTGTTATCAGGTATACATATTTTAGTGTGGTGGGGAGTGTTTTTGATGTGCGTAGGATATATTGGTCAAAATGCACCAATTATTAATCCCAAGCAGCCAATAGGAGAAAATAAAAAGAAGTTGTGTAAAAAGAATATAAGATACGTGTTGGGAATTGATGTTTTGGTTATTTTTGTGTATACAATTTTAAATCAAAAAATGGCAAATATGGCAATATTAAGTATTGCACTAGTGGCAGTGCTTATGCTGATTTCAAATAATCATAAAAATACGAGTAGAAAGGAGGTCTAAGTTTATGAATTTGCTAGCAAGATGTATTGAGATGTTTGCGGTATATGGAGCAAATTGTGCTTCGATTTGTATGTCATACCAACCAAAACTTCCAAAGTCTTTAATGTAAGAAATCGCATCTATTTAGTTAGATGCGATTTTTACGTGGACATAATAAAGGAAAATGAGGACAGATAAAAAAGAAAAGCTTTTATTAGCGTACAATATAGCTAGATATTACGATATGAGGTCTATGTGTATGTATGATGAGAAAGATAATCAATATGTTGAAGCTATCAAATTGGCGGCAGGAGGAGTGCAGTACAGAAACTTATCTGTAAAAAAAACATTAATAGAAGCCGTGGAGCAATTACACTTGTTTTATAAAAATTCGTTAGAGAAAAAATATTTAGAAGTTGCAAAATTATTTATTCAAGCTTATTTAGAGTTGGGGTTTTCATATCAAGAGGGAGAGCACGTATTTAGTGTGATTCTGGATGAGTTGGGAGAATGCCGCGAGGTAGAATATTCTAAAAAAATCTATGTGGAAAGAAGGATTAAACTCAATAAATCTCAGGTTAGGAGTATGATTAAGAGATGGCCAGCGTCTCCGCATCAAACAATAAAAATAGAAGAGGTGGTTGAGGATATTATCAATAAAGTAAAGAGCAAAGCAATAGGAATTTATTATTATGAATGCGCAGTAACAAAAGATGTATACGAATTAGTAATAAATGAAAATGAAGTTTTCTTTCATGATTTGAAAAGAGGTGTCTTTTTCACTTTATTACAGTAAAGAAATTTGATATAATCGTAGCAAGGAGGAATGGTATATGATACACATTGCAATCTGTGAAGATGAAAAAAAGGTGCTCGAGGAGTTACGTAATAAGGTTAACGATTTTCTTGAGAAAGATAAAATTATAGCTAAAGTAGAGGTATATTCACAGAGCAGAATGTTACTCTATGATATTCAAGAGGGGAAACATTTTGATTTGATTTTGAGCGATATTGAAATGCCAGGTATTGATGGAATGAGATTGGCTGAAAATATAAAAAAATATCTATCAGAAGTCCTTATCATTTTTATCACGTCGCACTTAAAATATGCAATAGATGCATTCGAGTTATCTATTTTCAGATATGTTCCGAAAGATTCTATCGCAGCTAGGTTGCAAGTTGCATTGGGTGATGCTGTGAAAATAATTAACTTGCAAAAAGATGAATTTTATGTAATTGAAACATTAAGTAGGTTGGAAAAAATTCCATATAAGAACATCGTGTACATACAACGTCAAGGTAAAAATAGCATTTTTTATTTGACGGATAATACTTCAACAAAAATTCGAAAAAGTTTATCTCAGTTATACGGTGAATTTAATCAAGAAGATTTTGCATATATTGACCGAGGAACTATAGTAAATTTGGCGCATATTCTAACTATTGTAGAGGGGAATGTTAGAATGACAAACGGAGAATGCTTGTATTCGAGCCAAACGAGGATAGAAGAGATAAAAAACAAAATGAACACATTTTGGAGAAAGAATCTATGAATATAGTATATAAGTTGGTAGATTTTATAGCCTCTTATATAGAACTTTTTGTTCTATATGAGATATACGCCGAATTATTCGCAAAAAATATTCGTAAGAAAAATATTCTGAGCATAAAAATTTTAGCTACAGTTGTAGGAGCTATAATGGTTGCTATATGTAATCATGTGTCGATTTTTTCATATTTCACAATGATTATGGGTGCAGTTTATATGAGTATTTCAGCATTACTTTTATTCAAGATAAATTGGATTCCTTTATTTTCTGTGGCGAGCTTTTATATTTTGTGCTTAAGTTATTTCGATTTTTTCATAATTTCACTATTTTCATATATATGGAGAGATGAGAATATTATGGCAACGCTTTCTGTTCAGGGGTTGCCAAGGTTATTTTTTATCTTGACTGTAAAGACATTATGGATCATATTTTTCTGGCTGTGTAAAGATTATATTAAAGTTTTTCAAAAAAAAGTCAAACGTATGTATTTTGTTCTCATACTTTCGATAGTAGGATTTTGTGGATTTACTTTTTTGGTAGAACAAACATGCAATATGCTTAATTATTCTTTAACTGGAGTATGGCTTGCAATGGTACTCGGATTAGCTTTTTTCATTTTTATTACATATTTCTTGATTGTAAGGCAGGAAGAAAAAAATAAACTACATATTGAGACTATGAGAAGCGAATTGCTAGAAGAGAAATATGAATCTATTCAGAAAATATATTCAAGTAATGCAAAACTATATCATGATATGAACAATCATTTGAATGTATTGTATCAACTGCTTGATGATGAGAATACAGAAAAGGCTAAAGAATATATAAAAGAAATTGGACAACCTATTAAAAGGTTATCAAAAACTGTATGGACAGGAGAAGAGGTTGTAGATGCAGTAATAAAAAGTAAGGTTGAGATAATGAAGGAAAAAGATATTGAATATGAGATCAATGCTGAATTTCCTGATAATTCAAACATAGCACAACATGATATGTGTACAATACTTGCTAATTTGTTGGATAACGCAATAGAAGCAACGAGTAAATTAGAAGATAACAGAAGAATCTCATTGACAATCCGTAACATAAACCAGTTTCTTGTCCTAAAGGTGTCAAACACGTGTATTTATATTAATCAACAATTTGATTCCCTGCCGAAGACAACAAAGGATAACAAACAGTTACATGGTTGGGGGCTTCCGAGTGTGTTGGCTGCGGTAAAAAAATACAATGGAACGATGGAATGTTTCAGTGTGGAAAATGAATTTACAGTATCTATTATGATGTTTTGGGAAACTGTGAAAACTAAATAGAGTATTAAAAAGATAAACTGGAATTAGATTAGAGCTAATTCCAGTTTTTGTGAGTAATGCATATTTATACCAACAATATGATTGGTTGTATATTCCAGTAGAACAGCACGCCATTCCGCTTCAAACTGCATGTATGCAGTTAATGTTTAAATTTAAGATTTTCTCATGTCGCGACCATTACATTCAAGGCGGTATGCCTTGGATGTCATCCTGCTAAGGCAGGCATCAGCATAGGTGTTGTCTTTGAATAAGTCCCACCATTTGATGACTGGAAGCTGAGATACTATCATCGTAGACTTTTTACAGTCCCTTGTTTCAATGATTTCAAAACTTATAGAAGCCCTTTCCTCGTATGTTTTCGTGCGCTGGAAGCCCATCGTCTATAATAAGCACCGTCTTTTTCATTGACTTCTTTATAGTAAAGGTGTTTGGGTCTCATATGACTGTCCTCAGTAATATATTTTGGAAAGTCTTTGTAGGACCTCTTATGCTTACAGATCAATCGATTATATTGATCACAAATGCGAATCTCTGACACTGTTGCCTTAACGATTGCAGATTTTCCGCAATGAGTATAAACTACAGAATAGTAGTGGTTATCATACTCGATGTGGTAGTTATCAGGGATTCTTGTGACAGTTTTGTAATCGCATACCATGAAATTTCCGCCTGGCAGTGGTTTTAAACATGGGTTATCTTCTTTGTATTCGAGCCAACAGAATGCAACATTTACTTTGCTACCTTTGGCATGAATACGGTCATAATAAGTTTGGAAGTCTGGCAAAGGAATTGTTTTTCTCTGAAGATTTTCAGGAGGATAAAACATCATTTCTACCTGAGCAGGCTCCATAGTTTTTAATTGCTCCAGTGAAAAACCTTGAAGCCTTGAAGCGTTTGAGAATGAGCTGAACGGTACCATAACCGATATGATAACGGTTCTGAATTACCTTTAGGGCACATTTATTCTGGCGCATTTGAATTACGCCAATAATAGTGTTGTAGTCTTGCATGATACACATGCCTCCTTTCGTAGTTCATATTTTTTGACTACGAAAAAACTATAACACAATTAAATATATAAGCAGTTTAAAACGGAATTACGTGCAGTTTTACTGGAATATGCAAAATAGTAGAATTGTCTGAAAAAAAGATGAGCAGATGATCTTTTCATCAGAAAATATGAAGTTTTCAATGGTTCACGTATACATATTTGATGATTATGGCGATTGGATAGAAATGCATCGAGGCAAAACAGAAGAGAACCCAATTTCAAAAAATGCCATTTTTTATGCAGATGTACAGGTAGAATAGCGTGTGATAAAAGAGAGGAAGATGTTTGGTTTATTTGGGATAGCAAGCATCTTTTTTAGTGCATTTGATTCTCTATTTTACTTGTGGAAAGAAATAATTTGAAGGACAAATTTGTAATCAATCAAGGACATTATAAATTAATGAGAGTGTTACTAGTTATAATGAAATTAAGAAAAACAAGCTGTGATGAGGTGAAAAGCAGTTCAAAGAAAAACGGAGAGGGGTGAGTCCGATGGCTAAGGAAGATGAAGTGAAAAATTTAGTACAGAAGGTAGGAGGTATAATTATGAAAAAATTATTTAAAGCGAAAATTACTGCAAGTGTTTTGATGGCAACTTTATTCTTTCAAATATTTTCAATTAACTCTTTCGCTATGACATCGCAAGAATCACCAAAAAACTTGACGGATATTACTTTGGAAGCTAATGAAGAAACACAAGTTCAAGAAGTGCAAATTGATTCATCCAACACGAGAGTCGTGGATGAGAATAGGATTTATTATACAGAAGAGTTTACGACAGTAGCTACAAACGACGGAAATGGAGTTATGTTCAATTTTGAAGTGAGATATATTTGGTCTGTTGACGGGAGAAGTCCTAGTAATTCATTGGCAATTGAAAGCGTGAAGGTAATAGATGATACTTCATATGTGACGGTTGTTAGATCTGATGGTCCAAGTATTACTAAAACACTTAATGCAGCAAAGAGCCAAGGAATTTGTTCAGTGACTAAGGGATATCTAACTTTGGGCGGATATTACAACATATATCAATATGCGACATTAACTTACCAAGGAAACGCATATTTTGACGATGATTTTCGACAAACTGCTGGCTAATTTTCATGAGAAGGATGTTTGGGAAATAGAATATGGGGTGGTTCAAGATGAAAAAGATAGCAATGTTAACGTTAGTTGCAGTAATTGTTTGCAGTGTATTAGTTGGATGTAATAATAGTGAGAAAAATGAGTTTTTAGATAAAACGAGCTCTATTGTTTCTAATAATAATATGAATCATTTGACATCAGAGGATGAGGAATTTGTTTATTTTATAGATACTATGACTGTGAAAAAAATAGATAAAAGCAATCATTCAGTAGAAGATATTTATGAATTTGAAGATATTTATAACTTGGTTAGTGTTTTTGAATGTTTTGAAGACAGATTGTATTTTATCACACATGAGGGTGATTTTATTTCTATGGATACAGATGGAGAAAATCTTATTAAATCGTCGTTCTCATTGGATAGCTCGGAATTATTGGAGTATAATTCACCTGTTCCACAACCTTATGTTCATGGAAAAAATCTGTATTTTCTAGTTGAAGGTGGAGTTTCTGTCTATCGCGTGGAACCAGATACACTGGCTCTCGAACTTGTAGATTCACAAATCGAAAATCAGTATGTCTCATCAGATAATACTGTTTTTACAAAGAAGATAGAGAATGAATTGGGGAGACTTTATGTAACCCCACAAAATGGTGACACAACGTTGTTTTCTTCTGAAGATGAAAGTGTAATATTAACCCATGTGAATTTTACAAACTCCTATGTATTTTATACGGCGTTTAAATTTGACGATCCAAATGATATTGATTTGGATGATTTGGATTCTCTTAATCTATATCGAGTTGACTTGGATGGAAAGAATAAAGTACTGATTCGAGAATTCGAGTTGTATAATGACAATGCAAATATTAAATTTGATAATGAATACATATATTTGAGTATTAGTGATGTTGAATACTTGAAAATAAATAAGGAAACTTTGGAAGAAACTAATATATTATCTGTAATGAAAAAAGTTGGAAATGGTTATGAAATTTCGGATGGAAAAATTTTTGAGTTCGGGAAAGATTACTGTGTCGACATTAATAGTGGTGAAAAGATAGCATTTTAATGTATCAACTTTGAGTTGTTCTCCGATGTAATTAAAAAGGGACTTAAGTTACAATAAAGGAGTTATCTCGGTTGCAAAAGTATTTCCTTTAGGACATGAGAGCATGTGGTTCTTATATGGTTCTAAAATCTTCAATAACCTCAAATAATATGCCTAAAATGAATGAAATTAGCCAAAAAACACAATATAGATAAGAAGAAAAACCTTAAATTTATCTCTTTCGAAACGTGAAGGTGGACATACAGCACTTTCGAGTCGGCGCGGCGTAATGCTAATCAAACGGCGAATCCCGCAATCCTTGAGAAATTGAGGGTTGCGGTTTCTTTTTGTGAGGAAAGGAATAGCGAACATAAAGAAAGAAGGGGCTGTCGAGAAATAGGGTTTTAGTGAAAACTCGGATATGATCAGATGCAACAAATTGTAACAAGGTTGCTCACTTTAGTTGCTTTTAGATCAAAGCAAAATAGAATATTCTAAGAATATAAATAAACACAAATAAGAAAGAGGTACATAGGAATGAGAAGTATTATTAAAAGATTATTACTATTAGTATGTGTAATGTGTTTGGTCTTTTGCGGATCATTGACTGCTATGGCAAAAGAAAATTCACAAAATGAAGTAGCTTATATAACTATTGAACCTGTGAATTTAAATTCTCGTATAGCAGCTGGGACATATAAAATAACACATGAAGTTCCTAATGCATGGAAAGGTTCGTTCTATGCAACTATATCCGCAAACAAATTCACTTCAGTTTATTCTCCAGAAGCCTCTGCGCTGAGGGGAGTGTATCGGATTACTATTTAGTGGAGGATTCTTCTACACAAGCTACTTTGCATATAAAGTGGAGAAGTACGATTATCACATACGATACAGGTTTTGAGGCTTGGATTGAGAATGGTTCTTTGTACACAAAGAAGAGATAATTATTCCACTTGCTCAATGGTTGTTGAACCAGGAGAGCTCCAGTAGTTGACTTCAATAAATGTATTGTGGATTCCAACTAGTAAAAAAATAACGGTAATAAAGATAAACAATTTGCAGAATTTGTTTTTTCTGTGAATGAATAAATAACTAATCGTAAATAGCGCTGCACCAATAGAAATAAAAGGAAGTACTGTGGAAGCAATCGTAGCAAAGATTAACAAAACAGCGTTGATGTATGTATGATTTGCCAATGATATTTCTGTAGCAGAAGTTGATTGGCTTGATTTAAAAGAGGTCAATTCATCAAGTGAAACATTATATAAAACGGAGAGCTGCTTCAAGGTTTCAATATCTGGAACGGTTTTTCCAGTCTCCCAACGAGAAATAGCCTGGCGAGATACATGTAGTTTTTCGGCAAGAGCATTTTGGGATAGATTATTAGATTTTCTTAATTCGAGTAGTTTTTGACTTAGCATGACACACCTCATAGGATTTTTAATTTATTTTATCGTAAATGATGGTTTTGTTCAAGAATCATATTAATTGAAATAGTATAAAAGTTTGTTTATAATAATTATAGTAAATCAGATATCTACAAGGGAAGAAGGTGAAGGTGGAATGAAGAAGACATGTATATTACTCAGTGTTGTATTACTTGCGGCTAGTTTGTTCGGTTGTACAAAGCCTCAAATTACTATTAATGAAGATTATCAAGGACCTAATTTTCCACTGAGTTTTGTTGCAGAAACAGAAGGAATAATAGCTGAACGTGAAATAACAGTAGATTATTCGGATTACAAGTATCCAACTACAGAGGGTCAGGATGGCAATAGAAAGGTTAAGATTAATGACAAATATGTTCTTACAAATATAACGAACGAAGATATTGCCGCAGAGCTTGCGTATGGTTTTGTTGGTGATTACAGTACTGATTTGTCTATGATTTCACAGATTAAAATTGATGGAACCTTGGTGGATAGTGAGCTGGTTTTTGGTAGAAGTCCACTTCGTTATGGTGTCGACTTAAAGAATCGAGAAGGATATGAACAACTTTTAGAAGGAGGCACCTATAGGGATGAGGCTTTTGATTCAGTAGCAAATGTTCCGGTATTCTCTGAAAACGCACATGTATATAGGATTAAAAGTGTAGCATACGGAGAAAAAAATAAGAATAGTCAATTACCATATGGTAGGATTTCTTTTACGTTTGATTCTGCTAAAACAGAGGTCTATTCGTGGGGATTTAATGAATGTAAGGAGGAAAATGGTTCAGTTATCATGGGATTTAGTGTCCCTACGATAGGAACAGATGGCTTTGGGAATGATAAATATTTAATTGCTGTTGGTGACGAACTACAGATAAATAATATTAAATATTATAAGAATAGTAATTCGATGCAAGAAATCGACAACTTTACGTTGGAAGTAGAAGAATATGACTGTAGTTTTGACGAAATACTAGAAGAAGTTGTAGTTGATAAGAAGGATGATGCTAAGGTATTGACCTGGGGTACGAATTACATATACAGCAAACTAAAAACAGAGCAAATTCTGACAGTAGGCAAGCAGTATATTGCAGATATGAGAGAGTTAAATATTGAGACGGAATACCCAGTTCTAGATTTAGAGAGTTATATGTTTAATATGTACGGAGATTCTCGCGTAAGTTATCAAACATTACAAACAATTATTCCTGCAAACAGAAGCATAGAGTTATCATTTGAATATGAGAAATATACCGGAATTAAAATCATCGACGGAATTGGTTATGATGGTTTGGAAATTATGACTACATTAGGAACTAATATCGAATTCAGAAATCAGATGTTAAAGGTTGTAGGGTTGGATCATTCCATCATCAGTGAACATACTTCTGATGAAAAAATAAAAAAAGGGCAGTATGAAGTAGCAATGACAGAGGATTATTATTCTATTTATTTAGAAACAGCAGGAAAGTAGTACTTTAAAATAATAAAATCATATGCTACAATATGCGTAGCTAAAAAGGATATAAGTGTCAAGATTGACACCAAAATGAAACCCCATGAGCGGCCACTCAATGTCATTAAGTTAAGGAAACGTTCTAGCTACAATGACTAAAAACAATCAAATTATAATCAGAGATATTAATCCACTGCATCGTTTGATGTGGTGGATTTTTACTTGGATAAAAAATTGAGATTTTCCATATACGATATTTTTGCAGCTCCATGGAGAAAAATCTCCTAATCTTCATGAAATTCCTTTGATTTTTCGCTCCATTTTTCCTTATGCGAAAAAAATATTCCTGGATACCAACAGATTTGCCCAAAGTATATGCATAGAGCGACATTTTTAGTCCATATGGAAAATCTCAATTTTTTATCCAAGTAAAAACCCACCACATCAAAAACGATGCATTGGATTAGTATCTCTGATTATAATTTGATTGTTTTTTAGTCATTGTAGCCAGAATGTTTCCTTAACTTAATGACATTGAGTGGCCAACTCATGGGGTTTCTGCTCTCTTTACGGTAGAGCATCCGTTTGGGCTAATTGCCGCGGTCCTCTCTGTTGCCAGAGTAGGTGCGACAACATAGCTATTGTATTGTGAATGATTCGATAATTTAAGAATTGCAATTACTACTTTTTTGTGGTAAAATATTTTGTGGAAATTTTGACAAAAAATTAACACAATTACGTTAAAGACAAATTCAGAAAGGACATTAGAGTCATGGGGGAAAACAAAAAAACTGGTGGATGGCGCACCAACAAATGGATTAGAGCAGCAATTCCAGCATTATTACTTCACTGCAGTATCGGTACCGTTTACTGCTGGTCAATTTTCAGTCAAGAAATCGCAGATTACATAGGATTTTCAAAGGGTGCTACAGAGTGGGCATTCAGCTTCGCAATTTTCTTTTTAGGGATGTCGGCTGCATTCTTAGGAAACGTTGTTGAAAAAGATATTCATAAATCTTCACTAATTGCAACTGTTTGTTTTGCAGTAGGTATGGCTGGTACAGGTGCATTCATCTGGTACGGCGGTATGAATAAAGGAAGCATCGTAGCATTACTTGGTATTTATTTATGTTATGGTTTGATTATGGGTATTGGTCTTGGTACAGGATATCTTTCACCTGTTAAGACATTAATGCTTTGGTTTGCAGATAGAAAAGGTCTCGCAACAGGTCTTGCAGTAGCAGGATTTGGTGCAGCAAAAGCAATCGCTAGTCCAATTATGCAGGCTATGCTTAGCGGACTTGGAGAAGGCGGAATTTATAAAATGTTCTTCATTCTTGCAGTTGTTTACTTTGTAATGATGTTCGTTGGACATTTATTATTAAAGAAACCAGAAGGATGGCATGAACCACAGAAAAAAGAAAAAGGTCAAGGAATCTTAGATGTTATTAAGACAAAACCAATTATGAACTACGTTGGTATTTGGTTAATGTTCTATATTAATATTACATGTGGTCTTGCTCTTATTTCACAGGAAAAAATGATTGTGAAATGTCTTGGACTTGCAAGCTTTGTAGGTATCATTTCAACTGTTTCAGCAATTTTCAATGCAGCAGGACGCCTTGGTCTTTCTGCAATGGCTGATAAAATGAAAGATAGAAATACAATTTACAAGATTATTTTTGCTGTATCAATTGTATTTACAGCTCTTGTAATTGTGACAGGTGGTATTAAGAATGGCGCTGGCAATATGGGACTTATCGTTCTCGTTCTTGCACTTATCATGCTTGTAAATGCTGGATACGGCGGAGGTTTCTCTAACGTGCCAACATTACTTTCTGACCAATACGGAATGGGAAGCATCAGTGCACTCCACGGTATTACATTATCAGCTTGGGGATTTGCTGGTCTTACAGGAAATCAATTAGCTAACTGGATTGTACAGAATTTTGGTCAAGAAGTTGAAGTTGCAGGAAATATGGTAAACCCAGTAGGTTACCAGACAGTGCTTTATGTAACACTTGCACTTTACATTGTTGCACTTGTTTTAAGCATGGTATTCGTAAAACCAGTAAATAAAGAAAAATAGAAATCAAAACCAAGTTTGGAAATAAAAATTTTCAGGCTTGGTTTTATTTTTGTTGTACGATAACATATTTTAATGTATAATGTATAAGATAAGTCTATCAAGATTTAAAAATAGGAGGAAAAAAGATATGTCACAAAGAAAAGACATTCACAAAGTACTGATTATTGGTTCAGGTCCTATTATTATTGGACAGGCATGTGAATTTGACTACTCAGGTACTCAAGCATGTAAAGCCCTTAGAAATTTAGGTTATGAAATTGTGTTAGTAAACTCAAACCCTGCCACAATTATGACAGACCCTGAGATTGCTGACGTTACTTATATTGAGCCACTTAATGTGGAGCGCCTTGAGCAAATCATTGCAAAGGAAAGACCAGATGCATTACTTCCAAACTTAGGAGGACAATCAGGTCTTAATTTATGTTCAGAATTGGCAGAAGCAGGAGTTCTTGAAAAATATAACGTAGAAGTTATCGGTGTTCAGGTAGATGCTATCGAACGCGGTGAAGACAGAATTGAATTCAAGAACACAATGGACAGCCTCGGAATCGAGATGGCAAGAAGTGAGGTTGCTTACACAGTAGATGAAGCCCTTGCAATCGCAGACAAATTAGGATATCCAGTTGTACTTCGTCCAGCTTACACCATGGGCGGCGCAGGCGGTGGACTTGTTTATAATGTAGAAGAATTAAAGACAGTATGTGCCCGCGGTCTCCAGGCCAGCTTAGTAGGACAAGTATTAGTTGAAGAATCTATCTTAGGATGGGAAGAATTAGAACTCGAAGTTGTACGTGACCAGGAAGGAAACATGATTACTGTATGTTTCATTGAAAACATTGACCCGCTTGGTGTTCATACAGGTGACTCATTCTGTTCTGCACCAATGCTTACAATTTCAGAAGAAGTTCAGATGCGTTTACAGGAAAAATCTCACCGTGTAGTTGATTCCGTTCAAGTAATCGGTGGCTGTAACGTGCAATGGGCTCACGACCCTAAGACAGACAGAGATATCATTATTGAAATCAATCCAAGAACATCTCGTTCTTCAGCACTTGCTTCTAAAGCAACAGGTTTCCCTATCGCTTTAGTATCAGCAATGCTCGCTTCGGGATTGACATTAAAAGATATCCCATGTGGAAAATATGGAACATTAGACAAATACGTTCCAAGTGGAGATTACGTTGTAATCAAATTTGCCCGCTGGGCATTTGAAAAATTCAAAGGTGTTGAAGATAAGTTAGGTACTCAGATGAGAGCCGTTGGTGAAGTTATGAGTATCGGTAAGACATACAAAGAAGCATTCCAAAAAGCTATCCGAAGCCTTGAAACAGGACGCTATGGTCTTGGACATGCAAAAGACTTTGATACAAGAACAAAAGAAGACTTACTCAAAGCACTTATCACACCATCTAGCGAACGTCACTTCCTTATGTATGAAGCACTTCGCAAGGGTGCAACTGTAGAAGAAATCCATGAAATTACAAAGGTAAAAGCTTGGTTCATCGAGCAGATGAAAGAGTTAGTGGAAGAAGAGGAAGCTCTATTAGCATGTAAAGGTTCACTTCCTGCTGACGAAGCTTTAATCTCAGCTAAGAAGAATGGTTTCTCTGACAAATATTTGAGCCAGCTCTTAGAAGTGTCAGAAGCAGACGTAAGAGAGAAGAGAATCGCACTTGGTGTAGAAGAAGCTTGGGAACCAGTACACGTAAGTGGTACACAGGACAAGGCTTACTACTACTCAACATACAATGCAGCAGACAAGAATCCTGTTAATGAAGACAAACCAAAGGTTATGATCCTTGGCGGTGGTCCTAACAGAATCGGCCAAGGTATCGAGTTCGACTACTGTTGTGTACATGCAGCTCTTGCATTAAAACAATTAGGTTTCGAAACAATCATTGTAAACTGTAACCCAGAAACAGTTTCAACTGACTACGATACATCTGACAAACTTTACTTCGAACCACTTACGTTGGAAGATGTACTCAGCATCTACAAGAAAGAAAAACCAGTTGGTGTTATCGCTCAATTTGGTGGACAAACTCCACTTAACTTAGCAGCTGACCTTGAAAAGAACGGTGTTAAGATTCTTGGTACACCACCAGCAGTAATCGACCTTGCAGAAGACAGAGATTTATTCCGTGCAATGATGGACAAATTGGAAATTCCAATGCCAGAATCAGGAATGGCTGTTAACGTAGACGAAGCAGTTGCTATCGCTAACAAGATTGGTTATCCAGTAATGGTACGTCCTTCATACGTACTTGGCGGACGTGGTATGGAAGTTGTTTACGACGAAGAAAACCTTGTGAAATATATGAACGCAGCTGTTGGGGTAACACCTGACAGACCAATTCTTATCGACAGATTCCTCAACCACGCTTTAGAATGTGAAGCAGATGCTATCTGCGATGGAACGCATGCATTCGTTCCAGCTGTTATGGAACACATTGAGCTTGCCGGAGTTCACTCAGGAGACTCAGCTTGTGTAATCCCATCAAGACACATTTCAGAAGAAAACGTGAAAACAATTAAAGAATACACAAGAAAGATTGCAGAAGAAATGCACGTTCAAGGTCTTATGAACATGCAGTATGCAATTGAAAATGATAGAGTATACGTATTAGAAGCAAACCCAAGAGCATCCCGTACAGTGCCACTTGTTTCTAAGGTATGTAACATCAGAATGGTACCACTTGCTATCGAAATCGTAACATCTGAGTTAACTGGAAAACCATCTCCAGTGCCAGCGTTAAAAGAAAAGAATATTCCATACTATGGAGTAAAAGAAGCGGTATTCCCATTCAATATGTTCCAGGAAGTTGACCCTGTACTTGGACCAGAAATGCGTTCAACAGGTGAAGTACTTGGTTTATCAAAATTCTATGGCGAAGCATTCTTCAAGGCTCAGGAAGCAACACAGACAAAACTTCCACTCGGTGGAACAGTTCTCTTCTCTGTTTGCGATAAAGATAAAGAAGAAGCAGTGGAAGTTGCAAAAGACTTCGAAGCAGTAGGATTCAAGATTCTTGCTACAAAAGGCACATGCAAAGCATTAAATGATGCTGGTGTGAAAGCAGAATTTATTAACAAGTTAAATGAAGGCAGACCAGACATCAACGACTTAATCACGAATGGTAAGATTGATTTAATTATCAACACACCAATTGGTGCTGACAAGCAGGAAGATGACAGCTACCTTCGTAAAGCGGCTATTAAGAAGAAGATTCCATACATGACAACAATTGCGGCAGCGGCTGCAACAGCAAGCGGTATGAAATCAATGAATAAGCCAGGATGTGGTGAAGTGAAATCATTACAAGAGCTTCATAGCGAGATTACAGATAAATAAGAATGACTTAAAAACTGTCACATTGACAATGAAAAATTGTTGGTGTGGCAGTTTTTTTGTCTTAATTACCATTTTTATCCTAAAAATCGTAATTTTTGATATAAAAACAATAGATTTATAGGTGTTTTTTAAACACGTATATTTTTATAATTAAATTATGACGTTTTGTGAGAAGGGGGAAGATTATGGATTTTCAAACTTATTTAAAAAAAGATATCTTATGTGCCTGCGGGCACGTTCATCGCTGTGACATTGATACGATATTGATAGAACCTGATGCGCTAAATAAATTGCCAGCATTATTAGCGCTTGAAGCTTATCATCATATCTGTATTCTTGAAGACGAAAATACAAAAGAAGTCATGGGTGAACAGGTAGAAAAGTTAGTAACAGACACAGGTTATAAAGTAAGCAGAATTGTATTACCAAAAGACCACTTACTGCCAGATGAAGCAGGAATTGGCAGTGTGGTTACAGAACTTCCAGTAAACTGTGACTTAATTCTGGCAGTTGGAAGCGGAACTATTAATGATTTAGGAAAATTTGTAAGCTATAAGACAGGGATACCTTACATGATTATTGCAACTGCACCTTCCATGGATGGTTTTGCATCAAATGTAGCAGCTATGGTTACAAAAAAAGCGAAGGAGACCTATGCGGCGCAAATGCCGAAAGCGATTATTGCCGACACAAAACTTATGATGGATGCACCGATGGATTTGATTGCGGCAGGCGTTGGTGATGTGTTGGGCAAATATGTATGCTTAACAGATTGGAAACTTTCTAATCTTCTGACAGGAGAATACTATTGTGAATACGTAGCAAATATTGTAAAAGAATCTGTGGAAAAAGTGAAACATGCAGCCGAGGTTTTGGCAGAGAAAAGAGATTTGCAAAGTATCGAAGAACTGATGGAAGGGCTTGTCCTGTCAGGAATTGCAATGAGTTACATAGGAAACTCAAGACCGGCTTCGGGGAGTGAACATCATCTGGGACATTTCTGGGAGATGAATTTTCTACAATTCGGAGAACATGGCGCATACCACGGAACAAAGGTTGGTATAGGAACGATATTGTGTCTTAAGATGTATAAATGGCTGGCGGATGAGGATATTGAGTTGTTAGCACAGGGAGATTATAGTTTTGACCGTGAAGCCTGGGGAAAAGACATTGAACACATTTACAAACTGGCTGCCACAAAAGTGATTGCGCTAGAGGATAGCGGAAAGAAAAATTCTGTTGAAAAGCGTAACGTACGTATGAAAAATCTCATTACACAACAAGAAGAGGTTATGGCATTGATTCATGCATTGCCAGAGGCAGAAGATGTAAAAAGACTTATGGAAAATCTGGGAGCTCCAGTTTATCCAAGTCAGATTGATGTAACGGATGAAAATGTTATAAATGCATGTGTATATGCAAAAGAGTTAAGAGAGAGAGTCGGCTTACTGCAGGTGCTGCATGATTTGGGATTGGCAAAATCTTACGGGGAACGTGTGATTCGTGAGTTTTGTAAATAGATTTTTCTTAGTTAAGGAGGAACGTATGAAAAAGAAACTAATTAGTTTGATTATGGTAGCATTATGCTGTCTGGCAATGGGTGTTGGATGTGCCAGTAATTCAAAAGAAGAGCTCACCTTTGTTTCTGGTGATAAATGCAAAGTTGTAGTCGTGGGCGACGCGGAAGCAAATTATGTAAGTGCTATTGTACAAAAGTTCAATGATGTGACTGGAGTTACGCCGAAAGTATATTCGGGGGAGGAAGCTCCTGAAGATTTGACACAGATTGTAGTAGGAAATCCAGACGAACTCGACGTTAGTGAATTGGCTTCAGAGATTCCATATTTTGGATATCTTATTCGTGTATTGGAGGGGAATGTTTACATTCTTGCCTATGATGATGAAGTTTTGATTGAAGCGGTAACTGATTTCTTAGGCGAGTTTGAAAACTGGTATTCTGATGACAAGATGAAGATTGAAGGGAATTATGAAGTGTTAAAAAGTGTTTCAGAGGAATTCCCAGTGGCAGAAGTTCCATATTTGGAAGGTGGAGAGAACGCAGGAGTGTTTGATTGCGATAATGACCATCAGATGGTACTTGTGGAAGGTGTAGAGAAGGACGAATTTGAAGCATATTGCAATGAGCTTGCTTCTAACGGATATAGTTTATATTCGGAGAATGAGATTAATGGCAATTTGTTCAAAACCTACTATACCGAAGAAGGCGTTATGCTTCATACATATTGGACAGAGTTTTTTGAAGAAGTTAGAACTATTGTAGCAAAAACATCACTTCTTCCAATTCAAAGTAACACAGATGCTGTATGCACTCCTCTATTACATCAGTTTAAAGCGTTGGATGAAGAACAGGCTGATGGTGGAATGGGATATGCAATCCGCCTTGCAGATGGAAGGTTCATCATCGTAGATGGTGGAGATCCTACGGAAGAAAACAGGGATGCTATATATACATTCCTTAAAGAGAATGCATTAGATCCTAACAATATCGTGATTGCTTCCTGGTATATTACACACGCACATGAGGACCACGGAGGAGCTTTCTTAGAATTTGCGGAGAAATATAGCAGTGATAACAGTATTAAGCTTGAGAGTATCATGTTCAATCCATGTGATACAAGTGAACAGATGATGTATTGTACTTCAATCACAATGAATTTAGAAAGTACATTTGCGACTAACTATCCGAATGTTCCTATATATAAACCTCTGACAGGTCAGGTTTATACATTTGGAAAGACAACCATCGAGATTCTCTATACAATGTCAGACTTCCTTCCTAACACAATTCAGTATGAAAGTGATGGAAAAGGTGGCGATTACAATATCCAATCAATGGTAAGTATTATTGACATTGACAGTACAGCTGATTTAAAAGATAGATGGTTTGTAATGGGGGATACAACGACAACAGCTTGTAACGAAATGTGTTACCGCTATGGAGATTATATGAAATGTGATTATGTTCAGGTTTCACATCATGGTCTGGCTCCGCTTCCAACAGGAGCAAATTGCAGACGCCATGGAGCAACGGTAGAGATTTATGGACTTATTGATGCAGATATTGCTTTATGGCCAACCTCCGAGGCGAAGGTTAAAGAACGTAGTGAGCTTGAGGTGAATGACTATCTTGTTTCTATTGTGGACGAAATTGTAACGGCTGGAAAAGGCGGACGTACATTCGAAATTAAATAATTCATTTAAGAATAGAGGAGACAAGAGGAATGTTTAAGAGAAAAATAAAACAAGTGTTGTATGTTTTGTCGGCTATGCTTCTTTTTTTGTCAACTGTGACATTAGAGGTGTCTGCAGAAAGTGAGGAGCCTATCTATGTGATTTCAGGTTCGGATTTTCAACATCCAAACAAAGGAAGCTTCAATGCAGATATTGTAGAGAACATCTTAACTGCCATGAAAAATGACGGAATCACAAATCCATACGGTTTCCTGTTTGCTGGAGATTATGGATTCACAGAAAGTGATGCTACTCCTTTGCAGAAGAGAATTTCGCAGGTGCTTCCAGATTTGAAACAGAAAGTATACATTCAGGGGAATCATGATGATTTAGCAGCGACGATTACAAATAAAGATGAACCTCTTGCAGAAACGGGAAATAATGACCCGGAAGCTGGAAAGGGTCCATATGGAGTATTTGTTATTAATGAGACAGATTATCCAACACAGTACTATACGGGTGGTTTTTACGACCATCTTGCAAAGACAGAAGAAGAAGTAAAGGAACGGACTGAAGCAACGGCCGCATTGTTGGAAGAGTACTTAAATGAAAAAATAAAAAGCAATTTTACAAAACCCATTTTTGTTGTTTCGCATCTTCCACTTCACGCAACCCAGAGAACTTTCCAGGGTATGAATGGTGGAGGAAGTGAGTCTTACAGTAAAGCAGAAAATCCAGAGACCTGTGGACTTTACGCCAAGGCATTGGTAGATGTTCTGAATACTGCTGGAGAAAAAGGCCTGAATATCATCTTCCTTTTTGGACATGACCATGGCTGGGGATTAGATTCCGTTGTTGGTGGAGACTGTGTTTGTCTGGAAAAGGGAGAGACTCTGCGCTATGCCAACGGTGGAACGCCAGATGCCCCTAACGTGGAAAGTGCAACCCTTAACTTTACATATATGAACGCGGGTTATGTTGGATACTACCAATATGACACCTTGAGCAAATCGGTGTCTGCGAATGATGGAGCCCTTACCATGACCGTTTTTAAGATAACAGAAGACAACGTAGAAGTGCTTCGTTACGATGAAAACGGGAAATGTGATTTGGCAAGAGTGGCATACACTACGTGTTCACCGGTGGATGATGAAGCGCTAGGGTATACAGAACTTCTGACTTTGGAGGAAGCAGGCGGAAGTCTTGAGGATGTTACCACTGTAAAAGCTAAAATTGGTGAAGGAGGTACAACAATTATCCTTAATAAAACGATTGAAGGGGCAGTATCGGCAGCAGGATATATAGTCGGAACAGCAGCAGGAGTTTTGCTAGTAATAGTTGTAGTTATAGTATCAAAGAAGTTTAAAAAAGCAAAAGGAGAAAACTAGAATGAAGAAATTATTTGGTATTGTTTGTGCAAACATAACACCTATGGACACAAATGGCGAATTAGACCTTGTTTCGCTAGAAAAGTTAGTAAATCATATGGCAGAAACAGGTATTCATGGCGTTTATCCAACTGGAACTAATGGTGAAGGACATTTGTTGAGTCAGGAAGAGCAGCATGCAGTTGCTAAGAAAGTAATTGACACGAATGCTGGAAGAATGTCCAGTTTTATCCAGTGTGCCACTATGAAGTGGAATGATACAATGGAAAATATTAGATTTGCCTGTGAAAACGGTGCAGATGGCGTTGGCGTTATGACACCTACTTTCTACAAGGCAGATGACATGGGTATGCTTGACTACTATCGTGAAGCAGCGCAGGCAGCAGGCGATAAGCCAGTTTATATTTATAATATTGCAAAATATACGAACAATGATGTAAGTGTAAAGGCTTTTGGAGAGATTATCGATAATAATCCAAATGTGGTTGGTATCAAATACTCAAACAGCGATATTGCAAGAATTCAGGATTATTTACGTGCACCGAAAACGCGAAAGGCAGAAGCACTTATCGGAGCCGACAGTCTGATTATCGCTGCACTCGCTTCTGGCTGTGTGGGTGAAGTTTCTGGTCCAGCCTGTGTGTTCCCAAAACGCTATGTAGGCTTGTACGAAGCGTTTGTGAAAGGGGACATGGAGAAGGCATTAGAATTACAGAATCGTATCGTAGCATGCTCTCGCTCGATTAAGTCAGTGCCACAGATTCCAGCAATTAAAGCAATGCTTAAGATGCAGGGCGTGATTGAAAATGATACATGCAGACGTCCATTCCGTAAGCTTACACTTGAAGAATATAAGCTACTCGATAATGCACTGAATGCATACGCAAAAGAAACAGATTTATAGGAGAATGTAAATGAACATTATTATTATTGCGGGTATGCCTGCATCGGGCAAAAGCACGGTTGCGGCACAGATTAGCAACGCATTTGGTTATCCAATCTTAGAAAAGGATGCCATTAAAGAAGAATTGTTTGACACGATTGGATTTACCAATTATGCAGAAAAGCGACGCCATGATGTTGCGGCGACAGCAGTGTTACTTCGCTGCACGGATGCGCTCTTGCAAGGGGGAAGCTCGTTCATCTGTGTAAATAATTTTCGACCTGAGGTGCAGTCACAGTTACAGGAAATTTTGGACCGTAATAAGTGCCATTGTGTAACTGTATTCTTTGGAGGCGATGCAGATGAATTCTATAAACGTTATGTTGAACGCGACCAAAAACATTTACGACATTTGGGCCACGTTTTACAGGATCATTATCCGCCAAGAGCAGGCGATAGTTTGGATTATACAATGACTCGTCAAGAATTTGCAGAAAAATTTGAGCAACTAGGTATGGCAGATTTTAAGATATCGGGACCGCGTATCGAAGTGGATGCAACGTATCCTGAACGAATTGATGTAGATAAACTGATTGCGGATATTCGCAGAGCTTTAGGAAAGGAGTAGAGTTATGAGAAGATTTGAACTGAATTATGAAATCGCGGTAGTTGGCGGCGGCCCAGCTGGATTAAGTGCAGCGATTACGGCCGCACGAGCTGGACGAAAAGTAATTCTTCTTGAGAAAGCAGGTTATTTGGGTGGGAATGCGACACTTGGATTACCGTTACTTGGCTTTTTGGATTTAGACGGAAGAAGAATCGTGGGCGGCATTGCTCAGGAATATGTAAACCGTTTAACAGAACGTGGACAGTGTCTTGGACATCGGACATGTCCGAAACACAATTCTGTAACAAATGTAGATCCTGAAGGATTTAAACTTTTGGCAATTGAAATGTGCCGTGAAGCAGGTGTGGACATTATTCTTCATGTGGAGGCTTGTCGCACAGAAGTAGAAAACGGGCGTTTAAACAGAGTAATTTTATTTGGAAAAGGAAATGAAATTTCTGTAGAAGCAGATATTTTCATTGATTGTACTGGCGACGGTGACGTTGCTTATCTCGCTGGCTGTAGCTATGAAGCTGGACAGCCAGGTACAGGTGTGCTCCAGCCGCCAACCGTTATGTTTACATTGGAAAATGTAGACACAATGAGACTATATGATTACATAGAAGAACATCCAGAAGAGATGACATTCAGTGCAACCATTGACCACCGTCCGGGTTATGATGCGGATTATTTCAGAGCCAGCAAAAATCATGTGTTTGTGGGACTTCGCAAGATATTCGACCGCATGCACGCAGAAGGAAAATGTCCTGTAGACCGCGAAACACTAATTTACATTAAGAGTATGAACGACGGAGAGGTATACGTGAACTCTACAAGACTTCTTAATACAGATGCGACGGATATTTTTAGTCTTACAAATGCGGAATTAGAAGGGCAGCTTCAGGTTGCAAAACTGACAAAAATGCTGCAAGAAAATGTAGTTGGATTTGAAGATTGTTTCATTTCTTCCATTGCACCGACACTAGGAGTGCGCGAAACAAGAAGATTTAAAGGTGTGAAGGAATTGATTGCCGATGAAATTTGTGCCGGTCTTATTCCGGAGGACACCATCGGGCTTGGAGCTTATAAAATAGACATCCATTCGGGGACTGATAGAAGCACACTCTTTAGAACGGTGGAACAGCCATTTGGTATTCCTTATGGGTGTATGGTGAGTGCAGAGATTGAAAATCTGATGTTTGCAGGTCGTTGTGTTTCAGTAGATGCAGCTACCTTAGCATCAGTTCGTGTAATGCCACAGTGCATGACTATGGGTCAGGCGGCAGGACAGGCAGCAGCTATGGCGGTGGCAGACAGGACTGCACCGAAGGATGTAGATGTGGCGAAACTCCGTAAAGAGCTTTATGCACAAAAGGCAGTGCTGGATATGGAGCAGGTTCAGACACTTCCAATGAATGAATTTTAGAGAGAGGAGAGGATGTTCTATGAAAAATCGAAAATCAAAAAAAATACAGCGTAAACCGATTTCGAAAAAAATAAAAGACACTATCAAATACATTAGACTTCATCCGACTCTGTATCTAATGTTAATCCCAGGCTTAGTTCTTTTAGCAATATTTGAATTTTTGCCATATTACGGTATTACTATTGCATTTAAAGATTATAACATCTTTGCAGCAGATAATCCGCTTGCAGCAATTGGAGCCAGTGAATGGGTCGGCTTTGCTAACTTTCAGAAGCTGTTTGGAAGCTCTGATTTCATGAGAGTGTTAAAGAACACAATTGTTATCAATGGACTCAGAATTATTATTCTGTTTCCAATTCCGATTATCGTAGCTATCTTCCTTCGTGAAGTTCGAAGTAAAAAGTTTATGTCAGTAACGCAAACAGCAATCTATATTCCATACTTCTTCTCGTGGGCAGTTATCTCTGGTATTTTTAACTCACTTCTCGGTTCGTACGGAGTTGTGAATACAGTGATAACGAAATTAGGTTTCGAGCGTGTTGGATTCTTTCAGGATCCAGAAATCTTCCGAGGCGTGTTGCTTTTCACAGACGGATGGAAATCAGTTGGTTACAATGTAGTACTCTTTATGGCAACCCTGGTTGCTATTTCGCCAGAACTTTATGAGGCTGCGAAGATTGATGGAGCAAACAAATGGCAGGAGATTTGCTATATTACATTGCCTAGCATTCTTCCTACCATAGTTATGGTACTCATATTGAGGGTAGGGAATTTATTGACCAAAGGCTTCGAGCAAATCTTAGTTTTATATAATCCTGCGGTATACGATTCGGCTGATATTATTGGAACCTATGTTTATAGAATGGGTATTGGTCAGATGGATTTTTCTAGGTCGGCTGCACTTGGATTATTTAATTCGGTGGTAAGTGCGACCTTGGTAATAGGTACGAACTATATCAGCAAGAAACTCGTGAAACGTAGTCTCTGGTAGAAAGGTGGTAATAGATACTTATGAAAGACAAAAAGATGAAAAACAAAAAAATAAGGAGTCGCTCTGCAAAGCAAGTGTCTTTTATTGCCAATCTTATGTGCATAATTCTACTGATTCTCGTGTTGGTTCCAGTACTGCATGTGGCGGCACTGGCATTCAGTAGAGGTACGGCTCAGCTTGCAGGAAAAGTATATTTGTGGCCAGTAGATTTTCAGATAGAAGGTTTGAAGATGGTTATGACGCAGACTGGTTTTCTACGTTCACTGCTGAATTCTATCTATATTACAGTGGTTGGAGTCGTAATTAGCTTGGTAGTGCAGATTTTATTTGCTTATCCGCTTTCACGTCCGAAATTAAAAGGAAGAAACTTTTTAACTGCTGTTTTAGCAATCGCCATGCTATTCAGTGGCGGTTTAGTTCCTACCTATATGGTAATTAACGGTCTCGGCCTGGTTAATACATTTTGGGCAGTCATTCTTCCAGGCGCAATGTCGACCTTTAATATGCTTTTGATTCGCAATTATTTTGAAGGTTTGCCAGAGGGAGTTATAGAATCTGCATACATAGATGGTGCGGGAGATTTGCAGGCCCTCTTTAAAGTTGTGCTGCCAATGTCAACACCGATTATTTCAACCGTGTCCTTGTTGACAGCTATTTCTTATTGGAATAGTTATTTTGGCCCAAGTATTTATTTGACAGAGGGAGATAAAATGACACTTCAGGTATTTATACGTAACCTGATGGCAGATACACAGACAATCACGGAACAACTAGAACGTACCGAAGAGACAATCGGTCTTCTGTCAGTTACAACTATTCAGTCTGTAGTAACTGTACTGGCTGCAGTTCCGATGATAGCAATTTATCCACTGTGCCAGAGATTTTTGAAACAGGGTATTACTATTGGTTCAGAGAAGGGCTAATAGTGCCAAAATAAACAATTTTTAAGGAGGAAAGAAAAATATGAAAAAAAGAGTATTATCACTAATTTTAGTTGTTGCTATGGCTGTTTCTATGCTTATGGCATGTGGAAAGGACAACAAAGAAGATGACAAGGCAGCAAGTGGCACAAACACACAAATCAAAGTGGCAGATGTTAAACCAACACTTAAGCTGCTTGGAAGTTCAAGTACAGCAGATCTTAATGACACAATTGAAGCGAAAGTGATCGAAGAAGCGACAGGTTACACTGTGGAATATCATGGTCTTCCAGCAGAAAATGCTAACCAGGCACTTATGCTTACTTTAGCAAATGACAATGATTACGACCTCGTTACTATGAACCAGAATCAATTTACAACATTAAGGGCAAATGGCGCATTATTGGCATTAAATGACTATATTGATGCAATTGCTCCAGAACTTTGGGATTGTATTTCAGAGGATGCATGGAAGGGTGTATCTGATGAGGAAGGAAATGTTTATGCATTACCTAAATTATATTCAGCTGAAACAGAAGTTGCTTCTTTCATGGTAGTTCGTATGGACCTTTGCAGAAAAGCAGGCATCACAGAGCTTCCAACTACAATCAGTGAATTTAAGAATATGTTGGTGACTTTAAAAAATTATTATGGGGACCAATACATTATTTTATCTGGACCATATAACCCAGCAAAGACAGGTAACCGTATGAATATTCCTATGAATATTTCTTCAGCATTTGGCATTTACAATGACTGGATGGTTGACAAAGACGGAAAAGTTATTTATATGACAGAACATGAAAATTTTGATGAAATGATGACATTTATGAATGATTTATATAAAGAAGGAATCATTGACATTGACTATGCGTCAAACTCATCAACAGGTGTAGATGAAAAGCTTGCTTCGGGAAAAGCGATTATTGCAATGAACAGCCGCGAGACACTCAACACAACATTTGCAACACTTGAAGAAAGTGGACTTACTGAAAATGATATTGAATACATTGGCGCACTTCACGGTGATGATGGTACATGTACATACATGCAGACAGCTCAGTATGGTGCATTCACTGGTATTCCAGTAAAAAATGCGAAGAATGCAGCTGATTCTATTGCATGGATTGCAGAAAAAGTTAAAAATCAAGAATTAATTGCAATTGGAGAAGAAGGTGTTCACTTTAACTGGGTAGATGGTTATCCAGTGCCAATTCAGCCTAAATTTACAGATGAACGTAACAAGTCAAGCAGTTTAACACACTTTGCTGACATGGAAACATATCAGATTCAATTCTCAGCACGTCTTCAAAAGACAGAAATTATGTGGAAGGCATACACAAATTGTACAATTGCAGCAAATGAGAATGAACCAGAAATCTTTGTCCCAGCATATTTTGCTTACTGTAACAGTGAAACATATGCCACAGGCAATACTGCATTGTTAAAGAGTTTAAATGACTATATTGCACTTTTAGTAACAGGACAGAGAAATCTTGACAGCGATATGAAGACATTCAATGCGGATTTCGAAAACTTCGGCGGCGAAGACATGAGAAAAGAATTACAGGCTTGGTACGATGCAGCATTCAAATAGGAGGCTAACATGAAGATAGCTAGTATGACAAGTTCTTTCTATTCCTGCCGAGACAGAGAAGGAAAGATTACGCAGAATGAGTCTATCAGACGTCTAAAGGACGCGGGATTTGAGCATGTAGATTTACATCTCTGTGGTTTGAATAATGGCATCGATATGTTTTGCGCAGATGATTGGGAGCGCAAAGCACATGCCCTCCGTGAGGATGCTGAGAAATTGGGAGTGACATTTGTTCAGTCTCATGCTCCATACAATCCAAAGAGGGCGTTTGCCCCAAATGATCCAGATTTCAAGGAACATATTTGGAATATGCAGCTTCGTGCTTTGGAGATATCTAAAATTTGTGGCGTGCCAAATACGGTAATACATCCATTAGCAGCATTTGATGCACCTTTGGAGAATACAAACGCCCATGTGCGTTACAATTATGAATTCTATGAAGAATTTTTAAACAGGTGTGACAAGGCAGGCATCTGTGCCTGCTTTGAAAACCTGCCGCTTGGATTTGGAACCTTTGCATCCCAGCTTGTGGAACTTCTTGATGCAGGCAAAGATCATAACGTGGCAGCATGTTGGGATTTTGGCCATGGGGCATTGATTTATCCAAAGCGTACTTGGTCGGATGTGGACCAGACAGCAGGTATAAGATTACTTGATGGTCGCATTCGTGCTGTGCATGTGCACGATAACTTTGGGAAAGATGACAATCATCTGCTTCCTTTTCTTGGTAATATTCAGTGGGAAAAGGTACTACCTGCACTTCGTGAAACGGGATTTGAAGGAGACTTGGTTCTGGAAATTAAACAAAATGCGAATATGCCATATGAATTGATGGATGATTCCATAAAATTGTGTGCATCGGTTTCAAAGAAATTGATTGAAATGTTTGAAGGTGAAAGATAGATATGAAGTTATACTTTGTACGTCATGGTCAGAGTGAAGCAAATTATAAAAAGATTCATGCAGGGTGTATGGATGTTCCATTAACAGGGCAGGGAAAGGCAGATGCGGAGTCTGCCGGCAACCTGCTTTGCGGTGTGAAGTTTGAGAAAGTATATACAAGTGACCTTATAAGGGCAATTCAGACCGCAGACATCGCATTGCCGAATTATGAAAAGCAGCGGGTGCCGTTGCTTCGGGAAATCAGCTTAGGAGAGTTGGAGGGAAGAACTCCAGCAGATTGTCTGGAACAATATGGCGAAAACTATCTGCTTCAGAAGAGTAGACGAAATTTTGGTGATTTTGGTGGCGAAGATTATGATATGCATGTAAAAAGAGTCAGAGAATTTTTGGAAATGGTTGCGGGTGAAGAAGATACAAACGTTGCCGTGTTTTGCCATGAGGGTACAATAAAGTGTGTTTTGGATATTGTGCTTCAGGTAGGACACTGGATAAGTATAAAAAACATAGCATGCAACAATGGCTCTATCTCTATTTTTGAATATAAGGATAAGCATTGGCGATTATGCCAGTGGAATTTGACATAAGTAACATCACTTTGAGGTGAATGACATGATGAAACGTTATATATTTGGCACTCCAATTCTTGATACAGAGAGTGTCATACACAAACCAGAGCCTCAACAGGGAGATATCCCATATTTTGGCTGTGAGAAAGGGGAAACGGGCGTTAAATTCCAATATACAATGGAAAAAGACAAACCAGTGTATGGTCTTGGAGAGAATGTCCGTGGAATTAATAAGAGAGGTTTCCGCTATGTGTCATTTTGTGGAAACAGCTCGATGCACACAGAATCTCTGGAGAGAATGTACTGTGCACACAATTTCTTAATTGTAGATGGAGAAACAAGATTTGGTGTGTTCGTAGATTCGCCAGGGCGTGTTGTGTTTGATATTGGATTTGTAAATCCAGATGAATTTATCATCACTTCAGAATTAACAGATTTTGAATTTTATATCATTGAAGGCAATTCTCTGAGAGAGATTGTCCGTTCTTTCCGTGAAATTATCGGACAGAGTTACATTCCTCCTCGTTGGGCATTTGGTTATCAGCAATGCCGTTGGGGATATGAGAGTTCAAATGAAATCAGGGAAGTAGTTGCTAAGATGAAGGAGTCAGGTATTCCGCTGGATTCAGTGGGACTTGACCTTGAATATTTGGATAATTATAAGGATTTTACCATTAATCCAAAAGACTATGCAGATTTTGCAGATTTAAGTAAAGAATTAAAGGAACAGGGTGTTCGCCTTGTGCCAATTATTGATGCGGGTGTCAAAATTGAAGAAGGCTACAACGTTTACGAAGAGGGCGTTGAAAAAGGATATTTCTTCAAGGATAAAGATGGAAACGATTTTGTGGGTGCAGTGTGGCCTGGCCGCTGTCATTTTCCAGATTTTCTTCGTCCAGAGGTACGTGAGTGGTTTGGAAATCACTACAAATACTTGACAGATATGGGGATTGAAGGTTTCTGGAACGATATGAATGAACCGACTCTTTTCTTTACAGAAAGAGGGTTAAAGGAAGCGATGAGTGTAGTTGATGAGCTTCGTGATTCACAGCTAGACATTCCAAGACGCCGAAGACTTCTTCAGGCGGTAAATGGAATGGCAAATAATCTGAAGGATTATCAATCAATTTATCATCAGATAGATGGAAAGATGGTAAGCCACGACAAGGTACATAACCTCTACGGTTATAATATGACACGTTCTGCAGTAGAAGCTGTGGATAAAATACTTCCAAACCATAGAATTCTTATGACATCCCGTTCGTCTTGCGTGGGTATGCATCGTTATGCGGGAACATGGCAAGGTGACAATTATGCTTGGTGGTCACACATTTTATTCAACCTGAAACTGATGCCTTCTTTAAATATGTGTGGTTTTTTGTATACAGGAGCAGACCTTGGTGGTTTCCATACAGATACAAGCGAGGATTTGTTAATTCGTTGGTTACAATTGGCAGTATTTACGCCGCTTATGCGTAACCATTCTGCATTTAATACACGCAGACAGGAACCTTATTTGTTCCAAAAGAAAGACATTATGAGGGATGTAATTCGCATCCGTTATATGATGATTCCATATTTATATGGAGAATTTGTAAGGTGTGCATTGGAAAGCGATATGCTCTTCAGACCACTTGCATTTGACTATGAAGGAGACGAAGTGGCAGCGCAGATAGAAGACCAAATGATGGTAGGAGATGCACTGATGATTGCACCAGTATACACACAAAATGCTCGTGGCAGATATGTGTATTTGCCAGAGGATATGATGATGGTGAGACTTTCTTCACCAGAGCACAGAGAATATGTGCAGATGGAAAAGGGACATCATTATATTTCCGCAGAGCTTCATGAGATGATATTTTTCCTGCGTACGGAGAAGATGATTCCATTAGCCGAACCAGGACTTAATACAGACAGCATGGATTTTGACAGAATAGAGCTTTTATGTAATGTAAAGGAACAAGGCAGTTGTACTGTTTATGTTGATGATGGTTTTGCAAGGGATTATGAGAATCCTGCATATTACACGACCATTCAGACAGTGCGTAAAGATGGCAGATTATCTGTAGAACAAAATGGCAAAAAGCTTAGTCTTGTGATTACAGATTGCCAAAACCAGAAACTGTAAAAGGAGGAAGAAGGCAGTGGATGAGAAAGTAAAGAAAATAGAGAAAAAACCTCTATATATCATACTTGCAATTCTAGCAGTGATGGTCGTAAGTATTGTTGCCGCTGTCATTGTGAAAATGAACAAGCCAGAGCCGGTGATGGCAGAGACCGGTGTGGAGCTTTACTGGAATATTGACCGAGATGAATTTGTTGGTGATTCTTCAGCGGGTGTAAGCAGCCGTGAGAGAGCAGAAGATGGATTTTACAAGGTACGTTTTGCAGTAGGCGGAGAGCAGGTTGAGTATAATGTAGAGAAAGCAAGACTAATGCATGAAATCGATAAAATGGATATCATGGGTCTTGCAATTGATGAGGAGGGTACTATTACTGATGTGTTTGACCCAGAGGAAATCACAGGCGGCGAAGTAGCTTCTATGTATTATGTTGTGATTGGAAATGAGAATAATATTACCTTGTGTCCAGAAGAAACGCTGGAAGAGGATTATATAAATCTTCCAATAACAGAAGATACAGGTATCTACAATGTGACAGGAATGGATCCAGTAGGATTTAAGGACACTCCAATCACGAGTGACTGCATCCGTGCATTCAAAAATGAAGAAGGTGAGACCACACACATATTCATAGTATCACGCCATGGTTATTGGCCTGGTGAAGTGCAGCAAGGACATTGTGAACACTGCGACCAGGTAGTGGACTGGTATGTATGGGAAGAAAAGTATGCACTTCCTACAGAGTCAGGACACTGGTTATTATCTAACGATGTAAAAGCGAGTGCGCAATATAAGATTTTAGATAATCAAAAAGTAATCGTTGACTTAAACGGAAAGACGGTAACAGGAGCAACGGATAAGAGAGTCTATGCAATGACAGGAAAAGATGCCTTTCTTGCAATTTTAGATTCTAGTGCTGAAGGAACAGGAACTGTTATCGGACGCGGGGCACCTGACAATGGTGGTATTGTATTAGTTCGTTATGGAACGCTGGAATTATATAGTGGAACATTAGATGCATCTAATATTGCAACTCCACAATATGCTTCAGCTGTTCGTGTAAATACAGATGCAGTCTTTAATATGTATAACGGAACAGTTATTGGTGGTACAGCAGTTGGAACCATGGATGAAGCAGAAAAGAGTACAAAAGGTGGATACGGTGGAACCATTCAAGTAGGCGGTACATTTAATTTGTATGATGGTGTGATTCGAGATGGAAAAGCACTTCGCTATGAAAAGAAGAATGGTGATTTTACCTGTGGTAACGGTGGAAATATTCACATTGGTACGGATGGCGTATTCAATATGTATGGTGGTTCAATCCTGAACGGAACAGCTGACCGTGCAGGTGGAAATATTTACATGAGTAAGAATGCTGTTGTAAATATGAGTGGCGGTGTCATTTCGGGTGGTGCTGTTGCAGATGATGACAGATACGGTGGAAATATTTACGTTCATGAGAACTCACAGGCTTTAAATCTGACTGGAGGAACCATTGAAAAAGGAAAAGCACTCGGTGCAGGCGGTAACATTGCGCTTTACGGAACACTTAATATGAGTGGTGGTACCGTGAAAGACGGAAGCTGTATGACAGGAAAGACTTTGGCAGAGGGTGTACACAATGAAGAATACCCTCACCATAATATCTACTGTGCAGGTGGTACACTGAATATGTCAGGCGGTCTGGTAGAAGGATATCTTCGAATTCGTGATACTTCTAAAAAAGAATGTACCGTAAATATTTCAGGAACAGCTCAGATTAAGGGTGGTTCTATCAACCTTTCACTGGACCCAGGAGATGAGGTAAATATAAGCGACCTGTCAAAGGGTGCAGACATTCGTGTAAATGGTGGCGGTTTTGTTTCTACAGTAACGGCAAAAGCAAATGCAGCTTATGTGCACTCAAGCTACGCTGGAGTGGAAACACAATATATTGACAACAAGATTTTTATCGGAAAACAGGCATGTATTTGTGGAGAAACAGAGAAACACATTGGTGACTGTAATGGAACTCTTTTAGACTGGATTCCATGGGGAACACCAACAACTATGCCAAATGTAGCAGCAAACTGGTATCTGGTTTGCGATGTTACAATGGACGACCAAGTGAAGATTGAAGAAAAAGCAAACTTTAATTTAGATTTAAATGGACATAAGGTAACCGGAGCAGAAAATACAAGAGTATACGCGCTCAGAAACGGCGAAATCAATTTAGCAATCACAGACCATAGTGCAGATAACCGAGGCATTATTGTTGCTAAAGGTAAAGACATGGGACGTGGTGCAGTCATCTGGGTATCTGATAACGGTAATATGAAGATGTATGGTGGTACATTGGATGGTTCGGCTGCAACAGGTATCTACAGTGGGACAACCGTGACGGTAGACAAGGATTGTAGTTTTACATTGTATGATGGAACTGTAAAAGGTGGAACTTCAGCATACAATGTAACAGAAAAAGATGGCAAAGTGAAAAAAGAAAATGGATATGGTGGAGCAATCTATGTATCCGGAACATTTGATATGTATGATGGTGCGGTGACAGGCGGTGTTGCTGCAAACAGTGGCGGTAACTTATTTGTAGGAAAAACGGGAACATTTAACCTGTATGGCGGTGAAGTTCTTGGAGGAAACGCTGATATCAAAGGTGGAAATATTGCAGGGACAGGTAAGGTCAACATCTACGATGGTATTGTAAGTGATGGAAAGGCCGGTACATACGGCGGTAATATTTTCTCCGGCAATGGTGGAAATGTTACATTACATAAAGAAACTGCAAAGGTAACAGGCGGTAGTGCAAAGCAAGGCGGAAACATCTATATTGAGCCAGAAGCAGTGGTTACGATGAATGCTGGAACCTTTGGAGCTGGAGAAAGCAGTGCACACGGCGGTTCGGTTGCTGTATATGGAAAATTCTATATGAACGGCGGTCAGATTGCAAACAGCGAAGCAAAAGAACAGGGTGGTAACATCTTTGTTGGTAAAGCAGGAACTTTGAACTTTAACGGGGGAAAAGTAGTTGACGGTGTTGCAGGAACCAAAGGTGGAAATATTGCAGGAACAGGTACAATCAATATTGCCAAGGGTGCTGTGGTTGAAAACGGTACTGCAGGAAGTGAATCAGGTCAAGGTGGAAACCTTTTCGTAAGTGGTATAGTAACTACAGCGGGTGAATTTGTAGGTGGTACTGCGAAGAACGGTGGAAACGTTTATGTAAATGGTGCAACCTTTAAGATGACAGACGGAAGTATTACAGGAGGAACTGCTGGTGAAAACGGTGGCGCTGTAAATATTGCCCGTAACGTTGTTAAGAATGACAAAGGTGATATTACGGAAGAAACAATTGCAACTTTTGAAATGACAGGTGGAACGATTTCTGGCGGTATAAGTGAAAAACAAGGTGGTAATGTATTTGTAGGCAAAAAATGTACTTTTGATTTAAATGGCGGAAATGTACTTGCAGGAACTGCTGGAGAGAAAGGTGGAAACTTTGCAGGAACAGGTATCGTAAATATTAAATTAGGACTTGTTAGCAAAGGTACTGCAGGAATTTATGGTGGAAATATCTTTACAAGCACAGAGATAACCATGGATGGAGGAGTAATCTCTGATGGTACAGTGAAGGATGATTCTACAACAAAAGGAAAAGGTGGAAATGTCTACTTAGAAGCTGGTCAGTTTACTATGAACAATGGTGAAATTACTGGTGGTAAAGCTTATCAGGGTGGAAGCGTGTTTATTGATATAAGTGCAGCAGTTACCGTGAATAATGGTCAGATTACAGGTGGTGTATCTAAGAATACAGGTGGAAACGTCTATGTAGCAGCCGACACAACAGATGGTAAAAATGCTGGCGTTCTTACACTCGTAAACGGAACTATTAGTAATGGGGATGCTACACAAGGTGGAAATGTGTATTTGCAGGCAGATTCAAAATTTAATAAAGCTGCGGCCGAATTGCAGATGACAGGCGGAACCATTAGTGGTGGAACTGTTGATAGTGCTGGTGGTAATGTTGCCGCATTAGGTGTGTTTAATATGTCAGGTGGTACAATCACAGGCGGAAAAACAGATGCAACATCCGACCATAAGTATGGTGCAAATATCTATACTGTACCAGAAAAACAAGGCTGTTCATTCACAATGACAGGTGGAACTATTGAAGGTTTAGTTCGAGCAAATAATGAAGGTCAGTTAATCATTGGAGGAATTGCTCGTATTACAAATGAAAGTGGTAATATGAACTTAACTCTACATAATAATGCTACCATCTCTATTGGTGATTTGAGGGAAGGTGCTTTAATTGGAATTAATGCAGATTCTTCAAAATATTTTGCCACAGGTGCAGTAGCAGAAGATGTAAACTGTTTTACAGTTGATGATGGAATAAGTATTGTAGAACTGACAGAGGGAGATAAGCTTATCATTGCAGAGCCATGGATTGAATGGACGACAGACAATGCACTTCCAACCAGCGGAAAATATAGATTAAAAACAAATGTAGATTTGAGTGGTGCACTAAAGGTTGAAGGAAATAAAACACTTACACTTGATTTGAATGGTTTTGATGTCAAGGCGACAACATCAAGAGTATTCCAATTAACGAATGAAGGAAGTACTTTAAACATTATGGATATGAGTGCTGATGCTGATGGAGCAATCTCTGTTGCCAGAACATCAGATACAACTGGAGCCGTATTACTTCTTAGAAATTCTACAGTAAATTTCTACTCTGGGATTATAGATGCTAGTGGAATGATACTACAAGACAAGGATGGAAAGTATGTAGAAGGAAAGAATGGTGCAGCAGTTAGTATTGAACAGAGTTCTGTATTTAATATGTATGGCGGAACTATAAAGGGTGGAAAAGCCTATAACGGTGGAAGTATTAATGTTGCAAACACTGGTACACTTAATATGGAAGGTGGAACAATCACAGGAGGCTATGCTAGCAGCACAGGTGGAAACGTATATGTAGAGGCTGGAACTACGCCAGGTACATTTAATATGATAGGAGGTACGGTTACTCTAGGAACAGCTGTACAAGGTGGTAATATATATGCGTCAGCGGGAAGCACTACAAAAGAGGCGGCTATTTTCACGATTTCAGGTGGAGCAATTACCAAGGGAAAAGCAACAACAACAGCAGGAAATATCGCATCGCTTGGTGCATTTACAATGACAGGTGGCGAAATTAAAGGTGGAATATGTACAAATACATCTGACCATAAATATGCAGCCAATGTATACACATTACCGGGGAAAAATAAATGTACATTCACAATGACAGGTGGAATCATTTCTGGCTGGATTCGTGTAAATAATGCAGGTTCACTTGTTCTTGGAGGAGTAGCTAAGATTACGAATGGTTCTGATAATGTAATTGTGGATGCAGCAACAAATACTTTCTATGGCAATAGTGGGACATGTGGATTACACATCTCTAAACAAGAGGCAGAAATTGTTATGGATTCAGAAAATGCGTTGGCAGAGGGGGCAGAAATCTATCTATCAGCAAACACGATGACGAGTGGAACATCACTAATAACGGGAACGATTGCAGAGACATATCAAAAGTATTTCAAATTATGTGGAAGCGGTGAATTGAGTTTTGCGGATGGAGAAATCACTGTAAAATAGAATTCTTATGGCTCCCCTTGTGGGAGCCAGATTGCTTAAACACACAGTATATAGGAGAGATTGGTATGGGAATTTTTAGTTTAGACAACGCCTTTGGGCGATTTATGGATAAAGTCTGGAAATGGACTGTTTTAAACTTTCTATGTTTAATCTGCAGTATCCCGATTGTAACAATCGGTCCAGCTGCCACTGCATTGTATTATGTGACACTCAAGATGGTGCGTGGAGAAGACACGGGAATTATTAAAAGGTATTTTCATGCGTTTAAACAGAATTTCAAGAAGGCCTTCGTGATTCATCTCATGATGCTTCTTGCAGCAACTATCATTCTCTTGAACCTATATTATTGTAACCAACTCCAGAGCGAGTATGAACTTTATAAATATTGGAGATATGTGCTGTATGTTGCAGGTGCAATTTATATCATGGTAATCACTTATGTGTATCCATTGCTATCAGCATATGAGAATACAGTATGGGGAACATTGAAAAATGCATTGTTACTGCCAATTGCACATATAGGATGGACTGTTTTGATGATGGTGATTAGTATACTTCCACTCTATTTATGCTATATCAACATAACTATCATGAAATGGGGGATTTTCTTCTATTTTTTATGTGGTTTTGCAGTAGTAGCATTTATCCATTCGAAAATATTTGTAAGAATATTTGTTCAATATTCGAAAATAGAGCAGGAGAGTTCAAATATGGAGGTGCAAAATGAAGATTAGATTTTTGGGGACTAGTCATGGACTCCCGGAAGCAAATCGGTTTTGTTCATCGACAATGATTGAAGTGAATGGAGCCGTATATGTGATTGATGCGGGAGGACCGCTCCTTGATATGCTTTTGAAAGCAGGAAAAACACCGCTTGATGTAAAGGGAATTTTTATTACACATGCTCATGCGGACCATATGGCTGGACTTTATGGTTTCCTGGATACTGTTAACTGGTATTATAAACAAGCTTCCGTGAAAATCTTTATGCCAGAGCAAAAGGTGTGTGATTTGTTGTCTGAGTTGTTAGAATTTGTGGGAAACCGCCCAGTAGACATAAGTCGCATTTGCTGGGAAATCGTACGAGAAGGCATGTTCTACGAAGATGAAAACATTAAAATTACAGCATTTCCTACCGCCCATTTGAAAAAGTTGGGACGTCCATCATACGGTTACTGTGTGGAGGCTGAAGGAAAGAAAGTTGTTTTCACAGGAGACCTTTCGCAATGGTTAGAGGAAGACGATTATCCGAAAGCAGCCACTTCACAGGAAACAGATATGGTGATTTGTGAATTTGCGCATTTTACTCCAGAGCAAATTGAGGTTTATATGGCAAAGACCAAGACAAAGCAGTTCTGGTTTAATCATGTGGGATTGTCAAAAAAGTTTGACCGTTTTGAAGCGATAAGAGAAATGGAAAAGAAATTTTCATATCCAGTCCATATAGCATGTGACGGAGATGAAATTGAAATATAGGGAGAATTCTTATGCTTGAAGAATTAAAGAAAAAAGTGTACGAGGCGAATATCGCCTTAAAGAAAAATAATCTGATAACGCTTACCTGGGGCAATGTTTCAGAAATAGATCGAGAAAGCGGATTAATAGTAATTAAACCGTCAGGAGTCAGTTATGACACAATGGATCCTGAGGATATGGTTGTAGTTGATATGGAAGGAAACCGAGTGGAAGGAAAATGGAATCCTTCTTCTGATTTAAAGACTCATCTCGAACTATATAAAACTTTTCCTGAAATAGGCGGAGTGACACATACACATTCCAGATGGGCAACGATATTTGCTCAGTCTGAAATGTCTATACCTATATCAGGTACAACGCATGCCGATACATTTTACGGCGATATTCCTTGCACAAGAAAGCTCAGTGCAGAAGAAATCGCCAGTGATTATGAAATGGAAACAGGAAAAATCATCTGTGAGACATTCGCTGAGATAAATCCAATGGATATTCCAGCGGTACTAGTGTGCTCACACGGTCCATTTACGTGGGGTAAGGATGCTGCAAAATCTGTTGAAAATGCAATTATTTTAGAAGAAGTTGCAATGATGGCATGGCACACATTGAAATTAAACTCAGATGCTGATTTCCAACAAGAGCTTGCAGATAAGCACTATTTCAGAAAACATGGGCCAAATGCTTATTACGGACAGAAATCATGTTAAGTCTGTTTGCGGTATTGAGAAGGTGTCATTCCATAGTATGTTTTAAAGTCCTTTAAAAAATGTGCAAGGGAATTGATACCACTCTCTTCGCATATGGTGGAGATACTTCTGTCGGAAACTCGCAGGAGTGTAGCAGCATGATTGAGTTGAAGTCCTCTAAGATATTGCTTGAAGGACTGACCAATCTCTTTATGAAATTTGCTACAAAAGTAATTAGGTGTTAAACCTACATAATCAGCTACTTCCTGCATAGTAATGTTGTTGGTGTAGTTGTGGTGGATATATTCCAGCGCCATGACCATAGTGTCGGAATTAGAGGTATGGTAGGTTTGTTTTTTGCTAAGGCGAATCAATTCAATTGCCAGACAATTCATAAGATGTCCGATTGTTTTAAGGCGTCCATACTTGTTGGAATTACGTTCTTCTACAATTTTACTTAAGAATGGTATAAGAGACGCTTGCTCTTTGTCCGACAGTTTCATAATCAAACGATACTTGTCTGAAATAAGTGTTTTTTGGATATCGGAATCTAAGATATCTATCATGAATTGTATTTTGTACATAGCAACGGGTCCATCGCTGCTGTATTCATGTACATCGTATGGCTTTAGAAAATAAATCCAGCCAGGTCCCATTTCTATTTTGTGACCATTTATACACTCGCAAATAGTGCCGCTGGTAATTAAATGGATTTCATAAAAGTCATGCCAATGTGTTTTATAATTGTGTACTTTGCATTTATAAGATGCGTAGAAGGAATCGTTCTTGGATTCCTCATTGAAAGTTACAAGGTTAATATTTGAAATTTTCATATTAACTCCTTAAAATTTAGTGGAATTTTAAAAAAATTATATCAAAAATTACGATTATTGTCTATAAAAACTAGGGGGAAAAGTAAAGTGATATCGAAAAAAATTGTTGTAACACCAAGAGGTTTTGCAAAATGTGGTCTCGATAATGCAAAAATTATGGAAGCGGCCGGCTTTGAAGTTGTCTATAACGACACTGGCGTAGCTTACACAAAGGAAGAGTTTTATAAGATTACGAAAGATGCAGTTGGAGTGATTGTTGGTGTTGAGTCAGTAGACCGAGCATATATTGATGCGCATCCGAAGTTAAAAGCAGTTGTGAAGTTTGGTGTAGGTACAGATAATATAGATTTGGAGTATTGCAAAGAAAAAGGAATTTTTGTAGGAAGAACCGTTGGCTCCAACTCAAGAAGTGTAGCAGAACTGGCTATCAGCTTTGTGATTGCGGATTCTAAGAATTTGTATGACAGCATCGGAAACGCGAGGGAACATGGCTGGGCTAAAATGACAGGATATGAAGTTCTGGATAAAACAATTGGTATTATCGGTTTTGGAGCGATTGGCAGAGAAGTTGCCAGAATGGCTTTTGGCCTTGGTATGCATGTTGTGGCTTATGATGTTTGTGGAATTGACAAAGAATTTGCGGAGAAGTTTGAGGTTGAAGAGGTATCAGTGGAAGAAATTGTTAAAGTGGCTGATTTTATTTCTTTACATATGCCGCTCACAGAGGAGACCAAAGATTTCATTTCTGCAAAGGAATTGAATCAGATGAAATCAAATGCTGTTTTAATTAATACTGCACGTGGCGGTATTGTAAATGAAGAAGATTTGTATGAAGCATTAAAGAATCATGTGATTCGTGCGGCCTATTTTGACGTATTTACAAGTGAACCGCCAAAAGAGGACGAACCGTTGCTGCTATTGCCAAACTTTTATCTAACTCCACATATTGCTTCTAGAAGTAAAGAGGCAGAGAGAAAGACAGCGGATATTGCAACAAAGGTGATACTTGAGGCACTTACTGTTGATTAGAAGTAATATATCTCCAGTACATTTGCAACAAAACACTTGCGTATTATATGGAAAATGGCATATAATATATATGCGTACTATATATAAAATGCAGCTGTATTGATGTGCGTATTATTTTGAAAAGTGTAGGTGAGAAATATGGTGTTCTGGAGAAAAATATATAAACAGTTGTTAGAGTGGAAGAATGAAACTAATGGAGAAAAAGCATTATTAGTAGAAGGTGCAAGGCGAATAGGAAAATCAACCATCATAGAAGAATTTGGAAAAAAAGAGTACAAATCTTATATTTTAATCGATTTTAATGATGTAAGTGACAGTGTGATTGATGCATTTCATAACTATTTAAATGACTTAGATACTTTTTTTCTAATACTATCTACGGAATATAAAAAGACTTTATATCCAAGAGAAACTCTGATTATATTCGATGAAGTACAACGATTTCCTAAGGCAAGACAATCCATTAAAAAACTGGTAAAGGATGGAAGATTCGACTATATAGAAACTGGTTCGCTTATTTCCATTAAGGAGAACGTCAAAGATATTACGTTACCATCAGAGGAGCGGAAACTTAGGATGTATCCTTTAGATTTTGAAGAATTTTGTGCAGCTCTTGATGAGAAACCAATGGTGGAATATATTAAGGCATGCTTCGAGAAGAAAATACCGTTGGAAGATAAATTGCACCATAAGGCCATGCTGCTTTTTAGGCAATTCTTAATCGTTGGCGGGATGCCAAAGAGTGTACTGGCTTATAAGGAACATGCAAAAAGTTTTCAAAAGTCTGATGCAGAAAAACGCGATATCTTAGCATTGTATCGAAATGATATTATGAAGATAGATAGTAAATATAGGTCAAAGGTACTGGCGTTGTTTGACCAAATTCCAAGCTTTCTTTCTAAACATGAAAAAAGAGTGGTTCTATCAGACATTGAAAAGCAATCCACTTTTGAACAGTTTCATGATACTTTTTTCTGGTTAAGTGACTCTATGATTGCAAACGAGTGTTTCAATTGTGGCGATCCGAATATCGGATTATCTTTAAACGAAGACCGCACATATGTGAAGTGCTATATGGGAGATACGGGGCTTTTGATTAGCCATACATTCGATGAAAATGAGATTGAAAAAGAGGAACTATATCGGATGTTGCTTTTGGGACGTTTATCTGTAAATGAAGGAATGTTCTTTGAGAATGCGGTTGCGCAGGAATTGGTTTCTAAAGGACATAAACTTTATTTTTACACGCATTATAATGAAGAAAAACATCGAAATGATATTGAAATCGATTTTTTGCTCTCTAACAAAAGTAAAACAAGGTATAAAATTTCACCAGTGGAAGTAAAGTCGAACGAAAGATATAGTATCACGTCGCTGGAAAGATTTATGGATAAGTATGCAGATAGAATTGACATGGCATACGTGATTCATCCAAAGAATTTCAAGATGACGGAGAAAATCATGTATTTGCCGGCGTATATGATTATGTGCATAGGGCACTAACGGTATGGATAGTTCTTTTGCTATGATGGGCGATTTTTAAAAGAACTTAGGAGACTTTTCGTGTTGTTTTAAACTACAAAACATATTAGAATACAAGTAAGAGTTGGAAGTACTTACCAAAACGGCCAACACTTATTCTTTGACACGTAAATGGTAGTAATAGTATAATTTTAACGGATTATACGTCGTGAAAAGGTTACAGGTGAAACATGCGAAGAGTTAAGAACGAAGAAAGAAAAAATGAAATTGAAAGAGACGAGGCTTCTCGTTTTGTTGCCGAGCAGTACGTAAGCAATGGCTATTATCTTCACTTTCACAGAAACGTTGAAATCTATGGTGTTGTGAAAGGAAAGGTTGCAGTTACCATCGCAGGAGAATGCGTGTCACTTACGGATGGGCAGATTGCAATTATTGATGGATTGGAAAATCACAGTTATGAGATTGACGGTGAAGCAGAAGTGTTCTTCTTTCATGTTGGGACGCGTTATCTCAGGAATTTCCTTTCGTTATATCCGAATAAGAGGCTGCCGCATTGGCTATTAGATGTGAACTACAATAAAGTTCTTCATGAACGCATTAAGAAGATTATTGGTGTTCCGCAGGAGGATATTCCGGAACTGAAACGAATTGGACTTACTTGTCAGTTGTTTTCCGATATCATAGAGCACTATGGTCTGGTGGAAAAGAGTGGAAGCGCGGCGAATGATAATGATTTAATCACACAGGTTGTACAGTACATATATGAGCACTATAATGAAAACATTACATTGGAGACGCTGTCGAAGGTGTTTTATATTTCGCCTAAAGCACTCAGTAAGAAAATTGGGAAGAGGCTGAATGTAGACTTGCGAGTGTTTATTAATGATATCAGGGTACAGAAAGCAGTTGAGATGATGGACGACCCTAAGAATAAAGACAAGACCATGAATGATATTATTGCCATGTGTGGTTTTAATAATATGGGTACATTCTACCGAAGCTATGAACGTAATTTCAAGTTCCGAAAATTGGATAAATAATAGCAAAATATTAAATCGCAGGAATAACAGAGCAAATCGCTCTGTTATTTTTATTTTGGGCGATTTTTAGAAGTTATTGGATGACTTATCTAATTGTTTCGTATGGTTAAAAAGACTAAAATGGTAATAAGATAATTGGAAAATTGGGCACATTACACAAAAATGTCAAAATAATCCAAAAAAATTAATAAGAGGAGGATTTACTATGAAAACACAACTTAAGAAAATAACAGCGCTTTTACTTGCAGCTGTTATGGCACTCAGCGTTACTGCATGTGGCGGTGGCGGCGACGACAAAAATGCAGATGCAGGTGACAGAACCGTTATCTACTACGCTGCATCTTACGTTACAGCGCAGGTGCGTGACGCTTACCTTGAACTTGTAAAGACTTACAATGACGGACAAGGTAAAGAAGATGGCGTTTATGTACAGATGACAGAGAACTCTGGTGGAATCGCAGGTCTGGATTCAGCACTCAGAAGCAATTACATGTACGATGTACTTCAGCTCAATGATGATGAATACAAAGCACTTGCTATGCAGGGCGGAAATTACTTCAAGGCATTAGATGAATATCTTACAGAAGACGCAAAGGCTGCTATGAACTGGAGTGACATTCCAGCCAGCCTTGTAAATCGTTTCCGTTTCAACACAAAAGCAGATGAAAACAACATCTTCCAGGCGGGAGCAGGCGCAGAACTTTTAGCACTTCCTAATGGAAGCAACCCGCAGGTTCTTTTCTATAATAAAGCAATCTTAGAACAATGTGGAATCAACATTATTTCTGTTCCGGAATCAGAATTAGAAGCTTACAATTCAGCTAACAGCGCCAGCATAAAGGCACACGGTTATGCAGAATACAAAGAAGCTCCATACGCAGATGCAAAGAGCAGCAAGAACGAAGCTGGCGAATTCGTATACAAAGTATTCAACGAATGTATCGCAATGAACTGGGATGAACTCCGATGTGTGGCACGCGCTATGCAAAAACAATACGGATATGAATACGGCTACATGAGTGAGTGGTGGTTCAGCCACGGTTGGTCAGTAGGCGGCGACTGTATCGGATGGAATGACGAAACAAGTGAATACGAGCTTGCTCTTACCGATAAACAGGCAAACTACTTAGCGCTTACAGATATTACAGTAAACGGAACAAACTATGCAAAGGGTGACGTACTCTTTTACGAAGATAAGACATTTTTAAATGAAAATGCTTCGGAACTTCAGGCATTAAGTGGAAAAGTATATGCACTTCCTTCTACATACGATGCAATTTTAGAATTCAACCGCTTAGGTGTACCAGCTGACAAAGATGCAGACACAGGAATTAAGGGATATGGAGTTGCTCCAAGCACAACCACAAACCGTGCAGCACGTTTTACATCTGGAAAAGACTGTCCATTCCTTATTGAATACTTCTCAAATGCAGAGTCTTACAAGGGAATCCTTGGGGATGATTTGGGAATGACACTTCCTGCACAATACAGAGAATATGTTGGTGGAAGCACTTATACAAATGGCGGGAATGAATACCTTAAGGTGATTGGTGAGTCTTACGATGGAGCAGTTTTCACAGGTGATTTACATATGGAAGGCGATGCAGCTATCGTAGGCGAATCTACAACAGCAAGTGAAGCATCAGGATTATTTGTTCCAGCAAACACAAAGAACCAGAACTATGAAGAAGCATTCAAGTTCATCAGTTGGGCTGCAGGTCCAGAAGGACAGGCAATCCTTGCAAAAGGAAATGCAGCAGTTCCTAACCAGACAACATACGGACTTGGCGATTACGCAAAAGCAGAAGAAAGAACAATTCCAAACATGTGGGCAGGTGCATACGTTGCACAAAAAGCTGACATTGGTGACTACACATACTTTACTTCTTTAACATGGATTACAGAATGGTCACAGACCTTCAATAGTGATGTGCGTGCAGGAAAAATGACACTTACGGCTTTCATGGATGCTAAGAAAGAAGTAGCTGATACTACACTTAAAGGTATGAATATCCGAATTAACGGGAGGTAGTTCCTATGCAGACGGCGAATAAAAAGAAAAAACCTTGGAAGAAGGAGCAGATAATCGCTCTCGTTGTAGCGATTATCCCTCTTCTTGGATTTATTATTTTCAATGGTTTTCCGCTGCTGATTTCCTTTATTGGTATGTTTTGTAATGTTGATTTATACGACCTTGGAAACATACAGTGGAACAATTTTGAAGGCTTCAAGTCCGTATTTATACCAAGACATGCCTTTGACCTGTTTTACTTTGACTTATCGAAGTACTTTTATAAATCAGTAGTGATTACAATCTGGATTGCTTCAGTCCAGCTTGTAACACTCCTCATTTCGTTGTTTATTGCAACTCTTCTTCGTGAAAAATTTGCGGGAAGTAAGCTTTTCCAGATTCTATTCTTTATTCCTTACATCTGTTCTACGGTAGCAGTAGCCCTGATGTGGAGATGGATTTTCGATTGGGAAGGCGGTATTTTAAACAGCATTCTTGGAACTGACACCAAGTGGCTGGAGGACCCGAAGACCATGACATGGTGTATCATTATCGCCATTATCTGGCAGGCACCTGGGTACGGTATTGTCATGTACAAGGCTGCATTCTCTAACATTAACAATGCGTTATATGAAGCAGCGGCTATCGACGGGGCAAATGCATGGCAGAAGTTCCGAAACGTTACACTTCCTGGAATCAGCCCAACTACATTCTTCCTCTTACAGGCAGGTGTAGGAGCCGGATTCCTAACATACGACTTGGCGCAATTAATCATTCCAAACGCGTGGGGCGTACCTGGTGGAAACGAATCCATGGGTCTGACGCTCATGCGACTGGTATACTTCCTGATTACAAACTCAACAACGACGGATGCCAACGGCGTAAGCTACATGGTATCCTGCGCATGTGTAATCAGCTGGCTGCTCTTCCTTGTAACAGGTACCCTTTCTATGATCCTGTTTAAGCAGAGAGAAAAAAGTGCATCATAGGGAAGGACGGTGAAATTGTGAAAAAGAAATTATCAGTAGGACAAATATTTATTTACATAGTACTGCTTGTTTACACGGTATTCCTGTTTTTTCCGATTGCAACTGTTTTGGTTACATCCTTTGTACCAACAGAAGAGCTGGCTACAAGCACTGGATTCGTGTGGGGATCAGCCAACTCCAATCTGGAAGCGTATAAGGCAATTTTCTTAAACGACAGTTACAGGGACATCGTGGGAATGCCTGGTCTGGTGCTCGGATTTATCAACACCATGTGGCTCACCTTGATTCCACTTTGTATTGGATTAATGACAGCAGGACTTGCGGCATTTGCATTTTCAAAAATGGATTTTCCGGGCAAGGAGAAACTGTTTAAATTTTCGGTAATTATTAGAATGATTCCGCTGGGTGCATTCGGGGTTATCTCCTATGTATTCTACTCAAACATCGGATGGACAGGAGACTCAGGCTTCTTACCACTCCTCATTCCTGGAATGTTTGGTGGTATCGGAACCATGTTTTTCTTAAGATTATTCTTTGACGGAATCCCAGATTCCCTTGTGGAAGCTGCAAGACTTGACGGAGCTGGATTCTTTGAAACCTTCTTCAAGGTAATGATGCCGCTTGCAAAGCCTGCGTTTATTTCGCAGTTCATCTTTGGCTTTGTAGGCGGGTATAACAGCTATTTGGGCCCAATGCTGTACTTACAGAATCAGCCAAAATACGTAACACTTCAGTTGTATTTGAGCCAGATTCGAAGTCTCTTCCCAAATGCAGGAAGTGAAAACATCTACAGTGCAGCGGCTATTCTGGGAATGCTTCCACTTATTGTAATCTACTGCTTCATGCAGAAATACTTCATCGAAGGTATTACTGTTGGTGGCGTAAAAGAATAATTTCGGAGGTGTTACTTTATAATGAAAAAATTAGTGATTTTACTGGTGGCAGCAGGAATGCTGCTATCAGGATGTGCGCGTGAGACGCAGTATGAGGTGGCAAACTACCAGGGACAGCTTGCCGAAGGCGAGACTAAGTCTGACTTCAATACAGAACTGTTCTACCGCAACGACAAAAAGACGAGTGGTGCTGACCCATTTATATTGGACAACACGGAAGTAGACGGCTACTACTATCAATATGTTACAGAAGGCTCTCTTTTCTGTTATCGTTCTGCGAACCTAATGGATTGGGAGCCAGTTGGAAACACCTTAGACAATCTGGAATTTGCGGAGGACGGCTCACAGACAGAGTTCCGTAAGGTTACAAATGACCAGATGTGGGCACCTGAAGTTGTCTACGACCCAGATACAGCAACTTATTATATGTTCTTTAGTGCATCTCCATCGGAAGATAAAACGGTAGAGGCAGGAAAGAACGGTGTAGAAGAGGGACATCCATATCAGATTATGTTTGTTGCAGCTTCAAAATATCCAGATAAAGAGTTCCAATTAGTAAATTTCAAGGATGCGGAAAGCTGTGGAAAAGAAAACCTTCACACCTACAGCGAAACAAAATATCCACACTACTATGCGAAGTACCTTGCGTTTGACCCTGAAGAATACCGTACATTCTCGGATACAATCGGTGGTTCCAGAGCAGAAGGTTATGGCGGATATACGGGTGGTATCGACCCACATCCATACATCGACGAAAACGGCGAAAAATATCTTTTCTGGGTAGACTCAAGAGGATCTGACCGCCTGGTTGGTGTAAAAATGATTAACTGGTTAAAGCCTGACTGGAGTACAGCGACTGTACTTACTTACCACACTTACTATACAGTAGATGACTGGAAAACAGAGCAGGCAGGCGGCAGTGTTCAGAAGGTTTCATATGAATTGGCAAACGTTTCTATCAACGAAGGCCCACAGGTTGTGAAACACAATGGCAAATACTATATGACATTCTCGGTAAACTCATATGAGGACAGCTCATATCAGGTAGCACAGGCAGTTTCTGACAATGTACTTGGACCATACCGTAAACTGACAGAGGATGAAGGTGGGATTGTAATTTCTGGTGGTACATCTGGAAGCCAGGAAATCTCAGGAACAGGACACCATACCATGCTTACGGTTGGGGATAAATTGTATATTATCTATCACCGCCATGACGATTTCGTAGCAGCTGGTTCAGCCAGAAATGCGGCAATCGACGAAGTGAAGTGGGTTACCATCAAGGATAAGGATGGAAAAGACCTTGATGTAATGTATACAAACGGACCAACCTGTACGGTTCAGCCAAAGATAGAAGCCTACAGCGAATATAAGAATATCGCGGAAGAAGCTAAAGTTAGCGGCTCTGATGATGCGGCTTATTTGAACGACGGACTTCTTTCTATCTATAAATATGCTAGCCCAGTCTTTGCTGAATACATCAAAGAAACTAGCATTACAGAAAAAACTACATTTACTTTCGATTTTGAATCAGCAAGAAAAGTACGTGCGGTAATGATTTACAATTCTAAGCTGGAGAACACATGCTTTAAAAACATCTCGAGAATAGAATTGGTTTGTGAAGAAAACGGCGAAGAAGTAACTCGCTTTATCAAAGATTTGGAATTCAGTTCAGAATACTACAAGGCAAACGACCTTGATGGCTCTATTTATTATATCACTCCTGGTGCCGCTACATACGCAGAGTTTGATGAACTGAATGTGAAGTCAATCAGAATCACGGTGGAAGTGCCAGAAGGTCAAGAATCTGTTGGTATTTCTGAAGTGAGAATTCTTGGACAATAAGGGAGGTGTTATAGATGGAAAAACCTAGTAAATTAACCACAAAAAAGCTGATTATTATCATAGCAGCTGTAGTTGCAGTTTGTGGCTTAGTATTAGGAGCGCTGGTATTCTCCCGTAACAATATCAAGGAAGTAGCGTCGGAAGACGACTACGGCTATGTAAATCCTGACGAGACAAAGGCAGAGACAGATGCTGGTTTTGTCATCGACGGTGTTTTAGATGAAGAACAATATCAGAAAAACAACTGGCTATACTTATCGAATAAGGAAGGCGGAGCAGATGTTGAGATTGCCATGACAAGTTACTATGGCGAAAAGGGTATGTATTTTGTCTATGACGTTACAGAGGGGAATCCTATTTATGTAAATACAGCTCGTGCTTCTTATTTAAACAGCTGTATTGAAATGTATCTGGCACCAAGCACAGTTACTTCTTTAAGTGGTAACAGCCTTTTTGAGATTGACTTATTGCCAACTGGTGATATGACTTTCAAGAAGAGCAACGGTAAAGGCGGATACGTAAATGTAGCGACAACAGACGATAAGATGGCTGTACTTGGAGCTACAACAAAAGGCGGAGAAGTAAATTCAGAAGAATGCTACGGCTACTGCCTCGAACTATTTATCCCATGGGATTACATGGATAAATTCGATTTAGATTCAGATGCAATGAAAGACAGCTTTGTATATGTTGACCCTGCACATATTACTTCATTCAACTTTGCTGGAACAGACACAAACGTAGACAGATACTGGTACTATTTTGCGCAGCAACACGGCGCTGGCTTCTCTGATGTATATCAATACTTCAGATTTGATGAAAAAGGTGTACAGGGAAGTGTTCCTGTAGAATTGCAGGCTGGAGAGCATTATACAATTGAAGGAACAAAGGCTGTAATTCCTGGTATGAAAACAAACATCACAATCACACCAGAAGCAGGCTATACATTACATTCTATCCTTATTAACGGGGAAGAATATATTAAGAAAGCAAACTTTAACGAAGATGGTTCGGTTACACTGAATGTCCGTGGTGTGAAAGAAGGTCTTAAGATTTCTGCAACAGCAGTGATTGCGACGGAAGGAAATAAGACTTTAAGCGGAACAGTGATTGCAAACAAGCTTGGCGGCGGAAGCCTCAAGGACGTGTCTGCAAGCTACACGGGACCAACTGGTGAAAAACCACTTGAGCTTGACAGCAACGGTAAATTCACATTGACAGACCTGAAACAAGGCTACTACACAATCACGATTGAAAAGGAAGGCTACGAAAAGCTTGTTCGCAGCATCTACTTAAACCGTGATATGGAAGTAGAATTATCTCTGGAATATCAGACATTTGCAGTGACAAAGGGTTCATGCTGGATTTTAGATGACCAGAACAACGGCGTACTGCATAAGTTTGGTGGCTCAGGAAATCTTCTGTCAAATGACAAGTATGACAAGTTCACAGTAGAAGCAAACTTCAAATATGATACAGATTTGCCAAATGAAGCTGACACAGATGCCTTCACACAACAGCGTCAAGGTCTCAGAATCGTGTTCAGTAATGAAAAGGCTTGGCACATCGATGTGATGAATGAAAATGGCAAGTACATCGTACAGTACGCAAAACATTCAGGTGACAACTCTGTATTTGGATGGAAGGGCATCCACGAAATGACAGAAGCAGAGGTTGCTAAATTCACAAGTGAAGACGGCATTAAGCTTGAGGTTCAAAGAGACGGCAAATATGCTAACGTTTACTTAGACGGCAAACTCATTGCTGTGGAAGTGCTGGATGATGAATATGTAAAATTAAGTGCACAGATTGGATTTGAATTCTGGGTGGCTAACCGTGAAATCATGGATGTGCCATACAAGATTACAACTGCAAACAGTGTAAATCTTAAGAGTACATTATTCAAGACAGCAAAAGGCTGGGATGTTTCGGGACAGTATAATGGACTCCTTACAATGCCAGAAGGTGGAAGAGGCGACCTTAAGTTTGTAAATAAATATGCAAATATGGACTTGACTCTCAGAGTGAAGGACTATGATGATGCTGAAAAGAAAGCAGCAAGAACAGATGTATTGTTTGTATTCGACAATGGCGCACACATTTCATTCGGTATTACTTCTGATGATAAGGGTGCATGGATTCAGTCTTTGAATCAGTCGGCAGATAAGGTTGACGGTAAAGCAACTCAATTTATCTATAAGAGATATAAGAGCTGGGGAGCACTCAGTGAGGAAGAATTTGCACAGTACAAAGACGGCGGTGTAGACTTCCGTATCGTAAGATATGGCACAGAAGTGACACTTTACATCGGCGACAGAATGGTAGCGGTAGCTGACCTTACAAGCAACAATAGTGGTGTGACCGCTGATATGCCAGCAACTGTAACAATCAGACATTATGATGATGCAGGTGTGAAGGTGGAAATGCCATTCGAACTTACCCAAGAGTTTAATTTGGTAAAAATCACAACAATTGCAGGCAAGAATGGTTCCGTTACAACAGAGAAACAGCAATACTTTGTAGGTGATACCGTAAAAGTTTTAGCTGGAAAAGACGATTACTACTGTACATGGATGAAGGTAAATGGTAAGGAGGTTGATATCAACTGGGACTATACTTACTCATTTACAGCAACTGAAAAAGAATACACAGTAGAAGGCGACTTGGCAAAGAAAGTATTTGCAGCAAGTAAAGAATGGAATCTTTTACAACAGAATGCAGGTAAATTAATCGTGCCAAACAGCGATGGAGATTCAGGCTGGGTTAATACGGTAGAAAAGACTTACAAGGATGTAGATTTGAAATTTACATTAAAGGATACAAAGAGTGAAGACAAGAACTTCAGAACCGGTGTAAGACTTACCTTCACAAACGACGAATATGTTACATTCTCAGTAACTAATGATACTAAGGATGGCTCATATATTCTTCAGAATATGGGCGGCAGCATTCTGAACTGGAAGAATCCAGGCTATACCCTGAATGCAGAACAAACTGCAGGCATCACAGGTGACGGTTTGGAAATGCGTATTGTTCGTATCGGTTCAGGTGTTGATATTTACCTCGGTGGTGAACATGCATATGGATTTGACCTTTCTACAAATGTAGATGGCGAAGACAGCGAAGTGGAAGATAAAGCAGCACAAATCGCTGTAAGACACTACGGTAATACAGGCGTTGATGCTGAAATCGGATTTGAATTTGCAGAAGCAGAAAAACCAGTGAAGATTACTATCGAAGATAGTAAGAATGGAACTGCTGTAACAAAACAAATGCACTACTTTGAAGGCCAGACAGTAATTGCAAGCGGCAAAGGCGAAGAAGGCTACTATTGCTCAGGCTTGGAAGTAGATGGCAAGGATGTTGAACTTAATTGGGACGGAACGTATAGTTTCACAGCGGAAAAAGAAGGGCATACGATTAAGGGAAGCTTCTCAGAAAGTGTATTTAAAGACAATAGCGGTTGGGATTTGGTAGAACAGAACGCTGGTCTTATTGGACTGCCAGAGAACCGTACAGGAAATTCATCATGGCTTGAATTATATGACCAATATGGTGATATCGATTTGACATTGACAGCGAGAGACTACATTGGCGATGGAACGGATGCATGTACGGTAGTTAGATTTGTTATTGATGGAAAAGAAGCTTCATTTAGAATTGGTCATATGGATGGCACATATAAGGTTCAAACTTATGGAAATTCTTCATTATACAAATGGAGTTATTCTTTCAATTTAACAAATGAAGAAATTAAAGAATATCAAAGTGAAGCAGGACTTGATTTCCGAGTAGTTCGTAAGGGCACAGACATTTATCTCTATGCAGGAGATAGGAGAGTATGTAATGTATTTGACCTTACATATGACAAAGATTCTGTAGAAACAGGTATAACTGCTGATATGCCAGCAAGTATCTTTATCAAACAGGATGGCAACTTAGGACATGAAGTAGAAATCGAGTATGTAATTAAGACAGAAGTGCCAGATGAAGCAAAGATTACAATTGCAGATGGTATCGCAAATGGAACGATTACTACCGAGTTTAGCAAGTACTTAGCTGGAGATAAAGTAGGTCTTGTTACAACAGGTGCTGATGGTTATTATTATGATTCATTAAAGGCAAACGATAAGGACGTTAAGGTTGATGAAAACACATTACTTCCTACATTTACAGCAAAAACTGAGAATACAGTAACAGGAAGCTTTGCACCTGCTGTCTTTAAAAACGGTGGTGGTGGCAAGTGGAATCTTGTAAATCATAATGTAGGTATTTTGGCACTTGCAAATAGTAATGGAGATTCATCATGGCTTGATTCTTGTGATAGTACATACAGAGGCGTAAGCGTAAATGTACAAGATAAGATTGGAAATACGAAACAATTCCGTATGCAAATCTATTTTGCATTCGATAATGGTGAAACATTTAGAATAAGATTGCACGATACAGATAAAGACGGAAAGTATAGAATCCAGACCATGGAAGATTCTATAACTCCAACGTGGAAACCATATTATGAATTAAGCGATGACGAGGTTGATAAATTACAAGGCGAAGATGGAATAAACTTACGTGTTGAAATTGTTGGTGTTATTGCAAATATCTATTTGGATGATGTCAACGTATGTCAAATAAGCTTGATGAAAGACAGAGACGGTAAAGATACCGGAGTTGGAAGTGAGGCTGCATCAGTAACACTTCGACTCTATGGAAACACTGGATATAACACCTTAGTGCCTTATGCTTTAATGAAAGCAAAGGAAGCAAAGGTAAATCTTACAAGCGAATCAACAGATGGTGGAAGTATCGAGGTTGTTACACAGAATAACTATGTTAATGGTTATGTAACTGTAAAACCAGTGGCGAAAGACGGATATGGCTGCACAGGCCTAAAAGTAAATGGTAATAATGCTATTCTTGAGGCTGATGGAACATATACATTCCTGGCAACAGAAGAAAATACTGTAGAAGCTACTTTCAAACGTAAGGTAATTCTTAACATTAACGTTCCAACAGATGCTGCATATGGAACAATTACACCAAAGGCAGATTACTATGTTGGAGATAACGTGGAACTTGCAGTTGATACAGCAGACGGTTATAACTGTAAAGACTTTGTTGTAAAACAGGGCGGTAAGGAAGTTCTGAGTGAAAAGGTTATCTTCAAGGATGGAACTTATAGCTTCAAGGCAGAGAAGTATAATTATACAGTTGAAGGAAGTTTTGTTGAGAAGATATTCAATGAAAAGACAAATAATGCTTATAATGATTGGGATTTGACAGGACAGTATGAAGGAGTCATGACACATAACGTCAGCAGTTCAAACTCGTCTTGGCTTGTGTTCAATAAGCAATATGTAAACTCGGATATAACCCTGACAGTAATTGAGCATGATGAAACTGGAAATGACAGTAATTCAAATGCAAGTAGAACGTCAGTACAATATTCTATTGGTGACAAATACTGGACTAGTTTTTCTGTATTCCACTGGAATAATACATATCAAATAGCCGGTAGAACTAATGATTCACTTAATCAAGGTGATGCAAACAAGAGTGGAGTTGTATATTACAGCTTATCAAAAGATGAGATTGCATTGTTGAAGAGTAAGGAAGGAATTGAATTCCGAGTTATTCGAAATGGTACGTTAGTAGATATTTATCTTGATGGCAGATTAGTAGTAGAGGATATCGACCTTACAGGTGATGGCGCATATTCAAATGTAATCACAGCTACGACACCAACTGATGTGAAGATAAAGAGAGATGATGATAAAAATATTCAGACTGTAATTCCATTTACAATATCTGAAGCATTACCAGAGACAGTAACACTTAATATTCCTACTACTATTGATAATGGAACAATCACGAAAGGTAAAGATAGTTATATTGTAGGTGAAAAAGTTACTCTTACAGTAGCTGGTAACAATAATACTTATTACTATGATTCGCTGACAGTAAATGACAAAGAAGTAATGGTTGAGAATGATGGAACATATACGTTTACAGCAACTGAGAAAGTTTATGATATAAACGGAAGTTTTGCACAAACAATTTTCTCTATTGATGATACAGAACAACCATTAAAATATTGGAATCTCACTAATCAGCACAAAGGAGTTATCGTTCAAAGGGATGATTATACTGGAGTGACAAATGTTTATGCTAATTTTGCTGGAACTCACACGAATTCAGATGTGACTTTGATTATTA
>JAFTWA010000019.1 GCA_017465565.1 Tyzzerella sp.
CGGATTTGTCAAGCATTTTTTGAAAAATTTAGATTTTTCAGAAAAAAAGTGGGTGATTTTTGAAATGAAGAGTCTGAAAGCCTTGAAAAATCAGGGCTGAAGATTCCGAGAATTTATAATCTAGGAAAGGAGGACATACTTTATGAGCGATTTCGAAATGTTATCTGTCATTTTCATGGTACTTAGTATTATCGTAGCGCTATTGATTGCGTTAATTCAATCAAAAAAGTAATCGCCGGTCCTAGGAAAACTTGCGATTACTTTTTTGTATCCAATATTCTTAAGGACTAGCCGTCTATGAGGTAGCCTTGTTTTCAAGTTTAGTATAATTCATACTCATGCCATTGTCAATGTATTCGCTACCTTTAGAAAAATTTAAATTTATTGCCCGGCACTCTGCAACTTACTCTTTGGGATTTTGTTTATTACTCTATCTTTGCCGCCAACTCAAAGGCCAACAAAGCAATTTTCTGTTTATCATCCAATCTTGCATTTCCAGACAAGCTTCTTGGCTCCCATCTTTTTCCGATTTTCTATCTTTCCTGGTGTCTCTCTGTAAAAGGCATCCGTTGTCCATGTAACACCTTCCACATATGGATCCCAAATTCATTTAAAACTTTTTTAAATTCTTCTATGTATTTTTTGTTTACGTCAAATTCCCTTAGAATCATGTTTGTCACCTCTAGCGTTTCAAATTTCTATAATTTGATAACTTAAAATTTATAAAGTTATCCAAAATCTCTTCATCATCTCTCCATCTACTTCAATTTCTCGTTCGAAGATTCCACCATTTGCAATAATTGTTCTTTCGCTTGCATAATTATCAACATTACAAGTAATTAAAACTTTATCGATTCCTAATCTATTGCAGTTTAATAAATTTTGTCTCAACATTTCTGTCGCATATCCTTTTTTTCTTTCACATGGACGAACATAATATCCTATATGTCCACCCCACGTAGATAATATCGGATGATTGATATGATGTCTCAAATCAATAATTCCGACAATTCTATTGTCATTCAATCTAACTGCAATATATACATTTGATGGAACTTTATCTTTCGGACATGTCTCAATATTACTAATTATTCCAATGGAATCAATCCATTCTTTTGCGGATGAACACTTTTCAAGATTCCCACATCCTGCAAACTTATCTTTATCATCTGAATCTATTATTTCTTGGCGAAACTTCCAAATATCCTCTGCATACTCCAATGTTGGTTTTATTATTTTTATATCCATAAGTTTTCCCCCTATTATATTATCTCGTAAATTTCTCATTGACATTTCTACATCTGTCAATTATGTTTAAATTGAAGAAACGAAGTTTACTACCGTACGGCTTTATAGCTCAAGCGGGCTGCTCGTACCAATAATAAAGTGGATAATATAAACCCTACTTTTCCCTTTTTCATTGAATTCCTCCCGGTTTATTCTAAGGTATTTAAAAATTCTACCATTGTATCCTGCGAAACTGCCCCATTATAGATATATTCAATCCCTTTATAAATGAACATTGCTGTTGTAAATGTTTCATTCTCCTCGATGCCTTCTGCATACCATACTATTGGTCCTGACGATTCCACGGTAAACAATACTGCATTCACACCTAATCCTGTAATCTCACGCAGATTAATATCTGAAATTCCATCTCCTTCTGTCAAATTCCAGTTTGTCCCTGCATATTCCAGCTCATGATTATTATAATCAACCCCATCACTTTGATTACTTCTGATTGTGATTTGCATACTAATCGGACTACTGTATTTTTCACCCTTTTCGTAAGTAATACTTGAACTTTCCGAAACACTCGAGTAAGTTTTCATTTTCGCATTTTTCAAATCACCCATCGCATAACAATGGTCAATTAGCATGATACCATTTAAAGCTCCACTTTCAGAAACATAAGGATAATAGGAAATACAGTTTCGGGTTTCATAAGCTTCCGTGGATTGCAATAAATGAATTCCAATCTGTTTGCTAATTTGTGAAACAGAATCCATTTTACATTCCTTCTTCTTCGCCTTTGGACTAATTTCCAAATAGTCTCCTTCCATCTCTATCACGGTTGACTCTTTGCCTTGCCATAATATTTCAAATTGATTCGTGAAATGTGTGATTACTTTATCCACAGCTGCCCGAATAGGCTGAACTTGCAGCATAACCATAGTTACTACTATTACCGCAGCCATCCTATAAGCCAAGCGAACATAGTTCATCTTTCTTTTTTGACTGCCATAATTCATCACATTTTCCTGAATTCGTTTGTCCATTTCTTCTGAAGTTTTCATCTTTTCATACATTGATTTATATGTACCAAATTTCATTCGATTAATCCTCCATATTTTTCTTTAACAATTCTCTTCCTTTTTTCAGTTGCATCTTTACTGCAGATTCACCACTTTTCATAATCTCTGCAATTTCCTTACATGAATACCCTTCATAATAGTGAAGATAAATCACAACTCTTTGTTTTGCTGGCAGTGACATCACTTCTGAGAAAACGCTTTTCTCTTCACTGTCTAAATCCCAATATTCTATTCCCAACACTTCCGTCAAATCATCTATATTGGATTTATTTCGCTGCCAAAAAGATTTTACGTGATTTTTACATAGATTCACAGTCACCTTTATAAGCCACCGCTTTTCATACTCCCCATCCTCGAAAATTGGAGCTTTGTATAGACGCCTGATAAATACTTCTTGTAAAATATCTTCTACATCCTCGTTGTTTTTCACATAAGTAAAAGCAATTCTGTATAATAAATTTTTATACTTTCGATAAATTTCTAAAAAATCCTGAGCGCTCAAATAGGATTCCATTTGAATTCCCCCTTTCACTATATATACAATCCAAAAATGCTTTTGGTCAATTTATTTTGGCAATATAAAATAGGCTCCTACAAACAGGAACCTATCTAATATAAAAATTTTTAAAATGTCAGCCTCATCTGATTCCAAACTGCATTCCCATGAGTGGAATTTTTCGATACCCCTTCATTTACAAATCCAAACTTTGCATAATAATGAACCAACGCATCTTTACATGTTAAAACAAGCCCTTTTCTGCCTTGTTCTCTGGCATCTTCAATCATTTTTTCAAGCAGCTGACCAGCATAACCCTTTCTGCGGTATGCAGGAATCGTATTTACTCCAAAAATCATTTGCCACATGCCTTCTTCGTTGTGCAGCGACGCATCTGCATACATTTCATCGGTAAGGTCAGCCTCATCCGTAACAAAACCATCCACAAACGAAATAAGCTTGTCCCCATCAAACATCAACCAAAAATGATTGCCATATGATAAAAGTCTTTCTTCCAGTTCCTTTCTTGAAGCTGCTTCTGCTGGTGGAAAACACTCTGCTTCTACCGCTGTCACTGCTTCAAGGTCATTTATTACAGCTCTTCTAATTTGCATATTATCACCTTCTTCTTATTTTCTAAGTGCATCAATCAAGTCCTGTCGCAGCGTCAAAAGCTGTGCAACATGATAGTTTGTGACAATATCCAGTTCTTCTACCTCATCAAGCACTCTCTCATCTTTTATATTTGCGCCACATTCCTTAAGACGCTTGCGATTTTCATCGTTAAGTCTTCCGGGATATTCCATTCGGCATAAGACCTCCATTTGCGCAACTAACTGCCTTGCTTTTCCTTGGCAGATTAGAAACGCCTCCAGCTTCCGCCGATTCTTCCGCCGATACAAAAGCAGCCACTGTTTAGAAAATATTTTCAACTGATATGCCATATCATCGATCATATTGCTCATCTTTTCTGTGTCAGGCAAAACATTATCACCGTCGAACATGTCTTCCAAAAAATAAAGAACTTCTCGGTCCAGACATTCTAGGGTAGACCGGATTCGTTGACTAGTGTCGTATGGAAAAATCAATGCATTGATTAATAAACCTACGCTCAAACCGATAGCGGTATCCCAAAATCTTCCAACTGCATAAGTCAGCGGCTGAATATCTGGTGTCGTACAAAGTGTAACAACTATCAGACATGGCAATGATGGTGAAAAACGGATGTGAAAGACATTATACAATGTAATCACAAACACAATGCCAATGCCTGCTGCCAAAAGTGAATGGAGCGGCAACGCAAGCAGGATAACACCTATCAACGCACCAAAAAACATACCTACAATCTGAGTCAGACAGGATTCCAGAGATTCTTTTACTGATGGTTCCATTGCGGCCATAGCACCAAGCATTGCAAAAATCAGCCTGGATGTAGTGGCACCATAAGAAGTCACAATAATCATAGAAATGATTACTGCAACTGCTGTTTTCAAGGTTCTTAGACCAATATGAATTCTTTTATAATTAAAGCGCATATTAAACTTTCCCCCCATCATTATTTTTCAAAATGTTGATAATCTTTTAGCGAATTCCAGTTTCCTCCCCAGGTAAATCCATGTTCTAAAAATAACCTTACACATAAATCATCTTCGCTCAGCTTATATGAAAAGTCTTTACTTCGTTCTACATAGTCCACGCCATTTTCCGGACTTACTACTATTTCGCCATCTGCTCTTTCCACTACATAAGGATTATATTTAGGATTGATATCAATGGCCAGTCCAAAGCCGTGTTTTGAAAGATTATTGCTGCCTGCAATCACTCGGTAATTGAATGCCGATGTGTTGTTATCCTCCATAGAAGCCTCATCATCTCCATTATATTCATCAACCAATACCATTTTTTCAATAGGATAATCATTTCGGTAAAGTTCAAACATTATCTCTAAAATATCTTCTGCTATGCTTTGGTTAACTATCAGTTCACCGATATGTGTTTCACCATCGAATCCCCGATACAATACCCTCAAATACCGCAGTTCTTCCAATGAAATATTATCGTTTTCTTTATAGGAAACATTCCAGATTCTATCTTTTATCTCTTCAGATATCTGGACACTATAAAAAAGATTATCTATCAGCTCTTGATTTAATCTAGTTTCATCAAGCACTGTTTCTGCCTCCATATTCTGTATTTCCAAAAGAGAATATGTTTGGGGTTCTATGACCGTCTCCTGTTTTACTGTCTCTTGCTCCGTATAAGCTATAAATTTCGGGCTTTCATCCGGAGACCCCACCTGTATAATCAGCAAATCATCAACATAAAACACATACAATTCTTCATGCTTTCCATCCAATACATAGTAAATTACTTTATCATAATCATTGCCAAGATATCGCGTATTTCCAACAATTGCTTCTCTTCCTTCGATTAGTTTTGCAATATCCAAGTTACTGTCATTGTATTTAATTTCGGCACGTTCTAAAAATTCTTCTATGTATGCTTCTTCCAAAACAAATTGCGTATCACAGTAATTTCCTTCAATATATTCCATTGTGATTATATGAAAAAACAGAAATCTCTTGAAATCAAAGTCCTTTATAGAAATATCCCTATCTTCATAATAAACATAACTCTCATTGTAGGATATTTCGGATTCAAACTCGATGGTATCATCTGTATAACGGAAGGCAATCAGTTTATCATCTGTTTGAATCTCTATCGTGGGATAAATAAGCAAAAGGATGCCTATAATTACGATGACAACAATTATTGGAATCAGAATTTTCTTTTTCATATATTTCCCCTGCCGTATTCTTCAATTCTCATATATTGCCTCCTGTTATTAGTGACTCATTTTATCGGATGACGTACAACTGTCTTTAACCTGCTTGGAGCACACTTTCTCGGATCGGACAGATAGATCTCGTGGTGATAGCGGGTATCTGTTATATCCAATTCATACCCATTCTTGGTAGCGTACTCATGCATAGCTGCAATCGTTACTGGTTCGTCATCGTAAGAGCCGATGTGCATACATTGAACGCACAAGCCTTCGTTATATGTAAGGAACTCCACCTTGGAGAAATCTGTCTTTTTCTTTTTTGTCGCTTCGGCAACCGCCCAATCAAAGTCAGCCTTTGTAACAAAGTCAGGCAGACGAATAAGGGAAATAAAGTTGAAGTTTTCCTTATGTGCGTAATCAATACCAGCTACACCCTCCTGCCACCAAAATCCTTCAAGAGGCGGCACAACATACTCAAAGTATCCGTCAATCTTGTGGTCTCCCATCTTGCTCATTTTGATAGTAAAGGCGATACCATAAAGCAGACCAATGGAAGCTTTATATTCACCGTTCTCATCATTGGGATCACCCTTGCCACGCACAGCAATATAATTCATTGCAGGCACCTCTACGATGCTTGGCTTCTTCGGGGGCATATAAAATTCTTTGTATTCTTTCTTATAATCAAATGGCATTGCTTACATTTCCTTTCAATTGGTCCTATTCTTCCTGTCCGTTTTATTTATCTACTGAAATTTTCAGATTTGTTTCTGCCATATATATATTTCAAACCTTCTAGCAGCAAATGTTCATTATACTGTATTTCCTTTTCACAGTATGGTAGAATATGTTTGGCATACACACCAGTGGCGACAATTGTTTTCACTGCCATTCCAAGTTCCTTTTCGATGTGAGAAATGCAGCCGTCCACGCTGGAAGCCATTCCATAGATAAGTCCACTTTTCATACATTCAGCAGTGTTCGCACCGATGACCTTCTTCGGTTTATCCAAACTGATTCCCGGTAACTGTGCAGTTCCTGTTGCTAAAGCTTCAGCCGACATCTGCACTCCCGGAAGTATCATACCTCCAATATATTGTTTCTTCTCATTCATTACCGAAAGTGTAGTCGCTGTTCCCATGTTGATAATAATCATCGGTGCCGCATACAGTCTGATACCGGATACAGCATTTGCAACCAAATCACTTCCCAACTGTGCCGGTTGGTCTGTCATGATATTCAGCCCCGTTTTTACACCCGGGCCGATCACGATTACCTCTTTTTCTGTCATTCTTTTCGCCGCATTTTTTACTATATTTGTTACCTGTGGAACCACCGACGAAATAATGGTTCCCCCTATTTCACTGCTCTCTATCCCATGCATATCAAACATCGATTGAAAGCACATCATGTATTCTAATTCTGTTCTAGCCAGATTCGTAGAAATATTCTCGACGAATCGTAAATTTGTTTCCTGAAAACAACCAACACTAATGATTGTATTTTCAATGGCAATCGTTAATATCATACTGCTACTCCTTACTTCCTATTGTTGATTTACAAGACGTGCATTTAACAGCACTTTCGCTATAACCACTACCAAAACTGCCGCCGCAATTGCTTCCGGAATTCCAGATGCTGTTACGGTTCCCATAATCAGTCCCCACACTGCGCTTATAGCAACCTCTTTTGCGTCTGCATACTGCTGTGCAAACAGTATATAAATACTTCCCATTACGGTTATTGTATTTACCATGGAACCCAGAAACCCGGTTACAGTTAACGCAATGATTTGTAATCCTTTTCGGTTCATATTCCATTTTTTGAATAGAATCCAAAGCCATCCTGCTGCAATGCCGATCAAGATACGGCATCCGACAGAAATCCAGATTGCTTTCGCAGCACCTGAAATACCTGTCGTACTCATAAATGGGGAAAATGCAAAGGATAAGAGTGTCGGTGCCATTGTGTTGCTAATCAGCGAACACACACCAAAGACAAATCCTAATATTCCACCAGCTAAAGGGCCTAGTAGAATTGCTCCGATGATTACCGGAATATGCACAGTTGTCGCCTTAATAATTGGCAGTTGTATCATACCGAGTGGCGTATTTGCCAGCACGATTACAATCGCAGCCATAAGTGCAACACTGACCATCCAACGAGTGTCATGTTTTTTTGTTTTCATTATTCAGTTCCTCCTTGTTATCATTCTCTATTGAGATACAATACAAGGTAAGTATAACACTTTAAAAAAATAAGGACAAGATTATATCCTGCCCTTGTCAAACTTTAATATTTCATATGAACATATACAAGAACTATCTGAATAATATAAAACTGCCAGCAGCTGAATGCTTGCTGGCAGTAAAAAGTTCTCTTTCACCTAGTGTTCAATTCTTCTTTTTTTGTTGTAAACATACAATGTCGTGACACCGCATACACTGAATAACATGATGGCAAACCATACTCCTGCCACATTGTTATCTCCAGTCTTTGGATTCTCCTGCTTTGGACTTTCCTGCTTTGGACTTTCCTGCTTTGGAGTTTCAACTGGTTTCTTTGCATTATAACTATTCGTAAATGTCATTTCTTCTTTTGCATCTTGTGATGCTACATTATTTTCAACTACAAAGAATTCCCATTCACCTGTCTGTTCATTAAACAACGCATACCAGACAACATTTGAATACGTCCATCCTTCGACAGTTTCTACTTTCTCACGAATGTAGAGTCCTTCTGCAAGATAGTCTTCATCATTTAATTCTTCTTCTGTAAGTTTTAATTTGATAACACCATCAAATTTACCCTTACCATCTGTTGTAATCGTATTTGCAACAATGTCTACTTCACCATTTGCATTACTATTACCAAATTCAATAATTTCGAATGTAAATGTTTGTTTGCCAGGTGTAGCTTCACCTTTCTGTTCTACCACTTTTACAAATGGGATTTCTACAACTACATTGCTGTCGCGATTACATACATCACAAATACCATCATCGTTAGTATCTTTGTGTGGTTCTCTTACACAGATATTATACTGACAAGTTGTACAATATCTTGAATGTGCATCGTCTGTAATCTGCCACTCAGATGGTGTATGTGGTTCTACCGTAGACTGTGCTGTACATCCTGGGAAATCACATGTTTTGGCATGTCCATTATCTTGACGATATGTCCAATCTTGACTCCATTTGTGTTCTGCAACACTTCCATATAAGTTGTTACATGTTGAACAAGTTGCTTTTGATTGGCATGTAGCTGTTCCGCCTGAACATGCAGTCTTTGTATCAGTATAAGTACAACCGTTTACGGTACATTCGTGGAAATGTTTGTCATTTTCTTGTGTCCAATTTTGTCCCATAATATGGTCACCTGCATCTGTACTTGTGTACCATTTATCACCCATAGTGAGTTCGTCTTTTGCATTTGCGCTGCAACGAGAACAATCATACCAATAGGTATCATATTCCTGGCAATTACTTGCCTGTGTTTTTAAATGAGCTACATCTTTGATTCTCTCACTGTAATCATGACCCTTTTCAGGAATAATTACACTGTCTTTGTTTGTAATCTCCATATTTGCAGTTGCATCTTCAAAGTATTTTCCACAAGTACATGTGTAATACTCGCTGTTACCTGATTGTGTACAGGTTGCAGGTTCTGCAGGTACTCGTGTTGTAGAGTGAACATGTTGCAATTGAGGTTGTATTACATACTGACATGTTGTACAAACTTTTGCCTCCTGCTCTGTTGCGGCAGGAATGTTTGGAGTATGTTGTTGTACGGAATCATGTGCATTACAACCGATTTCTGTACATTTGTGTGCATGTCCGTCATCCTCTTTGTAATCCCATGTGTTGCTCCATTTGTGGTCTGCAAGATTACCATATTCTTTCTGACATACTGTACATACAGCTTTCTTTAAACATGTAGCTGTGCCACCCGTGTGATTCTCGGAAAGCGGACGATATGGAATTTCATTGATTTCCGCTCCCTGCTCACTTAAAAGTTGACCACATGTATTACAGGTCTTATACGCATCCCAACCTTTTACTTTACAGCTGGATGGTTGTGCTGCTGTAGGTGTTGTACTTGCGTGATTACAAGATACTGTTACCGTACATGTGTCGGTATAATTGCCATCGACAGTCTTAACTGTGATGACAGATGTTCCCTTCTTAACACCGGTTACTTTTCCAGTATTTGCATCTACTGTGGCAACAGAAGGCGTGCCTGATGTAAATGTTACTGTCTTGTTTGTCGCTTCTGCAGGATTGACTGTGTAAGAAGGTGTAGCAGATTGACCAATGTTAACAGACAATGTTTTTTGGATTGTAACACCTGTTACAGCTACGGGTTTGGCTACAACGGAAAATTCGGCAGGAACAACTACAGCATTCTTTGTGTTGTATGTTTCATCGTCTGCCCAATGATCCACAAGACCAAATTCATAGGTCTTGAATGCGGCATCATCGTCAACTGTACACTTGAATGTCATCAGTACAATTTTTTCTGTACCGGTGTAGGAGTATGCGCCAAAGCCGCTGTAGTACATAGACTGTTCAGTCCATCCGGCGCCTTCAGCAGCAAGTGTCCAGCCTAAGGTTTCACTGATGCCTTCTGCTGCTGTGCCGCTGTTTGCAACATAAGTAAGTCCCTCGGGAGGTACAACCGTAAACTCCAAGGTGTTTTGCTTACCCGTCTGTTGCATGTACACGGTGAATGTTATTGTATCACCGCGGTGCGCTTCACTTTTGTCTGCTTCAACTGTAAAGGTACAGGTTGAAGGCGATGCTGCTAATGCCGGCACTGCAGTTGCCAACATACTGAACATCATAACAAAGCAAAGCAAAATAGAGGTAATTCGCTTGTTCATGACCAAGCTCCTTTCAATTATTTGCGGGGCAGTTTTTCATACACACCGTTTTGCAGCCTCGCTTAGTTACAATACGATGGGGATGTTTCCATCCAATATATTCTTAACTCCTTCGCAGCACATTCCATATGGCGTATAGATATGCCGCAAAGAAATGTAAGACAAGTTATTTACCAGAGCAAACTCGTTTTCTTAGCGTGAGCGTTCAAAAGACCGACATCACTGATTGTAATGCGTGTATCTCCGTTCACATTTGCGCATTCGAACTGATAGTCCTCAAGGGTAGACACTTTCTTTGCGTGAGCGTTTGCCAAACCAACATCGCTGACATTTATTCTGCCATCGCCGTTGATATCACCTTTCAAATGTATCTTCACATCCTGCAAAACATTGTTATCCGCGACAACCACTTCATACTCCCTAGTAACATGATTAGCCTTGCTAACCTTCAAAGTATACGTTCCTGCCGCCACTCCATCAAAACTATAATTTGCACTATTACCTTTGACGATCACTTCATATGCCGGTTCAGACATTCCCTGCTCAATCAGTTGCAAAGTCACTTCAGCAGTGTCATCGTTAAAGCTGGTAACACTTCCGCCAACCATCACACCCATTCCGGTCGGCTCGCCGCACACGAAATCATAGGTAATGTATGCAAAATTACTATTTGCCATCACATGACTGGAATCTATTCTTCTACCATTTAGCACAGCTGTCATCGGCGTGCCAAATCGACTCAGAAGAACATATCCATCCATTTTCGGGATTAATTTGATTTCCAGTGTATATGTTTCACCTTCCACAAATGTATCAGTTGGTTCAAGCGGCACTCCTTCGCTGTCGTACCACCAGAATCCGCAAAAATCATATCCATAACTTGCCAATTCATACAATTCTGAGTTTCGAACTATACCTTCGTAATCCGGCGTCGCACCAGGTCTCGGAGCTGTAATACCAGATACGGCTACCTGCGTTACATCTTGAACCTCATAAGTAAAGGTATAACCGACCTCTTGCGCATACAGTGCATCTGAACCGCCTTTATAAACCTCTGCCGAATTACCATTCACGGTTGCCGTACAAAGTGGTTCGTACCACTTGTTCATATAAAAGGTAAATCCATCTTCTGTCTTCAAATATACATAGACTTGGTAATCATGGCCGGCAATAAAGACATCGTTTTCATAGACATCTTTTATATTGTCAGGGTCTGTCACATCAGACCATCTGACACCATTACGGATATAATACAAATGTCTGTTATTCATCCAATCATCATAGTACGCGTTCTTACTAGTATCGATGGAATATCCAGTACCCGAAACATTTACTTCATAATTCGGTTTTTGACCTGGAATTGGTTTTGTAACATTAATGATTTCAATCAGTTCAACTACCGTATCATTACATTTACCGAAATCATAGGTGACATTTACATATATATTTGGGTCCTGTTCGTATACTTTAGAAACCACAGCATTGTGTCCGTTTACTGTCGCTTTTACCGCCGGCAATACCCGTACTCCACTGGCATCTACAGCAAACGACATAGAATCTATAGGACGTACATCCATGCTTACTCGGTAATATTTTCCTGCCACAAATGTATCGCCTGACTTCATCGCTGTATAATTGATGCCATCATCAGATACATACCACACCATATAATCCTGTACTGTACTGCTGGTTCCTACAAGACCATAATCATTACTGCCCTTTCCTAAAGTATAGGAAATTGCATTGCCTTCCACCGGCGCCTTTACAGTTAATTCGATCAACTCAATCGGTGGATTTTTCGGGATTCGATAACCATATTTCAATGTAATACCACAATCATCACACACCAAATCTCCGGTGTAGCCATCCTCGCGCCCTGCTTTTTTTGCACCAACAACGCTAACATTGACATGCTCCGGGGCAAGCAGTGTTCCCATGCTAATCAGAGCACCACATTCGCAATAAGTGTCACCGCTGTATCCAAAGTCATAACAGCTCGGTGCTACATATCCGATTACATTTGTCGCTCCAGAATGTACTTTTGGGGTAGTCTTGCCCCTTACAGACATGCCACACTCGGAACATTTGGAGGTTCCTGTATAACCAAAATGTTCACAATCACCCTCACGAACTGTAAGAGGATTTAATGTCAAAGTGCCTGTATGTTCTCCATAACTATCAATTGTTTCTCCATATGTTACGATATGACCGCAATCTACACATACGACATTTCCGGTATAACCCTCTTTCACGCAGACAGGTTCGTATGCTCCGGATATTCTGGTTCCATTCAGATGCTGGCATTCTGTTGGGGAAATAATAGGTTCGAAAACAAAAATTCCTCCACCTGTATATCCTGAAAATGAGGTAATCGTACCTCTCCATGTCGGTTGTCCAGTGACTTTACTCAGTGAAATATAATTTGTAATATTAATCTCCACTTCATTTCCAATGGTCTTTTCATAAACATAGTAAACCTTCCATCCCGTACAATACGGATTTGTCATATGAATGCTTTCCTGCTTTTCATAATCCGTAGGCGCGAAAGTAACCAAGATTTCGTCACCAAGTAACACGATGTTTGAACTCGCATAGCCATAACGAACATGAACCATGTCATTATCCACAGTCCAATCTGTTTTTACCATTGCATCCTGCTCCGGATCGTATCGTTCCAATACTTTCGTGAACTGATAAGAACAAACCTGACATTCCTTGTACGCAATACCTTTACCATCTACATTGGTATGCGGCGTGCCCATGTCCTGCCAGCCCATAAATGCATGTTTCTCTAATGTTGTTTTGGTACACCTTATGCCTTTATGTTCAAACAGACATTGTAATTTATGTTCGCCTTCATTTTCATAGGAATAATCAATATCTACCTCCCCTGTTTCAGGGTCGACAAAATAATGTTCGTGTTTCTTTTCATATTTCTTTCCACCACAATCCAGGCAAGTGTATTCAATCCACTCGCTTCCGTCCCCCATTGGAACACCATATATATTGGTTCCCAGATTTACCAAAATGCGGGTTTCTTTACTAAAGCGGTGTGCTTCTTCTGTATATTCCACACAGCCATCGCCAATACAAGCCACTGAATGCCCATAAGTAGCATAGACAGGAATGTTATCCCCGTATTGTGCAATCGTATCTATATGTTCTCCATAAATAGGCTTACATTCCCCCTGATAAATATGTGTAGAACGCAGTGCTGCTTTCGCAGATTCCACTGTATTTCCTTCCTCGTCTGTAATCACACATTTGTAATACAGGGTGGTATGACAAACCTCAGGAGAAACAGACACGGTCAATTGTGGCATCTTCGACCCATATGTAGTGTAATATGTGTTCCCACTTTCCCACCATTCCGTCTGGCGGTCGTTTAGTTTCACCCAGTCGCCCCCGTAACTTACATACCACTGGTAAGATAATTTGGATAATCCTTTTGCAGCAACAGAGAAGGAAACCTGATTATCTTCTTCATTTAGGGGTTCTCCCTCACCCGCATTGTAATCTGTCACTTTACACACCAAGCTTCTTGGTTGTTTTAAAATCAAAATACGAGCATAGGAATCAAAGCCACAAATGGTGCAGACACCGTATTTATTCAGTTCATGTTCTGCATAACCAAGCTTTGCATGTGCATCTTCTGTACAATACATACATTCATGCCAATGAGCCGTCCAATCCATCACCCAATCTTTCTTTGGTGTGGCATTATGCGTGCCTCCGCCTTGGGAAGTATGATTTTGTAAAATATGTACATCAAAGTCATCTTCATTGAAGCAACGGTCACTACAGTCACATCCCATGTCGCTTGTTATAATTCCACAACAATCTACACAGCGAAGTTCCCCATTATCCTCACAGGTTCCACAGATGTCATTATTATGGAAACAATCCCCACAGTCCTCACAGAAATGCATATCATATTCATCGTCCAAAATACACATGCCTTCTGAACATTCGGAATAAGACTCACAGCACATCTTACAGAAGCCACATAGTTCACACTTGTCTTCTACACAGAAAGGTGTTCCACAATCTGCACACACATGTTCAAACCAATCTGAATCTTCCACGCAATATTCTCCGCAAGCACACCCTTCATCGAAAGGCATATCTGTACAGCAGTCCGGACAAAATCCACAATGCTCACATAATTCCAAGCCTTCCTCAAAAATACAATCCTCGCAGTTCTCACAAATCAAACAACATTCTTCACAATGATTATTGTGTTCTTTGCATTCCGGCGAAGATGCAAAGCAATTATTACAATACTCACAGTGCATGCCTCCTTCTGACTCTTGACAATCCGCACAAAATCCACAATGTTCACAGATTTCACCTACACAGCCTTCACAATTCCAGCAGCTTCCGCAAAGACCGCCTTCATCTATGTAATAACATTCCTCTGAGTTATTGCAATTTTTACAATGCCATCCTTCTGACAAATAACAGTCTTCACAATATCTGCAAGTAGTACAAAATGCCCCTGCTTCTGTAAAACATTTTCCACACTGGTTACAATGAGTCTCTACAAAACAAGTAGAATTGGTACATTCTATACTGCAGGCGCCACACATTCCACACATATACTGATCCCAATGGTAATGCCCACAATGCCAACACTCCTGCCCGTCTTCCCAATCTGCATGTACATGCAAAGACAAAGAAGAAAACATTCCTATTATCATAGCTACCGCAAGAGTAAAACTTAAAATTTTCCTAAAAGTTTTTTTCATTATTGTCGTTCCTCCATTTTATTTTGTCATTTTCTTGGTTTTAAAAATGAAATGTGCTACAATACAAAAAACAAGGGGCATTCTCTGCAAACGTTGGCGCGGCTACAGAGAGGGGTACCCCTAAATCATATCAATGGATGATAAGGACAAGACATATACCCTCCTTTGATAATCTTGCAAATATCATTATACGGATTACCAAGATTTTGACCCCCTCAAAAACCTCCAAATTGATAGGTAAAAATGAAATAAAATCATTTTTCCGCTTCTGAGAGGTAAATTGATAGGAAAATTGGTAGGAATTCCGTGGTGGCAGCCCCACCGAGGAGGAACATTATGAAAAAGACACTATCTCTCATACTGGCAGGGTTGCTCCTGCTGCTTGGAATAACAGGATGCACTCAGCAAACGCAACTAAACCCTGACAACCCCGTTACGCTGACGATGTGGCACGTTTACGGAAGTCAAACCGAATCACCACTGAATGACAGCATTCACGAATTTAACTGTACTGTCGGTAAGGATAAAGGCATTGTAATCAACGTTGTTTCTGTCAGCAGTTCTTCTGCCATTGACGAAGCACTCACTGCTGCAGCCGAGAAGGAGCCGGGTGCTCCTCAGCTTCCGGATTTATTTACGGCGTATCCGCGTGTCGCAGAAATCGTCGGGACCGATAACCTGCTGAATTGGAATGACTATTTTACTGGGCAGGAATTGGACGCATTTGTTGACGAGTTTCTTGAGGAAGGATACTTTGGGGATGCGCTGCTCATGCTGCCTGTAGCCAAATCTACAGAGCTTTTGTTCTTAAATAAGACTCTGTTCAGTAAATTTGGAACCGCAAACGGTGTTACTGCAGAAAGTCTGTCCACCTATGAAGGACTGTTTTCTGCCTGCAAAAAGTTTTATGATTGGTCCAATGGACAAGATATGTTCCAGATTAACGACTTCTATCACTACTCTCTGTCCGGAATGGCCGCTTATAGTGAGGAATTTGTTACAGACGGCAAACTCAATCTTGAAAGTGATGCCTTTGAGAAGGTATGGACACCAATGGCACACGCTGGCATTTATGGTGGATTATGTCTTGGGGACGGTTATGCCTCTGACCGTTGGAAAACCGGCGAAATCGTATGCAGCACCGGTTCTACCGCCGGTGTTCTCTACCTGCGCGACTATGTAACCTATTCTGATAACACCACAGAGAATATTGAAACGGCTATTCTGGCATACCCGCGTTTTGAAAAGGGTTCTGCTGCCGTTGTTCACCGTGGCGGCGGACTTTTCGCCCTGAAAAACGAGGACGCGTGCAAAAACGAAGCAGCAGCAATCTTTGCCAAGTGGCTGACACAGAAAGAGAACAATCTGAATTTCGTTACCAAGGCAGGATATCTTCCGGTAACAAACGATGCGTTTAACTCCCTTTTTGCCGACGCAGATTCTGTAGAAAACGAAAAATACCGCTTACTGTATAACGCAGTAAACGATATGTCAGAGAAATATACCTATTGCGAGGTTCCTGTGTACGATGGTGTATCGGATACACAATCTTCCTTTGAGAAGAATGTGAAAACCGTTTTAAGTGCTGCACATCTGGAATATTGGAACCGTATTGCCGACGGAGAAAATGCCGATACGGTGCTCGATGAGCTTGTTTCTTCCACTCTTGCTAAAATTCGCAGTCTTTATCAGTAAAGACTGCGGTTGAACTGTAAGAAAGGAGGCTCCGCTATGAAAACCAAAAGTAAATCATTGTGCCAAGAGTTTGGCGAAAAGATACGCACAGGCAGTGTGACCTTACGAAGACAGTTTGCATTGTATGTTGCATCTTCCATCGTTGCCTTTGCTATGCTGTTGTTACTGCTTCTTAGTGTATTTGGCGTGCTTAATCCGATTAACGGCAGAATCAATGACTATCTCAGCGACCAGTTATTCAACCACACGGCACAGATGGAACATGATGTGGATAAATTGGCGGCTTATTCCGTCTCGTTTTCAAAACAAATGGAGACGCTAATTGAAGAATATCTGCGAGATAACCATATAACCTTTGACGATCTGACCAATGACATAGATGCGCTCACTGCCTTGCAGACAAAGGCGTATTCCACCGTATATACAAATATTCAGGTAGCTTCCTGCAGCGGTGCTTTCTATATATTAGATACGACCGTGAATGATACACTTGATGTACCCAATTATAACGGCATTTATATTCGGTTTGCCAACCTCTATGCCGAGAGTACCGTCAACACCCAGGTTGCCTTATTCCGGGGTTCTGCTGAACTTGCCAGAGCAAACAATATCAACCTTTCAAGCACTTGGCAAAACGAAATGCTTACCGATGCCTTTGCAGACACAAGCATCTTTGCAAACAAAGACTTTTTTCTCAGCGGTGTGGTGGATATACCAGATTCCTGGGAACGGGCAAGATACCTTTACACACCGATTTACAGTAAAAACAATCGTGTAATCGGCATCTGTGGTTTTGAACTAAGTGATCTGTATCTTCAACTTTCCTACAATACCGCAGATACAGAAAGTGCACAAACCATATGCGCACTGCTTGACAAAACTGATGCTGGATATACGGGACAATTTATCTCCAACCGTTCCGGCTATGTGCCACCGGAATGCGAAACAATTACCGCAAAGAAAAACGGTACATTTTATGAATATCGGTGCGGAGATAATACATACATTGGCAAAGAAAAGGAACTTGTAACTGGCGGCAATACTTTGACCGTTGCCATTATGTTTCCTAAACCGCAGTATGACAGCATTATGCACACAGGACAACTGAAGAACATCGCTATATTCTTCATCATTGCCGTAGCGGCTTTTTGTAATTGTCTGTGGCTAAGTAAAAAGTACATCGCTCCTATCCGAAAGAGTATTGACGACCTCTTTGTTTTCCTTGCAGAGCAGGATCAAAAAAACGACGAAGTTCTTGCAGAAATGGAAAGAGAAAATTCGCGGTTGGCGTATTCCAGAAAAAACGAGGTCGACCCATACGATTACGAACAGTTCCTTACGGGACTGAAGACGCTGACTCACATGGAGCGGGTTGTCTTTAACCATTACCTTGACGGTAAAGGGGTAAAAGAAATTATGGAATTGGTCGGCGTGAAGGAATCAACCATCCGCTTCCACAATCGCAACATCTATTCCAAACTGGGTGTAAACTCACTGAAGCAACTGCTTCTGTATGCTGCGATTATGAAACAAGAGGAAAATAGCGGAAATGACTAAATAACATTATATTTGTTAAACACATTTTTTATTTATAGAATAAGAAGAAGCAGCACAACTCATAGTCGTGCTGCTTTTCTCTATATAAAAAGACGGCTAAGTGCTAAACCTAACCGCCATACATTCATGAATTACAATCCATATTTACTTATAAAGTCTTATGACCTGATACTGATAGTCTTCATCCGTTTCAATATAACCAACGGAAATACCTTTACCATTATTAGCTGTTTTTTGATCCGCTGCTGATGCTTTTGCATCTGCTAATAACGTATCTATTTCCGCATCTGTAATTTCACTATTGTTTGCTTTAATTAAATGTTTTGCATACTCTAAAGAATCAGACGCATACTGGCTGGTTTTATCGACATATAAAGCCATATAGTCAACAATTTCCGTTGCCTTATCGTTACTAAATTCTTCCGGTACCACCACTAAATATACACCCTCAATTAACCCATACCAGTATGAATCTTCGCCTACTGTTAAATAGTCTTCGGATGCTGGATTTAAAGAACTGTTATCTGCTACTTCCTTGTTAAATTTTGCCACAAGAACTTCAACCGTTTCTTCTTCTATCAGACCATATTTTTCGTAAGTTTCTTGCAAATCTTTTTCTGCCTCTTCCAGTTCATTTTTAGCATCCTCTACTGCTGAATTGCCACATCCTGTCAAGCCAAAACACATAATGCCTACTAATATGCATAATAATAAAATTCTTTTCATAATCCCTGTTCCTTTCTTATCTGAAATAGTAATTTAATTAACGCATCTTATTCTCATAATCCTGCAAGTCATGGAAAATATTATCTATAAACACCACATTATCGACAATGCGATACATCATAAAGTATCTGTGATTCAGGAAATTAATGCGACGGTATCCTAATTGATTGAGACGTGGATTATCGCAGAGCTTCAGGCTTCCTGCTACATACTTTAAACTCTCCTTTGTGACCACGAAATCATCTAATACATTTCTTGCAGCCTGCATGCTCTTTTTCTCAAACAGAAGATATTTGATATAACGGTCCAAATCTTCTTCTGCATCAGCCGTAACTACAATCTTATAATCCATATTTTTCCCTCATTTCGCAGACCACTTCATCAGCATCTCTAAACATTCCCTGTGCTGCGTGTTCTCTCGATTTTTCTAATTTTTCTAATAATTCATGTTCTGTAAATGCTTCGTACGGATTAACTGCTGCTTTCTTAATCTCAAAAGGAAAGCCGTTTACTGCTAATGCTTGTGTTAAAAACATGCGGATTGCTGTTGTAGTATCTGTACCTAAATCTCTAAACAACTCTTCAGACTTCGTCTTAAGTTCATCATCTACTCTTACCTGAATTGTGCTTGCCATATTCACTACCTCCTATCATCTTCTTTACATAAGTATAACAAATAAAAAATGCTAAATCAATACATTTGTAATGACTTAGCATTATTATTCTCTTTCTTATCTTGTTTATTCACCGAATGTTATTACCGTAAATACCGTAAATGCTTTGCATACTTTCCATGACACTCTTTGAGTACTCCAGCATATCCATGTAATAATAGCCTTCCGTATAATACATGTTCATTTCCATCAGCATAGAAAAGTCCATGGATTCCCAACCATGGCAAGTACCAGCATCACGCTTAATAAAACACTCAAAATAGAGAACCCTTTCGGCTCTCTATCCTGCTGAATACTATGCGTTATATGTTACTGTGACTTTTATTCGTATACTTAAACTTCTCCCTGTTTTACTTTCTTACGTAAAATAAGCCCAGTTGTAATAAGGAAAATTGCTGGCAACAAAAATTCAATCACACGGAAGATAATATAGTAGTAAAACGGCAATGCATACATTTTATATTTCCATGCATCTACACTCAGTTTAATAATGAATCCTGCTGCCATTCCGAAACCGACAATCAGCAAAAAACGATAAATCCATACTTTTCCTCTCATGTTGTCGTCCTTTCTTTACAGAATAATCTTATTTGCAATCGCTTCCATCGTCAATTGCATTCTGGCCGTTTATCTCGCCAATCTTTTCTTTTAACAACTGCATTGCTTTCTCTGATGTTGCTTCATTCACTCCATATAGTCGTACTAATGCATATAAATTCGCATTGAGCGAACCAGTAAACCAAAGTTTCTTCTTCGGGTCAAACCCACAATGCGAATATTTTGCAAAATCCCTTGCCATATATGGCACATTGAAGTAAATGCGCTCGTCCTCCGATAACGGTGGCAATGGATCATCAATTTTCTTTGCAATGTATTTTTTGTTATATCTCATTTTTCATCCTCTGTTCTTTTTATCTGTTTTATAATTCCATACGAAGCCAACGATATTCCTGCTATTAAAGTGATAACAAGTACAGCAAAAAACCAAAACGACTTTGTACCTAAAAGAAACCCCATTAATCCTTCAAAATACATGCTACCTATCGTTGCTCCCCATGGGTGCATAGCAGAACATATCCCAAAGGCAATAATCCCTCCAAACGATATAATAATACTGATAATTCCCAGTAAAAAGCACCATTTGTAGGCTACTTTATCACTTGATGTATTAGCAGTCCGTATGATGTTTCCTGAAGATAATGTTTCAGTTTTTAATGCACTATTTTCTTTTTCATTTTCACCTTTGATTAAATAATCTGTTGATACATTGAAAAATTCACTCAGCTTCGCAATATAATTCATATCCGGTGTGGATTGATTTAACTCCCACTTTGATATGGTTTGTCTTGCAATGTTAAGTGATTCCGCTAACTGTTCTTGGGATAGTCCCTTTGCCTTACGAAGGCTTGTAAGTGTCTCTCCAAAAGCCATATCTCATACCTCCTTTTCATCTGCTTATAGAATAGCATAGATGACCGTTGCATTCTTCCATCATACAAAGGAACTTCCGCAACAGAACGTTGCAAAGTCTCTTGCCTAATCTCTTTTGCTTTGGAATGGAACACATTTTTTCATACAGACACCACCTAATCTCGATTGTCACTGCGCCAGATTCCCTTGATATTTATTATAATATTTTTCAAAACGCCATTTATTAAAGATAATAATAGTGTATTGCGCTCCTGTTTTCATGTGAAATGTCGCAACCGGAAAGATTATCCTCTTCCATGTGATGCCTTCTATCTCGCTCAAAGGTAATTCAAGATTTTTATATTGTTCGTTCACTGTAAGTTTCTGTGTTTTATAGGTAACTGAATTACGATCAAGATACAACCCACCGCCTAAAATTCCATTGTGACACAGGCTGCACATAAATACTTTTCTCACGTTATATCCTCCGTCAATCATTTTTATCATTCTTTCTGCATGTGAAAACCTCGTCAAACTCTTCCTGTAATTTTATATAACAGACCTTCTTCTGGTGCATCCGGATTTGCATGATAAATGTCGATTCGGTTCTGAGCTGGACTCCTATCTGAAAAGGCAGGATATAGAAAACCAAATACCGGCTCTGCAGGCTGGTACTCATCTTCCATCGGGCTGATTGTACAGATTATAAAATCGTATACTTCTTCTGACTCCCACATGCTTTCTCCGTCTTTTGCTTTTACCGGAATATCATACACACCATGAAATACATAAACCGCAAATCTATGATCCACCGGATAGGCATCCGCCATCTGTTCGTACAGTATCTCCATGAGAGCATCGTTTTTAAGTCCACACTGCTGCACTGCCTGCAGAAGCATCCATACGCTGTCCTTCCCCTGCACTCTTTCTGCAAAAGTATATTCTTTTAACTGTTCATTTGTTTTGGAAAACGGAATGGTTTTCGCCAGTTTTAAGTTTCTTGTCTTTTCGGCACCCGGAAGCTTTCCGAAATGAATATTAAACGTATCCTCGATTTCTCCCGTGTCACTGATATAGGCACCTGCAATCCTGTCAAAACAGGTTCTTGACGGTGTCATTCGTCTTGTCAGTTCCAGCATATCTTCTCTATTAATCATTGACCTTCTCCATCATTTTCTTTATATCTACCTATATTTTAATATTTTATATATAGATACACAACAATTTTCTGAATATTTAACTTCCTGTGACTGTCATATTTAATTTTGACAGTTTCGGGGTGCCTCTTTACTGCACGTGCCGTTGGAGTGATCTGTAGAAAATTCGGAGCGAACGGTATTTGACCTGCATCTTGTATAACTTTATAATAGAAGGAGAATTTTGTATGAAGAGCGGAAAGCCAAATGCCAATACCTTTTGAACAATTATCCTTACAGCAATTGCTTCATCATAAACTTGCATATGACCGTATTAACGAAGCTGGCAAGAAACTGCTGCCAAACTGGGATACTAGATACAAAGACGAGCAAGTTTATCCGCTTAATGAAACGCTACAATAAACTTTTCGTAAGATATTCTTTATAAAATCTAGAAAACTTTCCTTTTCTAGACATAGTTTTATCACAGTTGTTGTATATAATAAAATCATGAAATGAAGACAGCGGCTGGACTTAAGTATTTATTTACGGCTGTTGGACTTCGCCTAACAACAACGAGTATATCGATTACATAAATAATTCCTCTTCTCTCATATGTAAAGGCTGGCGAATCTTACGCCAGCCTTTATTACATGCACTGTACTTAAAAACTATAGCTTATTTACGTGCTGCTAGTTGTATTGTACCGTTTCTATATCTCATGGTTTCGCTTTAAAATTCTTTCTTCTTCATAATTTTACAAGAAATCAAGTATGACACACTGAGAATTACCAAAACAATCATCACAAGAATGCCCATGACAACCATTGGTTTGATTTCTCTAATTCCCCAGTACAGTTTCGTCAAATCCACTTTTCCTACTACCTTGCTTATAGAAAATCCGCTTGCAACAATAACTGCAATTACAATAATCATCGCAATTCGTCCTTTCTCTGGCCCAAATTTCAAATTTACAGGTAACATAATAGATAAGAAAACCATGGAACCAAGGGCATACCCTATTATAAATGCGAAGTCTGATGTTGTAAGTACATAACCATCCTTTATCAAACTGACTCCTACCATCAAGATAAGAGAAAAAGTAGCTCCAGTCGCTATACTCAACAAAGAAAACACATATTTCTCCATGACATACAGTTTTCTGCTGATTGGTAGTGTAAATAAAAATGCATAGCCATTATCATGAGTATCATAACTAAGTGTTGTAATACCAAATGTTACAAATAATATATTTGCATATACAACTGCAAATGTTGTATTATTTCCTACCATCAGCATAAACAAGGCAATGGCCATAATAATTACGGCAGAACGTCCCTGTGTTTTCAGAATCGAAAGATCTTTTAATAACAATCCTTTCATGCCCTTTCCCCCTTTACCATGATTAAAATCATTTCATCAATGTTTCCTTTTTCAATAATTATATCTGGATAATTCTCCATATAATATTGTCTTTCATTTGTTAAACAGCGATATCCAAACGCTTCCTTCTTTACCTTCAGAAGATATTTCTTATCTAGTGTCTGATACTGCTCCATAGTTGGTTTCATAATTCCGTATTCACTGAGAAGCACATCTGTTTCTTCATGCATAATAATCTTTCCATCATGAATCATATAAAAATCATCGCAAAGGTTTTCCAAATCACTGGAAATATGGGAACTGATTAAAATAGAACGCTCTCCCTTTGACATATAATCCTGTAGCATTTCTAAAAAATCATCTCTCACGATGACGTCAAGACCAGCCGTTGGTTCATCCAATACAAGCAACTTGGCTTCATGCGTAATAGCCACAAGCAATTTCAATTTTGTTTTCATTCCGGTTGAAAAATCTTTGATTTTTTTATTCAAAGGAATACGATACTTTTCGCAACCTTTTAGAAACGCGTCTTTATCAAATTTCTTATATAACGCAGATAAAACCGGAAGGATGTCTTTTACTGTTACATAGCCACTGAATCCCGAATCAGATAGCACAACTCCTATATTGGCTTTATCGTCTCTTGTAAGCTCCGAAGCCAGCTTCCCAAATACTTCGATTTCTCCACCATCCGCATGTATCAAGTCTAAAATCAACTTGAATGTTGTACTTTTCCCTGCACCATTCTCACCAATTAAGCCGGTGATTTGCCCTGGTCTTACTTCCAGAGAACAGTTCAAATCAAACTGTTTGTAATGTTTTTCAGCATTTACTAATTTTATCATTCTATCACTCCTCCAACATAAGTTTAAACAATTCGGTAAGTTCTTTGTTATTCATTCCGCAGCTCCGTCCTTTACGAATTGCCATTTCCATATCATTTTCGACTTCTTTTCTCTTTTCTTCTAACATTAGTTCTTGGTTGGCACATGAAACAAAACTTCCCTTTCCATGTACCGTCACAATAAAGCCATGCTCTTCTAATGTGTCATATGCCTTTTTTACTGTTAATGCACTGATTCGCAAATCTTTTGCCAAAGAACGAACGGAAGGAAGAATTTGCTCTTCTTTTAAATCTCCCTTCATAATCGCTGCCTTTATCTGATTCACAATTTGCTCATAAATCGGCTGCATGGATGAATTATTGATAATTATATGCATAGTTGTCACCCCTTCTTAGTAAACAGTATATAACAGTATACAACTCTAGTCAATACAATGGAATAATTTTTTTATATTTTATAAATTCTATTGACCTTCCCCCTGGTGGAAGGTATACACTCTAATCAGAAAGGCAGGTGTTTGTCACTTGAAGATTAACGAAGTAGAAGCTTTAGTAAATATTACAAAGAAAAACATCCGTTTTTATGAAGAACAAGGGCTTTTATCTCCTCAAAGAAATACAGAAAACGGATACCGTAATTACAGTGAGGAAGACGTGCAGGTTTTGCGACAAATTAAACTGCTTCGCAAACTCGGTGTACCTATCGAAGAGATTCGGCACATGCTAACAGGTGTTCATACTGTCGGTGATGGAATGCGCCGGCATTTGATTAGTTTAGAACGCGAAAAACAAAACTTGGAACATTCAATAGCCTTCTGTCGCACTCTGCAGACTATGGATATTTCTATATCTACTTTAGAAACAGAACAAATTCTAGGTGAGATGGAAGAATTGGAGAAAAGTGGAACTACTTTTAAAAACAAACAATTATCAGATATTCGCATTCGATATGTTGCCCCAACTGTGATTACATTACTGATGATTGCCCTTATATCCGCTTTCATTGTACTTATTGTTTGGGGATATTTATCTTCCCCAGCAGATGCACCACCTCTTTGGTTCTTATGGATCTGTATTGGAATCTGCCTTGCTATGGGAGCCGGTGTGGTACTTGCACTAATCCAAAGAATAAAAGAAATCGGGAAAGGAGAGATTGACGATGCCAGACACTACTAAAAGGAACTCTAAGAAAAATGCACCAATATTATGTGCAGTAATTATGATAACCCTTTTGGCAATATGCATTGGTGTAATTATCTTCCCACTACTGGGAGCAAGCTATGGTGATGCTGCTGCCATAGGATTTCTGCTGATATATATTTTAATATTAGTAGCAATCATAATCGGAATCCTAGTTGCATTACGCCAAAGACTTAAGGAGATTGAAGGCGGTGAAGAGGAAGATGCAAAAAATTATTAATCAAAAAGCGCAAGCCAAGCGCCGTAAAGAAGCATTCCAAAGCACAATTATTTCCAGTGTTATGCTGTTATTAGCATCTCTAACAAAACTGGGACTTCGCTGGTATTACCAAATGGATGACTTTTGGGGTGCTCTACTACTTATTTTTGCCATTCTGGAATTGGCAATGCTGATTCCTGTTTGGATATTACTAAAAACAAGACTAAAGGAAATTGAAGGAGGAGAAGAAGATGTTGCTACTCAATATTGACCACATCCCTGGACGCGAAATTGAGGCCCTAGGAATAGTGAAAGGAACCGTTGTGCAGTCTAAAAATTTTGGTAAGGATTTCATGGCCGGCATGAAAACACTTGTAGGTGGAGAAATCACTGGTTATACCGAAATGTTAGTGGAAGCCAGACAAATTGCTACAAAGCGCATGGTGGATGAAGCAAATGCCCTAAACGCAGATGCTATCATAAATATTCGCTACGGCTCTTCTGCTGTTATGCAGGGTGCAGCGGAAGTTATAGCCTACGGAACTGCAGTAAAATTTGTATAAGATACAACAAACCGGATGTCCTATTTGGAAATCCGGTTCTATTATTGCATGTTTGTATGAGTATAAGGAAAAATCTTCCTCATCTCCTAAACGGTTCTTCTTTGGTTACCTTAAACGTTCCACCACGCATCGTAATATAATCCTCTATCTGCGCCATCAAAACATTTGCATCATTATACTGTTCTACCTGTATGCTACCTCCAAGCATATGATTTACCTCATTCTGTTGGTGCTATCATATCGTTTGATGTATCGTTGCCACAAGCAACGAAGATTAACATTTATCACTTCTGTCTGCTATATCCATTAACTCACGCTCTGACTCGATATCATTCTGATATGGATAGGATTTCGCGCATTTTTCAAATGTAGATTTAACTTGCTCCGCCTTCGCATTATCCTTGTGTAAGTGAAAATGCATTGTAACCGTCATTATCCACCGTTCCCAACCGCATAGGTACACCGTTCATGAAACTAATCCAAACACCAAATGCCCCGCCTCATGGATAATCAGCTGTATGAATATGGCAACGTACATTCCCACAAACAGACAGGCTAATGAAAACAGGTTTTCCCATGCGGAAGTACCTGGCTGTGCGTTTTTATCTACGTATTGAGCCATCAGCACGCCACACACAGCGCCAATCAGCATGAAAAAAGCTACTGCTATGTACTGCTGCCATTGTATTTTCTTCTCTCTTTTTCGTCTTTGTTTCTCATTCCTTATATCCTACCATTGCTATACTTATTCTTTCCAATATCCTATTGTTTTCAATATACCAATCGCATCCGCTTTGTATTCCTCCAGAGCAGAAACATAAAGTACGGTATCTCTTATACGAACTTTTGCCACATACATGGAGCTGTTTTCTATGGAATGGATTTCATGTATCATTCCGCTTTGCTCTTTTTCTTCGCCTTCAAACAACGGAAGTGTCATTCCTGCATATAGGCTTGCGGCACTATCTGCTGTATCCATAACGCAAAAGTCCATTCTCACATTGCCATCATCAAAGGATATGGCCTCTTCCATCATGGAACCAACTCTCCACTCTTGACGCAGTTTTTCTGTTGAATCAGTAGTCACATATCCTTTCTTTTCTACCACACTTTTAAACTCTTCTATATCAGTCGCCTGCGTACCAGGAAAGAATTTATTAGACAAAAGGATTCCGCCGACCACAAGAGCAAATAATAAAAGTCTGACAAAGATATTTTTACTCCATTTGCTCGGGACTCTTTTTATTGTTTTCGGGTCCACGTATTCTTCTGGCGGCAAAACTTCTTCCTCTTCCGGTTTGCCCCTTCTTCGTATCCGACGAATCAACATGTATGCTCCTGAAGTGTAAAAACCAATTGTTGCAAATATGGTTCCGAAAACAAGGAACAAAATCAAATTGTGAAAGCTGGGCGATAATATATCGGTAGAATTTTCCGGTGCATCCGGATCATACTTGATTTTGACCTTATCTCCAAGTGCCATCGGCTTGCCCCTATTATACAGCATATCTAAATATTCTTGTCCGTCTACTTCGTATTGATAGGTAATATCATAACTAACGCTGCTCCTATGTTTTGTCGAAGAACTTGAGTATTCGCTGGATATGTCACTCACTTCCGCATAAATGGTTATCCAGTCTTCTTGATGATGTTCGTCTATGTAATTATAAATGCCTTCGCCAATCATACGGATACCTAGAAGCAAAATAAAGATACCCACTGACCGCAAAATAATCTTAAATAAGATGCCTTTTTTCATACTTAATATTCTCTTTCTTGCTGTTCCTGTTCTATGCGATACTTCAGCACATTTATTTCATGTTCAAAAAGAGCCTTGTCGAACCGAATTTTTCTTTTTTTACCCGTTATGTCGGTAAACACTAAATAATATAAATAATATGTTTTTCGACTACCCCTTCTATAAACCGAACCAGTCCGTTTCACTATTTCCATTATCTCACATTCATCAATCTCGTTGTACTTGTAATACTTACCGTTAAACGGATTGGTCTGACAATAAAAACCGGCTTTCTCAATCACTAATTTATAAAAGAAATAATAAACGATCACATATACTACGGCAATCACTGACAATATGACTGGGATAACAACCGTCAATGGTGGAAAACCTTGTTGCATCAATGAATTTGACACTACTAAAAGGATTCCGAGAATAAAAATAGTAACAGCAATCCTTTGTTTGCCCTGCACCCTGCCACTGATTTTATATTCTCCATCATATATGGCTTGTTCAGCAGGAATTGCTTGTACTTTTTCAACGCGTTTCAAAAAATACTGAACAGCATCCATATCTGCGCCAGTATAGAAAAAACGAATTACGTCGCCCTCATTTGTCTCATAATTGCAGTAATTCATTTCATTTGCATTTGTTTCCCGTCCAGAACTAATCCATGCTTTTTTGATTTCATAATATTTGTAATGTCTGCCATTAAACGGATTGCTCTGATAAAAGAAACCATCTTTGCCAATCAGCACCTTAAAGAAAATCGCACGATATAGCGCAAGTACAAAGGCAACTGCTACAAACAATACAATAATTCTTCCTATGATAATCGCATCGTTTTGGGTTTTATGCATCCACATGGCTAAAACACCAAAACCTGCGAGCATAATCGCGGATAAGACACCCCCTGTTATACCGCTCGTGATTTTATGCTTCCATTGCTTTTTATCCACCTTAGTTTCCTCCATAATTATTTGTTATGTCTCTTGTATTCATTGCTCAGCACGTTTTTGGATGTACTTAATGACACCAAACAAAACTGCTGCTATTCCTAATACTACCAAGATTCCAATCACTAATTTACTTTTTTTCATTGCGTACCTCCTACTAAAAAATATTTATTCATAATCAATTACTCATACAGTTCCATTTTCAAGTTAAAACAAGCCTGCTTCAACCAAAAATACTATAATATCCCATTTACACAATACTATGCATGACACCCCAAGTAGCACTGCTATTGCAAGTGAAATAGATGCGTATTTCTTTTTCACCTTGTACATTCTTTCTATAAAAATGATGTCCGGAAGCAATGCAAACAATATCCACACAGCCAACATGAAAACGCCAAATATAAGTGCTGTCCCTTCATCCATAGAATAATCATATTCATAGATTTTCCCTGTGAAATTTAATGCTGTTAATGTCAACCATATCGGTGTGAAAAATGATGTGACTGCACACCATATTCCCATAACAATATTGATTCCCGCTTTCATATGTTCCTCCATAATTGTCTATTCATCTATGACTCCAAAATCTTCTAATGGCCAAACACGTACCCATGCTCTACCGATCAGGTCCTTTCGTTTCAATACCCCTACACTTGTTTCTCGGCTGTCCGCACTCTCATTTCTGTTATCACCTAGAACAAAATACTCATCCTCACCGAGTTCAACCGGTTCTGCTGCTATACCATATTTGTCTGAATCTATCACGTCACGTCCATAGGTTTCCCCCAGCTTTTCTCCATTGACATATACATATCCTTCTATAATCTGAACAGTTTCGCCTGGAAGCCCAATAATACGTTTAATGTAAAAAGTTTCTTCTGCATAGCGGTAAGGGAAAACGATTATCTCATATCGTTCTGGAGCTCTGAAACGGTAGGAAACCTTATCAATAATCAGGTTGTCTTTATCGTGTAATGTATTCAGCATGGAATCCCCTGCCACCACAGTACGTTGTCCTACATATGTAGTAATCAAATGCACTGCACATACTAACACTGCAATGTAAAGCACCCAGCCAAACAGTTCCCGCACTTTTCTTTCCGTGCTGCTTCTGCTATGCAATTGTGCTTCCCTTTCTGCTCTTTTCAGTTCTCGTGCTTTCTTCCTTTGCAGGTATTCATAACGATATCTTCGTGCCATGCTCTTTCCCTCTTTTGTATCTTCCTATAGTTGCCCTGTCGGTATCACCGATGCTTCGTAACATTGAATAAACTTTAAAAACCAAATATCTTCATACCCTACTACTTGTCCATCGTAAATCAGACAATAATCATCCGCTATGCACTCAGCTAATCTGCTGTTTCTGCACATCCCGTATATCAACCGATATACTTCACCGCGAATTTTGTCACTCTGTTTTCTATGTTCTTCCTTATATGTACGAATGTCCTTTAATAATTCAACTTCAATAAATGCTCTTATTCTCTCATTGTCGAAATCATTTCTTTTTCTACCTTGAAATATTTCTTCCACATACATTGTATGAAATTCCATATGATTTAACGCTTCTAATAACTCCTCCATGCCTTTTCTCACTCCCCTTATTAACTGTCACAGGCATACTATATTTTGAAATGTATCGATCTTATCTTTTTTCGCGAGATAAAACGTTTTTCTGCTCGCTGGAAAACGCATTTGCTTATTTATTCGGGATAAAGTACAAAGAATAGTCTCCCAAGTTAATAGGTAAGGTCGGAATCTCTGTGCCGTCATAATACTCGGTAGGTGCAACTGTCGCATACCCATTTAAGCCATCAATTGTAATTTCATAATCAATGCTTTTTGGTGTTTTTTGTATCACTTTATAAGTACCACTATATGTTTTGTCGTTCGTTGCATCAGTGATTGTAATTTTGCCGTTTTCTGCTACCAAAGTCATTTCAACAATCTTAGCATTCGGATATAATTCGTCTGTTTCACCAACGGCAAGAACTGAAGTATCTGCATCCGCAGCGGTCTCAATATTATTACTCATAACGGAACGCATCTTCCATTCACAGTCGTCAATTGCAACTATTTCTGCACTGCAGGAGGACAACACTAAAGTTGCCACCAACAGCAGAAAAATATATATTCCTTTTCTTTTCATTTACATACGCCTCCAACTCCAGGTTATCTTTTTGTTCCATCTTTATTATACGTTTTCTTCTTAGTTGCTGCTTTCTCAAATCCCAAATATCTTGTTCCCTGAAAATGAAGAAGGCCTTTATCTCCTTCTTTTAGTCTATCATACTCGCTCTTTCTGTAATTCAGACAAAACTCAATACATTCACCATTCTCCAATTGAAACGTCACGTAATATAAAAACTCTTTTCGGTTAGAAAAGCCATGTTTCCTACTAATCGGGCTCCAATACGTATGTATTCTTTTTTCAAAAACCATTGATAACTGACACAATTTTTCAGATTTGTTATTCTGTATCCATCGTCTAATTGCCAGAAAAAGACCGCCACCGAGAATGGCACAAAAAACAAAAGCTGCTAAAATTAATTGAAACTGCAAAAAATAATCCATTTTGATCTCACCTTATTTTTACTTTCTACGTTACATAAGTTAATTTACCTATTTTTTTATCTCGCTTTTTATCGAAGATACAATTGCATAAAATATTGTAATTACACTCACAAGTAATACAAGATAAAAAACCCAGTCTTTCTTCAGAAATACGTTAATTGCATTTAGTAGAAAAATTATCCCGATCATAAAAAACACGATTGCACTCTGCCGATAATGCGGTTTCTTATCCATTGTTTCCCGTTCTTCCTTAGAAGCATAGAGATACGCATTGTTGAATAAAAACCCTTTTTCTTGATATGACCTGACACTAATCACAAATGCAATAATTGCTATAATAAAAATCAGAATTGAAACAATAATATCCATCATACGACCAATTTCTCCTAACTGCCTAATAATCTTATCTTCTATTCAAACTCATTTAACAGATTTCCATCTTTATCATAGATGCCCAAAGTGTGAACCGCTTCTGTCGCATGCCCTGTGGAGCCATTCTTTTCCAGCCAGTAATACTTCGATGACCTGTGGATATATCCTGCCGAGTCTTCCATCTCCACATACATGGCGAGTTCCACCTCGTCATCCACTTTATACTTTTCTTCGAACGAAAACTCACAATAATCATCTACTAATTTAGAAGTTATGTCCTTGCGGTCAATCTCTTTGCCGTTAAGTTCTGTAACCAGTTCTGCTTTTACTGCCTTAACATTACTGCTCGATGAAGACGGTTTGCAATCCATTAATACATTTCCATCAATTGTGAGCGTGTCATTTCTATAAGTGCTGGAACCCCATATATCTGACTCCAAAACCGGAAGGTAATTATAATGCAGGTAACTAAGGTCCACACTCTCTAATAACTCCGTCTTGGTTCCTTCAGCCGTTTGAATATGTAACATTGGATATTCTCCGTAATCCGAAAAGATGTTTGCTGGTAAAGAGGCAGTATATTCATTGTCCTTTTTTATAAATTCCGCATTTTCCTCTCCTATGCTTACAGAAAGCTGCATACCTTCCGTTATATTCTTTGGCACCACTTTCAAATAAATTACGGCTTTGTGAGTAAAACCATCGAGTTCACCCAACTCATAATCTACATGGGATAACAGGCTCGCTTCCTTCTTTAAATGTTCATCAACATTATTATAAATGGAACTGATATCGCTTCGTATATTATTAACGTCTGACTGCCAGTAGGACAATTGACTTTGTAAATTGTTAATCTCGTCTGTCAAGTTGCTCAGTTTCACAAGACACACTACCAATATTACTGCCATTACCAGATTTATAATCACTTTCCAATTAATTTTTTTGTTATTTTCCATAGTGCTTCCCCTCCTAAGGCTCTCTTGGAATTACAATGGCCGCTATGATATACGCAAGAATTCCGCTTCCGCCGGCAAGACAGAAAAGAACCAGTGCTAATCGCACGATTGTAGAATCAATGTTGAAATATTCAGCAATTCCACCACATACTCCATCCAGTTTTTTATCCGTAGTACTCTTATATAATCTCTTTTTCATTTTTGTTATTTCCTTTCACTATTTGTTAATGATTGGTGATATAACAGGCTTTCCTTCCCTGTCAAGAAGCGGTGTTAGACCGCCTGCATATCCGCCCTGCTGAAACAGATAATTGACACCTGTTTCCGTATCTACCCAGATTTCCGTTACATTCATTGTTCCCTGTCTATATATCATTTCAAATCTTTTTTTCTCTTTCATTATTTTGTACCTCCTACAAAATCTCTCTCAATTTGTCTAAAAAGGCTTCCTCACCCCAGGTATTCACTTTGAAGAAAAGTGCCTGACTGCCACCGGCGTAACTGTAACGCTCAAATACTCTGACACTGCATCTCCGCTGTAAAAATCACTGGAATCCTCCAAAGCTGCCGACATGCTGCCGTTTAAAATGCCATTTTCAATCTTCTTTACTATCTGGTTAAAGTCACCTGTTAATGTTCTTTCTAGTTTTGCCATAATCCTTTCCCCTTCGTTACACCGTTTTTGCTTTTAACTGTGCCAATACACCTGAAACTGACTGAATGGCATCCCTTACCTGAACCTTTGCATCTTGAATCTTTGTCTGTACCAGGTAATCTGCAATAATTCCGTCAAAAAAGAAGTCTGCAAAGGATAGGAACCCGCCTATATCAAGCTGCAGGTTGTAAGTCCCGTTCACATCCCGTAATTCCTTTTGGAATATGGTTAGATTACGCTTTGCGTCTTCCATATAGGAAGATGCTTCATTCATTTTGTTGTGCTTTGCAATTCCAGAAATAAGTCCACCGCCAAAAATATCCCAAAGCCCCCAGTTGCTTGCACTAGCAAGCTTCTCTTCTGCTTTTCTAAGGCTTTTGAGCGCTCTTTCCCCTGCCTGAATTGCTTCGTTGATTTCTCTCATTTCGTTTGTCATACTTTCTTCCTCTCTTTCCGCAAGTTCCTTGTGGCAAATGAGGGAAATAAAAAAAGACTTTCACTATGACACTTGCCACAATAAAAGTCTTGCTATCTCATTTGTTCCGGATACCACATCGGTATCGAATGTCGGTTGCAAATCCGCCTAGGACGTTTCGCTACTCCCTTTTATGTACAAGGTAAAGATAACATATTTGTGTGTCACTGTCAATAGTCCTTCAAAAACTGACTTTCCCCTCTCTTGTGTCAGTCGTTTGTAATATCGCCGTCCCCGTGTATGTCGATGAAATCGCCCAGATAAGTCGGTTCCGGTTTTACAATTGTTGTGACAAAATCTTTGGCTCTTGCTAATACTTCGCGCAAATCCCTCATAGATTGTCCGGCATAGATATGATAATCGGAAGCCACGCCATAGGCTTCGATTCCAAGTTTGTCTGCTATGTAAAGCGCCCGGTACAAATGGTATTCCTGTGTAATGATTACCATCTTCTTGACACCAAACACTTCCTTTGCTCTGTATATGCTTTCGTATGTCGAAAATCCGGCGTGATCCATAAACACATTTGCTGAATCTATGCTTTCATCTATCGCATACTGTTTCATTGTCTCTACTTCGTTATAATCCGTTCTGCCATGGTCGCCACTCATCAGTAATTTATCAGCCGCGCCAAGCTCATATAATTCCACGCCACGCTGCAGTCTGTCCCTGAGCATATGACTTGGTTCTCCGCTTTCTTTTACCTGACACCCCAATACCAGTATGCAGTCTGCTTCTCCTTCAGGCACGCTGTCCGATTCTACAATTCTGTCTTTAACTGTATGCTTGACATGTGCGTTGATTCCAAGAAGAATACCCAAACTTACCACACCCAGACAAATGCAAATGATGAGGATTCGTTTTATAATCTTACGTATTTTCATTATTTATACCCCACATAACACCTATCAAATCAACGTATTATTAATAACATTTTAGTATGGTAAAGCACTGATGTCAACTTAACAATATCTTAAGAGGTTTTAGATAAAAACAGTGCCACGAACCATTCTTTTGGTTGTAGCACTGTTGAACACTTATTTACAATACGTCAAGTAACTTAAAATCTTTCCTGACACTCAACTATCTAATACTTTTACTAAATTTTCAAATACCTTCTCATCCATTTTCACACATACACCATTGATACCATCAAAATTAACATATCCGCCTTCAAAGAGTCTCAAATGAATTACCATACCATTCTCCATCTCAAAGAAAAGATGATATATCTCTTTGCTGTCATAGACACTGGTTTCCCCTTCTTCCAAAGGAATGTCTGACAATCGCATAAATTCTGCTGTTTTTAAAGCTTCTACAAAAGATTCCACTTCCTCTGTGTGTCCTTCCAATGGAATCGGTTCTCCGATGCTATTATACCAGTCATAGCGAGTCTGATATTTTACACTAGCATAGTTTTCAGAGAGATGTAATCTTTCTTCAAAAAGTTCTGAGCCGTATTTCAAAGTAATACCATTGTTGTTGACATAGGTTGCAATGGAGTTGTCTTCGTTTTTCATGCAGAGCATAAAAGAAGGAGCATATCCATTTACAGAATAGAAATCACCTTTTACGCTTCCGGCAAAATCTACATACCCATCCTTGGCAGTCCACTCATCTATCGTTCCGATTGATGTTCCAAGATAGTCACCAATGAGAGAATCCGCATTATAAAGGAATTCATCGTGTACATAGACACGACCTTGATAAATAAAGAACGGAATCATATCTGCTTCACTATTTGAACCAAAAGAAACATTTATCTGTGGTATCGTTACGCCGTTCTCGTCTACCACAATGCCTGGTTGTTCAGATTGCTGTGGCTGACTCTGCCAGATAAATATACCAATTACCAGACAAAGGCAGGCAGCTACAGCTCCCCAACGTAACCAGATTCGGGCTTTTTTCTTAGTTTTTACAGCATAATCCGCTGCTTCTGCAATATGCTTGTCACTAATATTAGTAACTGCATCAGAAATTATTTTTCTTTTCATACAGTAATCCCTTCTTTCAATAAAAACTTTCGAAGTTTTTCCCGCATACGGGAAAGACGCATTGTTACATTGTGGTTACTCATATGGAACATTGCTGCAATATCTGAAACAGAGTCTGCATACCAATAGCGGCGTACAAACATAACCCGGTTATCCCTATCCAAAGAATCCAGAAAATCATCCAGATACTTTGCCAGCTCGTTTGCACTTATCTCCTCTTCAACTGAATGCGAGGACGAAATGCAATTTTCCAACTCCTCCAATGCAATATCATAGAAACTGTTACGTTTTAATGCCGTGTTGGAATGATATTTTTTTATGGAAAGATTGCGAACAATTCTACAAATATAAGTGAGCAATGGATTTGGATTTTGAGGTGGTATTGTATTCCATGCTCCTAGATATGCATCGTTTACGCATTCTTCTGCATCTAACCGATTGTTCAGGATATTGACAGCTACTTTGTTGCAAAGAGCTCCATATTTTTTCGATAGTTCCATGATTGCCTGTTCCGAGCGCTCATAGAACAATTCAATAATTTTACTATCGTCCACGTATATCACCTTCCTTTCCACCTCATCTATATACTACGGATTTGAAACAAAATATCACTATTCATTTTTCATATTTCTAGATTTGTATAAAAATACCACAAAAGCATAAAACTCTTGTGGCATATTTTATGGTTTAAGTTTCCTTTTAAGTCATTTCATTTTATCCGTCTTTTGTGCTTACGGCATATACCACCAGGAATTAAAACCATACAGATATGTACGTGCTCCTCTTGGCATCTGCCTTAATGCATTAAACACATTGAAATAGTCTCCTGCGCCCATAGGAATTGAAAACGCACCGATACATCCCAGCAACTTCCATTGAGGATGTATTAAAAATACAGCAAACGGTATAAATCCGAATATAAGGTTTGGAAGCATTGACATGAATATGTACCTTGCTTTGCTCATATCCTCTGGACCAACCACAAATAGCATGCCATCTTTTCGATTTGTGTACAAATACACATCCCCTTTGAAGCATACTGCGTGCAGTAATTCATGTGGAAAAGCCAATAATAAAGAAATAGCACATCCCCAAAAACTAAATGCGTCACTGCCACCCCACATCACCAAAACTGTTATCGTAATAAAATACATTGCAAGTGCCAGTCCATTTGCAATCAACCCTAGTTTTTTCGGGTCTTCCGGTTCTCTGAATTTTGTTGCTCCCGGCTTATGTTCGCCGTGTGGTAATGATGAGGTATCGCCATTAAATTTTGCTCTATAATGCAGTCTCATATTCAATGAATCCCCTTATACTCTCATTTTCCTTTTTTTAATAAATTAATATATCTCTCAAGATTACTTGTTCTTATTTATTTGTGACACAATGACCTCGGCTGATAAGTGCCACAAAAATCCACTCTGTGATAACAACTGCTAATCCTATCAATACTGATTTCTATATAGTTTTCATACTTTTTCTCCTTCCTCCCTGTTATATTAAACTCGTTTCAGCATTCTCCGGTACACAGGCATATTTTTTTCTGCTTGCGTCACAACTTCTAATTTACCGTCTTCAATCATTTTTTCTATCCGCAGATGTATCAAACTGTCGCTTATTTCAAGCTGATACTTTCCCAGTACCTTCCCTATTAGCCGTGCTTCATTAAATATCTCTTCGCTTGCCGCTATCTCTCTTTGAATATAATAATCATATATATTCTCTGATACACTTGCCAATCTTCCATTTAGTTCCGCACGTAACATCGCATTCTCCTGCTGCAATTCTTTCCACTGAATCGCACACATCTTGACATATATCTCTGATACCTGCTCCTGCAATGAAACATATTGACTCCATTCTTCTGCACTGACATTTCCCCAACTACCTTTTTGTGAAATCGTACCTTTCTCCTTTTCTTCGTATTCTGGCATTTTCACAACATAGATAGTTGGATTCATACACTTGTAAAACTGTCGCAGCCAATTCATGAACCAATACATTCCGCAAAGTTCATCCGGATTGCTACTATACCAAATGCGTATCGGCTCTCCTTCTTTCAGACGCCCGGCAATGATGTTCAAACTATCCTCTACGCAATTAATCTTTTCCTGCACATGCTCATTCTCAAAATCTGGATAACATTGCGCACAAAGCATTTCCAACACGGTCTGCCTTTTGTCTCTGGGTACATCTTCTGATATGTCGCCTATACTCAGTGCAAGTGCAAAGCAGAACACATCTGCCGGACTACCGCCAAGTGGCACTGCTCTCTCCCATGCTTCACGTTCCTTACACTCAAATTCCTGCTTCGCTTTTTCGATTTCTTCCTTTGTCGCCTGTCTTCCATCAGAGTGTCCAATGAAAACCGTGCTGACGCCTCGATATTTCCCTTTTCCGTAATGCTGCGCTACTTTCAAACTTCCGCCAGCACTCTCGTTAAATACAACTTCAATCATAACTTGGTCCTTACCTTATTTTCTCAATCTTCTTTCCGGTCTTTTTTTCTATGAAACTTCGGAACGCTTCTACTGTTCCACCAGACAAACTCTGTTTATCATAGACCTGGGCATGACTGGAACTAAATATAAACACAAAATATTCTTCTGTCCTTCCGTCATGTCGCAATTGTCAAAACAAACGCATCCGTCAAGTCTTGCGTCTTCCCCTTTAGTCTTCCTTTCGGATGACCATTTTTAATCTAGTCCGCTCAGTATATTTCCTTCTTTGTCATAAATAGCCTCATTCCCATCCGATAATTTAGAAGTGATATCCTTGCGTGCAATTTCCTTTCCCTATATTTCTCACACGGACTTTTTATTGAGTCTATTATACCATACCTAATAGAAAATGAATACTTAGACTCAGATATTCGTATCCTTGATAATGTATTTCGGACGTTTCTTTGTCTCCAGATATGTCTTCGACAAATACTGTCCTATAATCCCAATACACAATAGCTGAATTCCGCCAATCAAAAATATAATACACACCATACTTGGCCATCCCGCAACCGGATCACCAAAAGCAAGCGTGCGGACAACGATAAACAGAATCATTGCAAACGCTAAAAGGCAAAATATAATTCCAAACATAGAGGCCAGGACAAGCGGTACCGTGGAGAATGCAATAATGCCTTCCAGCGAGTACAAAAAGAGTTTCCAAAAGTTCCACTTCGTTTCACCTGCCACCCGTTCTACATTTTCATATTCCAGCCATTTTGTTTGAAAGCCTACCCATCCGAATATTCCTTTCGAAAAACGATTGTATTCCTTCATAGAAACAATGGCATCTTTCATCTGCGCTGTCATAAGGCGATAATCTCTTGCACCGTCCACAATATCTACATCTGAAATTTTGTTGATAACCTTATAAAACATACGCGCAAAGAAACTCCGTATAGGCGGCTCTCCTTTTCTGGTCACACGCCTTGTAGCAACCGAATCATATCCCTGATTTATATATTTCATCATTTCAGGTAACAGCCTCGGTGGGTCCTGAAGGTCTGCATCCATCATAACGACATAATCTCCGCTTGCCTTTGAAAATCCGGCGTAGATTGCTGATTCTTTTCCAAAGTTCCGAGAGAAAGAAATATATTTTACTCTGCTATCCTTCTCACGCAATTCTTTAATAATCGCCAACGTGTTGTCCCTAGAACCATCATTTACAAATATAAATTCGAACTCATGATTCATTTCTTCTGAAACGGAACACATTTCATTATAAAATAATCCAATGGATTCCTGTTCGTTATAACATGGTATTACAACTGATATCTTCATTTGTATTTTCCCTCCCCGAAAACAAGAAATTTACCAAGCACATAATTTGATACAATCACGATGGCCTGAACCACTATTTTTACTGGTATATCACTGATGCCTGCTAATGTCACAAGCAAATACATCAGAGCCATATCTATCAAAAGTGTGCCTAATCTGGAAGCATAGAACTTTCCTATTTCTTTCCCTACTGAATTCTGGCTCTGGAACACGAATATCTTATTTGTCACATACGCAAATGTGACGCTTATCATCCACGAAATTACATTTGCCACTTGTAGCTGAATAGCATTATCCGCATCCAGAATCAAAGTCGTACAAAGGAAATAGGAAAAAAGACTTACTACTGTTGTTAATATGCCAAAAATAAGGTACATCACAATTTCCCTGTTCTTCCGCATAAACTTTTGTACTTTCGTTTTCAATAATTCATATAACAAAAGAGCAAATCCAAGCAGACTCACCGCTAAACCTGCATGGAAAAATGGTGAAGTGTACTTTATTACAACGTCATTCTCCCCTTTATTTAACCGGACCCCCACGAATGCCTTGTTTACCACTTCCACCGCTGCCGGTTCCCCATTGACATAGGCCGTAAAACCTTTGTCAAATGGAATTGAGGTTACAAGATAGTCCCCATCATCGGCACTCACACTGCATGTAATTTCCCCGGAAAAGGTATCTATTTCCAGATGCTCTGCTTCCGGATACTGTGTGGAAATTATCGGTGATGTGTACATACGGAGGTTTTGAATATCGTACAGACCCTTCGTAATCTCTACAGTCAGTGTCGTTGTATTCTCCAAAGGTATTACATAATCAAATTTTGTGTTGCCATTATAATACTGCCACATATATGCAGTAAGTTTATTCTTGACACCATTAATACTAATGCTGACATCCTTTTTATTTTGATAGTTCCCTTCGTTGACAATATCAAAGGTCAAATATAACAATCTGCCACGATAGGTTTCAGCTAATTCAATTTCGTATATTTCTGATTTATCCTGAATGAACTGATACGCTTCCGCAACATCACATTTTTCAATAACAGACTGGTAATCTGTGCTATCGCCATTATCTACAACCGTATGCGTCATCAAATACTCAGCAGAATACGGAAACTCTGTCTGGTCAAAATCTGCTTCGCTCATTGTTTTACTGCTTTTATAGGCAATCGGATACGCCGCCTGATTCTCATATAGATTCAGATTTTCACCTTCTGCTATTTTCTCATAATACAATCCTGGATCAGATTCCCCAATCATGTATCTTGTCCCCATAAACGTGTAAAAGAGTTCATTCATGGCACCAGAAGTAATGAAACAATTCCGATATCTTTCATTATTTCCCATATAAGTTTCATAAAAATCCTGATACAGACGGTTTGATGTTGAGGAATATACCGAACTGCCATAGAACTTATCGCCATACATTTTATTAGCAGTATGCTTTTCAAAATAGGCTACATTTGTCCGATACCATTCATCCTCTGTATATTCCATAAGTTTTTCAATTTCATCATTATGCAGTTCTTCATAGAACTCCACCGATACATATTGCTCGCTTTTCTGATTCACAAAAGAAACAGCCAAAAGAACCATTATCGTCCAAGCATATAGAAGCATTGGTTTTCTTAAAAATACAAGTACTGCAATCTCCTGCTTCTCCAGTTTTTCTATAAACATACAAAATGCATATACAAACAGTATTGCAAATGGAATCAATACCTTTCCCCTAACATAAAGCATTCCGTTCAGCACATAAGTAAATAGCGGACATATAACGATAAATATCAAAAATCCATTAAAAAACACTTCGCATTTTTTCAGCCTTTTAGAAGTCAGATTCCCGATGACTGCAACCAGCATAAGTCCTGTGATTCCCATACCGAAATGGCTGAAAAAAATGTCCGAAAGATTTGGCACTAATAGATTCTCTATACTCTCTGAAACCGCGAAGGACCTGCTGTTGGAAAAAAGTGCATATGCTGTTGGAAGCAATACAAACGCACTTAATAGTACTGGAATTATAAATAAGTAAACGATACTCCAAAACTGCCTGAAAAAATCTTTGATTCGGCATTTCTCGGCTTCTAATATATTGTAGACTGTATACACAAACAGGCATACCAGACTTCCCACACTAAAATAATAGTTTGTCAGTATCAAGCAAAACGTACTTACAATAAATAACATGCGTTTCTTCTTCTCAAAATAGTGGTCCACACCAATAAGCCCCATCATCAAAAACGGCAGATACCACACAAACATAATGTGATGATGGAAATGATAATTTACCGGCGACAGTGTCAGGAAGAGAATCGCTGATGCAAGAGCCTTCGTTTCACTAAAATGACGCTTCAAAAATACAAATACCAGTATTCCCGTCATTAAATACAGGATGATACTCGCACCAATCACATACGCTGTCATATCGATAAACGGCAATAGGTACGAAATTAAAATCACCGGGCTCAAAAATCCATAGTATGTAAAAAGAAATGCGTTCTGTCCTCCGCCTATCTGAAACAGAAAATTTGGTATGAGCTGCTTGCTCTCATAAAAGGACCTTCTGAACAAATCAGGAAACACAACATGCTGTCCAAGCCAGTCCGTAGTGCTGCCGTACAGATTTCCAATTCCTAACATAATCGCAAGCAGAGTAATTCCATATAAACCAATAATCAGATAATAGATGTTCTTAGATTTATTCCTGTTCATAATCTGTCTCCCTCTTTATATTTTCTTTCCCCCATACATGCGTTGTATTCTATCACTTATTCATTAAAAACATCAGACTTATTTCTTAGTATTTTCTTATTATTCACTTAAGAAGCACTTTTTAAACTCTAATAGTCTTTCATAAATAAATTGAAAAAGCGCCGCTTTGTAAAGCGACGCCTTATGGTCTGGTACTATTACTCCTTCTCTCCACTTACAATTGAATAATACGAATTAGATGTAATCTTATAAACCATTGCATAAAAGAAGCCAAACACTGCAAAGCATATCAGATTTACCCCAATTACTAGCAACATATTATTAAGTCCAAACATCAAAAGAATTTTCCATATAAACGAAAATGCAAATTTCATATTGTCAGAGGCAGAGGAAATAAAGATAATGGGCACTTGGGAAACCTTGCGGATTTCACTGCACCAATGATATCCATTAAAAAATGGCAATGCAATGTCAAGCAGCACAAGCTGCGGGTCGTACTCTGCAAACTCTGCCATAACATTACGAAAATCCTGCACACACTTTGCCTGCAGTTCCCACATCTCTGCCTGGGCTTTGATAGCCTCAGCAATTCCTTTGTCGTCTTCTATAATCAATATTTTCATCACTGTTCTCACCTTTTCAAATCACACTAAATTTACTTAGTAGATTTAGAAACAATCAGTTATTACTCCAAAAATCGACCGGTTCATAATCCTGCAATTTTGCAAGAAATCCTTTCTGTTCTAACTCTTTCTGAATTATATCCAATGTCCTCTCATCTTCCGCGATAATCGTATGATAGTGATAATCTGACGTTAAGTTCTTCAAGTTCTTAGATTTACCACTAGAAATATCCTCCATGAATTTACGTACATCTCTTCGTGATTTGATATTCATACCAACCTTAATCACACCATACACCTTATGGTACACAAATACATCTTCTACTTTTCCCCCTAAATCCACAAACAGATTCAACTCTTCCTCTACCTGTGCATCCGTATGAATCACTTTAAACACACGGCTCACTTCTTTCGCGCTATGAAGAACATATCCCCGATTTGTAGATATCACATCAACTCCATTCGCACGAATCAAAGCCATATCCTGCACAATAATCTGCCTGCTGACATAGAGCTGCTTTGCCAAATCAGTACCGGGAATCGGTTCTACACTGTTCTTTAATATTTTGAGAATCTGTTTTCTTCTTTCCTGTCCACTTAATGCCATTCTTACTACATTACCTTTCTAAACTGCATGAAGATTCTTGAGCGAAATATCCATAATTGGTGCAGAATGTGTTAACGCACCACTTGATATATAGTCTACACCCAGGTCAGTCAGTTTTTCAATGTTTTCTCTCGTAACATTTCCAGATACTTCTGTCTCTGCTCTGCCGTCGATAAAATCCATCGCTTCTTTAATCTGTTCATGGCTCATATTGTCAAGCATGATAATATCAGCCCCGGCTTCCACCGCTTCTTTTACCATATCAAGTGTCTCAACTTCAACTTCAATCTTACGAACAAATGGGGCATACTCTTTCGCCATCTGTACTGCTGCTTTCACACTTCCTGCTGCCCCGATATGGTTATCCTTTAACAATACACCATCTGACAGATTGTATCTATGATTATTTCCTCCGCCGATTCTGACAGAGTACTTTTCGAAAATACGATTATTCGGCGTTGTTTTTCTTGTATCTAAAAGTTTTGTTTTCGTGTCTTTAAGGAGCGATGCCACAGAATATGTATATGTTGCGATTCCGCTCATTCGCTGTAAGTAATTGAGTGCTGTTCTTTCCCCGCAGAGTAAAACGCGAATGTCTCCACGCAATTTCCCTACTAATTGTCCATTTTTTACCTCATCCCCGTCTTCTACGTAGAATTCAGCTTTTGTGTTTTCGTCCAGTAAAGTAAACACTCGTTCAAATACTTGTAATCCGCATATAATTCCATCTTGTTTGCAAATCAAATCTACTTCGCCGATTTGTGGTTTTTTCATTATACAATTTGCAGATACATCCTCGCTTGTAATATCCTCTTTCAGTGCACTGAGAATTAGTGGGTCTACATTTAATTTTAAAGTTACTTGATCGTACATTTTTCTTCTCCTCTTTTCTTTGATTTTTCTATTTCTAATTTAACTAACCCGCGATACTCTTCCTGTATCTTTTTCACATCGAGATACTGTTGAATATCCACGTGTTCTATTATTTCATTATTGCGTTTCACTGACGCCATGTTTTTTATCATATCCTGAGCGGCACGCTTGGCAAATACGAGACATTCCAACAAAGAGTTGCTTGCCAGACGATTTTTTCCGTGTACGCCGTTGCAGGCAGTTTCGCCCACCGCATACAGCTGCTCCATGGTCGTCTTGCTCTGATAATCAACTTTCACTCCACCCATGAAATAGTGCTGGGCTGGCACTATCGGAATACACTCTTTTGTAACATCATACCCCATTTTCTTGCAATGCTCAATAATATTAGGAAAATGTTCCTTCAGCTCCTTTTCCGGAATTGTCCGCAAATCCTCCCAGACAAATTCTGTTCCATCCTTCTCCATCTGTTTCCAAATCTCTATAGTTAGCAAATCACGCGGAAGCAGTTCGTTGACAAACCGATTTCCATTTTTATCTCTTAGTACCGCACCTTCTCCTCTTACGGATTCGGAAATCAGAAAACTTCTATCTTCCTCTGCATATAAGGTAGTCGGATGAATCTGCACATAATGAACATCCTTCAGTGCAATACCATGTTTGATTGCAATTGCCAAAGCATCCCCTGTCAAATGATTGTAATTTGTAGAATGTTTATACAAGCCACCGACCCCACCAGTAGCCAGTACCGTATAATCTGCTTCGACTACCTCTAGCATTCCATCCTCTTTCTGAATCACCGCCCCGTAACAGACATTCTCTGCTTCCACAATATCAATCAGTGTTGTATGTTCAAGAATCGTAATATTTGACTGTTCTTTTGCCTTTTTAAGCAGTGTGCTGGTTATTTCCTTTCCTGTTACATCTTCATGATAAATGATTCTTTTTTGGGAATGAGCTCCTTCTCTGGTAAATACCAGATTACCATTTTCATCTTTCTGAAAATCTGCACCATATGACAGTAAATCCTTCACCACATCCGGCGAAGAACGAATCATAATCTCCACAGAAACTCTGTCATTTTCGTAATGACCTGCTTTTAATGTATCTTCAAAAAAACTTTCGTAGTCGCTCTCATCTCTCAGCATACACATGCCACCCTGAGCCAGATGCGAATCATTACTTTCCGCATCCGACTTTGTAATTATCGTTATTCTTTTGTTTTGTGGAAGATTCAATGCACAATATAATCCTGCGCACCCGCTTCCTACTATTAAAATATCTGTTCTCATCTTGCAAGCTCCAGCATCCTTTCTAGAGGAATCAAAGCTTTTTTCTGCATTTCTTCCCCTACCATCACTACATTGTTCTCATTTTCCAACACATCAAGCACTTTTTCTAATGTCACAAATTTCATATCAGTGCAAATCTGATCTTTCGACATTGTATAAAATTTTTTCTCCGGATTCTGCTTCTTTAATTCATAAAGAACCCCTATCTCTGTTCCGATAATGTACTCTTCGTTTCCATCTTTCGCAACAAACTCTATGATTCCAGAAGTACTTCCTATATAGTCTGCTTCATCTAAAAGCTCTTTCGTACATTCCGGATGTACCAGAAATTTAGCTTTAGGATGCTTCTTCTTCTCACTTAGCACTTCTTCTTTCGTCATTGCTGCGTGAATTGGACAGTAACCATCATTCAATATTATATTTTTTTCTGGAAGCTGTTCCTTTACATAGCGGCCAAGATTTCCATCTGGAATAAAGAAAATATTCTTATTCGGCAGATTCTTTATTACCTTTATTGCATTAGCTGATGTCACACACACATCAGAGTAGGTTTTAATCTCTGCCGTGGAATTAATATAACAAACCACTGCCAGATCAGCATATTTATTCTTGAGTTCCGCTATCCTTTCTAAATTAACCATATGTGCCATTGCACAATCCGCTTTTGCATCTGGCATAAGCACCTTTTTGTCTGGATTCAATATGGCAGCACTTTCTCCCATGAAAGAAACACCGCAGAACACAATGATATTTGCATCTGTGTTTTTTGCAATCTTGCTTAAATAGTAAGAATCTCCTATGTAATCTGCGATTTCCTGTACCTCATCCGGTACGTAATAGTGTGCCAGAATAACAGCATTCTTTTTTTCTTTTAACTGTTTGATTCTTTCTGCTATCAACATGTTTTCCTCCACTCTTTTTTTAATCAACATGTCGTATTATAGCACTCGACTTGCCATATGACAAGACAGATGTTAAATCTACTGTAAATTTTTTTGACTGCTGCTAATCTTGTAAGTAAAAAATACTTTCCATACAAAAAAGCGCCGCTCTGTAAAGCGACGCCTTCTATACTAATGTTTTATTCAATTTTATTCTACAGAACTTCTGTTGTCTGAATTGCAATTGTAATTGCATCAAGAACATCCTGTTTCTGTGTGTCGTCATAATATGTTCCGATGTAAGATACAAGATTTCCATCAACAATTGCATAAACCTGAATCTGATTTGTATTTGGAGCATTTAATAAGGTGTCTCTGTTCTGGTCCACCCAGTCCTGTGTATACAATCCAGCCTCCACAATATATTCCAAATACTCTTCTGTGTAATCCATAGTGCTTTCAATGTAAATTACGATTTCATCATTGAATGTACGCAGTTCTGAGACAGGGAATGTCATCCAGTCGCCAGCTTCTCCCATTCCTTCCATCAGCTGCTTCCTGTTTTCCTCTTCTATCTCTTGTCCTTCAGGATATTTACCATTTACAGTAGTCACAACGCTGACTGTATATTCATCCTCCCATGTTTCAGTCAGTGCGATACCCAGGTTTTGCATCTGCTCCCAGTGATGCCATTTTGTCGAATCGAAAGAAATCTTTACAGTATCGTTTTGTGCCGATCCAAGTGTAACAGATTCTGGATTGACTGCATCTATTGCTGTGTATGCTGGCTCCTTTTCTTTCTCCTGCTCTTTATCCTTGTCTTCGCTGCTTCCGCAGCCAGCCAGAGAAGTTACGAACAATACAGATGCAAGAAAAAATCCCATAGCCTTTTTCCAATTTTTCATAATCCTAAGTCCCCTTTCTTTTTTGAGTATTGTATCAAAACAACTGGCAATTTTTTCTACTAATTTAGGGGAAAAATACGTAGACTTTTCATTAAAATAAATATGATGTTATTCTACTGCCTCTATATCATAAAGAGGCTGCTCGTCTTCGTTAATGAGCATTTCATTTACTTTGTCAATATCGTATATTTTTTGACCCAGAGCTACAATTAGTAAAACATCTCTTTTGATTTTGGTATATAACTCATTCATTCCATATAATTTTAATGCACGTTGAGTTTGCTTCAAACTCATTTCCATGGCAAAGCATATGCATAAAATTTTGTCACGGTTCGTTGTATGTACTTCACCAGTCAAAAGCTTATAACCATATTTTTGTGGAAGATTTGCGCGGATTAAAACATCTTGTCTTTTTAAATTTTTCTGAACGAACAGGATGTCCAAATAGTTCGAAAAAGAAGGCGTACCCTCGCTAAAGTTTTCCTGCAAATATCCTTTTAACTCTGATGGACTGGTCTGTTTTAATGTATTCATTAAATTGTTTGTGCTTTTTTCAAAAATTGTCATCTGTGGTTTCCTCTTTTCTAAACTACAGGTATATTATATAATAAATCAGATAAAAAAGAAACTTTGATTTACGGAGGTTCTATGCTTTTAGAAAATCAATATCCCCTTTCTACATATCAAGATATTACTCCTCTTTGCAAGAATGGACATGTTATGTTGGTACAAAATGAGCGGGATGGAAAACTCTATGTAAAAAAACAATTACTTTGTTACAATTTGGATGTTTACTTGCATTTGCAAAAGAATCCAGTTAATAATACTCCGAATATTTATGGAATCTATCAAAAAGAGGCCTCTTCTTCGGAAGACAATAACAACCTAATTGTTATTGAAGAATATTTGCCTGGTTCTACACTGGAAGAGCTTCTTGTGCAAAACGGCTGTTTTTCCGAAATGGAAACCATCGATATTGCTATGCAATTATGCAAAATTTTGATGGAACTGCATAAATCAAATCCCTCTATTATTCATAGAGATATCAAACCATCTAATTTGTTGATTTCTCCAGAAAAAACAGTCTATTTACTAGACTTTAATGCTGCTAAGCCAACAAGTACATCCATAGGCAGGGATACCACTCTTTTGGGAACTGCCGGCTTTGCAGCCCCAGAGCAGTATGGCTTTTCTGCCTCTTCTCCTCAGACAGACATTTATGCCGTCGGAGTATTAATTAATACACTGCTTATCGGCAAGCTTCCATCGGAACAAATTGCTAATGGAAAATTAAAGCGTGTAATTCTCCACTGCCTGGAAATAAATCCGAAGGACCGTTACCACAATGTAAAAGAACTGTATTATGCGTTAAAACGTGTTCGTGATGTATATTCCGAATTACTGCCTCCAGGCTTTCGTACCATGTGTTTGTATAAAATGTTAATTGCACTGGCCGGATATGCTTTCATCATTGCAGTGACCGTTTCTACGGAAATACTTGCATTTTTGTTTATCGGCATTCTAACTGTTGCTTTTTACTGTAATTATTTACATATACGGGACAAACTTCCTTTGATAAATTCTCAACATAAAGCTTTGCGAATCATCGGATTCGTTCTTGCGCCTTTTATAATCTATTGGGGTGCTGTCATACTGATAGTCCTTTTTGAAGCAATAGTCTCGATTCGTGTCTTTAATATATAAAAACCTCAAAATGAGACTGTTTTCAGACTCATTTTGAGGCTTAAATATCTAATTATCTTTCCTGCCCTGTTCTGATTTTCTCTTGATTTCACAGATGGAAAACTTCCCAAAATCAATATTTTCGATTTTTCATCATAAACCGGCTCAAATGTATGGGTTATATTTTGATATTCTTGCATGATAAATCTCCTAAAATCCAATCTTGAATGCTAATCCGCATTTCCACCAATTGGATTCACTTTGCCACTGTATTCCGTAACAGTAAGCTTAATAACCGCAGTGCGTGGCACTACTGCTTTGTTATATTCGAAATTACGAGTTCTCTCATCACGATTCATGATGATATCGATTCCTTTGAATTTATCCTCGCCTTCTAAGAATTCGATATCAGCTTTACCCATAACACATTTATATCTCATAGTAACATCTTTCACCTTGTGAATGAGTTCCATCTTATGTCCGCAGTCCATTTCAAAAGAACATACACCATTCTTCTTCATCAATTCATACTTACGCCCTGCCATAGCTCCATGCAAATAAAAATAAATTTGCTCGTCTTCAATCACATACGCGAAATTCAATGGAACAATATACGGATAAATGTCATCATCAACTAAACCTATTCTAATAATCTCGCACTCATCGATGATTTGTTTTATCACTTCAAAATCTTTTACTTCTCTATCTTTTCTTCTCATAATCTGCCTCCCATATTTATTTGCCTCTTTTTCTATATAATGCCAAACAAAATTAATCCAACTGTATTTATTGCAAAGTTCGCACACATATGTACCAACCACGATGGATAAATATTTTCGCATTTCTCATTCAAGAAATTGAAAATGCATCCGCCAAGAAACAACCCCAGCATTGCTAATATATAAATAAAAATATTGAACCAGCCACTTGTCATTCCCACATGATACAAGGCAAACATTGCAGAACTGAATATGTAAGCAAATTTTTTACTTACCTCCTGCTTCAGTATTAGAAATGCAAATCCGCGGAAGAAAAACTCCTCCAGTAATGAATTTACAAATGAGATATAAACCGCCACATATATAAAATTGTCTGCAGTAACACCTATACCGGAGGTCAAAGAATCTTTGATTTCTGATAAGTTAATATAAGCTCCAAATACAAAGTAGGCTGCCATAATAACTACAAAAACCCCAGTTCCCAGCAGTAGTGCCAATAAGAAATCCTTTTTCTTTGGTACAAACAGTTTTTTTAAATATACATCTTTGCCTTTATAAATCAGGAAATATATCATCGGTATCAGCAAAAATAATACAATCTTTATAATGGATTTGTATAAGTATGGCGGTAATATTACCCCATCAACGAAACACATCACTAACGTTGAAAATATTACCGATGCAGTAACATAATTCTTTGCACTCATGCGAACTCTCCTCCGTAAGTACTTCTCTTTGACATCTTTAATCATTACTTTAATAGATAATCTCCTCTTTGTAAAAATTCAGTTATTCACAACTTTACGAAATTGGAATTTGTGGATGTAATTGCTTCGAGTTTTGAACTGATTTGCTGACTTCTGAGGTCTGCTTGGTTTAACAACGCCTAGATTCCTAAAAATATTCACATCTATCTGTCGTATTTTCAATTTGAAACTGTTGTCGGGCAGACAGAAGTTTACTTTATAATATTTATAGACGCTTATTTTAAGCAAATGTGCGCGTTTTTGGTATGTTTGCGTGTAATTTCAACACTTTCTGACATATAGAATTATTTTTTTTAATATTTCTAGGCGTTTTTGTGTCGTAACATGACCGAATATTGACGTCTAGAAAAGGGCTTTTATATGTTTCTGTATGACAAAGCTAAATATTTTTTAGCTAAGTTGGTCTCGGCTCCCGCAAATTACTTCAAGTCCAAATAATTGAAGGGATGCAAACACAACAATACCAATAGATGCAATAAATCTAACAGCCAAAATCAATATTCCCCTGTATTTCTAACTTTTTGAAATGCCAGACGCTCATCCCCATCCGCCAGATAAATAATGCCACAATAACAAAAACCATTCTTCTTTAATGTATTCTGCATTACTGCATTATCATGGTGTGTATCTATTTTTAAATTGCCACATTGCTCAAACGCCCAGTTCAGGCAAAAACTACCGACACCTTTTACAGTGCCAGCAGAAGCAATTCTATGAACCACGCCGTAAGGCTCATCATTCATCCATGCGCCATCATATATCTTAACATAAGTAGGATCTACGCCTTCCAAATAATAAAATGTTGCTGCTATTACGCCATCTTCAACGCACACATAGCTGTGACCATTTTTTATATCTTCCTCTATGGTTTCCCGCGCCGGCTTTGATGTTCCCCATTGATTTGGATTCCCTTGCTCCGCCATAAACTTTCTGGCACGGGCAAATATTTTCATGATGTCATCTAATTCTGAAATACTGGCTTTTCTAACTTCCATCTTACTTTCCTCTTACTTCTAAATTAATTTTCAAGCTTCTGGGCCACACATTCCATATGCCGATTGTCTGTACCACAGCATCCGCCCCATATTTTAATTCTACTAACTTCACGCAATCTTATCATCTCGTCGGCGAATACATCTGGTTCTGAACACTTCAAATCAACAGAATTGTCTAATTCTGCGTAAGATAGTGGTGACGTATTTGCTTGGATTCCCCAGAATCGTTCTTTAACTATTTGATTGTCATTAAATGGTTGAGCCAACGCTTCAATTACAATACTTGGATGAACACAGTTTGACATATAACAAGCAGGTGCAACCTTTGTTATTTTATCAATATATTGTATAGCATCTGCTATGGTTGTTCCATCAATCAGCTTTCCATCCTTTTGAATTGTGAAACTAATAATGTAAGGTAATCCCGTAGATTCCATCGCTCTCGCCATGCCTGCCGCCTCAGATAATACTGGCATAATTCCTGCATAAAGGAAATCTGCCTTTGCATCCCATAAGACCGCCAACATACATTTCAATTCCGCTATTCTTTTGCATATTTCTCAAAAAATTAACATTGTCCGCAATAATCGAATCTGGACAATCTGCGCATTGCACTCTCTCGTAGTTTGCACGTCGAGTTGGAGTTGTCGCTATAAATGGCAGCTTATATTTGCGTGCTATATCAATATATTCATTCCATAAATTTGCTAGAGCAACAGCACCTTTTTCATCATAAATCAGCTTTGCCATCGCAACATGCTCATCAAAAGTTAATCCATATTCTCGCTTTAGGCGTTCCCCAAGAGCGCCTTCCATAAGTATATTATTATTTCGTTTTATACATTTTCTGAAATTTGTAGTTGCGCTCATTATAATTGCTCCAATCTTCTAAACAACAATATCCTTCAATTCAAAATTTACTACCTTCTTCAAATTCTCCAAAGAAACCTGAACCTGATAGCCGATTTTCCCTGCACTAAATATAATCGTATCAAAATTCTCAGCCGACACATCAATTGTGGTTTTAAATTGTTTCTTCATTCCAATTGGAGAACAGCCGCCATGAATATATCCTGTTAATGGCAAAAGTTCTTTTGACTTAATCATACTAATGTTTTTTTCACCAACTGCTTTCGCAGCTTTTTTCAAATCTAATTCTTTGTTAACTGGAATCACGAAAACGAAATTATTTTTTGAACTCCCAATTGTAACTAACGTTTTAAACACTTGATTAGGATTTTGATTTAAAACACTTGCAACCTCAATACCGCTAGTAACTCCTGAATCCACATAATTATAGCTTTCATACGGAATCTTCTTTTGCTCCAGCACGCGCATCACATTTGTCTTTTCATTCTTACTCATAATTAACTAACCCAACTAATTTTTCCAACTCTTCAAGTAATTTTGATTTCATTATATCTAATTCTACATCAGAAGGACGATTATCATCGCTATACATTTTTTCCATTGGATACCACCAAACTGGTCCTTTTCCGTTATTTCCATAGTTTTCTATGTCACCACTTACTCTTGGAAATAAATGCCAATGCAGATGTGTATCTCCATTTCCTAGCAACTCATAGTTCATTTTCTCTGCACCAAAAGCATTTGCCACTGCTTCTGCTACAATAGACATTTCCTCTAAAAATCTCATTTTTACAGAATGGTCTAACTGAAACAATTCTGTTTTATGCTCTTTACAAAGAAATAAAGAATAGCCTTTAAAATGCTGATTATCTCCAACAACTACATAACCTGTTTCTAATTCTTTTACGAAATAAGGATTATTGCCATCTTTAATCATCTTAATCCTGTCACAAATAAAGCACATAATTGACCTCCATTATACATCTCAAGATTTTCCTTATAATCTTTTCATCATCCAATATACATCTGCATATGTACCATCTTTATACTTCATATTATTAGGCATTGTTCCATAAATCTCAAACCCCATTTTTTTATACAAGGCAATTGCTCTCTCATTGTCTGCCACAACCTCCAGTTCGATTTGTTCCAATCCCTTTTCCTTTGCTACTGCAACTAACTTTTCAATCATTGCCCGCCCAATACCCATTCCTGTGTATTTCTGAAAAAGGGCTATTCCCATCCTGGCACGATGTCTATATCTACTTAAATCCATCCCCATGAGAGAACAATTTCCAACATATTCCCCATCTAGAAAACCTATAATTAGCAAATTACTTTCAGAGTTGTTATTTTTTTTAATAAATTCCTTTTCTTGCTCTAATGTAAGTGTAATTTCTTCTGGCTCTTTCACGAGAAACCTTGTCTCACCGCATGTCACACGCAAATAATCCAGAAGCATCTCTGCATCATCCTCAGTGGCATTGCGAAGTAACACTTCATGTCCTCTTACATTTACTATCTCTTCATTAATACGCATTCTCTCAACTCCTTTTCATTCTCAACTATAGGAGAATTGTAACATTCTCTTCTTCTTTTGTCTATTCTATCGGCAACGCTATTAACGTTAATCCCAATGGATTCAAGATTTCATCCTTTTTCGAATTAACAACATAAAAATCAAGTAACTTCCATTTCTTTCTCTCCTTTCTACTAAGTTAGTACCAAAAAGTGTCTGTTCGTTACAAAATATATGATATAATGGTTTTATTATATATTACCATTACTCTAGGTTTTTAGGTAAATAATTTATCTACAAGGAGACTAAAGCTATGAACATAAAAGAAAAAATGCACAACTGCCAGCTATATTATCCTAGCGGCGAAGAAATCATGAAAGAACAGACCGCATGCCTTGAAAAACTCTATGATTTCAACGCAACCCGTCCACTTGAAGGTGAAAAACGTACTAAAATGCTAAAAGAAATGTTTGCGGAAATCGGTGACGACTGCTATATCGAACCACCTCTGCATTCCAATTGGGGCGGACATCATGTACATTTTGGTAAAAATGTATATGCAAATTTCAATCTGACACTTGTTGATGACACACATATTTATGTAGGTGACTACACTATGTTCGGCCCAAATGTCATTGTTGCCACCGCTGGACATCCTATCTTACCTGAGCTTCGCCAGCAAGGCTATCAGTACAATGCCCCTGTTCACATTGGAAAGAACTGCTGGATTGGCGCCGGGGTTATCATAGTTCCTGGCGTGACCATAGGTGATAATGTTGTAGTTGGCGCAGGCAGTATTGTTACAAAGGATTTGCCAGACAATGTAGTGGCAGTTGGAAATCCATGTAAAGTACTGCGTGAAGTCAACGAACACGACAGGGAATACTATTTTAAGAATCACAAAATAGACCTGTAAACACAATAATGCTGTCACATTTGCGATAAAATCGTAAATATGACAGCACTTTTCTAATTGGTGGCTGTTTCAATAGCCATTATAATCTTTTCCGCAGCTTCTAGACTTCCTCCGCATTTATAGAAACTCTCGGCAATAGTCTTTACATTCTTCTTATAAACTGAACTACGAATCACTTCTTCAACCGCATTCCTAATAGAAGTCACTGTATTTGATTTCAAATAAACTCCAGCACCCAGTTCATTCACACGATATGCCACACCCTTTTGCTCATTTGTTTGAGGGAACATAACGAGTGGCACTTGGTAATATAAGGCCTCATTCACGCTATTCATTCCACAATGAGTAATAAAGACATCAGCCCTTTGTAAGATTTCTATTTGATTCACACTTGCAAAAATTTCTATATTACTCGAAATTCCTTTAAAAGCAGACAAATCAACCGTATTTCCGACTGACATAATCACTTTCATTTCAGAATCTTTAAACGCCTCTATACAATTCAAATAAAATGGCATCATTTGATTGTTTACTGTTCCCAGCGAAATATAAACTGTCTTAACGTCATCTCTTGCCACTTCATAATCCAACTTAGCAATAGAAGGACCAACGAAAGAGTATTTATCTGAAAAGGTTTCACTACATGGCTGAAATTCTGGAGATGTATAGACAATCGTATTCGTCTCGTTATCATTTTGAATAATATCTAAAACATTTCGGACAGGATACCCTTTCTCCTGCAATTTCTTAATATGCCTTTTTGCCTTAGACATTTGAAATAGCACCTTAATAAGTCCCCATATACTTTGCTTCATAATCTTAGACGAGTACTGATTAAATGCAAAAGTCGTCGTTGAAGAAACAAATGGTATATCTAACTTAAGTGCAATGAGCTTACCCCATAATGCCATGGAATCTGCAACAATACAATCTGGCTGCCATGCTTTCATGTCTTCGAGAAGAGCTTCGTCCATGGCGAGCGTGGAATTTACAAGGACTTCAACAGCAAAATCGATGTCCGTTGCAATTCTCTTGCCATCCTTCGGTGATAGCTGCTCTTGGCAATCATACCGGTCGCATGAGATGAATACAGCACCAGTAGTTTCGATTTTTTCTTTCATCATGTCATAGGAATAGTATCGCACTTCATGCCCTAGTCTGATTAATTCTTTTACAACTTCAAGTGTTGGATTAGTGTGCCCATGTGCCGGGATACAAAAGAAAGCTATTTTACTCATTGTTTTCATCTCCATTTTGCATTTGATTTAACATCTCTAATATAGCTGCCTCTTTAATGATAGCCAGCCCTTGCTCTTCATCTCCCAGTATCACTAATCTTTCACCTGGATTTATGTCAAATACCTTTCTCGCTTTATACGGAATCACAATCTGCCCCTTATCTCCAACTGTGACCATACCGAAAATATGCTTCCCTTTTGGAGGAACATTCAGTTTGTAATCTTTTTGGGAATAGTTAACAAGCGAATCCAGTGTAACGTCATATAACTCTGCTAACTGGGCACATTTTTCTATATCTGGTAAGGTTTCTCCGTTCTCCCACTTTGCCAATGCCTGACGAGAAACTCCAACTTTCTCAGCCACCTCTTCCTGCGTAAATTGATTTAGTTTTCGCAATGAATATAAGTTATCACTAATCAAAGTAATCCCACCTTTGTTATGTTTTTTTACATTATACATTATCAAGGCGGGGTTATCTATCAACAAAAAATAACATAAATCCCAATAGATGTTATAATTTGTTGCATATGAAATATAAAAAGAGGCTGTTGCAAAATAAAAATCATAATATGCGATTTTATCCACCACTTTTTGTGGTGGTTTTTTTGTGTAAACACAAGAAATTGAAGGGCAGCTTTCCATATGCAATATTTTTGATGTTCCACGGATGAAAATTCTTTGTTTTGAGCAGATTTTCCTCCTTTTTTAGGCCGTATTTTCCGTATACAAGATAATTGGCTTCTGACGTTAAAGTTTTGAGGCAAAATCTATGCATAGTGAAGAAGATTTTTTACATATGGAAAATGAATCTTTTTAAAATATTTCAGCAACCTTCATCCGTAGAAGTACATCTGCAGTCTTTCGTTGATTTTCTTACAACCTTGTGAGACAAAAAGTCAGTTGTTCAAAGCTCGTTCAAACAGTCACAAATTTCCGAGGCAAAATATGCGTTCAAATTCTGGCTGTGCGTTTGCAAAAAGATTCATTTTCCATATGTAAAAAATCTTCTTCACTATGCATAGATTTTGCCTCAAAACTTTACCGTCAGAAACCAATTATCTTGTATACGGAAAATACGGCCTAAAAAAGGAGGAAAATCTACTCAAAACTAGGAATTTTCATCTGCGGAACATCAAAAATATTGCATATGGAAAGCTGCCCTTCAATTTCTTGTGTTTACACAAAAAAACCACCACAAAAAGTGGTGGATAAAATCGCATATTATGATTTTTATTTTCTCTTTATTTTTGCAATAGCCCCTTTATTATATTTCACGTTCGTGCTATTCGTTCATCTTTGCCAATTTCGCTGCCTGATCTGCTGCAATAAGGCTATCGATAATCTCATCCAAATCCCCATTCATAACACTGTCAATCTTATACAATGTCAATTTAATTCTGTGCTCTGTCACACGTCCTTGTGGGAAGTTGTATGTTCTAATCTTTTCTGAACGGTCGCCAGTACCAATCTGGCTTCTTCTAGCCTCTGCTTCTGCAGATTGTTGTTTTTCCAATTCTAATTCATACAGTTTCGAACGCAGCAAGCGGAAGGCTTTTTCTTTGTTCTGTAATTGTGATTTTTCTGTCTGGCTGTAGATTACGATTCCAGTTGGATAGTGGGTCAAACGTACCGCTGAGTCGGTTGTGTTGACACACTGTCCACCGTTACCTGAAGCACGCATTACGTCGATACGGATATCCTTTTCGTCGATTACTACGTCTACTTCCTCAGCCTCTGGCATTACAGCTACTGTAATTGTTGATGTATGGATACGTCCGCCTGATTCTGTTTCAGGAACACGTTGTACACGGTGAACACCACTTTCATATTTCATTCTTGAATAAACGCCCTGACCGCTTATCATGAATACAACTTCTTTGAACCCGCCGATTCCGTTCTCACTCAGTGAAATCATCTCAACTTTCCAGCGTCTGCTTTCCGCATAGTGTACATACATACGGTAAACTTCTGCTGCAAATAATGCAGATTCATCTCCACCAGCACCTGCACGGATTTCAACCATGATGTTCTTATCATCGTTAGGGTCCTTTGGAAGGAGTAAGATTTTTAATTCCTGTTCTAACTCTTCCACGCGCTTCTTTGACTCATATAATTCTTCTTTTGCAAGCTCTCGCATTTCTTCGTCAGATTCCATCTCAAGCATCTCTTCGCTGTCTACGATTGCCTGCTTTGCATTCTTATATTCTGTATATGCTTCAACGAGTGGAGCAAGGTCTGATTGCTCCTTCATTAATTTACGAAAACGGTTTGGGTCATTCGCCACGTCTGGCTCTTGTAACTCATTCATGAGCTCATCATAACGAATTAGTAAATCGTCTAATTTATCAAACATGTTATTTCCTCCATATTTACCTATCTATAAATAGTCATACTCTTATTAATTGTACACGCCAAAGACCACTCGGTCAAGACCTGCCAAGTCCTTTTTCACAGTTACTTTTGCAAACCCTGCCTCTTCCATAAGGCATTTCACATCGTTTCCCTGGTCGTGTCCGATTTCAAAATACAACTTACCCTCTTTTTTTAAATATTTTGGACTCTCCTCTACAATCTTTCGATAGAAATAAAGTCCATCTTCCTTTCCGTCTAATGCAAGAAATGGGTCATGAAATTTCACTTCCTCTTTCAGTTCCTCAATGACTGCTGTGCGGATATATGGCGGATTGGAAACAATCACATCATATTTCCCTTCTACATTTGCAAATAAATCGCTTTGCAAAAGTGTCACATCTGCTCTCAGTTTCTCTGCATTACGGTACGCCACTTTAAGTGCCTCTTCTGAAATATCAACGCCAGTTCCTGCAATATCTTTTCCCAATTTACAAAGACTGATGAGAATACATCCGGAACCCGTACACATATCAAGCACCTTCATCCCCGGCTCAAGTACGTCGAGCACACTTTCTACCAGCACTTCCGTATCCTGTCTTGGCACAAGCACATGCTCATTCACACAGAATTCCAGTCCCATAAATTCCTGCACGCCTGTAATGTGTTGTAATGGAATGTGGCTTGCCCGTGTTACCAAGTATGCCTTGTACTGTTTTTCCTGCTCCGAAGACATTTCCTCATTCACACGGAGAAAATACATAGCCCGGCTGATTCCTGTTACGAACTCAAGCAAATACCACGCATCTAAAACGGCATCTTGGATTTCTGCATTTTTCAGTTGTTCCTGCCCATATTCATAAGCTTCTCGTAGTGTCATTTTAGTGCTCTCCAAAATTTTCTTTTAAGTATCCTTTCCAGTCAAATACTTCTTCCACCGCTTTAATCGCAACTTCAATCATATCGTCTGTAGGCTCTTTTGTTGTCAGATTCTGCATTGCAAGACCCGGCTTACTAAGTAGTCCGATAATCGGATTTTCACTGCTTCCTGCAAGCTTGATTAACTCGTAAGAAATTCCTGCAATCACTGGAAGTAACGCGATACGAAGCACCACACGTAAAATCGGAGACTCTACTGTAATAAAGAAGCAGACAATGATACTTACAAACATGACAAAGAATAAGAAGCTGGTTCCGCAGCGTTTGTGCTGCTTTGAACTTTTTCTTACATTTTCTACATTTAATTCCATTCCGTGTTCAATGCAGTTGATACACTTGTGCTCTGCTCCATGATACATAAATGTTCTCTGGATGTCCTTCATTTTAGAAACTGCCAATATATAGCCGATAAATAATGCAATGCGCACCACAGATTCTAAAACAGTTCTGAGGAATCTTGATGGAATGATTCCTTTAAATAAACTAGAAATAAAGTATGGAAGCACCATGAAAAGTCCAAGTGCAATTACCACAGAGGCAATCATTGTGATTGTCATAATCAGGTCTTCCTTCTTTTGCTGCTTTTCTGCTTCTTCCTTTGTGAGAACAATATCTGTCTCCTCTTCTTCATAAAAGCTGGCAGAAAACATCAGTGTTTTCATTCCAAGCACCAAAGAATCTATAAAATTAAATACACCTCTTACAAATGGGATTTTTGTAAGCTTCTCCCATTTGACGATGCTCTTATATTCGTCTACCTGAACTTCAATTTCACCATCTGGCTTTCTGACTGCAACGGCATAGTTCGAACCATTTTTCATCATAATGCCTTCCAGCAGCGCCTGGCCTCCTATATTCGATGATTTCATAATCAACACCCTCTTTCGAATATCTGAAAAGATTATCCTGCTGATAATCAAAACGGGTTGAAGTATTGAACCTCAACCCGTATGTTTGAATCTTATTATTGCATTCCGTATTTTTTGTTAAATTTATCAACACGACCACGAGCTTGAGTAGCTTTTTGTTGTCCTGTGTAGAATGGATGACATTTTGCACAGATTTCTACGTGGATTGATTCTTTTGTAGATCCTGTTACGAATGTATTTCCACAGTTACATGTTACAGTCGCTTGATGATATGTTGGATGGATTCCTTCTCTCATTATTTTCACCTCTTCATTATTTTTTCGCGATTGCCAACCGCGATTAGGTTCGCCTTTTCTAAACAGCTTTGTTATTGTATCATAGATACATCTGTTTTGCAAGTTTTTCTTAGACTATTTTCTAAAAGATTTTTGATTTCATTACCTTTTCCACAAACTCAGCATTATTTTCTGTGCGTGCGAACATATTTAAAATATTTTCTACTGCTTCATCTGGTCTCATGCCATTAAGCGCTTTTCGCATATTGTAAACAGCATCCTGCTCTGCCTGTGTAAGAAGTAAGTCGTCTCTTCTTGTACCAGATTTTGGAATATCGATTGCAGGGAATACACGTTTTTCCTGTAATTTTCTATCCAGAATGAGTTCCATGTTACCAGTTCCCTTGAATTCTTCGTAAATTACATCGTCCATCTTACTTCCTGTATCAACCAATGCAGTTGCAAGAATTGTTAGGCTTCCGCCCTCTCTCATATTTCTCGCAGCACCGAAGAAACGCTTTGGCATATGGAGTGCTGCCGGGTCAAGACCACCTGATAAAGTACGCCCACTTGGTGGAACTGTCAGATTGTATGCTCTTGCAAGTCTAGTAATACTATCCAGAAGAATGATAACATCCTTCTTATGCTCTACAAGACGTTTTGCACGCTCAATTACCATTTCTGAAACACGCTTGTGGTGTTCAGGCAATTCATCAAATGTAGAGTAAATTACTTCTACATTATCTCCAATAATCGCTTCCTTAATGTCTGTTACTTCTTCTGGACGTTCGTCAATCAGAAGAATCAAAATGTGCATCTCTGGATTATTCTTAAGCACTGCCTGTGCAACCTGTTTTAAAAGTGTTGTCTTACCTGCTTTCGGTGGTGACACAATCATACCACGCTGACCTTTTCCGATTGGAGACAAGAGGTCTACGATACGCATAGCCGTACTGCTCTTTCCGTTTTCCAGGCGGAGTCTTTCATCTGGGAAGATTGGAGTCATGTCCTCGAAATTCGCTCTCTGTGTTGCTTCTGCAGTTGTAAAACCATTAATTTTTGTCACATATAATAATGCACAGAACTTCTCTGTCGGTGCTTTCACCCTTGTATTACCTGTGATAATATCACCAGTCTTCAACCCGAATCTACGGATTTGTGAAGGTGCTACATACACATCGTTTTCTCCCGGAAGATAATTAGCACTTCTGATAAATCCATATCCATCAGGAAGCACTTCCAAAATTCCATGTGCCAATTCGCCGCTGTCAAGCTGGTCAATATTAACGGTCCCTGCTGCTTTTACCTTATCTTTCTCATCCTGTTCCAACATTGCTTCAATTACTTCTGCTTTTTTCATAGTGCTTGTACCTTTGATATCGCGCGCTTTCGCAAGGTCTCGAAGCGTTGCCAGCGGAAGAGACTCATATTTTTCTCTCATATTTAAAACCCTTTCTTTATTCAATTCTTTTATCTGGGGATTCTGTCTTGATGTGACTAGTCGATTTTTTACTATGATATTATACAATATTTCTCAAAAAAATCAAACTATTTTTTTCTGTTTGTTGATTTGATTTTTTAAGAATGTTATCATATAAAAATATAACAGATTAAAGGAATTGATTTCATGAAACATTGGGGAGAAAAAAGATACTACTCTCTTGATTATTATATAAAAGAAACCTTCGGTGAAAAATTGTATAAGCTTTCTTTGGATGGCGGTATGACTTGCCCAAACCGTGACGGCACTCTTGGAAATCGGGGCTGTATTTTCTGCAGTGTGGGCGGCTCTGGAGATTTTGCAGGCGACCGCAATATTTCCATCAAAGAACAATTAGAACAGGGACGACAGCTTGTGAAGCGCAAGCACAAAGGCTCCTCATATATTGCTTATTTTCAGGCATATACGAACACATACGCTCCTGTTTCTTATCTGGAAAAGATTTTCATGGAAGCAATAGAAGAGCCAGATGTGAAGGTTTTATCCATTGCCACAAGACCAGACTGCCTCTCTTCTGATATTTTAGACTTGTTATCAAGACTGAATCAGATAAAGCCTGTCTGGGTAGAGCTTGGACTTCAGACGATTCATCCCGAAAGCGCAAAGTTCATCCGGCGCGGTTATGACCTTGACGTTTTTGAAAAATCGGTTTATGATTTGAAAAAGATTGGAGTTTCCATCATTGTCCACACAATTCTCTGTCTTCCAAATGAGACAGAAAAAGAAATGTTGGAGACGATATATTATTTAAATAAACTTCCGATTAATGGAATTAAATTACAATTATTGCATATATTGAAGAATACGGACTTAGCTGATTATTATGGAGACAAGCCATTCTTTCTGCCAAATCTGGAAGAATATCTGGAGCTTCTCGGGAAATTAGTTTCTCACCTCCGCCCAGACATTGTGATTCACCGTCTGACTGGAGATGGGCCAAAATCACTCCTAATCGCTCCACTTTGGACTTCGAATAAGCGTCTGGTTCTGAATAGTATGCAAAAATATTTTAAAGATGCCGATATATGGCAAGGAAAGGAGTATTTATGTCAGAAGCATTTACACTCTACAAATTGATTATCTTATATATACTGGAAAAAGTTGATTTTCCACTTACCAATGGACAGATTTCAGAATTTATTTTAGATAAAGGATACACAAATTACTTCACACTTCAGCAGACACTTTCCAGCATGGTAGAGGCTGGATTTATTCGTGAAGAATCTACGCACAATCGTACATTGTATCATTTAACAGAAGAAGGGGCAGAGACCATTCAATTTTTCAAATCGAACATCTCTCCTGCGATTCGCGAAGATGTAGACTCTTTTATGAAGGAGAAAGCATATGATTTAAAAAATGAAGTTTCGGTGAAGGCAGACTACTATCCAAATCATGCAAATGAATATGATGTGCGTTGCCAGATTCTGGAGAACGGAGCTCCGATTATAGATTTAACGCTAGCAGTTCCTACCGAAGACGAGGCTGTTACTGTGGCCAATAATTGGAGCAAAAAGAATCAAGAAATCTATGCGAAAATTATGGCAAGTTTGTTGTAATTCCTTATCATACACGTAAAAAAGCCACATTCTCACTACCGATAAAATGTGGCTTTCTTACTTTCTCTATATCTTATTTTCCTTCAAACATCTGCTTCAAACGCAAATTCTCAGCTTCGAGTTCAGCCACTTTCTTTTTCGTATCACTCAACTCTGCTTTTGTTTCTGTTAACTCCATCTTGGTTTCCGTTAACTCTGTCTTGGTTTCCGTTAACTCTGTCTTGGTTTCCGTTAACTCTGTCTTGGTTTCCGTTAACTCTGTCTTGGTTTCCGTTAACTCTGTCTTGGTTTCCGTCAACTCTGTCTTGGTTTCCGTTAACTCTGCTTCCGCTTTGATGCGTTCCTTTCTAGCTGCCTCCATGGCAATTTCTTCTTCTCTTTTCATCATTCTCATATAGGCTAATGACACCTCCGAATCCCGCTTCACACATTCCACCATTTCGTGAATTTCTTTTAATGTTTCATTTCGGGCATTTTGCATTCTCGAGTCTTTCATGTAATAGAGAAGTTCGCCGAGTTCCTTTGTCGGATGTCCTTCTGTACCATTCGTGTAAAGAAATATGGTCCTAGCTCCATCGTCATAAGACATATCTGGCTTTTCTATACAACGATTCTGGATCGTATAAACCATACGGTTATAACCAAACGGATCAAACGGCATAATCATAATCACAATTACATCTTTTAGTGCACGATAATCCGCTCCACTTTCCAAACTTCCAATATCGATCTTAGAATGATAGAATCTCACTCTTCTTGGCAATGCTTCAACCTTTTCCTCATTGTCTTTCTGCTCTGGTTCGATGTCACATATTGTAGCGCTTTCGTGATATTCTTCACCGTCAAGTTCTTCCTCCAGATAAACATCCAATCTCGCTCCGTGCTTATCTGTATCACTTCCATAATAGACCTTTTGTGGCACCACCTTCAACTTCTTGAAATCCTTGCCCAAAATAATTTTTAATAATTTCTTGCTGAATTTTTCTCCAAACTTTGGATGATTTACCAATGTAAACATTAAAAAATCATCAAGTAAATTGAGTTCCTCCAGTTTTCTTCTGTGCATACGCATAACTCCTTTCCTATGATGGCAAAGGCATCACGTATGCTAGAACTTCTTACTTTCCGCTGCCTCCGCCATGTTTTTAAGTATTCATATGGGGGATTAGCAACCGAATGGTTAAGAACTTTCCCAGATATGTAATTTTATTATAGTCTCATCAGGAATATATGTCAATATACTCAAATCTTAAAATTTACTTAGGATTATTTTCTAAGTACTTCTTCAAAGAAATCTGTTGTACCCGTATTAGCTATTTCATAACGCTTAAAAATACTCGGTTCATCGTCAGGAAAAAAGTCAAAAATCAACAGTTCATCCCCATAAAATTCCAAAGAAGCAGTTTCTCGGCCATCCTCATCCATAAACTGAACATAATATCTGATACTAGATTTAAATGGAATCGGAGCAGTTCCTTTGTTTACCAACTCCAGTTCCTCCAAAATATTATAAAATCTTTCTGTCTCATCACTCGTCAGAAAAACCGGTTCCGAAAGAACTGTCATTCCTGAGTCAGTGCTGTCAGTACTTTTTCTTTTTTCTACGCTTATCTGATTTATATTACTATTTTCAAGATAAGAAACTAGCTTTTGACTATGGCTGGGTTGAGATAATTTATATATAAACAAGAAAACAATTGAACCCCAAATAATGATTAGAATGATTTTCTTCCATAACTTCATAAACCTATTATCTCCTTCCACGTACATCAAACTAACATCCATGCCTTTCTTATACATCTATATAAAGATTATAATATTATTCATTCTTTACAACAAGCATCAAATCACTTATTGCAAATCTTTCTGTTAAATTAGAAATCGTCTGTGTGCCGAACAATCAGCACACAGACGACTAATATGTTTACGAACACATCCTATAGAAGAGAATGGCATATTACAAAAAGCCAAATCAAAACAACAACCGTAACAAAAATTGTACAATACTTAATTATTTGAATACAAGAAGTTTGTTTCAACATTAGATACTCTATCAGTCTCCGTATCAACACTTCTCTCTATTGTAGGGGCATTATCCATTGTAAAACTCCAACCTACTCCACCGCTTATCTCATCACCGAAATTCAGCCCCACATTAAAAGTAGTAGCTTTCGTACTATTTCCTGGTGCAGAATCTATGTATTCGTCTTCAGAATATGGCAATTGCATATTTACATATGCATCCGTTTCTTTATAACCAGTTGATTTTAACATCATATTCGTTTTTGGAAATTTATTATACTTTAATCGGAAATATTTTTACTTACGAAAGGAAGAAATCCATGAAACGAATTCAAAAATGTGCTCTGTTATCAATATTGACATTAGTTCTAATATTTGCAAATACATCTCTTTCATTTGCATCCGAATCATCAGTATCGGCAACTTATAACTTGCCAAAAGGAGGAACTCAGATTTTTTTTATTGAAAATAAAAATGGTGAAATTGATGAGATTATCATTGAAAAATTAGAAAATAATACAAGAGTAGCTGATGACACATATCATGTATATTACAAAACAAGTAACTGGACTGCTGGATTCTATTTGAAAATTCTAAACAACAAAATCATGAGTATCTCTTCTCCTTATCACAGTGTGAACAGAGGTACCATATCAAATACTTTTTTCCATTTAAACAGTCATTATGAGCAGACGGGGCTATCCAAGTCCGCATTAGGCAGTTATGAATCTGACGATTACAAGGACATCAGCCACTATGCCCTTAACAAACTGGCAGATTTTTATGGCGTGACCACGGACTATCTGCTGGCAAGGGCTGAAATCATGGAAAAGTATCAGCCGGGAGAACATGACAAGGACACCTATCTTCTGCAAGCCGCCCATGTCAACGAGGGCGATTATTTCAGTAGCCGAGTACATAATGACATTGACGGCATTATGGAAGATTTACGAGAAGCCCATCGTGGCAGAAGTGACGGCGCACCAAAGACTTCCGTTGCGGAAGAACTGAAACGGGATTTGGAAGAAGTGGCAAACTTCGAGGGCAGCCGTGTAGAACAGCTTTTGATGATATACTGCAAGCAGACCAAGCTCCGCTACAATAAGCTGACCGAAGAAGAAAAACAATGGCTCGTCCGTATCATGCAGAAGTCTGAACTGATGAAAAGCCATACTCTTCAAAGAGGAAAAAAAAAAGAAATAGATTCACATTGAGACGAAATGAAAGAGTTTGCGGCCAGATTTGCAGGAATCTATTTTCCAAACTTCTGAACGAAGTCAACGACCAAACGAAAACTCCATAACACACAAAGAGGTCACCGAGCCTCTTTGTGTGTTATGCGTATACGCAATTAGATTTTACTCTTACCAAAGAGCAGCAACAATCTCTTATGATATTGTTGCTGCTCTTTCTTTAAGGGATTTTTCATATCCCATCCGTATTTATACTTCTAATCTATTAGTTTCTAACTACTATTTTTGTTAAATAAATTCCCGCTAACGCAAACATACAAATCACAGCCCAAAGCATTATCATATTTGTATCACCTGTCTCAGGAGCCTTTGTATCTTCTAATTCCTTTCCAGTATTATCTTCCACATCGTCGCCTGTCGCGTCGTCTTTCACAGCACCACCTGTTGTGTCATCTTCTTCATCTGCTACATATTTTTCTATGCCTGGCATTGTCCATTCATTATTTAAAATTTCATCGCATGGAAGATAGATACGGAAGTAAAGTTTGAAACCTTCTTCGCCAACCGGAAGCCAGTTAGGATATTTTTCTGTATCTGCTGGTGCTTCTTTCGCAACATAGATATCGATTGTTCCATCTGCATTATAAACTACGTTACGGTCGTTGATACAGTAGCGGTTTTCTTCATTTGCAATCAAGTATTGATCGGTTCCATAAGCTGTGATAGACCAGAAACCAAAACCATTATGCTTATTTAATAATTCCAGCTGTTCTGCATCAATATGAATTACATATGCATTTTCACCGGTCAATGCTTCGCCTGCCTCATCTGCTTCTGCTGCTGGATATATAGCCATTTCTGCTGGATTTGCACCAAATCCTGCCAATGCAATCAGGCAGCGAAATGCATATTCTGTACCATAATCACCGATTGGTTCTCCATAATAACTCCATACGCCATTGTCTTTTCTGAATTCAGAAGATCCTGCCACACAATTCTGTACGATATTCTTACGAATCCATCCATACAAGAGTGTCGTTGCGTCTGTACCAAATTTACTGCTGTCAAAATCAAGTCCCGGACCCACACCGATATATGAGAAAAGTTTCATTACTTCTGCATCTTCTGCTGCTGGTGGGTTAGAAATCATCAACTCATTTGCTCGGTCAAAAAATTCATCTACTGTCAAGTTATAAATCACATAATCTAAAGGAACGATACCATCATACTCTTCTTCATATTCACCTACGAGCGGTTGATCTTGTGTACTATTCTTTAATTGTTCTAATGTATACATCTTCATCTGGTACTGAATTGTTCGAGTGATGAGCCAACCATCTTTATCGTTATTTTCATCGTCTCCACATACAGTACGACCTAAAATCCAAACCATATTTGTAGGACACTTAACTTCAATCATTCCTGTCGGAATTTCGCCTTCAAAGTTTGGTCCTGTGAAAATATATGTTGTTCTTGATTCAAGTTCATTACATTCGATAATATCGATTGTATTACTGTAAGCATCCATAGCCTGCATGATGCAGAAACGATCTGTCTTAGGAAGTTCCACAATAACCGCCGTTTTACTCAAGTCTAAAAATGCCTGGCTGTAGAGTGTATCTACGTTCGGAAGCACAATATCTTTTGCATTTGCATCTGCAAATGCTGGTACATGTACAAATTGATTCGTTGGTGCCTGTGTATATGTAGCAGCCTCAGTATTTGTAACTTTTTCTGCTGTCACATCCATAAGTACCAGTGGAAACGCATACATATATGCCTGATTCATAAGACCAAGAATATTGATCTCACAGCATGTGCATACTCCAACTTCATTTAATGTGTGATTATGTGCTGCTACGTATTCTGTAGCGCCACATTTTCCACATACTTTCTGTGATAATTCACCATTCGGAACTTTTACAGTACAGATTTTGCATACGTATTCATGTTTGCAAGTTGTAGTGCTGGTTTCTTCTGCCAATACTGGTGTGGCTACTACGGAAAAAAGCATTACCATTGCTAAAACAGTAGTCATTATTTTTTTATTTTCATCTCAATTCGTCTCCTTTAACACGATCGCAGTACGAGTAGGAATATATAATTCCACATAATACTGATCATTAAATTTTTTTACTGGGTATGTCATATGCGCCACCCTTCCATCTCCGCCATATCTGAAATCATCACTACAAAGAGCAACGGTATAATCTGCACCTTTTGGAACAGGGACAAGTACATTTGTCAAAGACTGACTTGAACTAAAGTTAAACGCAAAAAGTAGTCCATTACGATAGAATACAATTGTCTTTTCTGGTGCTTTATACAGAACAAGGTCAGCCATTCTCTGTTCAAAAATGCGACTCTCTTTTGCCTGCTTAATCATATCTTTATCAAAATCACCTAACCATCTATATTTTAAGTCCTTATTATGATATAGACTCCATTGACGGCGACAATAGTGGAAACTCCATCCATTTCCTTCACGTGGGAAATCAATCCATTCCGGATGTCCAAATTCATTCCCCATGAAGTTAAGATACGCTTCTCCTCCGCCGGCCAAAGTGAAAAGACGAATCATTTTGTGGAGTGCGACAGCGCGGTCGATCACAGGATTATGGCAGTCTCTGTTCATATCGGTGTACATAGCAGCATCTGCAAGCCGGAAGATCATCGTCTTGTCTCCAACAAGTGCCTGATCATGACTTTCTACATAAGATACCGTTCCTTCCCCCGGACGTCTTAAGCACATATCGCCCCACATAGCTCCGATATCCCATTCTACGTCTTGTTTTTCCTTTACTGTGCGGATCCACATATCCGGAAGACCCATGGCAAGACGATAATCGAAACCGATACCGCCATCTTCGATAGGAAGACACATACCAGGCATACCGGACATATCCTCTGATATGGTGATTGCTTTAGGATTTACCTGACGAATCAGCTCATTCGCAAGCTGAAGATAGGTAATTGCTTCTACATCTGTATTCTCTGAAAAATATTTATTATTATTGTCAAAGGATACTCCTAATCCATGGTCGTAATAAAGCATGGATGTAACTCCGTCAAAACGGAACCCGTCAAAATGATACTCTGTCATCCAGAATTTCAAGTTGGAAAGAAGAAAGTGAATCACTTCATCTTTTCCGTAGTTAAAACATTTTGTTTTCCATGCAGGATGCTCGCCCTTCTCACCATCATGGAAGAACTGCCATGTAGTTCCATCAAACATATTGATGCCTTCTGCTGTATTTTTAACAGCGTGGGAGTGAACCACATCAAGAAGCACACGGATTCCCATTTTGTGAGCTTTGTTAATTAAATATTTTAAATCTTCTGGTTTTCCAAACCAACTTGATGCAGCGTAGAAGTTAGATACCTGATATCCAAAGCTTCCATAGTAAGGATGCTCCATAATAGCCATGAGCTGGATTGTGTTGTAGCCGCATTCTTTAATCCATGGTAAAGTTTTATCAGCAAATTCGCGGTAAGTACTAACTTTACCGTCTTCCTGAGACATACCCACATGCGCTTCATATATGTAAAGAGAATCTTCCGGTTCAAAATTCTGGTCTGTCCATTCAAATACTTTTTTGTCATCCACTACTTCAGCAGTCCAGACAATCGTTTTTGGATCCTGCACGACTCTTTTTGCATAAAGAGGAATGTGTTCTGTACGAGTCATATTGACATCAACAATTGTTTTGACTTTACATCCGTCCCATAATGTTTTCTCTGGAAGTTTTAACTCCCAGATACCATTTTCCAATCTCTTCATTGGGTGTTCAGTCCAATGCCAATTATTAAATTCTCCTGTCAGATAGAGCTGATAGGCATTTGGCGCCCATTCTCGATAAACCCAGCCATCATCTACATGATGTATGCCGAAGTAGTCATGAGCATTGGCAAAATCACTTAATGTCATTTTATCACCTAAAAGGCGCCATTTAGTATGATGATAAAGATGCATACGAAGATCGATGTCACCTGAAAAAGGCATCAATTGTGGGTTTAATTCCAAAATTCTATACATTGAAATACCTCCTAATATATAATCTTTTTCAAGCTGATTCCACAAAATAATGGACATCAGTTGTTTTTCTAATTATAATAATAATCGGATAAAATTATAATGTCCACCAACGATTTTCTGCATCCGTTGGATAAACAACTTATCGTCAATTCCGTTGTTTTTTGGAGGTTTATATGGATAAAAGAATTGAAAAAACAGAAAAAGCAATCAAAGAAGCCTTTATGGAACTTCGTAAAATAAAACCTTTAGAAAAAATTTCAATTAAAGAATTGTGTGAAATGGCATATATCAATAAGTCTACATTTTATTCACACTATGAAAATATTTACGCATTATCAGATGCAATAGAATATGAAACGGTTCTCTCAATCGTCTCAAGTGTTCCTAAGGATTTAGATTATACCTTTACCAACCCTGAACTATTTACACGAGAGGTCACCTTAGCATTTGCCAAGCATATGCCGCAAATCAAAATTATGTTCTCCGGCAAGAACCAAACTCACCTGGCAAGCCATTTAGAAATAATTATTAAAAAATTAATTTATGCAAAATATCCTGAATATGAAAATGATATTGAAAAAAACATTCTACTCTCTTACTGTATTCATGGTGCCTACAATGCCAGTCTTAGTAATCCAACTGCGGATCCTACTACCATCATTCGTGTTTTGGAAAATGCAGTTAAGGCATTGAAACCTTTATACTAAATAAAAGCACTATTTTTCTATATATTTTATTATAGCCAGGTGTCATATGTCAGATGCGGTGATTGAAGAGTTCTATTGAAGAGATTCAAACAAACAATTAGCTTCCACTTTTGTGGTCAATAGCAAATCCATTAGAACCAGTCAACAGTCAAGATGAGCAGCGTATTGCATACGCTGCCGTTGACAGCTTCGGCTGTCTTTGCAAAATGTAATCAAGGCGGGTAAGCCCTAAAATGGCTTCCCGCCCATTTCAATTTTGAGGACAAGTTGTCCCGAAGTTCGTTCACGCTGCGAAAGACGGGAGCTTCCATATACGCCCTGTCTGCCGATAGAAAACTGATGCCATCCAGTTCTCCATCCTTGCCCCGAAAATACAAAACAGGCACAGCCTTCATCTTTCAAGTGATGAAGGCTGTGCCTGTTCATTCACATCTGCAAGATATGACCACAGTTCGCAGGATAATATCAGCTCATTATATCTCGCCGGATATTTTTCTTTCAGAAATTCCCTATGCAATCGTCCAAACTTTCCGATAGGGCGATTTTCCTCCGGCAATTTCAAATCCGGGATGTAATAATCCCCGACCAATACATAATCAATTCCGTTTTCTGTCTTTCTCTGTTTCAGTTCGTTCATGTTCATTACCTCCATGTTTTGTTTATGGCAAGTAATGTGTAAGCGTGGGTTTGTGGTGTGGTATCTTTAACTTTGGCATACTCCTGTTTCCCACTGTGAAATTGCCTGACGGGAAACTCCTAAAGATTCTGCTACCTTTGTTTGTGATAAGTTATTTTTTTCCCTTAATTCTTTTAATTTTATGTAAAGTCGTTTTCGCATTTTATATCTCTCTACTCCTCAGTCTCTCTAACCTCTCCTTAATTCCCTTCTCATGCCCTATCTCCGTCGGCTCATAGAACCTTGCATCCTTTATCTCATCCGGCAGATACTGCTGCTTCACATAATGTTCTGGATAGTCATGCGCATACTTATACCCGATTCCACGTCCCAGATTTGCTGAGCCCTTATAATGTGCATCCTGCAAATGGACAGGAACCGTCGTCTTCACATTTTTCACATTATCCATCGCAGCGAAAATCGCATTGCACGCTGCATTGCTCTTCGGTGCGCTGGCAATATAAGTTGCTGCCTGTGCCAAAATAATCTGTGCTTCCGGCATACCTACGCGCTCTACAGCCTGACTTGCTGATACTGCCACTGTCAGTGCATATGGATCTGCATTTCCCACATCTTCTGATGCACAAATCATCATTCTTCTTGCAATGAATTTGATATCTTCTCCTGCGTAAAGCATCTTCGCAAGATAATAAACGGCTGCATCTGGGTCGGAACCACGCATGCTTTTAATAAATGCTGAAATCGTATCATAGTGGTTGTCGCCTGTTTTATCATAACGCACCACACGCTTTTGAATACATTCCTGCGCTACGTCAATTGTAATATGTATCTTACCGTCTTCACTTCTCTCAGTTGTGAGAACTCCAAGTTCAATGGCATTCAATGCATTTCTTGCATCTCCACCTGCAATATCTGCAAGAAACTCCAACGCTTCCTCATCTATCTCTGCACGATAGCTGCCCATACCTTTCACATTGTCATACACCGCACGTTTCAAAAGAATCTTAATGTCATCTTTTGAAAGTGGCTGTAATTCAAAAATACTCGAACGGGAAATCAAAGCCCCATTTACTTCAAAGTAAGGATTCTCTGTGGTTGCACCGATGAGAATGAGTGTCCCATCTTCCACAAATGGAAGGAGATAATCCTGCTGTCCTTTATTAAAGCGATGAATCTCATCTACGAAAAGAATAGTCTTCTTTCCGTACATTCCCCTGTTATCTTTCGCCTTCTGCACCACTTCTTCCATGTCCTTCTTGCCGGCAACGGTCGCATTAATCTGCTGGAACTCGGCACTCGTGGTATTTGCAATTACCTTTGCAAGGGTCGTTTTCCCTGTACCCGGCGGTCCATAGAAAATCAGTGACCCCAGCTTGTCTGCCTTAATGGCACGATATAACAATTTATCCTTCCCAATGATATGCTGCTGCCCCACCACTTCATCCAGCGTCGTCGGACGAAGTCTCGACGCCAATGGCGACTCTTTATCTGCTTTTTGTTCTCGCATATAATCAAATAAATCCATTTTTAAACGCTCCTTATTCTACTCCTGCAATATCGCGAATGACCTCTCCTGCAATCAGAAGTCCTGCAACTGGCGGCACAAAGGAAATGCTTCCCGGAAGTGCTCTTCGCATTCCCTTATCTTCCCCGGTCTCCTTATCCGAAGTATTGATTGGTTTTTCTTCAGAATACAATACCTTCAAATGATGGATACCCCGGTTTTTCAATTCCTTTCGCATCACCTTACAAAGCGGACATACAGAAGTCTTCGAAATATCTGCAATCTTAAACATCTCTGGGTGAAGCTTATTTCCAGTTCCCATACAGCTAATAATTGGAATATTCTTTTCTCTCGCATAGGATGCCAGCGCCAGCTTTGCAGTCACAGTATCAATTGCATCTATAATATAATCTACTTTTCTTTCAAATATTTCCGAAAGATTTTCTGGTAAAACAAATTTCTCATACGTAATCACATCTGTCAGCGGGCTTATGTCCAGGATACGGTCTTTCATAAGCTTTGTCTTATACTCGCCAACTGTGCTGTGATAGGCAATAGACTGACGGTTGATATTCGTCACACTCACCCTGTCATTATCCACCAGAATCAATGTTCCTACACCACTTCTTGCAAGGGCTTCAATACAGTGGGAGCCTACGCCGCCTACACCGAGCACCATAACAGCTGCATTTTTCAGACGATTTAGTCCTTCTTCTCCGATTAAGAGCTCTGTTCTAGAAAATTCATTTACCATAGTCAATCCTCTTTCCTTTGATGTTGTTATCATATCATTTTTTCCTGTTTTCGTCACTAGTTTTCCCCTTGCATATCTATTTTATTGATGTTAGAATTGTCCTGTATGTTTTTAGAAGGAGGAAATTTATGTCAGATACAGTAGTAAAAGAAAATAAGATGGGCGTCATGCCTATTCCAAAATTATTGATTTCTATGTCCCTGCCAATGGTTGTTTCCATGCTTGTGCAGGCTCTATACAATATTGTTGACAGTATGTTCGTTGCGCAGTTAAACGAAGCGGCCCTTACTGCCGTTTCCCTCGCTTTCCCAGTACAGAACCTGATGATTGCAGTTGCTTCTGGTACAGGTGTTGGTATCAATGCACTACTTTCTAGAAGCCTTGGAGAAAAGAAATTAGACGATGCGAACAAAATTGCTGCTAACGGCGTGTTTCTTGCACTTATAAGCGCTGTTGTCTTTGCTGTGCTCGGATTATTTGGCTCGCGCTTATTCTTTGCACTTCAGACAGATGATGCACAGATTATTGAGTACGGTACACAGTATATGTCCGTTATCACAATTGCATCTATCTTTATTTTCCTGCAAATCACTTACGAACGACTCTTACAGTCAACAGGAAAAACAATTTTTAACATGATTACTCAGGGAACTGGTGCGATTATCAACATCATCTTAGACCCAATCATGATTTTTGGATGGTTTGGTTTCCCAGCCATGGGTGTGACTGGTGCTGCGGTTGCTACCGTTACCGGACAATGTATTGCCGTACTTTTAGGCGTATTTTTCCATAACAAATACAACAAAGAAATCACCGTAAAAGCCAGAGGCTTCAAACCAAACGGACAAACCATCAAAAACATTTACAAAATCGGTGTTCCATCGATTATTATGCAGTCAATTGGTTCCCTTACAACCTTTGCCATGAACAACATTCTATTAATGTTCTCATCAACTGCCGCTACAGTATTCGGTGTATACTTCAAGCTGCAAAGCTTCATTTTCATGCCTGTATTCGGTCTTACAAACGGTATGATTCCAATTGTAGCTTACAACTATGGGGCACGTAATAAGAAACGTATTTATGATACGCTCAAACTGAGTATCTACATCGCTGTTGGTATTATGCTTATCGGCGTTGCGGTATTCCAATTATTCCCTGCAACACTGCTATTGCTCTTTGACGCATCAGAACACATGCTGGCAATAGGTGTTCCAGCCCTGCGGGCAATCAGCTTAAGCTTTGTATTTGCAGGATTCTGTATTGTTTCAAGTTCCATGTTCCAGGCACTTGGAAATGGAGTGTACAGCTTAATCATGTCAGCATGCAGGCAGTTACTGGTTATCATTCCAGTGGCTTATATATTTGCAATCACCTTGGGACTGGATGCTGTATGGTATTCATATCCAATTGCAGAAATTGTTTCTGTAGTTATCTGTATTGTCTTGCTAAAACGAATCATGTCACAGAAACTCAAACATTTGGAAGATTAATTTGTGGTTTTCATCGGGCCATGGGGCATATACAATTTTTTCATCTCCCCAGGCCCTGAAACCACCTGAAATTCTTGATTTTTAGGGCTATTTGTCCATGCGAGCAAAAAACAAGCTCCCAGGCCCCGCTTTATCGCAAAAAGCGGGACCTGGGAGCACAATTTTTTTCTATATGGAATTTACTCCAGTTTCGTATCTTCCATCACAGCCATAGATTCCTATTCTACACTCATCACAGTTCCCATAAAGATTGGAATATTCGACTCACAGTCAATAATCATATAGACAAATGGCCGGTCAAGCCTTACTTCTTTCATCTCCTCTGGTTCTCTCAAAGACGTTTCTTTTGCTATCTCCACTATAGTTGCTGCCCCAGCTTCCGTCCCTTTTTCATCCACCTCAAGAAATGTCTTATGAAGCACTCTGTTAATTACCAGATTATAGCCTGGCGGTACTTCACCGATTCCGGAGAAATCTGCCGCTTCCGCATAAAAGGCATTCTTCATTCCCATATCAATCAGCACCTGGCTCATCTCAATATCAAATTCACTTTCAAACTTTGGAATTACTGCATTCACCTTCACTTCTTCGGAATTTTCCAGCATTGTATGAAGTGCTTCTCCCGTTAAAGATGCCACATAATCAGACACGGTGATTCCTTCTTTTGGAAGCAGTGCTGCAAAAGCATACTTCTGGTCCTTATAGTATTTTATCAATCCTGTCGCATTTTCATCTTCCAAATACTGATATTCTTCCGAGCGCATCATGTCTGCAGGCTGCATTGTACCATCTTCCTGTGTAAACACGTCCTCCCATATCTGGTTTTCTTTGTAAATCTCATCCCACTCTGCGTCGAAAGCCAGCGCATTTACCAGATACATCACTGCATCTTCTGGTATTTCATCCAAAATATTTTGAATACGCTCTTTTGTCTTGTCACTTACCCATCCATTGATTTCTTTCAATGTAGTTTTGTCAAACGGTGCTTCATAAATTCCTGCTTCATAATAATCTGCATTCGTCTGTAAAAATGCTTCATTGACTTTAAACTCTTCATCCTGCTTAAACCAAATCGCATTGGCAAGATGGAGTTCATATTTTTCATCCTCAGGCAGTGCCTCCATATATGCATGTAAAAATTCATTTAAATCAGAAACAGAAAGACCAAAGACCTCCTCCATCTGTGCCAACGTTTCTTCCTCCGCACCATTTGCTGTCATAGCAAGTGCAGTAAGTACCGATATTGGTGAAATCAAAGTGTTTTTCGTCTCATCCAGACTGCTTTGGAATAATCTCACACCAAAGTCCGTAACAGAAGCCTCTTTACTTACGTCCAGATTCGTATTCACCTTATTCCTCTCTACATCATCCATCAAATTGCCGCTTGGCTCCTGCGCATTACAGCCAGCAAGCAAAAGAATCATAATTAGTACGGTCGCTAATAGCCTTCTTTTCATGTTATTTCCTCCCTTCCATGGTCTCTACTCTTATAGACGACAGAAGGCAGCGCATTCTATCAAATCGCTGCCTCATTGTGTAAATTAATAAAGTGAACGGTAAATTTCTTCCATAATCTCTACATCAAATTTTACATAGCTTTGGTTCAAAAGTCTCTGTTGTCCTGCATCGCAGCTTTCTGCAAATACTCTTGCTTCTTCCGGTTTCATACCATATTCGCGAAGTGGTTTCTTTGTAATAATCTTCCCTAACACATTTGCCAGTTCATCGTACACCACACCCACTTCACATCCAAGCACATCAGCAAGAAACTCATTTAACTCCACCAAACCTCCGTCTGGCTTCAGTTCTGTATACTTCTGGAATACTGCTACGAGGAACTGATAGTTCGCTTCACCGTGGGCCACATGATAAGTACCACTGAGCGGATAAGACATGGCATGCACTGCTCCCGTCCCCGCATTTCCAAAGGCGATTCCTGCCAGATTACTTGCAACCAGAAAATCTCCAAGAAGAGATTTTCTCACTTCCTCGCCGCCTTCAATCACCTTTTTAAATCCGCCTAAAATCATCGCCATCGCTTCTTTACTGAACATTCTTGTATAGCGGTTTGCCTTTGGCGAAACGTAAGATTCAATGGCGTGAATAAATGCATCAATAGCGCTTGTTGCAAAGAAATGATATGGGAGCTTTTCCAGAAGCTCAGGAATTAAAACTGCATAGTCCGCATAAATCTTGTCATCTGCAAGACCAAGCTTTGTTCCAAGTTCCGTCAACTCCACAATTGAAACATTCGACACCTCGGAACCCGCACCACAAGTCGTTGGAACAGCAATCAGCTCGCGTTTACGAATGAGCTCTGTCTTTCTCTGATAAATATCAGCCGCACATGCATCCGTGTCTAATACGAGAATTTTTGCCATATCAATCACTGCACCGCCGCCAATCGCGATAATTCGGTTACAATCTAATTTCCTAAAATCTTCTAGGAGTGCATTGAGCATAACATCTGTTGGCTCACTTTTCCCATAGTCTGTCTTAAAGCGAACCTCAGCTCCCTCACAGAGCCCCGCAAAATAGCCCTCATAAATAGACTTACTTGCCAAGATGAAATCGCCTTTCCCAATCGAAAATTCCTTTACAAATTCTGCCGCAGTTGCATACTGCTGTACCTGTGGCTTCTCCTGAAATACTTTCATACTATTTTTTCTTAGCTCCCTTTTTCTTCTTAATACTATATCCAAACGTGCCTATCGGCTCTCCAAGACTTCTATACTCTCCATGAGAATAAGCCAAAAGCCCTGTATCATTGAGACAGAATTTACCAGTCTCATTCATGTACTCCTCGCTCACCTGCACAGATACCACTTCTGCCATAAACATGTGATGACTGCCAAGTTCTCTCACTTCTGTCACCTTACATTCGATATTCACTGGACACTCTTCAATAATCGGTGCGTAGGAAAGTTCGTTTGCTTTCCCCTTTGTAAGCCCTGTCTCTTTCCATTTATCTACGTCTCTTCCCGAACGCACACCACAATAATCTGTCGCGTTCACAAGCGCTTCCGTCGTCAGATTTACAACAAACTCTCCCGATTCTTTTATAAGATCGTAAGAGTATCGTTCCGGGCGTACCGAGATGTACAGCATAGCCGGATTCGTACAAATAGTTCCCGTCCATGCTATTGTAATAATATTTGTTTTGCCTTCCTTGTCTCCCGCACTAACCATAACCGCCGGGAGTGGATACACCATATTTCCTGGTTTCCAAGTCTGTTTTGCCATATTACTCTCCTATTGCTGTAATGAAACTACGAAAGCTGGAATCAGCTGCTTCTTGCGGGATACAACACCTGCAAGATGCACATCCTCAATATCTGTTGGAAGGTCAAAGGCTTCAATTACCTGCTCTTTTGCACCCTTTCCATAACATAATAGCTCCGTAGATTCTTCAATAATATTTGTCAACATGAAGAAAATCATGTCTAATCTCTGTGAATTGCTTGCCTCTTTCATGTAAGGCAGAATACGTTCTTTGATTTCCTGTAATTCTTCTGCATTCATAGAGTTAATTTGTCCAACGCCAAATTTCACATCACCCACTGTAAAGCGTTTGAAATCCTGGAAGAAGACTTCCTCTGTCGTCTTGCCTCTCAGATTGCTTCCTGCCTGGAACATATTCTGAGCCAATTCTTCCATATTAACCCCTGCAATTTTAGCAAGCTCCTCCGCTGTCATACGGTCAATCCAGGTTGAGGTAGGAGAACGGAACAGCAGGGTGTCTGAAATAATTGCAGAACAGAGCAGACCTGCCGTTATTTTATCCGGTACAATCTTATGCTCCTTATACATATCGTAGATGATGGTTGCCGTACATCCCACTGGCTGGTTTCTAAAATAAACTGGTCCAACCGTTTCCAGGCTTCCGAGTCTGTGGTGATCGATGATTTCCAGAATCTCTGCCTCATCAATTCCATCTACCGCCTGCGTTTTTTCATTGTGGTCTACCAGAATCACCTGTTTTTTACTTGCATCCATGAGTCGACGACTGGAAATAAGTCCATAAAAGTTGCCTTTTTTATCAAGCACTGGGAAATCTCGTGTACGTTTCTTCGCCATAACATCTTTAATCGTCTCTACATAATCTGATGTATTAAAAATGGTAAGACCATCCTTTTCCATGAAATGTTTTACTGGAATACTCTGGTTAATCAATCTGGATACAGTAAACGTATCATGAGGAGTTGTAATAACTACAATGTCTCGTTCCTCGGCAAGCTTGCTGATGACTTTAGCAGCCTTTGCATCCTGACAAATAACAATACAGCTTGCGTTCAATTCTATCGCACAAAGCTGTGCCTCATAACGGTTTCCTAATATAACTAAATCATTTTCCTCTATGTAGCTTTCCATCAAATCAGGGCTGGATGCCGCAACTGCAACTTTTCCGCTCATAAAATATGCATGAGGATTTCCGATGACCACTTTGCCATCCAGCGTATTTGCGATATTTTGATACTGCGTTTTTGCCTCTGCCAAAATATGACTGTCATATACATCCATGTATGACATCGCAATGTCCCCTGTTGTAATAACCCCTTCCAGCTTCTGGTCTCTCGTGACTGCAATTGTATAAACATTTTGCTCTTTCATCATTGCCCATGCTTCTTTAATGGAAGTATTGCTCTTGATCCCCGGCATACGGTTCACATCTACGTCCTTCACCTGAAGATGTACATTCGAAAGCAGCTTTGGTGCTTCCACCCCAAAATAATCCAATACATACTGCGTCTCTTCATTCAGCATACCGGCACGCCTTGCTATATATTTGCCCTCTGAAATCTGTTTCTTCAGGTTCGCGTATGCTATCGCAGAACAGATAGAGTCTGTATCTGGATTTTTATGGCCTACAACATATACTTTTTTTGTTTCATTATTTCCCATAGTGTCACCTCATTTTTTCTTAATTATAGGTTGCCATTTTTGAAATAGTTTGTCAAATATTTTCAGATATTTCTATGTTCAAATTTAAAAAATATGTTATACTAGGAGCATCTTAGAAAAGTGCGAGGTATACTACATGAGCGAAGAGTTATTACAGACAGAAACAATGGCAGATTTTGAAGAACATTTTGACGATGCTAATCCATGGAACCGTGTTGCGGACTACATGGAAAAGAAGACAGTGCTTTCAGTAAAGATTGAAGGCATCGTAAATGGCGGCGTTATTGCAATGGTGGAAGGTATCCGCGGATTTATCCCAGCCTCTCAGTTATCATTGTCTTACGTTGAAAATTTAGAAGATTACTTACTCCAGGAGATTGAAGTTCAAGTAATTGAGGCAGAGCAGGCAGAAAACCGTTTAATCTTATCTGCACGTGGTATCTTAAAAGAAAAAGAAAGAAAAGCAAAAGAGGCATTACTTGCAAGCGTAAAAGTGGATTCTGTTTTAAAAGGAACCGTGGAAAGCCTGCAATCTTACGGTGCTTTTATCCGCTTAGAAAATGGTCTTTCAGGACTGGTTCATATTTCACAAATTTCTGACAAGAGAATTAAAACTCCTGGTGATGTACTAGAAACTGGACAGGAAGTCGATGTGAAAGTAATTGGTATTAAGGATGGAAAGATCAGCCTTAGTATGAAGGCGTTAATTGAGCCAGAGGAAGAAGTTGTGGAAGAGGTTGAAATTCCAGCAGCAGAAAATATTGGGACAAGCCTTGGCGATTTATTCAAAAACATCAAACTTTAAACTTTTCCCCCCTAATAAAATGACGAATTAAATCCACCATTTATAGGATTTAATTCGTCAAATTTAATTTGCAATTGTTTAACATTTCCCTTTATAATATTTTTTATAGATATGTATTATTGCTATAATAAACAACGATACTAATATGAAACATAACCAAATAAGTGCCCCATAGTGTAAATGCAATCTCCATACCTGTTCTGCACTCGTTTTTTCAGTAATTAACTTCATATTCTCCTGTTTGATCCAACTTCCTAAATATTCACCCACAAAAATACCTATAAAATTAGCCACCGACAATATACATGCATATATTTTTTTGTCAAGAAAAACAAACAAAACCACCAATAACCAAACATAATAATATGTATCATCCGCAGTCCATTTAAAAAGATAGGCCTCTCTAAAAATCGTTGTCGAAAGAACATACAATATCCCAAACGGAATAAGCATTATCAAACTCCAAATTATTTTCCTTAACATTTTGCTCATATTCTATTGCACCCAATATTCTGTTGTACTAACCCATCCTGAGCCGGTATTTGCTTTATAAAACACGTCAATACTATCATCCCATCCGTTTACAATCCTCATATATCTTCCAGTTCCTCCATAATCACGATATCCCACGGCAATTACCCAATGCCAGTCAAGCAAAGAATTCTCTAATAATACTCCACATGGATGGTCTTTAGAAATCGCATCTATTATTCCCGCATATGTTAATACACTACTACTTTTAAGTGTATACCCTCTATCAGAAAAGAATTTTTTTGCATTTCCCGCAATAGTCACTTCTGGACCATCACCTACAATGTCATAAACTTCCATAAAAGTATTATAATTTGTTCCCACCTTCAAATTTGAGTGACCACGCTCAGCAAAGTACAATGCTAAATTAGTAATAGCTACTGCTCCACAATGATTATTTGCAAAAGAGTTAAAGTCCCCTGTTGTTACCCAATCTGTAAGTGCTGCTTCTATTATAATATCTGTATCATAGCTACCAGAAGGCATATCAAGCCAATCTATAAATCCATAATCTCCTGCGCTTCGAGAAAGATTATTTATTGATACGTTTTCTTTTATTTTAGTAAGATGTGAAACTGCAGTCTCATCTGTCTCATTAAGTTCTGGATAATATGCATATATATCCCTCTGTTGAGTTAAACGCTTAGTTCCTATTTTTTTATCTAAATTGTAGATTTCTGTAGGATTATTGTAAATAATATGTGGTTTTATATCACTCTCTAAAATTTGTTCTATTATAGCATTTCTTCCTCTTCCGAATTCAATAACTGTAGGATTATTACAATTATTATTTACAACAGCATATCCATCAGGATTAAACGTTGCATAAAATGCCACTGTACTACCATTTTCATTGTAGAGCGGAATTACTTTTCCAACTGTTGATTTATCTGTCAAGACGCTATCCTCTTGATTTACACCATTCAAAAACGAACTTGTAATAAGTAATACCTCTAAAATATCGAGAGTATTTTTTGTATTATCAGCAGCGTATGAGACCGACGAAAAAGAAAAGATATTAATTACAATAATTGAAACAGCAAGTAAAATGGCCTGGATTTTCTTTATTTTCTTCATCATGCATTCTCCTTTCAAAACCTCTTTACAATTCTATTATCAAACCTTTCTTTCAAAACATTGAAACCAACACCTTTCATTCAATCCCGACCTTACACGAGCCCTTAATCAACTATATTGTATCAATACCTGTAGTTTCAGTCAATAATTATCTGATAATTCATTTGTTTTTTTTAAATATTCAGTTATATTTTCTCTGAAATTTCCCGCTTTGAATGCATGCTTCTAGAAATTGAAAGAATGACGAAATACAAAGCTGTTTACGAATGCAAAAAAAGGAAAGATGTAAAACGCTACACACCCTTCCCTATTTTTCCCGCTTTTGAGTACTGCTTTACTCCTGTCTATTCGTCAAATCCAACTACTAGATAAAATCCCCTCTCGGTCTCCCGGATTTCATTGATAATTCCCTTATCGGACTTAATTCTCTGGTTGCTGCGGTAGATGCCCGACATCGCCACAGAAGGTTCCACAATATAACTGAAAAGGCTGCCGTTCACTCTCTCGGTAACCTTCACTTCCTGCCCTTCTACAACCAGTCCTTTTCGCTCCATTTTAAATAATTCTTCACGCATACTGCTCTCTTCTTCCATAATTATACATTAAAGTTCATACCATCCTGGAATACAGGTCCAACTCCTGGAAGCTCGCCTGGCATAACAACGCCTCTTTGAATCCCTTCTGCTTTTATTGCTGAATAGAACTCTGCCATAGTTGCATGTATGTATGGATTTACATAGAAAATATTAAGCATTCCCATAGTAAGAGCACCTAAGAGATTCCATCCGAAGAATGACAATTCAAGAACGAAAGCCTCCATCTTATGGCCATCCATCATATCACGGCTCATTTGAAATACACGGTCTTTATCCAAATCTGAATTCTCTGCCAAAATGAATGGCACCAGCATATAAGAATAAGCTTTCACAATACCTGGAATAATGAATAACAATGACCAGCCAAAGATATAAAGCTCTCTTAAGAACATGATCCACACATTTGTACCATATCTTCCTTCTTTAAAGCCATAGAAAATTTGTCCCACGTCTGTTTTATGTTCTCTGTTTTCTAAAAAATAACGGTTACATCCAACAGTCACTATATTCGATAATAGAATGCTGACGCATAACCCTACAAGAATTGCTATCAGGGTCATTGCCCCAAACATATAAACCAAATAACCAGGAATTCCACCCGCAAAGGAATCCGCTCCTGTCGTTTGCGAATCCGCTTCAAAATTAAACTCGATTCCGCCGCCTGCTACACCACCGCCAAGCAGCATTGCGATTACACTTACCGCAACACAGGTCCAGTAGTTTCGTTTAAATGCAATTTTTGCATTTTCTTTTAACAATTGTCTTGTCCACATAATTTTGTCCTCCTATGCCTTATAACTAGCCAAATATTCTATCTCGATTGGATCAATTGCAGTCATTGGATTTTCTAAAGTCGATTTTCTTCTTCGCTGCCTGCGTTTCATCAGCTCACCTGCTGTATTGTAAACCCAAAATGAATATACTAAAATCTTATTTGCCTTGCCCAGCTTATCCTTCAGGGTCTTATTATACAACATTCCACCTGCTTCAATTTGTGGTTTCTTACGAAACAGAGAAATCAACTCTGTCTCACAGGTAACATATTCCGGAAGCTCCGTATAGCCCATTCCCACGGCCGTCGGATTATGCGCATCGCTGCCGCCAATTCCTATCTTTCCATACTTACTTGCCAGCTTTGCAGCCTTCTCATTCGACTCTAACGGCTCACATGCATTAAATACCTCTACAAAGTCAAACCGCTTCATAATCTCTGGATTCTTATAAAATCTTTTTGTATTCGTAAAGCTCATATACGGTTCTCCACATGGATGGGCCGGACCTAAAATTCCGCCATTGGCATGTACCAAATCAATCAGCACAGACACTGGCAGCCCCTTGAGTTCCAGAAGACGCATCTTCACACCCTGTGGCATAATCACAAGAATATGACCTCCATCCCGGGTGTCATACTCGATTCCTTTCAGCACCACAAAATCCTCGTGAACCTTGTCCTTCATATTCTTCTTCCAGTAACGATACGCATTATAAGTATCGTGATCTGTAATCAGCATACCATCGAAACCATTTGCCTTTAAAATTGTTATATATTCATCCAGACTAACCTTGCTGTCTGGCGAGCCTTCTTTTACATGACAGTGCATATCTAGTTTCATAAAGTCTTCCTCCTTTATGACATACTTTATTTTTATTATACAACTGCATTTGAAAACTCGCAATGTAATTTCTTGGTTATAGAATAATTTTCTTAATGGGGCTTAAATCCCTGTCCACGCACCTGATTCGCTTCCATTGTGACCAGGAAAGCAGACGGGTCCACTTCTTTCACCGCCTTGTGCACCATATGCATCTGCTTATTGTTGCATGCACACATTACCACTTCTTTATCCTGCTTTGAATAGCTTCCTTCACCCCTCAGAATAGTAGCTCCCCTGCTTGTCAAAGCATCTATCCGCTCTGCCACATCATACCCATGCTCTGTCACAACCAGTGTAAGTTTTCCTGCATCCAGTCCATACATTACCTTATCTACTACCACAGATAAAAGATAACTTCCAATCAGACCATAAATAATTCTATCGATATTACCGCCCATTAATAAACCGCCAATGAGTACAATAGTACAATCCATAACAATAATAATTTTCCCGAGTGACAGATGTGGCCTCAGCTTACGAACTGCCATTACAATAAAATCTGCGCCGCCTGTGGAAGTATCCCGCATATAGATAAGCGCATAGCCAAGCCCTGAAATAAGCCCCATGCAAATACACGACAGCATTAAATCCCCCTCATACACTGGCAGTAAGGGAGCTAGAATATCCATAGAAAATGTAGCTATTGCCATCGTTTTCAGTGTTTTCAGAAAAAAAGTTCTTCCGAGTAGTTTATAGCATATCAAAATGATTGGAATGTTTAACAACACTGTCATAATCCCAATCGGAATGTCAAAAAAGTGATAAAAAATAAGTGCAATCCCAGAAATCCCTGCAACAGGAAACTCTGATGCTGCCGCAAAATTGTATACCCCTATTGCAATCAGTAAACCGCCCGCAAAGTCCATTAGCAAATCAACTGCAATTTCTTTCGTTTTCCTAATACCCATATCCTCATCCTCCTACAAAAAAGAGCACTTACAAATTATAACAATATAATTCGCAAATGCTCTTCTTTCTATTCTTTCCCGTTAAAACAGTACGTACAAAGCTTACATGGCTCTATACCAATTGATGCAATCAAATCATCAAGACGATGAAAACGAAGTGTTGTAAAATTCTGCTGTTTACGAATTTCTTCCACCAGCTTTGCATAACGCTCTGTATTTGGATCTGCATATTCATCTAATACATTATCTGCATTATCTCCCTCAATTTCTTTAATAATACGGCGCGAAATCAAATCCAAATCTGAATTTGAGCGCGAGAAATTGAGATACTTGCATCCATATAATAATGGCGGGCAGGCAGGTCTTACGTGCACTTCCTTGGCTCCGCTATTATATAAGAACTCTGTTGTCTCACGCAGCTGTGTTCCACGCACAATAGAGTCATCAATTAATAAGAGACTCTTATCTTCAATCAGACTTGGAACCGGAATTAATTTTCTCTTCGCAACCAGATTTCTCTGCGCCTGGCTTGTTGGCATGAAAGAACGTGCCCATGTTGGTGTATATTTGATAAATGGTCTTGCATACGGAACGCCCGACTCATTTGCATATCCAATCGCATGCGCAATTCCGGAATCCGGAACACCTGCCACCATGTTAGGGATCACATCATCTTCCTGGTCACGTTTTGCAAGCATACTGCCACATTTGTAGCGCATTTCTTCCACATTTACGCCCTCATAAGAGGAAGTTGGATAACCATAATATACCCACAAGAATGAACACATCTTCATCTCTTTCTGGGCTTCTGAAAGCACTTCTATGCCATCTGCTGTGAAAAATACAATTTCAGCCGGACCAAGCTCTTTATATTGATGATACCCCAAACTCTTAAATGCAAAATTTTCAAAAGATGCACAGTATCCGTCTTCTTTTTTACCAATAATTAAAGGAGTTCTTCCATAACGGTCTCTTGCAGCGTAAATTCCGTCTTTTGTCATCAGCAATAGGGTCATAGAACCATCTACAACTTCCTGCACATATTTGATACCGTCTACAATAGTGTCCTTTTTGCAAATCAAAGAAGCAATTAATTCTGTAGCATTAATCTTTCCGCCACTCATTTCCTGAAAATGTGTATGACCATTTTCATATATCATTTTCAAAACTTCGTCCCGGTTATGAATTTTTCCTACTGTTGCAATTGCAAAGCTTCCCAAATGCGACTGAATGAGCAACGGTTGTGGTTCATAGTCTGAAATACAACCAATTCCGATATTTCCCTGCATTTCATTCACATCTTTGTCAAATTTTGTACGGAATGGAGAGTTTTCAATATTGTGAATTGCACGGCTGAAGCCCTGCTCACTGCATGTTGCCATTCCACCACGTCTTGTTCCTAAATGCGAATGATAGTCAACGCCATAAAATAAGTCTAATACACAGTCGGTCTTAGACGCGACACCAAAAAATCCACCCATTATTTTTCTCCTTCTATCTGCTTTCTTCCTTCAATACAACCACTGTTCTTGCTGGTAAGTAGCATGTAAATCCTATCGTACCATTCAGTGTTCTCTTTGCTTCGTATACATATTCCTTATCCACTCTGCCATGACCACCAAAAGCAGTATCGTCAGACGAAAGAACTACTTTATACTTTCCTTCTTTGGCTACTGGAATATAATATTGCTCAAAAGATTTTGTTGGATGGAAATTAAAAGCAAATACTACTTTTCCTTTGTTATAAATGATTGTCTTATCATCTTGTCCCATCCATCTGTTTTCAGGTTTCTTACTAAGGAGACGTTCTCTTCTAATTAAGTGAATCATCTCTTGATCAAATTCATTGAGTTCATGGTAATGAAGGGTTGTATCTTCTACCAGATTCCACTGACGTCTGCAATAGTGGTGACTCCAGCCATTACCTTCTCTTGGGAAATCAATCCATTCTGGATGTCCAAATTCATTGCCCATGAAGTTAAGATATCCTTCCCCTGCCAATGTAGAAGTCAGCAGACGAATCATTTTGTGGAGTGCAAGACCCCTGTCAATTACTGGAGTTCTTTCACCAAATTTGCTCATGCCAGTGTACATTTCTGCGTCGCACAGGCGGAACATAATCGTCTTATCACCAACTAATGCCTGGTCATGGGATTCTGCATAACCGATATTCTTTTCTTTTGGTCTGCGGTTTGTAAGCTCATACCAAATCTTGTGAATATCCCAGTATTCGTCTGGTGTCTCTTTTAATATCTTAATCCAAAGGTCTGGTACACCCATTGATAAACGATAATCAAATCCGATACCGCCATCCTCAATCTTGATACACATACCCGGCATACCTGACATATCCTCTGCGATTGAAATTGCTTTTGGATTCACTTCATGAATCAATTCATTTGCCAATTGCAAATATGTAATCGCCTCTACATCTGTGTTCAATGAGAAATACATGCTGTAATCTGTAAATGCGCTTCCAAGCCCATGGTCATTGTATAACATAGATGTCACACCATCAAAACGGAATCCATCAAAGTGGAACACATCCATCCAATATTTAATATTAGATAACAAGAAATGAAGTACTTGATTTTTTCCGTAATTGAAGCATTTTGTTCCCCACGCACTGTGGTCTCCCTTTGGACCATCATGGAAATACTGATATTCTGTACCATCAAATTGGTTGATACCTTCGTTTGTATTCTTGACAGCATGGGAATGTACCACGTCCAGTAATACACAAATTCCCATCTCATGTGCTTTGTTAATCAGCTCTTTCAGTTCATGGCTATATCCATAACGCGAAGAAGCCGCAAAGAAATTTGATACCTGATATCCAAATGAACCGTAATATGGATGCTCCATAATAGCCATAATCTGGATTGTGTTATATCCTAATTTCTTAATTCTTGGCAAAGTCAATTCCATGAATTCTTTATAGCTTCCAACATCATATTTTTCCTGCGCCATGCCAATATGGCACTCGTAGATAAGCGGAGTCTGTGGTATCTTGAATTTCTCATCGGTCCATGGGAATGGAGCAAATGTTTCTTCAATCTCTGCACAGAAGGTGCGGTCCTCAACATTCTGCACTACTCTTGTCGCATAAGAAGGGATTCTGCGTAATTCTTGTCCATTGTGAATCACAACAGCCTGAACCTTCTGCCCTACTTTCAAAGCATCTTTCCCTTTCAGCTCTACTTCAAAAACATCGTTTTCAAGTCGTTTCATTGGACAACTTCTTGCATCCCAGTTATTAAAGTCACCGGTAAGATACATTGCTTCTGCTGCTGGTGCCCACTCACGGTATACCCAGCCTTTTTTTGTACGATGGAAACCATAATATTGATATCCGTTAGCAAAATCCGCAATACTTTTTGATTCTCCTAACAGTTCTTTTCTCTTTTTTTCATAATTATCCATTCGCAGATTGATATCCTGCTCATAATCCTTAAGATAAGGGTCAATTTTTAAAATTTTATATGACATAGCTTCCTCCTCTGACATATGAAATCTAAATGTTGTATTACAATCATTCTCATTTTACACTATTTGTCCATGTTAATAAATAAAAAAATTTATAAAATAAAAAGAATTTTTCGGATATTGTAACAACTTGGAAAATAGAATATAATGATTATGTATATACTTATTTACAGAAGAAAGTTGGTGACACCGTGAAACTTACGCAAAACGACAATTATAAAGTGGCATTGGAAATAACTGGATGCAACGGCATGGAGTATCCATTTTATTCTTCTAAAATTGTAGAATGCAACAACCTGGAACTGCTGCATGCAATTCTGACCTGTGGTATGCCTTCTCAGTTTTTATCTCCATGGCATCACGAAAAAAGAACGCAGGAATTCATTTCAAAGATTTCCATGGTTGAGACAAATCTCACAGCCAGCGACGGATATCTGATCAAATCGCCTGCGACAGAGTACCTGGATGCAAGTGAAAAAAGTGTTAACGCCTACTATTTAGGCTTAATCTTCACAAAATTATTCAGCATGAAAGAGTTTGATATCGATTATTTCCTGCATACCTCTTTATTTGAGCAAGTTTACGGAAAAGAGGCCTTCACATGCAGTGGCCGCAAAAAACCAGCTTTTGTAGGATATAAAAAATCAAAGGACGAATGGAGCATCTGGGAATCTACCGGAAGGCGTGACCATGCACCAAAAGCCCTTGACGATGCCTATAATCAAGTACTTGCCATCAAAAATGTAAATGGTCAGGCACCGGGCTATGCAATGGCATGTATGACCTATTTTGACACCAAGCACGGGGAGCTGCAGGGAATCTTACGCAATGCTGCCGTAGGCAAGAAAGCGGATATCATCTTTGATAAGGAACAATTCCTTACATTATACTATCGTCACATCTGCGAGATTTTCGATGAATCGCTTCGCCGCAAACCATTCGATAGTGTAATCGACTATATTGATGGTTATTTAGAAATTGAATTAGAGCTCTTTGGATTAAATATTGACAGCTCTGACAAAGACGAATATCTGAGAAAAAGACGTATCAAGCTTGGCGTACCAAAAGATATCCTTGGATATTTCCAATATAACAAGGGGCGCTTTACAGAGGATGACACGATTACTGCGATTGTAGAGAATTTACAGGTAAACACGGATTTTCAAGATAAGAATTTCTTTATGGGCAGAGATGGTATATATTTCCGCATTATATAAAAACTTGACAAAACTGGAAATATATAATATATTAAATCGGTGATTTCAGAAGTTTAGAAATTATAGGAGGTATTATCATTATGGCAAAGACATCTTTATTCGTTGAATACAACGGAAATCAAGTAGAAGATAAAGCAATCGTTGCTGCTGTTAAAAAAGAGTGGACAGAAGCTGGTAATAAAGTTGGTGACATCAAGACTATGGAATTGTATGTTAAACCAGAAGAAGCTGCTGTTTACTACGTAATTAACGAAACAGAATCTGGAAAAGTAAATTACTAATCAATTATGAACCCATTAGATTTGATGCAGTTTAAAAGACTTTGGGATGAATTTACTGGACGACATCCAAAATTTCCATTGTTTTTAAATGCAGTCGCACAAAATGGAATCACAGAAGGGACTATCATCGAGGTACAAATCAAAAGACCGGATGGCAAAGAGTTCTCTTCAAATCTCAAACTCTCGAAAGAAGATATGGAATTATTCCAGAAAATGAAAGATATGAGATAATACATAAAGAGCTATCGCACTAATTTCTTAGTGTGACAGCTCTTTTGTTTTGTTCATATAAATCCTTAATACGCAAGCGCTTCTTCACGAGTAAGCCAGAAATGGATTCCTGTAGTAGAATCCTGCCATCTGTCCTCATTAAAATCCAGCACTTCCACCCACTGCCCTTTCCGGTAAACGAAGTTCTCATCTACCAGCGACCACGCCTCCTCATATTGTTCCTTGTAATCAAAACTCTTGATGGTCAACACCTTAGCTTTGCTACATCTGCAGGAATTTCTTGTAGCAGAAGTCCGCTTCGCATCTGCGGGAATCAAGAGCTGAACCAACCGATTCCCAAAACACTTCTTATACCCTAAAAACGGCCCCGTCTCAGGACAATGAAGTTTAAACCACTTTGTTTCTTCGTTATGAATAATGCCATCCAGTTTGGCATATTCCAGCACTGCTGCAAACAGGTCTGCGCCTTCAATATTGGCATCTGTCAAATCATTGTACCGCATAGCGACTGTCTTTAGATTTGCATATTTCAAATTTGCTCCTCGAAAAGTACATTCCTCACACCATGCATTCTCCAGACTGCTATAGCTTAAATTCGCCTTGTCAAAACAGACATTCCGAAAGGTGCTGAGTGAAAAATCCATGCATCTTAAATCCCATCCACTTAAATCGGCGTCTTTGAGCTCAATTTCCCCTACTTGGTACATTTTTCCCGAGGTCCGTTCTGCCATCATCTTTTTCAATTCTTCTACGGTAATCTCTCTCATGACACACCTCCAAGTACTGGGTTTGCAATTCTGCTATGTCTGCACCTCTGCTCCACACTCCATACAATATGGAATATTCGGGTCACATTCCATTCCACATATCGGACAATATTTAATATTATCCTGCTCCTTTGTATCAACAATTCCGGTCTCAATCCCTTCACGAAGCTTCTCTATTACTGCTGCCGCGTAGCCATTGATTTTCTTATTCTGTTGGCTAACTTCCATAGTCGGATACGACTCTTGTAAACTTTTTAATATCTTTTGAAACTTTTTCACATCTTCAAACACTAGTGTAACATTATATACTTGGTCACTTTTTACAATCAGTGTAATATTACGAAGCTCCTCACAGTGAAGACAGGCGTAAATTTCTTTCACCGCAACACTTGTCTTATTTTCAATAATCAGATTCTGTTCCCCGAATTCTATTGTCTGGAATTGCTGAGGTTTTTTATTAACAATACAGTAATTCATCTTCTAAAATCCCATCATCTTAAGCCATGATTTCATATCGTCCACCCATTTTCCTGCGCGGGCGGCCTTCGCATTCAATGGCTCTACGTATACTTGGTCATCCGCAATGGATAAGCCATGTGCTCCGAATGGATAAATATGTAATTCAAATGGTATCTTGTGTTCGCGAAGTGCTTTTGCATACAATAAACTATTTTCTACCGCAACAAGCTCGTCTTCCGCTGTGTGCCACAAAAATGTAGGCGGCGTTTTATCTGACACAACAAGGTGGCAAGAAACACCTTTTTCTTCCAAATCTACTGGTGTATGCCCGCCGACAAAAGTATTTACGGTTCCTGCATGTGTGTATTTAGGGTCTGCAGTGATAACTGGATAGCTTAGAATACTTGCCTGTACAGGTTTGCTTTCTGGAAACATCTCACGCACCTCTGGACAATCATATCTATTTGAATATTGCGCCGCACAATGCCCACCTGCTGAAAAACCAATAATAGCCACTCTTGACGCATCTGCGTGCCATTCCTCTGCATATTTATGAATCAATTCCATCGCCCCTGCAACCTCACGCAATTGCTGCGGGAAGCCATGTGGATTTACTGAGTATTTTACGACAAACACGCGGTAGCCCTGTGGAAGGAATTGCATTGCAATCACATCACCCTCACGCTCACTTGTATAGCCATATCCGCCGCCTGGGCACACCACGATGCACGGGAACTTCTTATCACCTAAATTATGCTCCATGATTGTATCTGGAATGTAGCAGTCTACATAAGCATTACATCCGTTTTCTCCCAGCTGTGGAAAATGGTCTTTTAAATAAATTTTCTCAAATTTCATGTTAGTCTCCTCCATAATAGTTGTTACCCCTATTGTAGCCCTTTACACAAAAAAAGAAAAGGGATTTCTACCCTTTTTCTTCTAAATCCATAACTGCCAATAGAGCCAACTGGTTAAGATTTGGCTAAGATTCACCAAGATTTAACTAAGAAACCTTTACTTTCATTTATTCCTCCTTTTTTTCTGCTAGAATGTACTCAATTTCGAAAAATATCACATCGAGGAGGAATAAAGTGATGAATATATTAATCTACCCTATTGTAATTTTGTATGCTATTCTAGGCGGAGGCACTACCATTGCTATCACTGGATATTTATTTGTAGTACTTGCCCAGAAAATTGCAAGAAAAATCAAATACGGCGCTTCGCTGTACGGCTAGACAATTCTTTGTAACATAATAGATTTTCACTTCGTCAAAATTCCCTTACGAATTCGTGAGGGGATTTCTTCTTAAACCTAATTAAGTTCTTTTACTGTGTTTCCAGTTTATTGCTTTTCAGCGAGAGCCGCTTGTACTGTTGTAAATCACGGGTGGTACACCGGATGTCTCTTCTTTAGTTACACTTTACCTAAATGTTTTAAGCATTTGCTTGGAAGCTTATTATTCATCGTCAAAGCAAAAATAATTGTCACAACCGCACTTGCTGTAGAAGCAAAAAATGCTGTCAGAAACACACCGTTCAGTTGCCATATCGGTGTAAGAATAAATAGAAATCCAATCGGAAACACAAGCGTACCAAAGAACGATGTAAGCAAGGAACGCACAGGACATTCAAGTGCCGTAAAGAATGATGAAAAGCACATATCTACCCATCCTGTAATGTAAGAAATCGAGAACAATTTCATGCCCACAATGCTAACTGTTAGAAGTTCTGTGTCTTCTGGTTTAACAAACATAGGAGCGACATATTGACCAACAAGCATCATAAAAAGTAATGATGCAATAGAAAGAACGATTGCTCCAAAAACCATTCGCTTAAAGATTGCTTTTACCCTGTCCATAAGCCCTGCACCGTAACAATAACTGATAGCAGGTTGAAGTGCATCGCACATGCCAAACACAAGGATACCAATAATATTGTCTACGTACATAATGACCGAGAAGGCGGCCAAACCTGTTGTTCCACCGTATTTGAGCAGAAAGAAATTGTATGCCAAGGCCATAATAGATACAGAAATATTGCTAAAGAACTCGCTCGAACCATTAGCAAGAATGTGAAAAAATACGGACGAAGATACTTTACCTGCGGCATAGTACAAATCCATTCTTTTGCCATGAAACATCCAAAGAGTAACTTTGTTGGTGGCATTTTCTTGAAAATCTCGGAATCCATATTAACCTCCTCAAAAACAAAAACTCGGCCATTACACTTCTGTAATAACCGAGCTCACTCGACATCTTATCCAACAGGCGGCCTGCAAGCATTGTGCTTACTATCCCCTACACTACGGTGTACTGTCCTCCGATGACCTATTTCTTTTTGCTAATTGTAGTGCCATTTATCATACTTGTCAAGTCATTCGACAAATTCAAGCATGTTTAATCCATTATACCATACGTCCATTCATCTTCAGCTAAAAATCCAGCAATGGAAAATATGCTTATTCCACCAAACCATATTTAACCTTGATACGATCCATTTTTTCAAGCATCGGTTCAGCGGCCATCATAATAAAGAGTGCCGTTCCAAAGGCATGAACAAGGTCCATTGGAAGTCCCGTAATGTAATAAGCAAACAAGATTTCTAGTGTTATACTTTCAGCGGACACCATAAAAGCAGCAGCAGGGTTCATAATACCACCATAAATAATAACAGCGGCAAAGGCACCGAACACTGCAAGAGAAACGCGGGTTCTGCGAAGCCATCCTTTCTTAAAAAGAACACCTGCAAGAAAGCCGATAATCCCCATCGCAAACATCTGCCACGGTGTCCAAGGACCTTGTGAAAAAAGCATATTGGATGTAAGCATTGTAACAGCCCCTACCAGAAATCCTGTTTCACCGCCGAAAGCTACACCTGCGATAATTGTAAGGGCAAGTACGGGTTTGAACTGTGGCAACATAAAGAATAAACTTCTACCAGCAATACCAATAGCGCAAAGAACGGCTATGGTAACAAGCTCCCTGGCCTTTGGTTTTCTCCCTTCAAACACGAGCACAAAAGGCATCATACATTCAAACAACACCAAAAGTGCTACAAGATTATATTGTCGATCATCTAAATAGAAAATTCCAGCAAATATGGTAAGCGGAATGAATAGTAATATAGCAAATGATGCCGCGATAGTTCGTTTACTTAAATTCCGTTTTTCTCTTGGAGTTTGCACCACAAGTGGTGGTTCACTTCGCCGTCCAATGGCAAACAAGAAGACGGATAGTGCTACAAAAAGAACAAGGTAAAGTGAAAGTTGTTCTTTTCCCTCTGAGCTAATACCAGAAACATTTACAAAGGCAGATAAATCAGTAATACCCGTTGCATATAAGAATACGCCAACTGCTACAAGTCCCGAAATCAGCGCAAGTATTTTGCGCCATAGTATGAGTGGCTGCGGCTTAAAGTTTACACTTCTTGGCATAGGTTCAGGCAAAGGTAACACCTCTTTTGAAGTATACTCTTTCTTCTTGACCGTTCCACCACAACAGGAAACGATATCCTCCACCGTTACCGCTTTCGGGATTACATGACGCGCCATACGGTTTGCAGGAGTCGTATAAAAACTGTTACCCGAAAAGAATTCACGGGGAGTACCTTCTGCCACGATACTTCCATCAAAAAACAGACCGCAACGGTGAGCGTATTCCGTGCAGAAAGTAACATCGTGGCTTACCATTAAGACTGTTACGCCCTGTTCTGTCAAATTGTTTATAATATCGGCAAAATTCACTTTGAACTCAGCATCAAAACCCTTGGTTGGCTCGTCTAAAAGGAGAATATCTGGTGCAGTAAGTAACACTTTAGCAAGTGCAGTCCTTTGCTGTTCGCCACCCGAAATGTCATAAGGATGACGGTCAAGAAACGTTTCAAGGTCACAAAGTGCAACAACACGTGCAACTTGTTTATCCTTTTTTTCTTTCGATACTTTTACTTCCCTCAACGTCTCGTATAGTTCCTCTCGTACTGTTCGCTTCACAAAAAGTGACTGTGGATTTTGTGGAAGCATCCCAATCTTGCCATTTGTGTGAACGGTACCTCGATAGGCTAAGCGGAGTCCTGAAACAACTTTCAGTGATGTTGTTTTGCCTGCACCATTACCACCGAGTATGGCATAAAATTCGCCTCTATGCAATGCGAGAGAAAACCCTTTCACAACATCTGGCAAATCCTTTTCATAACGGAACCAGATTTCCTTACATTCCAAGGATATTTCATCACCATAACAATATTCTGATTTTTCAGCCAATGGTAAAATTGGCTTTTCTCTTTTTCGTGCAGTCAAGAAATCACTACCGTCACGAACGGTAAGGGGACAAGCAAGGTCGGTTTCCAATCCGGCCCACACTCTCATTGCCGTTGGCATCGCAAGAAACATGCCACTATCTTTATCGCGTAAATGAAACCCTACCTTTTCAGGTGTATCGTCACAAACAAGTTTGCCGTTTTCCATTACAATCACTCTTGTAGCAAACGGGAATGCTTCCTCTAGACGATGTTCAGTCAGAATCACAGTAATACCTAGCTCACGGTTGATTTTTCCAAGTAATGCCAAGAATTCCGAGGCAGCGATAGGATCAAGCTGTGTTGTAGGTTCGTCAAGCACCAAAATCTTCGGGCTCATCGCCATGACCGAGGCAAGACTCAAAAGTTGCTTTTGACCACCCGAAAGTTCGGTCACATTTTTATAAAACCAATTTTCTATACCAAAAAAAGCTGCAACCTCTGCAACACGCCGACGAATCGTAGGTGTATCATATCCTAAACTCTCAAGGCCAAAAGCCAACTCGTGCCACACCTTGTCGGTTACAACTTGATTTTCGGGTGACTGCAAAACAAAACCAATCTCCTGTGACTGAATACGCTCATCCGTTTCCACGAGATCTTTTCCGTTAAAAAAAATTCTCCCCGAAAGAACGCCATGAGGTGTCAGACAAGTTTTGAAGTGGCGAAGTAGTGTTGATTTCCCACATCCTGAAGGACCACAAAGAATCAAAAATTCGCCCTGTGAAACTTGAAAGGAGATATTATTAAGCGCTTTATTCTCTTGTTCTGGATAAGAAAAACTCACATTTCTGAAATTAAAGTTTTCCATTTTCTCTCCTCCTTCCAATTCATTATGACAGGTGTTATACAAAGAACGAAATAAACAAAATAAAAAGGTATGGTTGTCATATTCAGTAAAGCATATCGGATATTCGGGAAGTAGCGAAAACCAAAAGCCATTTGCATCGTTCCCGCAAGCAGAAACAGTCCACAAAACGAAAACCAAATCAACGAATATTTGTCGCGCTCGTCAAAACGATAAATGGAAAAAGCGCTTCGCCCTTTCAGCCCATACCCCCGGCTTTTCATACTGTCAGCTGTTTCAATGGCATTTTCAAGCGCCCAAGTAATCATAATTGAAAAAATAGCAATGGCCGTTTTGGTTCTACTCCAAAGACTACCACTGTAAATATCTCTGCCAATACTTCGTTGTGCTTCCGCTACAGTAGCCATCTGAGTTTTAAACTTCGGGACAAAGCGAAGGGACATGCTAAGCACCAGCGATAAAGCAGGAATTACCTTGCCGAACAAATAAATAAATTTATCCGATGTCATCACACGATTAAAAGATGTGAACCATAGAAGTAATGTTACAAGCATTGTGCCCGCCGAGAATCCGTATAAGATGCTCTCCAGAGTAAGTGGGTTGCCATTACTGAAATAAAGTAATGTAGTGGTTCCTTCGTGGTTAAATGCCGGATTGATAAATGCAGTTAAAAGCACCATCGGCAAACAATACTTCAGTAAAAACAGCACACTTTTTTTACCTGTAGTACTTACTGAGTATGTAATCGCACAAACAAGAGCAATCCCTTGCGCCAGCGGATGTGTAAGCACAAGGGAAAATCCTATCACTAATGCAAAATAAAGAAAATTTATAAGCGGATGATACGCTGCGAAACTGTCACGCATAGTTATTTCATCCAATCGCATCCTATATCTTTACCAAGATTACAGGTGTATCGCCATTCTACTTTTTCACCATCCGCCAATTGATAACGCGAACATCCATAATTCGGATACCAACCATTTACACGATACATCCACCCTGAAAGTTCTCCGCAATCAAATTCATATAGATTATGGATTCCCTCGATATAAGCACTGTTATATATCGGTGTCCACGAAGATTCCAAATGAATCCCTTTTTCCTTACATACACGCTGAAGCACGTCAAAAACCGATTCCCCCTCATAGAAGGTAACGGTTGTAGGTGCTAAAATTACACCATTGGAAGGAATTAGTTCACGCTTATCAGAATCAAGGTCTTTTAAGTTGTTAAGTATTGTGGAACACTCAATAGAAAAAGTACAAGTGTAGCTTTTTTTATTATTGATTTCCTGATTCTCTGGTTCTACCGGCAAAGGCTTGCCTTCGGGAACGGGGTCCGTTTTGTATTTATCCTGATCAGTGGCATTGCCGTCTGAATAAACACGATTATCTGAATCCTTTACGTCGGTAAGATAATCATCTGTTTTATTTGTTCCACCAGCATTTTGTTCAGTGTTCTCGGATGAGTTTGTTTCTGTTGAAGAAGCGCTTTCCGAAAACTTGGTGTCATCAGGTAAAATCTCACATACAGCAACAATCTTATGTACCGATATGTTCAAGATACTCGTCTTACTACCGGTAATCGAAACTGAATACACATGGTTATCTCCTGCATAAGCAATGGCGCTATCTGCTGTCCACTTTTCATTCAAATGAATAGAAAGGAGTGCCGGAAACCCGAAATCCTCCGTCTCTGCAAAGGTAATCTTAAGCCCTGTTTCAGTTTTATTTAAATCAAGAGACAAATTAACATCTCTTGTTTTTTCAAGGTCGCTTCCAAAAACAGTCCACTCATATTTAATGCCGTTGGATTCGCCAGTTAAGATGGCAATGGCGTTATTGTCTTTCATCTTATCAAGTATACTCTTTTCAATGATTCCATTTTCCGGAATCGCTATCGGCTCTTTTAAATCCACCTGTGCAAAACTTCCGTCACAAGCCGTAAAAGACAACAAAATAACAATAGTTATGATTAAACTTATGATTCGTTTCATTATTATTCTCCCATCACAATCTTGCCGTTTCTCACCTTTAAGGTACCACGTGTCATGGCAAGGCTTTCATTTTCGTCCGATGCCGCAAATACAGCATCTTCAAAAATCAAGTCATACACATCTCCACTGCGGACACTTCCTCGCAAGCGAAATCTCAGCCTTAGCACAACGTTATCTTCCTCAGCAAGAAGTTCTTTGCTGAAAGCATTTTTGCCACCAGTAGTATCAAGGTACATAATATTAATTTTTCCTGTCTTGTTGCATTGTTCTGGGTTACAACTCCACTCAGGTAATGTCTGCCCTATATCGTTCCCTTCGTTACGGATGAATACATTTCCTTCTTCCACACCAACAAATTCCAAACGCGAAGAATCAAAGGCTATACTCATGCTCGCCGCAGGATAAATAGCTTCTCCAAACGATGAAATTGACATATCAAGCAGAATTTCTTCCGTCTCTTGAATGCTGATTTTATGTGGTGTTTCTATAGTGAGTGTAGGAATCTTCTTAACAATCTTATCCCAATTCATAAAAAGAAGAAAAACTATCAGTAAAAGTAGTAAAACTACAACTCCTATACCGATAAAAAGTTTCTTTTTTGTTTTTGAATTCATTGTTCTTTTGCTCCTGTTGCTATTCGTTTGTACTTAAGGTTGTTGCTTTGGTAACAATCATATATTCGCTACCATCCACAAATGCTTCAACAATGCCTAAAGCATCAAAGGTGTTAATTCGACTGTCGCTATTTACATTGAGCGCCAAAATCTCATCATCAGAAGGTGTCTCTGTCTTACGAAGCCATGTGTCAACTGCAGCAAGTGCATCCTGTGCGTTGATTACTCCATCGCCATTTGCATCACCAAAAGTAATCTCGCTTGCGGTATTGTCTGTCAATGTAAAGTTTGCCTTCTTTGCAAACTGTGCCATATCAATCGAAGCATCTACTAAAGCCACATAAGTAGAAACACCTGCAGCTTCAGAAATTTCTTTACTGTACTTGAATTCGTATGCATTTGTGCCATCACTGTATGTAAGTTTGGTGGCATTTTCTATTCCAACTACCGATACGGCAACTGCCTTTTTACCATACGGAATGAGGTCAATATCATCACCAACATACAAGCAAACTGCACTGTAAGAAATACCCTTAACAACATCCACAGAACCTGTCGCACTCTCAGTATCCACAACAATCATCGCATTTTCATCTGTAGAATCCGAAGATAACTTAATAGACATTCCACTAAGATTCATATTTAGTTTATCTCCTTCATTTACAGAGTCCACACGGAAGGTGACCGTAAAGAACTGTCCAGGAAATGCATTGCCGCTAACCGTAAGACTGCTATGATTATTGGCATCAAAGTAAACCACGCGGTGTTTTCCGGTATCTGCTTCAAGATTGTAATTTACTGTACCTCCGTTAAGACGGTTTCCTGCAGTAACTCCAGTTACACTAAGTCCATCAGGAACATTCATAATAAAGTCAATAAGCTTATAGCCTGCCGTATTGTCCCACTGGTCAAGACTAATCGTAGCGTTAAATGTTTTACCAATATCATCGGTAATTTCAGCTGGAAGCCCAAGAGTCGCCTTCGGTTTTCCTGCGACAATCTCTGCCTTATCTGCAAAACTTACATCTGACATATCATAAAGAGCAGTTTTACTATTCATGAAACGGTTATAGGCAACAAGCGCATAGCAAGCCTGATCGGTAGCCATACCATTTGCAGTTCCTGCAGCAACATGTTTAAAAGCAGCTTCTTCTTCAATGTAATGTGTCAAAAGTGCATCTACAACAGACTTGCCGTTTTTAACAAAACGCCTATCCGTATCCGGATTAAATCCCCAAGTAGTTGATGCAACGATTACTTGTGCACAACTTTCAGAGTTGGCATCGCCAAAAGAACTATACGTTCCATCTGCATTTTGAATATTAGAAAGACAAGCAAATGCCTCGTCCGCTGCGGTTGCTACACTTTCTTGACTCTTATATGGATAAAGAGCCTGCAATACCATAGCAGTCACATCTGGGTCAGATGCTGTGCCACTAAGCGCCCACCCGCCATCGGAAAGTTGTTTACTTAAAATATGGTCAATGCATTGCTGACGAATCGTAATGTCCGTAGTTTGATAGTCATTCGTGTCTAAAGCAATTAGCGCCCAGATAACACCGTTAAGCCCTTGCTTTTTAATCCAATTAAAATCATCGTAAGGCGTAATAAGGTTCCAATCTCCAACAGCAGTCGCATCTTTTCCTATAGCAGAAAGTGCAACAATTAAACGAGAGTTATCAGTAGATTTTGATTTGTGAAGTGCACCGTTTTGTAATGTTACGGAAGATGCTGTTCCATTGACAGTCTCCACGATGCGATTATAATAATCAGCAAAATATGCATGATCCTTTGCAAAATACTCACCACGAGCAAGGCCAAGTACCGTCCATTCACCCGCATTGGTTCCAAAAGCAGGAGCTGAAACCGTAGCTGCAAGCTGTGCCATAGTAGCATTCAACACACCACTAACATCCTGTGGCTGACGAGGAGTGTCCTGTGCGGTTACTGTAACAACCGCACATGTCGGAGAAGAAACAATATCCTCCATATTCTCTGCACCGTATCCACCATCACACCATAAATACCATGTTCCTGCTGTTGGAAATGTGATAGTTCCTTCCCCACTACTGTCGGTAGTAACACTTCCGGCAGCCTCTCCAACACTTGTGCCATAATATACTTCGTATCCAGCTTCGTCATAAACAGCAGCTTCTGAACCCATCGCCGAGTAAGAACGAACCAATTTAAAATTCAGTTCGTCACCACTGTCTACACTATAATTATGGGTAAAATTACCTTCATCATCTGCAAAATAGTGGAATCCGGTTGCGCTATCACTATAGAAAGCCCAACTCGTATAACCGGCAACATCCAAGAAGTCGCCAGCTTGTAAAACAAGCTGATCTGCAGTAACTCCCCAACCATTTACTTCTGGATAGATTCCATTGTAGTAATACATTAAATTGCAATCTTCGAATCCAAACAATCCCGACTCAAAGAAAATACTTCCTGCACCACCCGAAACAGAAACTGTAGAAAAATCTCCACCTAGAATTGTTTCATGAGTGTATATGTAAAGATGAACAGCAGTGATATCATAGTTACCATCGCCGTCGCCGTCATAAAGATAGTCACTTAGTCCGTAATTATTTAAATCGATGGTGGCAAGCTCTGATAGTGGCACTGTCGCATAAGCCACAGTATTCCCGTTTTGATCTGTGACAAATTGTCCGTCATAACTGACAGAAATATAAACATTTTCACTTTCAGTGGCAAATATAGTCGAAGGTATCATTGTAAACACCATTACAATGGCGAGTAAAATGCTTAAAATTCTCTTTTTCATTACAAGTGTCTCCTTTTTTATTTGATATTTTTTGTAACTTTTTTACGTTTCTTTGATTTTTTAGGCATGACCTTTGCTTCCTTTAATCCAGCCGCCTCTAATGCTCTCGGCCAAGGTCCCAAAAATGCTTTTAAGCGGGAACGAGTAATCTCATCAAAATCCTCTTTTTTCGGAAGTCGTCCCAATTCTTCTGCCTTCTGGCACAAAAGCCCTACCGCCCAGTTCTTTTTGTCTTCTGATATCACTCTCATCCCTCCTTTACAACAAAAAATACTCTTTCAACCCATCAGGCCAAAAGAGTACAATCGATTTACAACAAGGCAACACAAATAACACTTTGAGTATTTTGCAAACAAAAAAAGAATGCGTCACCCAAAGCCAACACGTGGCTATAAATCGGTTGCACTCTTCTCACCAAAGTTTGTGTTGAACCAAAAAATATGGCAGGTCTCCTGACTTATGATGTGGTAAACCAAGTTACCCCAGGGCATTCCTTCTCAAAACACCAGCATTGCTACCCAATGTTTCAATGGAAATATGTCTCCTTCATCAATTACAGTAATGGCGGTTGTTCCGGAATCAAACCGGATTCCCTTTTCGTCTACTAAGTTCACAACTGTTCAAACCATATCTTTCTTAATTTACTATTCAATTCACGCTGGTAATTATACCATATTTTTCATACATTGCAATATAAAAAAACAAATATAATTCTAGTATTTTTTAACAAAATATATTTGAACAGTTGAGCTGAAAGAATATGTTAAAAACAACCAGTGACAAGGTGATTTACTGTCGCTGGTTGTCTCTTTATGATTGCATTTTACTTTTTTTCGAATCGTTTTTTAGGTTCTTTTTTATCTCGTATATCACATCTGCCATATCCGCTACTTCAGGTGAGTGAGTAACAATAATAACACATTTCCCCATTTCTGCCAGATTCTTAAAGATACCCATAATCTCATTCTGTGTTTCTCCATCCAGATTTCCAGTTGGTTCATCTGCAAGAATGATGTTCGGGTCATAAGAAAGTGCTCTTGCAATGGCAACTCGTTGTTGCTGGCCGCCCGATAATTTCAGAATTCTTCTGTCAGCTTCATCTCTGTCTAAGCCAACTTTTTCCAAGAGTTCATATGCCCTTTCTTTCTTATCCTTTTCTTTCATTCCCGAAATTTCCATAGATAATACTACATTTTCTACCGCTGTAAATTTTGAAAGCAGGTTGAAATTCTGAAAAATAACACCAACAAACTTACTCCTAAAATCATATTTATTTTGGCAACATCTTGGTCTTTATAATAGATTTTACCTGCTACAGGCTCCGCAAGTCCTGAAAGGAGAGACAGCATAGTGGTCTTTCCCGAACCAGATTTTCCTACAATGGCGTAAATTGTTCCTGCTTCAAAATCAAAGGATATATTGCTTAATACATTTCGTCTTTTGTCATACGAATAACAAATATTTTCTATTTTTAATAATGCCATTTCAAAGTCTCCTTTCTCTTAATCTCTATTTGCAAGTATCTTTAACGGATCATATCTCGTGATAAATATGACAGATGCCGCACTTGCGACTAATGCCAATAGTACACCAATACCAAGCAACTTCAACAATACACCTAAATCCGTCGCAGATGACACCTCTTGCACATAACTTGCTGCGTTGCTCATAAATCCATCCGGTATATTTTCTATATCTGGCATAGATGGCATACCACCCGACATACTGCCTCGGTCAAAATTGGTGTCTCTACCAAATGCTTCTCCGTCATTCTCACTTTGACTTTGCTGTGCTTCTATCTGTGAAGCAAGAAGGCTGTTTGTAACAGGCACGGATGTAACAGCCCCAATTCCGCCACCAATGACAACAAAAGCAATGGTTACGATTAAAGTTTCCAACACAAACTGCATAGAAACATTTCTCTTTTTCATTCCGATTGCAGTAAGTACACCAACTTCATATTTACGTTCTCTTACATTAAAGATATTTAAAACCACCAGAATAATACCACCAATTGCAAATACTACAATCAAGAAATACATAGACATCTGGCTCAGATTTTCGAGTGGTAACAGACTATTTTCATATTGTGTAATGTCGCTTGAGCTTATGGTATAGTCTTCTGATAGTCCAGCCTCATATACACCGGTAGAGAATAATTCGTAATCTTCTACCGTTGCAAACACATAGGTTCCGGAAGTCTGTTTCGGCAGAGCAGTTGTTGTTGTAATTCCGGTCTCCTCGTCTGTGGTTTCTACTGCATTTTCTGAAGATGTAGTAACAATCGCATCCAACGCATTATAACTTAAGTAAATTTGATTTGCCGCATCTGATGAGGCAGAAAATCCTTGCATAAATCCGCCACTTGTCACGGTAGACTGAGAATTATTATATGTGCCAACCACTTCTAATTCATAAACTTCTTCTTCATCATTCGGATTCACAATTGTTATAGTGTCTCCTACATTAATATCGTTATATGTAGCAAGTTCATCTGTAATAATACAATGGTATTCTTTTGTACCTTCCTCAAACACATTACCGTCAACAATCGTACATGTTCCATCTAAGAAACTTTCCATGGCTTCATCACTGCTGTAACCCACAAGGGTGAAATCGCCTTGTTCCCCCATTGAACCGAATTCAAATCCTTTTCCACCCGGCATTCCCATACCAAAATCGCCAAAGCCTTCCATTCCAATATCCTCTGATTCTGCTTCATCATCCGAACCAGAATTAGTAACAGGATCCAACTCAGAACCATTTATGGATACCGACATGGTATAGTAGAAGGATTTTACAGAATCCACTCTACATATGTTTCCATTTCTTCTATCGTCAGTTCTTTTATTGCATTCATATTTTGCGTAAAGGAGTCTCTGTCAAAAGAAGATCTTTCGCCTTCGCTGTTTGGTTGCATGTTTTCTCGTATATCTGACATCATCGCACTTCTGTCTATGGATATTTGAGCTGTAATTGAAATACCTTCCATTGTAGCACCCCTCGCATCTTCAGCGGCGTTTCTGATAGACAAGCCGATACACGCAGCCACAGATATAACCAGCACAATGATTCCAATCAGTATGTTTCTTCCTTTAGATCTTGCGATGCTTTTTAAAGCATTCTTAAAAATATACATATTTTTCCTTTCCAATTATGATCTTTTAATATTTTATCTTTTGAATTTGTCTAAATATTGTTTAATTTATGTTAATTTTGTGAATTCGCAAAGATTGTAACGAATGTGGAATAATAAACTAAAAATCCCCTTACGAATTATGGTGTGCGCCCCGTCAAGTAGACAAGTAAAAAAATATAAAGTTTTTGTGTTGCCCGGTATATGCCGGGCAACATTTTTATGCTGCTAATAATTGTTTTTGGTAAAATTCCATCGGTGTTAGGATTCCGAGTCCACGC
>JAFTWA010000020.1 GCA_017465565.1 Tyzzerella sp.
AAAAAGGTGGAAATCACTAATCCAATCAACCTTGCTGGTGATGTTACTGGCAAAGAATTTATTCTAGATGTCGAAATCATGTTGAATGATGACACTCTTATTAATCTGGAAATGCAGGTTGCCAATGAATTCAACTGGCCAGAACGTTCCCTTTCCTATCTTTGCAGGTCATATGATCAACTCTATCGTGGGCAGAAATATGAAGATGTACTGCCTGTCATCCACATTGGATTTCTCGATTTCACACTTCATCCGGAGGACCCCGAATTTTACGCCACTTATAAACTTTTAAATGTTAAAAATCATCGCCTTTACAGTAGCAAATTCGTACTCTCTGTGGTAAACTTAAACCAAATAAAGTTGGCAACCGAAGAAGACAAAGCATACAATATCGACTATTGGGCTCGCATCTTCAAGGCCAAAACATGGGAGGAAATCAAGATGTTAGCGAAAGACAATGAATACTTGCACGAAGCGGCAGAAAGTTTATATGTAGCAAATGCGGACGAAATTGTGCGCCAACAATGTATCGCCCGTGAAAATGCCGAACGAAGAGAACGTACTCTTGAAAGGGATAACAAATTACTCAAGCAAGAACTTAACGAAAAGGAACAAGAAAATAAAACATTACGCGAAAACGTTCTTGAATCCGCACGTAATTTATTTGCTAATGGAGTAGGTTATCCTATCGTCAGAAAATCAATTCCTTCTTTGTCAGATGCCGAACTGCAAGCTATTTACAAAGAAGTTACTGGTGCAACTTATCATGAATAGATATATCGTACAAATGAGGTTAGGGGATTACCGCATTGATTGATAATCCCCTATTTTTAATTATGATTTCCTCATCCACTTCTCTTTGACTGTTCGATATACTTCATCATCAATTTCTGGAATTCCTTTTGAAAATGGTGGAATATACATATCCCCTGCCACTTTAGGGTCGGTACACATTGTATCGTTACGATATTTTTCTCTTTCTTCCTTGTTCCGCAGATTCGGAATCTCCATTGGAATACCACCTTTGAGTATAGAACGATATGCAAACATTCCAGGAAGAAACATATCCAAAGCTTCATAAACATCGATTGTATCGGCATCTCCGAAGCCTTGAATCTTTCTTACAAAATTGTACATAGAATAGAAGTCTGAATTTCCATGTCCAAAACCTGCCGCCGCATCATCCATATCTTTCTTAGGAAAATAATCTTCTAATTTCCCAGTGTCATAAGCTCCATCTTCCTCATCAAAATTCACATAAAGTCTGCTTACACCAGCAATATCAGCATCCTCTCTAGACGTTTCCATTCTGCCTTTTGACCCATATATACTGTACCAGATAGAATTTCGATACAAATCACCATGAATACTCTTTGCAATAGCACCATTTTCGAACTCAACCATCTCAATTCCCATTTGTGCGCCTCTTCTGCCACATCTGATGCCTCGCTTATTCATATTACTTTCATAGCCTGTAACCCTGACAGGTCTTAGCCCTGTAATATGAACGAGTGGTCCCATCGAATGCGTACAGTAGAATGTTGCATACATGTTGTTTCTCCAATGGTCTGGTTCCCCATAAGTAATATCTGGCCAAATAGGTTCACAGTTATGCACATATTCACCTTCTCCGTATTCAAACTCACCGATTTTACCCTCACGATAAAGTCTTCGCATTTCATATGGCCCAGGCATGTAGCAATAATTTTCACCATAGGCATAAATGAGTCCCGTTTCCTCAACTGTCTCTATAAGTTCAACAGCTTCCTTCATAGTTTGTACAGGAAGCACCTCGCTAAATACATGCTTTCCCTCCTTCATGCATCTGATTGCAAAAGGTGCATGCTCATTGGCATAATTAGCAAGTACAACCGCATCCATATCATGTTTAATAAAATCTTCAAAATCACTATAATACATGATTCCCTCTTCACCGCAAGTTTCCTTCTGTCTGTCCAAAACCTCTGGTACTTTATCACAAATAGCTACCAATTCTGCATGCTCATACTTTTTTGAAAACTCAATCATACTTCCGCCCCGATAACCACCAAGAACTCCGATTTTCACCTTTTTCATTGTAAACCTCCTCTTTAAATCTTTCTTTTTAAGAAAAGCCCTGCTATCGCAGAGCTTTTCTTATTAAGTCACTATATCTTTATGCTCTTCTTTTCTTTCCAAGAATGAAGAGGATTGCTCCAAACGATACAACTGCCATAGCAGCCATCATTAAGATTGTAGAGCCTGCATTGTCCCCAGTATCAACACTGCTTGATGAACCACTGCCACTTGCACTACCATTTGCATTTGGCTTCACAACTGGAATTCCATTTCCATTTGCCACTCCACCTACATATTCAACGTTGAAATTATCAAATGAAGCAACATCAAACATTGAACGAACACCAACTGCACCATAGCCTAAATCGTAATCTCCAGCATACTCATAAACAGTTTGTACATAGCAGTCAGGATCACTTACCAATGACAATGTAATTGTAAGTTTGTTTCCATCAATATCTACTCGCAGATTCAATGGTTCTTTCTTACCATTTACAAAAAGGGCATTTCCTTCTCCAGTTTCACAGATTGTTCTGCTTAATTCCTTCCATTTAGGGAATGTACCAACGATAATGTCAACACGGTTTTCTGCGTCTATCCATGTTCCGTCCGTATCTACAAAATCTGATTGTACCAAAATACCCAAAGCATTAATATTATCTACCGCATGCCCTGCATTAGATGCACTGAGGTAAATACCTGAGTTAATTGTTCCATCTGCATCTGGGTAAATATCGACTGATACAGATTTATAAGAACGTTCATCGCTCTTTAGAACTGCTTTGAATTCACCCTGTTCACCTGTTGTTATCAGTTTGCCATCCTTTATATTGAATCCGCCATTAGATGAATGGTAAAAATCAAAGTCGATTGCATCCCATACACTATTGAAGTCGTATGTTGCATCTTCATAATCGTTGTCATCTTTTGAATCTTCAGCTTCAATTTCATGATATTCAATATTTAAGTTATCAAAGTTACTGCTACTATACATTGAACGAACGCCGACTTTTCCAAGTCCCAATCCATATTCACCAATATTGCCCGTATACTCATATACCTCAACAATATATTTACTTGGATCATTGAGTAATGAAAGCGTAATAACAAGTTCATCACCATCGATGTTTACTTTTAAATTTAACGGTTCTTTCACTCCATTTATGAATAAGTTATTTCCATTTCCTGTTTCAGAAGTGATTCTAGTTAGTTCCTTCCATTCTGGGAATGAACCAATAATGATATCAATTCTGTTTCCAGCATCATTCCAACCTTCAAAGTTTGATTCTACTAAGACACCTAATGCTTTAATTCTATCCACAGCGTTTCCAGCCTGCGAAGCATTCAAATAAATACCTCCCATAATTTCTCCATTTTCATCTGGGTAAATATCTACTGATACAGACTGATATACTCTGTTGTCACCTTGAACAATCGCCTTGAATTCGCCTTCTTCACCAACTGGCACCAATTGACCATTTTGAATCTTAAATCCACCTTCTGAAGATGAATAGAACTTGAAGTCTTTTCCTTCTGAAGCGTTTGTAAATGTATATGTTGCCGTTCTAATTGAATCTGGGTCAATATCACTTGGAACATCGCCAATACGCTCTACAACCGCATCATCTAAATATACGATTTCTTCTGCAGAACCTTCATGCTTGATGCCCAAACGATATAGTCTAGATTTTTGAGCAACAAAATCAAATACAATTTCCTCAAAATCCGTATTTTTCTCTACTGGAAGTTCAGCTATAATATTTCCATCCCTATCTGCAACAAATAAACTAGATATTCCCGATACAGCATTTACGTTTGCAGTGAATTTATAGCTTCCTTTTACAAGGTAAAGTCCTTGATACAATTCTCCGTCGCCTTTGACATAACCGCTGTAATTCAAGTCACTTCGAACCTTTTCAGTTCCAGCATTTCCATTCTCTCCCATGTTTTGAGACCAGTTTGCAAGTCCTACTACCCAATTTGTTTCGTCCTTAAATCCATTTTCTTCTACAGTACTTCGAATAACTTTATCAAAATTGCCATGTAAGAAATTAGTTGCTGCTCGACTTCTGCTATAAGAAACTTCCACTCCATTATATCTAACATTCTCCATTATTAAATTTGTTACTTGAGCAACTCTCATATTATAGGTTTTCTTTAAAATGTTATTTACAATTGTTACATCCTGAATTGGAGACCAGTCATCTGTTTCTCCATTGTCCAAATTATAATTATAGAAAGAACTCCAGCCATAATTTGGATTATCTGGCCATGTACCAATTGCACAACTTTCTCCGCCAAGAACGTTGTCATAAATTGTGATATCTTTAATTGTTGCTTTTGATAAATCAGAAATTCCTGTTCCCCATGGAATAAATGCTATACCAAGACCACCCCACAACTGATTACTTATATAGTTATAATCTTTTGCACAATTATCTCTGTCCATAATATCTTCTGCCCAAATATGGGTACGCTTATCTCCCATCGTAACAGAAATTGTTGTACAATCATCATTGGTATATACAAAATTACGATGAACCGTATACCCATGGCAATTTCCAGTATCAAAAGCATCTCCGTTAATACATGCAATCTCTTCAAAAACATTGTTTGCATAGTATACATCTTCTGAATACAATGTTAGTGTATGATAGTTATTTGAACGTTGAATTGTAATATCGGTCATATCAAAGTGTTTTGCATTATAAACACCAACTGGGAGCAAATGAATTCTGTTAGAACATCCCACACAAATATTGGAGTTCCATGCATAATTGTGTCCATCTGGTTGTTCTCCACCAACATCCATCATTCGAATTGTTCCACCACCTGTTATGCGAACATTCTCTATCGCTTCATCCTTTGTCCCATTTACTTGAAGTAATGGAAGGTTATCATAAAGCGAGTGTGCCCATACAACACCTTCTCTGTCATTATCATGCCCATATACTGGTCCATCTGGCAAAAATTCATTTGTTTCACTATAATCATAATCCCCATAACGCTGTGACTGCCAGAGAATTGCACCTTCTTCAATCCGAAGTTCCACATTACTCTTTAAACGGATATTTGTAACTATATATCGTCTTCCAAATTCTGATGCGGTATTGCCTGGAATCACAACGGTTCCACCACCTTGTGCGTTGACATAATCGATAGCTGCATTAATTGCATTGTCATCACAAGTAAATGCATCGCCTTTTGCACCAAAATCCAACACACTTACAGTTAAGGAAGGCAGTTCAAATCTTTCCACACTATAGAAATCTTCATAGTTTTCAACTGCGAAGTGACCTGATACCTTCACTCCATCTACCCATGCAAGGAATAATGATGAAAGACGTGATACACCGGTATTGTACAGCGGAACTTCAACAGAGAAAGTACCATCATTTTTCACTTTTGCACTTCCAAGTTTTGTAATATTTCTAATTTCTGTGTCATACTCACTATTTACTGGATATGTCATACCCTCATTATAGTTGTTTACTGCTGATTCATACACAGTTACTGTTTTACCAACATAAGACTTATCTACTTTTCCCTTTACCACAATAACTTCTTCTTCACCATCTGCGATACAAGATGTAATTTCACCTGCATAATTATAAATGACATCTTCTCGTTCAAATGTAATCGCATCGATTGCAATAGAGCCACTATCTACATCATCTGGGAAAACGAATTTAAAGCCTCTTAAATATCCTTCACTGTCTGTTACTTGAGAAGTAAATTTATATGGCTCATTTGCAGAACCCATTTGTACCAAATCTGATATATTAAAGAAATATGTCTGATATCCACTATTTGGCTCAATTTCAAATGTTTTACTTCTTACTTCACTGTATTGTCCATGTGCTTGAGATATAAAATACAATTTAATCTCACTTGCAGATGTATCGTTCTTCAATCTCACGCAGAACGTATTACGTAATGGCAACCACATACTGTATTGACTTCCTGCTGTTGCTTCAATTCGTGGTGATTCTACAATCATTCCGCCTTCTGTCACATCAACAATCATTTGCCCATCTTCGTATCTTTCTTCACCACCTGTGACATTAAAGGTCACAATACTTTGTTCATCTACAAACTCCATATCCACATGATTCCATGCATCCGGTCCCACTTCAGAAAATGTGATATTCTTCACACTCATTGGCTGACCCCATTCATTAATGATGCAACTGGCAATTTCTTCAATTTCATCCCCTAATCGAGTAAAATTGTGTTCCAATACAATAGTATCATCTACCTTCAAGTATAATGTAGTATTACTCCACATAACTTGCCAATGCATCCACTCATCGGCTGCTGGTTGAGATGCCAGTGCGGCTGTTGTCATATATACACCATTGCGACGAATTCTCACAGCATTGGCATCTGCACGATAATCCACGTACCACTCTGTGCCATCCTGTGTTTGAATCACAACACCTCCACTTGCCTCTGCCCAACGTGTTGCATTATAACGCATGTCAAATTCGATAGAGTTAACCTCTTCTAATTCTCCATTGTAGATCATTTGGGCTTGGTCATAATCTGTTGTAGCATTATAGACAGTTTCACTATTTTCTTCTGTCTCAATCCATGCTCCTAAATTCCACTCAGGAAGTGTGATTTCACGATTAGATACTGCCATGTTTTTTACACTCATCTGTTGACCCCATTGCCATAATTTCGCTGTTGAGTCTTTTCCAAATGTATCGCCATATGTAGTATAATCTGCTTGAAGAATAATTTTTCCATCTACATAGCCATATATCGTTGTATTGTCCCAACATAACTCCATGTTATACCATGTATTTCCATCCATTGTCAGACCTGTGTAAGTGATATATTCACCATTTCTTCTTAAGCGCAATGCCTGTGCATCTGAACGATAGTCCAAATACCATTCTGCTCCATTTTCTGCATATACCACAATTCCACTTCCTGCTTCAATCCACTTGTATGAATTATAACGAAAATCAATAGATATTGAGTTCATTTCTCCCATACTTCCGAGATACTGCATTCCCAATGAATCTCCTGTCGCTGTATATACAATTTCGTTGTTCTCTTCCGTTTCTGTCCAGTTTGTTGTGTCCCATAATCTATCGTCCACATAGGAAACCAACATGTTCTTTACACTCATCGGCTGTCCCCACTGCCACAATTTCGCAGTTGAAGTACTTCCAAATGTGTCACCATATGTAGCATAATCTGCCTGAAGAATAACTTCTCCATCTACGCAGCCATAGATGGTTGTATCATCCCAACGCAACTCCATCTTATACCATGTACTTCCATCCATTTGCAGAGTTGGATATGTGATATATTCACCATTTCTTCGCAATCGCAATGCCTGTGCATCAGAACGATAATCCAAATACCATTCTGCTCCATTTTCTGCATATACCACAATTCCACTTCCTGCTTCAATCCACTTGTATGAATTATAACGAAAATCAATAGATATTGAGTTCATTCCTTCCATACTTCCAAGATAATCCATTCCCAATGAATCTCCTGTCGCTGTATATACAATTTCATTATTCTCTTTTGTTTCTGTCCAGTTTGTTGTATCCCAAAGTTTCTCTTCACCATTAGAAACCAACATATTTTTTACACTCATCTGTTGTCCCCACTGCCATAACTTAGCGGTTGAGGCACTTCCAAACGTATCTCCATATGCTACATAATCTGCCTGAAGAATAACTTCTCCGTTTACACAACCATAAATGTTTGTGTCATCCCAACGTAATTCCAACTTGTACCATGTACTTCCATCCATTTGTACGGTTGGATACGTAATATACTCACCATTTCTCCTCAAACGTAATGCCTGTGCATCAGAACGATAGTCCAAATACCATTCTGCTCCGTTTTCTGCATATACAATAATCCCACTTGCAGCTTCTACCCACATATATGAATTGTATCGGAAATCAATGGATACAGACTTCATTCCACCCATGCTTCCAAGATAATTCATTGCCAAAGAATCACCAGTTGCTGTATATACGGTTTCGCCATTTTCTACCGTTTCTGTCCAATTTGTCGTGTCCCAAAGTGTATCACTATTTCCCGCTATGACATCCAACATTGAACTTGGCAAACAAGATATTAACAAAGCCAAAACAAGCAACATTGAGATTATTTTTTTCAAATTTCTTTGTTTATTCATGTCTGCTCCTCCTAATCTGTCTGTGTCTCTATCTTCACATTCTTAAATGCAATTCCTGCCTTATATGAACACAAAGCAATCTGTCCACTTAAGAATGCATTTGAATCATAGTAATCCATCACAGGTGTTTCCATATCATCTACGTATACACTGATATGATTATTTTCCATTACAACTTTGATTGTATGGTATTCACCTTTTACAAGTTCTGCACTTACAAGGTCCAATGTTTCCATACCGTAGTTATAACGATTCAGTGTAATCTGGTCATTACGGATTGCCAAGTAATATCCCTGCAATGATTCTGCTACTTGTGATGATGTAATCGAATGATTCTTTGCACGAAGCAAGATTCCACCATCATACATAGACGCTTCTTCTAGTAATGCCACATCTACTTCAATTGAAAAGTCTGTCATCTTATCATCGCCTGCGTAAGCAAATGCCGTATCACCGGCCTTTGTAACATGCGCTCCATCAGTGATTTTCCAGTTACCTACATAAGACCATCCTTTTTCGTTCATTTCATCCATTGCATTCTCATAAATAATTTCTGATGGATTCGTTGGCTGCATTTCAAATGTTTGAACCTGTAACTTGCCACTGCAAAGTCTGATTTTCAAGGTATGGTTTCCTGTTGTTAATGGAAATTCTCCAAGCATCAGTTTTACATATTCTGCATCGGTATTTCCTGATTCTGGTACTGTAAATGTATAGATATCTTTTTCATCTACAATTACCTGAATCTTTGCACCTGCCGACTCAGCCGTTACAGCTCCCGATAATCCATAGTAAGACTCTTCTGTAGCATTCACTGCGTATTTCACCCAATCGTTTTCCGTATCAAGGACAAGTGCCGAAATAGCATCATCCTCATTTTTCACAGTATTTTCTGCTTCATTCTGGCGAATACCACCTTCCACTACTTCTGCGTTCTTAATTGACCATCCACGGTTTTCACCTTTCAGATAGTGTACTGCTGGAAATGCGGATGGAATATTTTTCACAGATTCAAAATCACTTGTTCCATATGCATCATTTGTAAATGCAATATAAGAATAAGAAGCATCTCCGTTCACACCAATTTTTCCTGCACCGATGCCGTCTGCTGACGCTTCAATTTTCTGCATGCCATCTACATAAACTTCCAGTTTATCAGCACCCTTTTCCACACGGATTGTGTGAAGTTTTGCATGAGTCATTCCTGCAACTTCTGCAGTCTGTACTTCAGTTTCTTTACCATCTTCTACAGTAATAAGTGTTACGGCTTCATCTGGCATGCTCCAACAAACTGCTACATAATTTTTTTCGTCTTCATATGCAAACATAAATTCCATCTCACTCGTAGCTGCTGGGGTTGCGTTGTATTCAATCGTGTAGATTTCTTCAGTACTATCCTCACTTACAAAGCCAGCGTCTACACCTCTTGTTTCAAAGTCAGGACGTTCTGGCACTGTCACCTCACTGTATGTAGGACCATTTGCAAGAAGCATTGCTCCGTTTGTTACCAGCTGGTCTACCATCATACGACGCTGTGGTCCAGATGTTGCAATCAAATTGTGGTATGCTGTATACCAAGAATCTAAGTTTGGTCCAATCACGTTAGAACTGTGTCCAAGTCCTCCAAATGTACCTTCTCCTGCTTTCAGTAACACAATATTGTTCTCAGGTAAAATGTATTCTCCCATAGGATCTTCACCCATACTGTAAGAATATCCAACACGATACCCCTCACTGGTAACCGCATTACCTGCATAAGTAAGATAAAGAATGTCACCCCTACGGAAAAGCCCTGGACCTTCTGTCCAGCCATTCAAAGTAGCAGGAAGCGCTGTTTCAACTTCAGGAAGCATGGTTTCCTCATTCATTGGTGCAATCTGAATCATGTTGCCTCCAGCATAGAGGAAATATAACTCACCATCATCACCCACATAGAATGCACCATCGATATTGCGTCCAAAATTGTCCGTAATCGGTTTAAATGGACCTGTCGGGCTGTCACTTGCCAAGATATAGTGTCCTTTTCCTTCTGGTGACTCTGTCATATAAAAGGTTCCATTGTAATACACAACTTCCGGTGCATATGCACCTGCCACCTCTGCTCCAGAAGCGGCAACTCCCTTATAGGTCCAGTTTACTAAGTCTTCTGACTCATAAACCTTGACTGCCGCCTCGATTCCATCACCAATTGCGGAAGATGGATACATATAGTATTTCCCATCAAATCTCATGACAAATGGGTCACCGATTCCATAGTCTCCACTGCCTGTATATGGCGTTTGTCCCCACTGTCCTTCGATTTCGATATGGTTTTTATAGGTTTCTGTCTCAGCGAATGTATAAGTCTCTTCGCCTTCATTCAGTGCCGCTGTATAATCTGCCTTGGTTCCACATCCTGCTAAAGAGGTTGCTGCCATTAAAGCGCAGCACATTGTTGCTATTATTTTTTTATGTTTTTTCATGGCGCACCTCCTATTCTTCTATTGATTCTTGATAATCGCTTCCGATTTGTGTTTCGGTAAAGATAGAATATAAAGCTGGTTTCTGAGGGTCTGTGCAAAGTCCGTCATGGTACCAACGTGTTCCTTCTTCACCTTCCCAGCGCATTACCTGACCAAATGCAACACCCATTTGAGCAGGCTTTGAACCATTAAATTCAACCCATGGAATATAAAGTTCTATTGTATAACCAGTATCTGTTTTCTTTGTTCCAGATTGAATATTTGCACTTCCGAAATCTATGTATTTTCCATCTATACCTTTACGGAACAACATGTTTCCTGCCGCATCAACAAGGATAGTACGGTCTTTATCATCTGGATTACCGCCATTTTTCTGATAGTCAATGTAAACTTCCACACTTGAATTTTCAAAAGGTTTCAATCCGCTTGTAACCACATTATCATCTGTTACATCGAATCCCATGTAGCATCCTTTTTCTGTCCATACCCAGCGAACCTTTACGCTAGCACCGCTGTATAAGAATAATTTTGATTTACTCCAAAGTGCATCATCAAATGTACCATCCAGTTTCACTTCTGATGCTGGTGCTTTTCCAGTAGAACCTTCGATGCTATTTTTTGTCATTTTGATATAGTTATCTGGTATCTGTGGGTCTGTTCCGATACCACTCCAAGATACTTCTCTGCCACCATCAGCCTTCTTCACACCATCCCAATCTACTGAGCCGAAGCTTACTTTCATAGTTTCTGGTGCTTTTTCCATTCCAAGGTCAGCCCATGGAATAAATACTTCCACATCATAACCATTATCTGTCTTTTGAATTCCTGCAAATGTATTGTCATTATGTGGAGCCCACACAGTTCCGTTTCCTTTCAAGACCTCAATATTTCCATCAACATCTACGCGAACTTGTACATCATCTGTCTGCGGTGTTTTTCCACCATTGCTTAAAGTGTCAAGATATATTTCCACAGAGTCATTTAAGTACACAGCTGTGCCCTCTGCACACACCTTGTTATCCTTCATTTCAAAGAAGAAATATAAGCCCTCTTCTGCAAAATAGTTACTAACTACACCACGACCACCGTCTCCAAAAGCGAATATCTTACGCCCTTCCCAGATACTGTCGTCATCTTTTCCATCCACGTTATATTTTGCGATATTTACTTTGCGCGCTTTTGCAATTTCGTTGTTATCACGATAGAACGTATAATAGGTATCTGGATTCTGTACATCTACGCCAGAGATACCGCACCAAGATTCTCTTTGTCCATCCTTACATCCTACGGTACCAAAAGCGATGCCATAATTCACTTCTGATTCGCCACCAAGCTGTGAATATGGGATAAACATTTCGATGGTATATCCTTTATCTTTCGTGTCATCATCCACAGTGCCGTCCACTTTTACCGCATAACTCTTAATCAGATCTGTGTCTACCCAGAGACCACCATTTCCAGTTCTGGCAAGGCTCTGCTCGTTGATATCCACAAATAATTGCAAATGATTACTGTTTGGTTCTGCGCCTCCTTCACCAGTTTTATCCAAGTACAATTCAAAAGAAGAGTTGTCATAAACACTGGTGCTAGTTGCCCAAAGGTCTGTATCAGAGATGACAGCACCGATATAGATACCATTTTCTCCATAGAACCCTTGTACGGTCGTAGTTGTCTTTTCATTATAAGAAACCTCTTTTAATCCCTCCCACTGCGAGTCATCTAGTACACCATCCAGTGTCACCTCTGGTTTTGCGTAGCCGGTGTCTTCGAGGAACGGATTGTCATCTGCGGAAATTTCCGAATCTGCCGGGACGTCTTCTCCACCTAATTTGCTCACTGCAAATAGAATGATTCCCACAAGAATTACAACTACGATTCCGCCTATGAGGAGTATCTTCGTTTTCTTGTTCTTCATTTTCTCATCCTCCTTTTAACCTTTCACCCCAGAAATCACCATGGAATCCATGAAATATCTCTGGAAGCAAATAAATAATATAAGTAACGGTACACAGGAAATCACCGAGCCTGCCATGATCATCGGATACTCGCTGGTAGCTTCTCCCATGCTGTTTAAGAGGCGTAGTGCTAACTGTACCGTATAGTTACTTTCTGAATCCAGGTAAATCAGTGGTCCTAAGAAATCGTTCCAGATTCCCATAAACCAGAAAATTACCTGTGCTGCAATCGCCGGTCTCATGAGTGGCATGAAGATGGTAATAAATGTCTTCATCCATCCTGCCCCGTCAATTCTTGCAGCTTCTATGTACTCTCTCGGGATTCCGCTGAGGAACTGCCGAAAGAAGAACATCATGGATATGTTTCCAAGCATGCCTGGAACAATCAGTGGAATCAGTGTGTCTACAAGTCCCATCCTGCCCCAGACTACGTACTGTGGAATGAGTGTCACAACTCCTGGAATCATCATGGTGACGAGAAGTCCCATGAACAGAAGGTTCTTCCCTGGAATCTCCATCTTAGCAAAGGCAAAGGCTGCCAGTGCCGATACAAAGGTTCCACAGAGAATCACTGGAGCTGCAATTAATAAAGTATTTTTAATTCCCGTAAGCAGCGGGATTACATCCCATACTTCCAGATACGCCTCGAATACGACCGGGTCTGGAATCAGCTTAATCGGAATCTGAAGCGCTGCCGTCTTCTCTTTTAACGAGGTGGATATCATCCAGATAAAAGGGAAAAGCATGGTAAGTGAGACTGCGGTCATAATTACATAAATGAAACTGTTTATGATATGCGTCTTTGTTTTCATTTTCATCTTCAACTTTTCCACCTCCTAATCCTCATATACCCAGCGGTTTGATAACTTGAACTGTATCAGTGTCACCACGAAAATCATCACTGCCACAATCCAAGAAACTGCACTGGCACCGCCCATGTCATACTCAGCGAAGCCCTTTTGCCAGAGGTAATATACAATTGTAATCGCTGAATGCTCTGGTCCTGCTCCCGTCATGATAAATTGGTCGCCGAATGCCTGAAGTCCGCCAATCACACCTGTGATAAGTACATAGAAAGTAACCGACGATAGCATTGGAAGTGTTACATAACGGAATTTATGTAAGGAATTTCCGCCTTCCACGTCCACTACTTCGTAGTAGTCACGAGGCACATTCTGAAGTCCTGCCAGGAAGAGAATCATGGTGTTACCCACACCTCTCCACACACCCATGATGATAAGTGAGATTTTTACCATCGCCGGGTCACCCAGCCAGTTGGGGCCCGCTTCTCCGGTGAGCTGTTGAATCACCAGATTAATCACACCGTATTCAGCGTTATAGATGAATCGCCACAGAATGACGATTGCCATCGCGGATGTGACTGCTGGCAAATATACACTCACACGGAAAATGGTTTTCCCCGGAAGCTTGCGGTTGAGCGCCATGGCCATTAGGAGCGCTAAAAACATTCCAATTGGAATTCCAATCATTAGATAAACCGTGTTCCAGACTGATTTCCAAAAGATAGGGTCCTTCAGAATCTGGACAAAGTTCTCAAATGCAATGAAGTTCTTGGTTCCTGCTACAATATTCCAGTCTGTAAAACTCATGTACAGGGAATATCCGAGGAAAAACAGTGTGAATACCAGAAACTGTAGGTACATTGGCGCAATGAATAACAAACCAGTCAGGTGCTCTCTCCGTTTGAAGGAGCTTACTTTTTTACGCTTTTTCACGTAAATTCCTCCCCTCTCTCTTATTCATTGCCGTTGAGTCTGTCCTGAAGCTCTGACTGAATCATCTTACAGAATTCAGCAGCTGTCATTTCGCCACTGTAAACCTTATTTGCTTCTGTAACAAAATAATCATGCCATGAACTATTCTTTGTATAATAAGTAGGTTTGAACTGTCCCTTTTCAGGGTTCTTTAAAATGTCAAGGAATACCTGTTTGTTAGCTGGCATTTTGTCCATTGCAAGATAATCGTTTTCTGCCATCTCGATAATGTTAGGTACTGCCTGACCGCTTTCATAGTTGATGGTCTGTGCTTCTTCATCCATACAGAGGAATTCAGCCAATTCGTATGCAACCTGTGCTTCTTTTGATGTCGCAGATACACAAAGCGCTGCTGAACCGAGCCATGAGATTGCTTTTCCTGTCTCTTCATTTACAGGTGTTGGCATGATATCCCATTCAAAGGTAACTGATTCCCAGAAGGTTGGCTGGTCCCAAGGTCCCATCCAAGCCATACCAACTTTTCCGTTACACCAGCGTTCAAACCAGCCACTTGCTGCTGCCTCTGATGTAGTAGGTGCCACACCGTGAACTAAAGCAAGGTCTGCTACCCATTGAAGCGCTTCCGCAAATTCTGGAGTGTCAACTGTGATCGTTTTCTTATCTTCACTTAAATAATCTGCATTGTTCGACCATACAGCAGATTCCAAGGTGTAGTTTGCTGTTCCGTATACTTTTTCCACGCCCGAACCACTGGTTAATTTCTTCGCTACATCGATGAATTCATCCAATGTCATTGGCTCTACAGGGTCAGGAAGTGCAACGCCTTTTTGCTCAAATAAAGTCTTATTGTAAACCATTGCCCATGGCCCCAAATCCTTTGGAAGACCATATAAACCGCCATCTTCTCCAACTGCTCCCGTTTCTGAATTATAGTAGTACATGTCTACTGCCTTTTCCCAAATCTTTCCGTCTTCATAGTTTTCTGATTTCGCAAGGTAGTCTGTCATGTCTAATAATCTGTCTGCAGATGCCCATTCCACAAATTCATCCGTTGGAAGGTAGAACACATCTGGCATCTTATTTGCTGCCACATTGGAAACAAGTTTTACCATGTAATCGTCTTCTGTACCTGGATAGTGCTGATAGTTTACTTTCACACCTGGATGTGTTTCCTCGAACTTATCAATCATCTTTGTAAAGTTCTGTTTTTCTGCAAGGGAACCCCAACCTGCAAATGTGATAACAACATCATTTCCACTCTTGCCTCCGTCACCGGAACTTCCACCGTCACCGCCACCACAGCCTGTTAACACAACTGTTGCCGTTGTTGCGATAGCTAGTAACCCTGCCATCAGTTTTTTGAATCTTTTTGTCTTTTTCATCTTTTCTCCTCCTTATCCAAATATCTTTCTCATGGTATCTAATGGTACCTTTGGATTTCGGTCCGCATCCAATAATCCATTGGTTTCCTGCATCACATCGGTAAGCTGTGTGTAGCAGAAGCCCTGCACATTTTTGAATCCACGAACTGCTTTCATGATTTCCTGCAAATACTGAAGCATTTCCTCTTCGTTCTTCATATCCGTGCTGTATCCCCAACCTTCTGCGCTCTTCAGTTTCACGCCGCCCATTTCTGTAAGCAATATTGGAACGCCGTTGTACTCCACGCCTCTTGCATAAACGGGCTTGAAGTTCACACTTGACTTTAATACCTCATACACATCTGCGTATCGCTCCTTGGCATTTGCTGGTGTAATCCCATAGTCGTGGATGCCACAGAAATCGGTGGTATCTATCTGATCCCATCCATCGTTGGAAGAAACAAGTCTCGTATCATCTTCCCCTTTGATCATGTAGTAGAGGGCTCTTGCATAATTTCTCTGCTGCTCATTATCTGCAATCTCGTAAATGCCCCAGCTTTCATTCATTGGCACCCAGCTGATAATACATGGGTGATTGTAATCGCGCTGAATAAATGCGTACATTTCATCCATCAGTCTCTTTCTGGAATATGCTGTAAAGTCATACGCCGATGGCAGTTCGCCCCATACTAAGAGTCCAAGTTTATCTGCCCAGTAATAATAACGCGGGTCATCGATTTTCTGGTGCTTTCTAGCTCCGTTAAAGCCCATGGCCTTGGTTAGTTCCACATCTTTCTTAATCGCTTCGTTTGAAGGAGGTGTCATAAGACTCTCTGGCCAATACCCTTGGTCTAACACCAGTCTTTGATAGAGGAGATTGTTATTTAGGAAGATTTTGTCGCCTTCCTTGTGAATCTTTCGCATTCCAAAGTAAGTATCTATCTGGTCTATTTCCTTCCCATCCTCGAAAAGTGTCACTTTCACATCAATGAGATTTGGAATCTCTGGTGTCCACCAAAGTTTAAATACCGCTTCTGGACCAAACTCTTCAAAGGTAAATAAGCCTTCCGCTTTTCCTTCTTTTGGAGTAATCATAATTTCTCCAAGATCTCTGTCTCCCAGACTGAGTTCTGCCTTTAGTGAAATATTCTTTTCTTCTTTTGCTCGTATGGTTAATTTCGCACGATTTTGGTCGAATTCAGGAGTAATATGTACACTCGTAATATAGTTCTTGCCCGTAAATTCCAGCCAGACGCTCTGCCAAATTCCTGTAGTATTGGTGTAGCAGCAACCCTGTGGCTTTTGCCCCCACATTTGCTTTCCACGTGGCAGTTCTTTCGAAAAACTATCTTCTGCCTTTACCGTCACTTCATTTTCCCCTGCATGAAGATATTTTCTAATTTCAAATGCAAATGGTGTATTGCCGCCATCATGTCTGCCAACATACTCACCATTCACCCAAACCTTTGCTGTGTAATCTACTGCTCCGAATCTTAAAAGCACTTCGCCTTCTAATTCTTCCTTCGCCACAGTAAAGGTCCTGTTATACCACACATTTTCGTGGTATTCGTCAGTGCCGATTCCACTCATTTTTGACTGGTAACAAAACGGAACCTGTATCTCCATCGGATACTCAATCTTCCCTATATTGTCACCGTCGAATGCGAATCTCCACGCACCATTAAGTGTCTTCCAACGTCTTCTTACAAATGCTGGATTTGGAAATTCTTCTCTTCTCATCCTTTATTCCTCTCTTTTCATTTTGTGTTCTATTCTTACATTGATGCCCTGCTCGTAATCTCCGAACTTTTCACCAAATATATTCAGTCCACCCACGTTTTCCGCATCTGGCTTAATACCAATACGCAATGTAAAATAATCACCTTCCTCTAAATGAAGTTCGGATATTTTTACAGATGATTTTTTATGTTCATCCATATAGACACCGTGGTCATTCACGCGGACCGTTTTAAGAAGTCCATATTGTGTGGATACATCTGACCACCACTGCGGATTCAATCTTCCTCTTCTCCCTCCAAAATCTCCTGGAGAAGTCCATGTACAAAGTTCCCTGCCATTCACCCAGAAGGTAATGTCACTCGTCCAATCATTTCGATAGTTCGATACTTCTGAACACAGTTCCATGCTAAAAACTAATTCTGTTGGCTCCTCGTTCATCAAATAGTAGTTTGGTATCTTGTATTCCAGATATCCTTCTGCAAGCCATATAATCTGTGCATTAACTCTTTCAGGACTAAAGAAAATTCCTGGTGTATCATCGACGCCTATCATATTCTCAGCCGAAGCCATACCGCAGGTTGGTACAGCCTTACAGTCTGTAAAGCTTCCTATCGGAATAGAAAGCTGCGTATTCGTGGTTGTAGATACGTCCTGGGGTACGGTACACTTAATCACAATCTCATCAATCTTGCGGCTGATGATTTTAGTCATACCTCTAGATGCTGGTTTTTCCTGAACGTTTACCATTCCTGCTTCTTGCAGATGCTTTACATGGAAAGCTGCATTCGATAGCGGTATCTCCAGTTTCTGGGCTATTTCTGAAATGTTGTAACTCTGCTCATCCACGAGACGCAAAATATCTCGTCTTACCTTTGAAGACAATGCTGCCATAATCTTCTCCATAGATTCATCATCTTCTTCATGAATAGATAAACACATATATCTTGACATGGTTTATATCCTCCCTTCATTTATTCCAACAAAAGTTGTAATTAATTTCATCTTAATCACAACTATATTTGTGCATTTTACACAACTTTTTCGTGGTTTTCTTTCTTTATTTGTATATTATCACTAACTATATATAGTGTCAACGGACTCCAACCAAGTTGTTATGGAAGATTTTTCCTATTGCAAAGTTGTTTGTAATAAAAGGGCAAAAAAAGAAGACCTAATACAAATTAAGTCTTCTCGTCTTTACATATTTTATATTTGATTTTCAATTTACCAGCGACAATACGTATAGGTCACATGCTTCATTAAAACTTTCGTCCACTGTCTTTCTAACTGCAATTAGTTCTTCTACTTTTTTGATTCTAGGTAAAATAAAGTCATAGAACAACTTTTTCCCTAATCCTTTTCCTTGAAACAAATAATCAACTGCAATCCTCGCGATTTCGATAACAGGCACTGAAATATTTCTTCTATGATCTGTAAGAAATATGTCTAAAGGATCATCAGCACCACACTGAAAATCTCCCACTTTAACAAAATGTTTTTCTCTATCAAGGCGCTCTTCAAAACACCCCAATTACTTCTTCCTTCTCTCCGCGAGTATTTTATCAATCGCTTCCTCTGTAGCTTTTCTTTGTTCATCTGTATATGGTACTAATTTCGAACTATTTAATGCTTCCATAAAAGATTTTGCTGCTTCTCCTTTTAATATAGGAATAACTGCCATTGAACTTGCCATACGACGAACCTCCTTATCTTTCTTGTGATTTACCTCTGTCATATAATCACCGCCTTGATATGATTATATTTCCACGTACATCTTTAATAGACTTACCATATTCTTACCCATAAGCCATACGCCCTACCTCCTTTTTATACAGGAGGCTATCATATTCATATAAACCTCCCTGCTTTGTTAAATGAAATTTAAAGCATTGAGATTTCTTTGAAATGAATTAGACTTTTATCAGACACGACTCTGTCGCTAAGAATATTAGAAATATAATGCTTTTCATCATATTATCATAACTTTTATTTAATAGTCAACAACTCATTCACAAACCGTGACGCTTCCATATGCTTTCCGTGCTTCTCTTTTACATAGGAAATCACGAGTCTCTTCTTCGCCCGCGTCATCGCCACGTAGAACATCCGTCGTTCTTCTTCTAAATCTTCTTTTGTCTCTGCCTTTTTATAAGGCACCACATTCTCATTTGCACCGATAATGAATACGGTGTGATACTCCAACCCTTTTGCCCCATGCATGGTCATCAGCTGAATGGCATTGGGATTACTCTGGTGATATTCCGCCTGTCGCTTTAATTCCTGCCCATACTCTTCAATATGAGCAAACCATTCTTCAATGGTCTTAAATGCTTTCGCGCGCTCTTCTATCTCTTTGAGAACATCATTCAATTCCTCTATCTTTATCCTTCGGAAATGTGCATATTCTCTTAAAAATTCATCATAACCTACGTGTCTGCGGATATACTGAATCGCAGCGTATGGTGCGCACCGGCTGATAACTTTCAAATCTACTTCTAGTTGGTCAATTCGGTCCAGCATCCAATCCTTATCCTGATAAAACTTTCTTAGGTCCTCGAATGATACCTCGCCATGATCCACTGCATCTCGCCCAATATAGCGGTTCGGTCGATTCATAACCTCTAAAAATGACTTTCTTGTTCTATCTCCCAGCGCCATCTTCATGTAGGTAATCAGGTTTTGCCCGATAAAATGCTCATAAAGATTCGGAAAATGCTCCTTCATCTGAAATGGAATATTATACTCCATAAATGTCTCCACCAGCACTCTCGCTTCCACGTTGGTACGGAAAAGCACTGCAATTTCCGATGCGGGAATCCCCTCTGCGAGCGCCTTCTGTATATCCTTTACCACATATTTACTTTCTTCAATAGGATGCTTTACTTCCTGAATATGTACCGTAGTGCCCTGCTCATTTGTTGTCACAATCTGCTTTGGATAACGCTTCTCATTATGGACGATGACTCTGCCTGCTCCATTTACAATCGCCTTCGTAGAACGGTAATTCACATCCAAAAGAATCTGCTTTGTGTAAGGATAATCGTTCTGAAAGTTCAGCATAATCTCCGGTCTGGCGCCACGGAAACGATAAATGGACTGGTCATCATCCCCTACAATAAAAAGATTATTCTCTGGTGCTGCCAGCATACGAATCACATCATACTGCACCTGGTTAATATCCTGAAACTCATCTATCAAAATGTATTTGAACTTCGTCTGCCACATTTTCAGAATGTCCGGCCTTTTTTGAAACAGTTCGTAGGTCAGAACTAACATGTCGTCAAAATCGATTTTTCGGAGTCTCTTTCGCTCTGCCTCATACCGTTCCATAATCTGGCGAAACACATTTTCCGAACAGTTCAATGATTGATATTCTTCTATATTTAATTGATTATTCTTTATATTACTGATTTCCCCAGCAATCCCCTGAAGGAAATCTTTTTCATCATCAATATCTAGCTCCATGCGGTCAACTACCTGGCGAAGGAGCTGGTATTTTTGTTCCTCCGAGAAAATATTCTCAGAGCCTAATCTATAAGCCCATTTTAGAATCCCATAATAAATTCCATGAAATGTACCGAAAGTCACAGGCTGATTTTTCTTCTGACTCAGCTTCTGAAAACGCTCTCGCATCTCTTTGGACGCAGCTTTAGAAAAAGTAATGACTAAAATTTCTTCTGGCTTTACTTTATGCTTTTGAATCAGATATTCAATTCGCTTTGTGATAACGGTAGTCTTCCCAGAACCGGGACCGGCAAGAACCATACATGGTCCTTCTTTATGGGCAATCGCTTGGATTTGAGCTGGATTTAAACTCATGTATTACCCTCTTTCTAAATAATTTAAATCATTGCGAAACAACTTTTTATTTTTTTGCTTGGACCTCGACAGAAGAAAATTTTCCTACTGGTCCAAATTTTATTTAAAATTGGACACCAAGTCATTAAGCTTACTCATAAATGTAAAAACAAGCTTAAGAACTTGAAAAAAGTCCAAAATCACTTGAATTTTTGGACACTCCTCAACCTTGAAATGGCTTCCATGTCCAAAACATATCTCAGGAGCAAACATCCCTCAGATACAAAATGTTGCAAAACAAGTTGTTTTGCAACATTTCATTTTAAAATTATTTACTTAATAATTCGATACCCTTGCGAAGTCTTGCAAGTGATTCTTCTTTTCCTAAGATTTCCATAATCTCAGTTGCGCCACCTGGTGTATTTTGTTTACCAGATACTGCTGTTCTAACTGGCCACATTGCGTAACCATTCTTGCAGCCTTTCTGCTCTACATAACCCTTTAACACTTCATATAAAGCATCGTTGCTGTAGTCTTCCTGTGCTTCGAAAAGTGGAAGGATTTCTTTTAACACTTCTAGAGCTGTCTCTTCGTTTGTTTTCATCTTCTTGTGTGTGTACATTGCTGTATCATACTCTGGAAGTTCTTCAAAGAAATCAATGTGTTCTTTGATATCTGGAAATACTTCAATTCTTGTTTTCACAAGTGCAGCAATCTTTTTAAGATCATAATCTTTTGTGATTACTTCTCTAATATATGGCTCAGCCAATTCATAGAATTTGTCAAAGTCCATAGCTTTTAAGTATTCGCCGTTCATCCATTTTAATTTTACTGTATCAAATACCGCTGGTGATTTACTCATATGACGGTAATCGAAGGCTTCTACTAATTCCTCTAAAGAGAAGATTTCACGATTGTCTGTTGGACTCCATCCAAGTAATGCTACGAAGTTAACAACTGCTTCTGTAAGATAACCTTGTTCAATTAAATCTTCATATGAAGAGTGTCCACAACGTTTGCTTAACTTCTTATGTGTCTCGTCTGTGATAAGCGGACAGTGAACATAAGTTGGAACGTCCCATCCAAATGCAGCATATAATCTGTTATACTTTGGAGCAGATGATAAATATTCGTTACCACGGACAACGTGTGTAATTCCTTGTAAATGGTCATCTACTACGTTTGCAAAGTTGTATGTTGGATATCCGTCTGATTTAATCAAAATCATGTCATCTAATTCAGCATTTGGAACTGTAATTTCTCCATAGATTTCGTCATAGAAGCTTGTTGTTCCTTCTGTTGGCATGTTGATACGGATTACGTATGGTTTGCCTGCTGCAAGATTTGCTTCGATTTCTTCCTTGCTTAAGTGTAAACAGTGTTTATCATAAACAACGATTTCTTCTCCGCCTTCTTTTACTTCACTCTTAAGTGACTCCAATCTTTCCTTGTCACAGAAACAGTAATATGCATCGCCTTGTTCGATTAATTTCTTTGCATATTCTAAGTAAAGACCTGTTGCCTGTCTTTCACTCTGTACGTATGGACCAACACCGCCATCCTTGTCTGGACCTTCATCATGAACGAGTCCCGTCTTAGCAAGTGTACGATATATAATATCAACCGCACCCTCTAACAGACGCTCCTGGTCAGTATCCTCGATACGAAGTAAAAAATCTCCATCTTCGTGCTTTGCAATCAAATAAGCATACAAAGCTGTTCTAAGGTTACCAACATGCATTCTGCCTGTTGGGCTTGGTGCAAATCTTGTTCTTACTTTACTCATCTTCTAACACTCCTGTTCTCTTTTGCTTTCGCTAAATTTCATTATATAACAATTCCCACTAACTGACAACCTTCTTTTTCTTACGTTGGACTTTCCATATTTTCCAGTATTCTCGTGTAAACATCTGTCTCGGGATGGAAACGATAAATACAATTCCAAGTACAATCGCAAATGCTACTTTAAGGGAATTGATGCCCCAGACAGTTGCCTGTTCTAAATCGTTAATCACAAAGTAATATGCGGTATTATAAACGCTTGCTCCCGGAACCAGCGGGAATATCCCCGAAATCAGGAAGATTGTAATTGGACATTTTCGTATGATAGTCAAAACTCTGGAGGCTAGCACTACCAGCATTGTTGCCAAAAATGTAGCAAATGTAACCGATGTTCTGATATCTGCCAGACAGTAACAGAGATATCCCAAAGCTCCAACTAATCCACAGTACATATAATGCTTCTTCGGTACATTATAAAGATGCGAAAATGCAACTGTTCCTATGAAAGCGCAAATAAAATCTATTATCATTATATCATCACACCTCCAAACAAGTCTGCATAAGCACCCAGAACACAGCCTACTCCCACTGCAATATAAACGAATACCAAAAGCGCATCCAAAAGCTTTACAAGACCTGAAATAAAATCACTGGATGCAACATCACGAATTGCATTTACAAAAAGTACTCCTGGGATTAATGGCATAATACATCCAATAATAATATTGCTCAAATTCACCTCAAATGGCAATGGAATACTTGATGCCAAAATTGCACATAATGTAATAAAAATACCACCCAGAATATTGGTGATAATCTTGGACACCTTGTACTGGGAAATGAAAACAAGTCCTGCCTGCAAAAGTCCTGCGATAATGGTTGTAAAAAGCGCATCATAAACATTTCCACGCATCAGATAACAGAACACAGCACTGCCAATCCCTGCTGCAAAAATCTGACTCACGGCTGATTTAGCTGGCATTTTCTCGATTTCCTTCAGACGCTTGTAAGCCTCATCCAGTGTCACATGGCCTGCCGCAATTTCTCTCGATAAATCATTGACTTCTGCTACAATTCCAAGGTGTGTTCCACCTGCCGGAACATGCTTTACTCTGGCATAGACTTCTTTCCCCTCACTATATGCAGTCAAAAAGATACCATTGCTGAGCACGAATGCATCCATCTCTTCGATTCCATAATGTCTGCAAATATATTCTATCGTCTCTTCTACACGGAAAATTTCTGCGCCATTGCGAAGTGAAATTCTCCCTGCTTTAAGTGCAAGGTCTAAAACGCGATGCATCTGAGAGTCGTTATGTTTCTCTTCTCTAATAATTTTTCCGTTGTACATCACTTTTCCCCTTTTTCTATAATAAGGTAATCTTATATTTTCTCTCTATAATTGTCAACATAAATAGACGTGACCTATAAAGGTCACGCCATAATCCTATGCTGTTTTCTCTTTTAAAATCTTATCAATACTTACTAATTTGACACTTAATACAAAGATGTCTGCTGCAACTGCTAATTCCTCTGGAGTTGGATAAGATGGAGCAATACGGATATTGCTGTCCTTTGGATCCTTTCCATATGGGAAGGTAGCACCTGCACCTGTCATGATAAGACCAGCTTCTTTTGCTTTTGCAACGATTGCTTTTGCACAACCTTCCAATGCATCAAAAGAAATGAAGTAACCACCGCGTGGTTCAAGCCAAGAACCAATTTCAAGTCCCCCAAGCTCTCTTTCAAGCACAGAAAGAACTGTTTCGAATTTAGGTCTCAAAATATCAGCATGCTTCTTCATATGTTCTACCATACCATGGATATCCCCATAGAAACGTGCGTGACGCAATTGATTTACTTTGTCATGTCCAATAGTCTGAATTTTCATCTGTTCACGGATTGCAACTAAGTTTGCCTTAGAAGCTGCCATTGCTGCCAGACCAGAGCCTGGGAAGCTCACCTTTGAAGTAGATGTAAACTTGTAAACCATATCTGGATTACCTTCCATCTTACATTGCATTAAAATCTCTGGTAACCAGTCCTGCTTCTCTTCATACAAATGATGAATACCATATGCGTTATCCCAGAAAATACGGAAATCCTTTGCAGCCGGTTTGAGTCTTGCAAAACGTTGTACTGTTCTGTCTGAATATGTGATACCTTGTGGATTTGAATACTTAGGAACACACCAGATACCTTTAATCGAATCATCAGAGCTTACTAAAGCTTCAACCATATCCATATCTGGACCGTCCAAAGTCATTGGTACGTTAATCATCTCGATACCGAAATGTTCTGTAATTGCAAAGTGTCTGTCATAGCCTGGTACTGGACATAAGAATTTCACCTTGTCTAATTTGCACCATGGAGTGCTTCCCATAACACCGTGTGTCATAGAACGTGCGATGGTATCGTACATGATATTCAATGTAGAGTTACCAAAAATAACGATATTATCCTTTGGAACCTCCATCATATCTGCAAGGAGCTGTTTTGCTTCGCGAATACCGTCTAACACACCGTAGTTACGGCAGTCAACGCCTTCTTCACACATAAGGCTCGCCTCACTGTTCAATACATCCATCATTCCCATAGCTAAATCAAGCTGTGCTGCCGATGGTTTTCCACGTGACATATCTAAATTGAGTCTCTTTGCTTTGACTTCATCAAAACGTAATTCTAACTCCTCTTTTAATGCCTTTAATTCTTCTATACTTAAGTCTTTGTATGCTTTCACTTTTTTCATTGCCAAAAACCTCCTTTTTCTCTCATAATGAGTAAGTTTATACGATTTTTGACGATTTATCAACATTTTTTTCCTGATATCTTAAAGAATTTTGCTTCCAGCCCTTCTGGAAAGCACGAAATACTGCATCTACAAGGAATAATGCAATGGCTATTGCGCCAGCAAGTTCAAGCGTAATGGTGAGATAATAGCTCGCCATTGCAGTATCATTTTGGATAAAATAATAAACAATACGGTACATACCTGCTCCAGGCACAGTAGGAAGAATCCCCGCAACTAAGAATACCGTAACCGGTGTTTTGAAAACCCTCGCAAATATATGTGATACTAACGCAATTGCTGCTGCCGAAAGAAACGTTGCAAAGACATCGTTTGCCCCGCCTTCCAGTGCAAGCAAATACACCAGCCAGCCGACTGCTCCTACAATCCCTGCATAGACCAGATACTTCTTCGGTGTCTCCAGCACTATTGCAAATGAAAAGATAGCGAGAAATGCTCCAATTACTTTTATCAGAATCATAGTACGCCTCCTCCCATCAATCCGTTAATCAGTACCATTCCAAGACCAATACCTACTGCAATGGATGCTGCAGTAAGAAAAGCCTCCAGAATTCTTGCACAGCCCGAAAGATAGTCTGCCTGCAGGGTATCACGAATTGCGTTTGTAATGGCAACTCCAGGTACAATCGGCATGATTGCACTGACAATCACAATATCGATATCCAAATCTGGAATCAGAAAGCCTTTGCATGCAATCGTAAGCATGGCCATGCCAATTCCAGATAAGGCATGAACCATGATTCCATTCCACTTCGTAATCTTTCCAATGGTAATAATCGCAGCAAGCAGGGCGCCAACAATTGTGGTGATGACTACTTCCTGCATGCGTCCGCCAAGCATCATGGAAAAACCGGTTGCAATTCCGATGGTTCCCAGATTATAAAGCGTACGGTTATACTGCTTTCCTCTTACACTCTGGAGTCGTTCATAGGCTTCCTCCAGCGTAATCTGCTGTCCACAATATTTTCTTGAAATATCATTTACTTTAATAATGTTGCTCATATTTGTAGTACGGTCATTCACCGTCTTCATCATCGTAATTGGCTGTGCAAGGCTCTTATCGTTCACCGTCACAACGATTCCCGTCATAAGTGCCAACGCCTCAATGGAATCACTGTTGGAAGTTTTTAAAATATGACACATCGTATCCTCCACACGATAAGTCTCTGCACCACTGCTGAGCATAATTTCGCCTGCCAACGCAGCTGTATCTACCAGTAATTTATAATTAGTCATCTATATTTCTCCTGCACTAATTCTTCGATATTGGTTTTTCCAATTTTGCAGCGTATCGTCATAAGACAGCATCTGAATTTCTTCTTCCAGCCGCGCTTTCTCCTCATAGAGCCAATCATCAATGCCCTGATAAACCTGGCTTCTTTGCAGGAGCCCCTTATACTCTGCATCTGTCATGTACATCTTGCATGCATACAGATAAGCCTTTAACATGGATTCCTCTTCACAAATCTGAAATGCTGCTTCGTACATTTTAGCCGCCTCTTTGTATAGGAAGAGACGCCCATAAGCCGCTCCAAGACATCCATAAACTTTTCCGTAAAATTTACCTTCCATGCTCTCATCCCTATCGCCGTGGATAATCGCCTGATAAATCATAATCGCAGACTTCACAGAACCACTTTCCAGCAGGTTGTCAGCCTTAAATTTTTGCTTTTCTACCGGCTTTTGATTCTTTAATTTTTCAAGCACGTTCTGAATCTGCTGCAGCTCCGCCGTGCTATAAATCATAGAGGCTTCCAGTATAATGAAAATAAACTGCTCCATAGAACCGTTCTGTTCCAAATGTTTTCGCAGCTTCCCTGCCAGCTCCGAAAGCTCTAATTCCTCGTCCAGCCAGTCACAAAGCTGCACATTCATAATCGTATAATCAACGAGATACAAATGATTGCAGAGATAGTAGCATAATTCTTCTATGGTATAAATTCTGCGCTGAATTCTTGCAATCTCATATGGAGTTCTCGCTTTCTTTTTATGACAAAGAATTATACTGCCCATTGCTTCCTCCTAAAAGTATCTCCTGCTCTACATAGAAATCAGTTGCCGGGAAGAAATCCCCAAATCCCAAATCCTTAAAACTGATTTTGCATCGCTTTTCATCAATAAATAACGTCTTTACCTGTAATCTTAATGTATAATTTTTTCTCTTTGGAAGTCCATCTAACGATACTTCAATTACCTTCATATCATTCCCTGCCAAAGATTCGATATGTATTTCAATATCGTCTGCATTTTCCAGCAAAATCTCACACTGGGAATCCGACTCATACCAGCGTTTTCCCCATGACACCAGCGGATACCATTTGTCCACACCCTGCACCCTGAGTTTCAGACAAATCTGATCCATCAGCTTTGTCTCGTCCAGATAAATCGGCGCATCCTTGTAATCTACAATGCGGCGGTGTGCCGTATAACAGGCGCCCTTGCTATAGAGATTATTGCCAAGAAATGCTCTTCTGCCGTTGCACAGAACCTTTAATGACTGTGGGTACCAGCTGTTTTCAAAGCCTTCCCCTACTAAAAATACAGAAGACACCAGTTTCTTTTCAAACACGCCCTGAACAAATTGCCGGAACTGAACATCCGCTTCTCTTGCCCGGTCCACATTCAGAACCGGATAAACTGCAGATAACTCTTCCATCTGTGCCTGTGCCACCTCATCCACTGTAATAAACGTCGTCTGCCCTTTTCCATAGCCTGTACGAAGCTTTCGCAGCATGAACGCTTTTACTTCATGACGGTCGCAGTGAAACAACGCCGCCTCATACTGCCACAATTCTTTCGGCTGGTACAACATATAATTACAAAAGCTTTCTTTATAATCCTGTACATAGATGCTGCTCTTTGGTATTCCGGCGCGCTGCCCGATTCCCTTCAACATCTTTCCCATATCCACGCTTAGCCTTGGCACGGTAAACACAATCTGCTGAATATCAGTAAACTTTTCTAAAGTTTTCTCCACGAATTTTGCAAGCGACCGAATTGCCTCATTGTTTTCCAAACTAAAAGAAACATTTTCCGGAAGAGTTACCGTTTCCACTGTCTGTGGCTCTTGCAATTCTTCATCATAAAAACTAATCTGGCAGTATCTTTCGTTTAAGTCGTATCCAATTATACTTCCTGGCACGCCCTCTTCCTCCTTCGTTTTCTTAATATATTGGGAACAATGCTTTCGCAACGTGCTCCTCTCTCTTATAGCGGAGCATTTCGCTTAATCGTTCTGCTTCTGGTAAATACATCATCTGATTCAATTTTCCGTATTTCCCCACAGCCACCGCCGTATGCTTCTTCCTGCATATAGCTTTCTCACTTATCAGCTGCTCCTCTTGTGTCTTTTCTTCAAAATAAAAGCTAAGATGTTCTCCCTCATATAAAACAAATTCTTTTACATAAACATTTTCATACATTGGGAGAAGGGTTTCTGTATGATATTCTGACTCACTATCTTCTTTCTGAATGTTATAGTGAATCTTCACCTTTCCACCCAGTTCACTGCGGTATTCCACCATTACCTTGTCATGTAACTGAATTTCCCGCAGGAACTCTCCTTCATAATCGAGGTAGAATGGAAATACCATCCGCTTCTCACTCATTTCACAGAGATATTCCTTGAGCATGGATGCCAAATCAGAATCCACTTCTTTCCCCGCATAGTATTTTAAAATGGCAATCTTGCATATATCTGCAAGATATTCCTTTGCCAAAAATTCTTTTATCATAATCCGCACAACCCGCTCTGTAATTGTACGATTCTTCACAACATATAACCTTGATACATATGCAAGGTATGCCTGTTTTAACCGGAAATATGGCTTTCCTGCATAGTAATCCTCAAAAATTTCTTCTTCCTGGAACATCACTTCTGAGAAAATCATCTGTGTGATAATTCGCTCCGCAAGCCCCTTCGTGCGAACGCCATATTCTCTGGCTTTCTGCCATACCATCTTCATATCACAAGTCGCACCACAGTAAAAATGTGCCAGGTAATTTAAAAGTGCTTTATCATATAAGCCATCCTTCAGCAGTTCAAAGCTCAGATATAGCAAGAAATCATCTTCCATATTTTCCTGCTCACGAATCCTCTTTGAACAGAGCAAAAAGATTTCCTGTGTATCAAAGGCTTTCATGCCATATCGTTTTATATTTTCAAAAGAAACTTCTCCCGACGGTCCGTCCTGTTCCGTTTCTTTCTTTGTAGTCATGCGCATCTTACACATCTCAAGGAACTTCATTTCGTACAGAAGTCTTCTTGTCTCATAAGGAATCGAATCTGCGTAGTGAAGACCATTATCACCTTCCCACACAATTCTCGCATCCTTATCATACAAATAAACCTTCGCGCCCTCTTCCCCGCGGTAAGCGACTCTCTGACGGACACTTCCATCCTTTTCAATGACCAGGACATACTTCATGCCGCGCATCTTTGTCGTCACGCGGTATGCATGGCAAATATCGTATAATGCGTCAAGGCCGTCTAACGTGATTTCCTTCTCATTAATAAAACGGTTGTAAATCACGCGAAGCGAATCATTGATATGGCGCTCCATGAGCTGCTCCCACGCAAACGCTTTTATCTGTTCCTTGTACTGCCCGTAAATCTCACTCTGTTCATCCTCATAAAGCAGAATATTTTCATATAAAAGGGCCGTCCGCTTGTAGTCCAGATTGATTCCATGAAGGAAATACAAATACACAATCTTAGGGAATGCTCCCTTCACCCTCTGCGGATTCATTGACATCATATAATATTCATACAGCTGCGCCAGCTTCATTTCCTGCTCCACAGCCTTCTGGTACCATGTAAAATATTGGACACCCGTTTTATTTCCTTTGATGAGCTGCATGCAAATCGCATGAAGGAGTCTTGGTTCCTCATACATACTATATGCACGTTCCAGGATGCGCAAAAGCTTCTTGTCATAGCTCTTCTGCTGGCATGCCAAATCTGCAAGACGCAGCGCCAGCTCTCTTGTAAGCATCTTGTATTTCGTTGCAAAATTCAAAATCTGCATTTCAAAGGAATCCAGTTTTCGAAGCAGCAAAACCTTCTCCTGGAAACAGATATATGCTTCTGCATAAAGGAGCACACGATTTGCCCCATTAAAGAACTGTCTCTCCAATACGCGCAGCCGGTCGCTGTAATCTTTATACTTCGGATCAAGATTTATAATCATACAAAGAAGCGGCCACGAATGAAGCGACTTCATATACATGCGGTTTAATTCCTCAAGCACCTTGTTCGTGTAAAGAGTTTCTTTCCTAAGGAGTGCCGTCAGGAACAGATAATACGCATTGATTTCCGGTTTTCTTCCAATTGCAAAGCGCGGGAAATTTCCATTTTCCAGAATCCACTTTGCTTCTTCCTCTCTTCTTCCTCTCAGATAAATATGAGCCTGCAAAAGCATATAATACTCATTATCCGGCTCTAAATCGCGCAGCTGCGAAACATGCTTCAGTGCCTTTTCCGCCCACTCACCCAGTGGCATTCTTCCTGAGAGACATGCCAGATATTCCTTGAGTGCCTGGCCTGCAATCATGCCTGTCATTCCATGCAAATCATCGTGCGTCACACTCTGATGCACATTTACAGACAATGTAAGCGTCTCGTATGGCGTTATAAATTCAATCTTCCCATAGTTGTAGCCCGCATGTAATTTTTCTTTTTGAATAATATATTCTAACCGGTAAGTATTACCCACAAAATCTTCGGTTGTAATTTCTGTCTGGTTTACTTGCAGGAAATCCCCAACACAGCGAATGCGAATCGGCGCATATCCCCATGTATTCTTTGTGATTTCCACTCTGATTTTCTGCGCTTCAAGCACATCACGAAACTCGCACTCTTCCTCCGAAAGAGTCAGGAAAATCTTTTCCTTCTGCTTAATTCCGACCAAGAATTCTTCCAGCGCCTGTTCATCCAGCGACCACTTACGCATATTTTCATAAAGGTTGCGGATGCGTCTGTCTTCGTATTTCAAAATGTCATAAAACTGTCTTGTACGGAATAAGCGTCTGGCTTCTGTAAAATCAGCGGCTGCAAGCTTCTTAAAATCCGAAAGGCTCTGAACCTTTCCACAGGAAGTCATGATGTATGGCTTCTCAACCACTGCAGTAAACGCAAGGTCGTATTCTCCGCCATTACAAACGACTGTAAATTTCCCTTGCTCCATCTGTCCTGGCACGAGTCCAGTGCTGTCGTATGTAAAGTTAACCTTCACAGGATTTCCTTCAAAGCCTTGCTCGATGCAGTGAACACGAAAAGAAGATGGGTACACGAGTCCACGTATATTTCCATCCTTTTGATTCTCTATAAGAAAACTGCCCTGGTATACTTCACCTTCACTCACAGACATCAAAATCTGTGTCTCCGAAAAACGAATATCCGGCTGTTCTAATTTGAAATCACCTTTCGAAAATTGTTTAATCTTATTCTTCATCTGTTCACCTGCTCTGCTTTTCTAACCTTGCATTTTTACAAAATTACATCACATTAGATTATACCACCAAGTTGGTATCTCTTGCAAGAAAATAAGAGCATAAAGAAAGACGCAGGAAATACTTTTTCCTACGCCTTCATCCTTATGCTCTGATAATCAAATATGCTGTATAAATTACATATGCAGCTACCATTACAATACCCGTCATTCTGCTGACTTTCTTTGTTTTTGCAATCACAATATAAGAAACTACTGCAATTGCGATTAAAATTGCTATATCAAATACATATGTGGTACTTACATTCATTGGTAAGATTGCCGCAGATGTTCCCAAGATAAAGAAGATATTGAAAATATTGGAACCAACTACATTTCCTACCGCTATATCGCTCTCTCCTTTTCTCGCTGCAACAATTGAAGTTACAAGCTCTGGAAGAGATGTACCGATAGCCACGATTGTAAGACCAATGAGTGCCTCGCTAAGACCAAATGCTCTCGCGATTTCTTTCGCACCTTCTACAGATAAATCACCACCGATTACGATACCTGCAAGACCAAGCACAATAAAGAGAATACTTTTTCCCATAGGCAGTGCTTCTATTTCATCTTCTCCCGCATCTGCCCGTCCTTTCAAGCCTTCCTTCACAGTTGAATACATAAAGAAAGCAAAGCAGATTAATAAAATCACACCATCTATACGGCCGAGCGTCATGCTTTCTGCCCCAAAAAGTATATCCATTGACAGAACGCCTAAAATGAGGACTGCGAAAATAGACAATGGATAATCCTTCTTAATAATCCCTTTCGCAACTGCAATTGGAGTAATCGCAGCACTTGCTCCCATTACCACCAAAGTATTGAAAACGTTAGAACCAACTACGTTACCAATTGCGATGTCATTACTTCCTTTTAATGCAGCTGACATACTAACTGCTAATTCTGGAGCGCTTGTTCCGAAGGCAACGATTGTAAGACCAATTACAACCGATGGAATATGGAATTTCTTTGCAACAGACGAAGAGCCATCTACAAATGCATCTGCTCCTTTTACCAATAATATAAATCCAATTACTAACTGTAAAACTGATAAAATTATCATTTGTTTTCTCCATTCTTTTAAATTTTACTGTCGATAATCATAACATTGTACCGATAAAATTACAAGTCCCATATCCATGAAAGTGTTACATTTCCATGAATATGGAACATATTTTAAGGATTACAGCGTCCACAAGGCTCATAACCCTGCGCAGTCAGGTTCTCTCTTGTCCCCTTATAAACCTGCTTATTTTGTTCTTTCATGTCGGTGACGCTCGAACAATTTTCCTCATGGAACTTTCGATTGTTTGTATTCAAAATATACGTCACTATTTCACCCTCATCTTCTTCGGATACTTCAGCAAGCTTGCTGTCACCGGTTGCATAATCAATCTCAATTCCCGGCTGCACATTATAGGCGTATACATTAAAGCAAATTCCATCTCCGTCATCTTCCACCGATTTTGCCTCCATCTGCACACCGGACGCCACCAGATTATCTCCCTCAAAAATTGGTGTCACACGGTATAACACATGATTGCCAGTTTCCTTAATATAGTCAGCCACCATATTTTCAAATGGCAGCATCCCTTCCGTGTTCATATAGCGGGTTCCCGTAATCAGATTTCTCTCATTTGCATTTTCCCCAGTTAACTGAAAGCCAATCAAATGGCATCGGTTGTATAAATATTTCCCCTCAACATTGTCATATTTCACCGTCTGCCAGCCGCTCGGCTTCACTTGACCGATGCTTCCCCGCTCTTCTGTCGGCATCAAATCCTTTCCAATGCTTGCCATAGCAGCGCCGCACCTTTTCTCCCAGTCCAGCCCGCTGTAGCTTTCATAGGATTCTTCAGTCATATCCGCTTCCGTGAAATCTGGCTCATTGTCATTTATGACCACATAAGGTTCCCCTGAATATTCTGGAATCCTGGAAAGTGAAATATTATCCGTGGATTCTGTCTTATCTGTCAGGTCAGCATCCTCTATTGGCATTGGAATGCCACATGCTGTGAGCAGCAATAAAATACAAAATATTGCCCCTAATTTTCTTAATCTTCTCATACTAATTTCCCCCTAAAAATGATACATCTATTATATCAATAGAAGACATAGATTTTCAACTCAATATGTTATATGGGTATATTCGCTCTTTTTGCCATTATATCCCCTTGTAACTCCTAAACCCCTTTAAAATACGGAGATTATATGAACATTTTTTCTATAGAAAAGAAAAAGGTCTGCTATACCCTTAATTTTCAAAAAGTCAGGGTATAACAAACCTAAATTTTCATTTATACCAATTCAGCGATTCTCGAAACTCCCACGTAAATCTCAGAAATCTTATACCACGTCGGATAGTCTACAATTCCAGTTACAGGCAATCCAAATACGGATTGAATTTGTCTCACAGCAGCGGCAGTGCCAGGCCCGAAGACTCCATCTACGGTCACTCTTGGAATGGCAGGATAGGCTCCCGCAATCACATTAATCTGTTCTTGCATTTGGCGTACCTTATCCCCTGTAGAACCAATTGTAAGATTGTATCCTGGCCATGAAGATGGAATACCAGAGATTTCCTCAGCGATATTAATGTACATGTTGTCTCCATAGAAATAGCGAAGGATCTCAATTGGACTATATCCCTGGTCTCCAAGTGCCTTTGAGCCCCACTGTGTCATCCAGCCTGGGCAAGAGACACGTCTGCCATCACAATATTGCGTCAAAATTGGCTGACGGACATTAGGACGAGATAAATAGTTGGAGAACAGTTCATCCACGATTGCGGAAATATTATCATAATAGTTTCGCTCTGGAATCCATTTGTGGTCGAAGGCAGTAGAAGATGTAATTGTGAAATCATAGCCTTGGTTGCGGTACCATTCTGTATACACCCGATTCAGGGTAAATGACATAATCGCAAGAACATTTGCACGGATAGTGTCTGCCGGCCATGTGGCATAAATCTCGCTGGAAGCCACATTTTTAATATAATCTTTGTATCTCACGTAACAATTCTGGGCGGTACTGTCGGACGGTACACCGTCATGTACAACAATAAATTCTGGCACAACAACGCGGCTAAGTACAATTTCACCCGTTTCACGAACAGGTTTGATTTCAGGCTCTGGAATCTTAGGCGGATATTCTCCATAAAGGGTATGGGCTGGAATGACAAATACTTCCTCGCCAGTTCCCGTTTGTTCAACAGGACGCATGGTAATATTCTGCAGAGCTGTAACATCTGCAAGTATTTCAGTGCCGGAAATAATGATTGGTTCATAGCCTGGTGCAGTGACATCCAGTGTATATTCAGAGTATGGCTGGATTTCATTATTTGGATCCAAACTCAGTTCAACAGGCGGTGCAGCAAGTTCCAGTACCTCTGTCTGACCTGAAGAATCTGTCTGAACCTGTTCCAAAGTCTGACCAGGAACTCCAGTGTATGAGATGGCAATTGTAGCATCGGGAATTGGAAATGAAGTTGGTTCTGAAGTAACATTAATCTGTAACAAGCCTCTGTCAATGTTATTATTAATTTGAGCAGCGGTCAAAATATTCATGTAGATACCTCGTAGAAAATCTGTTACTATTATGATATGTGAAAAAGCGGAAAGGGTGAGAAGATGATTGCGATTGTATGCTTAGACGATAATCAAGGAATGCTTTTTAACCAAAGACGGCAGAGCCGAGATGCAAAGGTGTTAGAAGATATCTGGACAATGACAGATAAACTGTGGATTAGTTCATTCTCAGAAAAATTATTCATGGAATATCAGAAACAGGTAGAGATAGATGATGATTTTTTACAGAATGCATGTGAGGGAGAATACTGTTTTGTCGAAAACCAGAAATTATCTCCATATACCGATAAAATCGAACAGTTGATTGTATATAAATGGAATCGCAAATATCCTGTGGATTTTAAATTAGATATAAATTTAAAAAACTGGAAACTTATTGAACAAGCAGAATTTGCCGGCTCATCACATGAAAAGATAACCAAGGAACTATATGCATCAATCTAAATAAAAGGCTCTAAAATAAATGCACTACGAATCCCTAAAATTCGTAGTGCTTCTTTCTAAAACAATCTCATTATATCATTGAATAGTACGAACACCATCAGAGCTAACAAAAGCAGCATTCCGATACCATGTACCACGCCTTCTTTTTCTGGCGGAATTCGCTTTCCTCGAATTGCTTCCACAAATAAGAACACGAGTCTTCCTCCATCCAGCGCAGGAATCGGCAATAAGTTCATAACGCCTAAGTTTGCTGAAAGCAAGATACCAATATTCAGCATGTTCAGCATTACAACGAGTGGTCCGTATTCTTTCGTTTCCTGATAAGTCTCATCTACCACATCCACGATTCCAACTGGTCCTGAAAGCTGGTCTGCTCCAACGGCCCCGGTCACCAGCATTTTCAAGCTCTCAATCGTCGTGCTAATCCAGAACTTCACTTCATATACGCCATATTGAAGCGCCGTAAACACATTTGCTTTTTCATATTGGGCTGGTGAAGTTACCCCCAGCAGATAGTTCCCATCCTCATCCAGCTTTGGTGTAATCGTAATCTCGTACTTTTCTCCATCGCGCTCATAAACTAAATCAACCGTTTCGCCTGGATGGAACATGTTGTAATATGTCACTTCTCTCCAGAGATTGATTTTCTTATTGTTCATTTTCACAATCTGGTCGCCAGCCTGCATGCCTGCTTCCTCTGCCGGAAAACCTTCTACCGTTCCTGAAATGACAGGCTTGTCATATCCAGTAAATCCGATCACGATAACTGCAAAAATAAGTGCCAGAATAAAGTTAAAAATCGCACCTGCTGCAACAACTGCAATTCTTGCCCAGACAGACTTACTGTTAAAACTGCCTTCAGACATATCATCCACGTCGTCCTCGCCCATCATACAAGAACCGCCAATTGGAAATAATTTTAAGGAATATCTTGTTTCACCTTTTACAAAACTTAGTAATCTAGGTCCCATACCAAGTGAAAATTCATCTACTCTGATTCCATTTGCTTTTGCCAGTAAAAAGTGCCCCAATTCATGCACAAATATGATTAGTCCGAAAACTAGTACTGCAAGAATGATGCCCACTCTACCACCTACTTTCTATCTGTTCATATACTTCTTGCTCCGTCTGCAAAATTTCTTCCACAGTCGGATTTATAATATTCTTATGATTTCTCATACATGTTTCAATGATTTCTGGTATCTCAAGATACTGAATCCTGCGATTCAAGAATTTACTCACTGCAAGCTCATTTGCCGCGTTAAATACGGTTGGGAGTGAGCCGCCTGCCTTTCCGGCTTCGAATGCGAGACGTAGTCCAATAAACGTCTCCAAATCTGGCTTTTCGAATGTAATCTGGGATAAGGCCGAAAAGTCTAAACGGTCTCCAGGCAGGAAACGTCTGTCTGGATAATACAACGCATACTGAATTGGCAGCTTCATATCTGGAGTACCAAGCTGTGCAATAATGGCTCCATCCACGTATTCTACCATAGAATGAATGATACTCTGAGGCTGAACCACAACCTCAACCTGGTCAATATCCACATCAAAAAGCCATTTTGCTTCAATAACTTCCAGTCCCTTATTCACCATTGTAGAAGAATCAATCGTAATCTTTCTTCCCATTTCCCAGTTTGGATGCTTTAACGCATCCTCCACTTGAATATGCTCCAGCTGTTCACGCTTTCTGCCACGGAAAGGTCCGCCAGAAGCTGTGAGAAGAATTTTATGAAGTGCTCTCTTCGGGCTGCCCTGAAGGGATTGGAAGATCGCACTATGTTCACTGTCTACTGGAAGAATCGCTACGTTTCGTTCTTTTGCAAGCGGCATAATAATATGTCCTGCTGTTACAAGTGTTTCCTTATTTGCCAAAGCAATGTCTTTTCCAGCTTTGATTGCTTCGATTGTCGGACGAATTCCAATCATTCCTACGATTGCAGTTACAAGAATCTCAGACTCTGGCAGAACAGACACTTCAATAAGCCCTTCCATTCCTGAAACAACTTTCACATCTAAATCCTTGATATTTTCACGTAACTCTTTCGCCTTTTCTTCTGTCCAGACTGCTGCCACCTTCGGATGAAACTCACGAATCTGTTCCTCTAGTAATTTAATATTATTACCGGCTGCCAGTCCTAAGACTTCCAAATCACCATTTTCTCTCACTACTTCTAAGGTTTGTGTTCCGATGGAACCTGTTGAACCTAAAATTGCTATTTTTTTCATAGAATTTCACCATATCCTACATTAAAATCATTGCCATATAATAAATAATCGGCGCTGTAAAAATCACACTGTCAAAACGGTCTAAGATACCGCCGTGACCTGGGATTAATTTGCCATAATCCTTTACGTCATGGTTTCTCTTAATCGCAGAAGCTGCCAAATCACCCACCTGTGAAATTACGCTTCCTACTGCACCAATCAAAGCATACTGGACAGCACTCAATTCTGTTCCCGAGAAAACTGCTCCCATAATCACCGCATAAAGTGCACTGAGGAGTGCGGCTCCAACAACACCGCCAACTGCTCCCTCTATCGATTTCTTAGGACTGAGCTTTGGCGCCATTTTGTGCTTTCCAATTAACATACCTACACAGTAAGCACAGGTATCACTTCCCCACGAGCAGAGGAACACAAGCCATACTAAGAAGGCACCCTGTTCCAGCATGCGAATCTGATATACATAGGAAAGCATAAATGCCACATAAAACAATCCGAAAAATATAAGCATAATATGTTCAGAGCGGTATTTTGGATATGAAAATACATAAATTAACATAAGTACCATCAGGAATGCAATGGTCAAAAATGTGATTCCATCTGCTCTGCCCATGCGGATAAGCGCATAATACAGGACACAGGCTGCGTAACCCGCAAATCCTAAAAGCTGACGGTTCACGTCTAAAATCTTATAAAGCTCTGTCATTCCAATTAAACTGATGATTAATAAAGTTGCAAACAAAATATCTCCGCCAGTGATAATCGTTGCCAAAGCGATGATTACAAGCAGTATTCCACTTAATAGTCTGGTTTTAAACATCTAATTTTCTCCTTCCTTTACACCGCCAAAGCGCCTATCCCTACCATTGTAGTATTCAATCGCCTTAGTTAACTCCTCTTTTGTAAAATCTGGCCATAACACATCTGTAAAGTAAAATTCGCTGTAAGCCAACTGCCAGAGTAAATAGTTTGAAAGTCGCTGTTCGCCACTCGTACGAATCATAAGGTCTGGGTCTGGGATACCATGCGTATCCAGATAAGCCTCAAACAGCGTTTCGTCTATCTGGTCAACCGCTACTTTCCCTTCCCTGCATTCCGCACAGAGCTTCTTCATTGCCCGAATCATCTCATCACGGCTTCCATAGTTCAGTGCAATCTGGAAATGCAGACCGTCATTATTCTTCGTTGCTTCCTCAAGCTCTGCAATGCGGCTCCGGATATCCTCATCCAAAGCTGTCTTATTGCCTAAAACACGCACACACATACGGTTCTTCTCAGCCGTCTTAAGGCAGGTCTTCATATAGTTGCGCAGAAGATTCATAAGCGCATCCACTTCATCCTTCGGACGCTTCCAGTTCTCTGTTGAAAAAGCATATACTGTCAGATACTTTACGCCCATCTTATACGCTTCTTCACAAATGCGCTCAACATTTTTACTACCCTGCGCGTGTCCATAGTTGCGGGGCATTCCTTTTTTCTTCGCCCAGCGCCCATTTCCATCTAAAATAATCGCAATATGCTGTGGTACATTCATAATTGCGCTCCTTTCATAATCATATTCCCAAAAAGGTTCACTGGACCTTTTTTTGTATGCTTGGCAAAAGAAGATAAGTAAGGATTTCCCTACTTATCTTCCCTATTTCCTATTCTACTATACAGTAAGAACTTCTTTTGATTTTGCTTCTACAATCTTGTCGATGTTAGCAACAAACTTGTCTGTAAGCTTTTGCAATTCATTTTCTAAGTCTTTGATTTCATCCTCTGAAACATCAGAACCTTTTAATTTCTTAAATGCATCATTACCATCACGGCGAATGTTTCTGATAGCAACCTTTGCTGCTTCCCCTTTTTTCTTAACATCTTTTACCAATTCTTTTCTGCGGTCCTCTGTTAATTCTGGGAATACAAGACGGATTACAGAGCCATCATTTGATGGGTTAATTCCGATATCTGATGTTAAAATTGCTTTTTCAATTGCTTTAATTAAGCTCTTTTCCCATGGTTGAATCTGAATCATACGGGCTTCTGGAACTGAAACGTTCGCAACCTGTTGGATTGGTGTTGGAATTCCATAGTAATCAACTGTTAATTTGTCTAAAACGTGTGGGTTCGCACGTCCTGCACGGATAGTTGCCAATTCAGCTTCTAAGCTGGCCTGTGTTTTCTGCATCTTTGTATCATATACTTTTACTCTCTCGTTCATGTTAAAATCCTCCGATAATTAAATTTGTCTATCATTATACAGTTACCTTCGTACCTGTAAATGTTCCTTTCATTGTCTCTACGATACTATTCTTTTCGTTAAGACCAAATACTAACATTGGCATCTTGTTTTCCATACAAAGAATGGATGCTGCCAGGTCAACTGCTGCAAGACGCTTGTCAATTGTCTCCTGAATGGAAATCTCGTCATACTTCTTAGCTTCTGGATTAAGCTTTGGATCGCTGTCGTAGATTCCATCAATTGCCTTTGCAAGTAACATCGCATCTGCTTCAATCTCAATCGCACGAAGAACTGCACCTGTGTCTGTTGAGAAATATGGATGGCCTGTTCCGCCTGCAAAGAAAATTACTTTTCCATTATTCAAAGCCTCTACTGCTGCGTCCTTCGAGAACAAGCTTGTAAATGCACCACATGTAAATGGTGTAAAAATCTCAGTCTTCATTCCCACATGTCTGAAAATATCAGATACGTAAATACAGTTCATAACAGTGGCCAACATACCAATCTGGTCTGCCTTTGTACGGTCGATTGTCTCGCTTGTTCTTCCTCTCCAGAAGTTACCGCCGCCGGTTACGATTGCAACCTGAATACCGTCATCTACTAATTCTTTAACCTGCTTTGCAACCCCGATACAAGTTGCTTCATCAAAGCCTGTCTTTTTATCTCCTGCAAGTGCTTCACCACTCAACTTTAATAACACTCTTTTCATAGATTTTGCTCCTTGTGTTTTTTCCTATTGTGCTGTAACATCGTTCGTCACAACTTTCAATCATTATACCATAAAGGTATCCTATTTCACACCCTATTTTTTCATCCTTTTAGAAAATTTTAACTTTTGTTTATAATTAAAGCATATTTTTTTTCAGTAAAACGTGGTATGATTGCAAAAGAGGTGAAAACAATGAAAGAAAAATTACAACGATTTATGATTGGACGCTATGGAGTAGATGCCTTTTCCAAATTTCTGATGGTTGTCATCCTGATTTTTTGGGTGTTAGACCTTTTTATAGACAGCAAAATTCTTTATTCCTGGTCTATTCTTTTAATTATATACGTATATTTCCGTATGTTCTCAAGAAACGTATCAAAGCGTTATCAAGAAAATGTAAAATATCTTGAGATTAAAAATAAAGTACTCCGAAAATTAAAATTAGAAAAGTCACATATGGAACAAAGAAAGACACACCATATCTATAAGTGTCCAACCTGCAAACAGAAAATCCGTATTCCAAGAGGAAAAGGGCGCATTTGCATTACCTGTCCAAAATGTAAGACAGAATTTACGAAAACAAGCTAAAAAAGGCTGTTGCAAAATAAAGGAAAAAATAAAATCATAATATGAAATTTTATCCACCACTTTGTGGTGGTTTTTTTGTGTAAACGCAAGAAATTGAAGGGCAGATTTTCCATATACAATATTTTTGATATTCCATGGATGAAAATTTTTTGTTTTTAGCAGATTTCCCTGCATTTTTAGACGGTATTTTCCGTATACGAAATAATCTGCTTTCGACACTAAGGTTTTGAGACAAAATCTATGCATAGCGAAGAAGTTTTTTTATATATGGAAAATCTGCCCTTCAATTTCTTATTTATACAAAAAAACCACCACAAAGTGGTGGATAAAATTTCATATTATGATTTTATTTTTTCTTTATTTTGCAACAGTCGCTTCTGTTTTCTACTTATTTTTTCTTTCTTTCATAATCTGCGAATATTCTTTTAATGACTTGAGTGCCTGTCCAGACATAGGCAAGATAGCAATCATATTAAAGATGGTCATAAGGCCAATTCCTATATCTCCCAAATCCCATACAAATGTATAAGCAGCAAGACCGCCAATGAATAACATTACCAATGCCAAAATTTTATAAATTGTCTGCGCTTTCCAGTTGTCGCCAAATAAGTAGGCTACATTTGAACGTGCGTAGAATAAGATTCCGATAAATGTCGAAAAGCTGAATAACCATAATGTCACAGCAGTAAATACCACTCCTGCCTGTCCAAAGTGATGATACATCGCTGTTTGAAGAAGCTCCATACCAGAAAGTCCTTCTAGCAAATCCTGTGGTGCAAGTAACATGATAAATGCAGTACAGCTGCAAATGATAATGGTATCAATGATTACTCCAAATGCCTGGAATAGACCTGCTCTTGCCGGATGACTTACGTCAGCTGCGGCTGCTGCACAAGGAGCAGAACCTGAACCTGCTTCATTTGAGAAGAGTCCACGTTTTACACCATTCATGAGCGCGGCACCAAATCCACCTGCAGCCACCTGGCGAAGACCGAAAGCTTCTTCTACAATACGCTCAAACACGCCTGGTAAAAGATTCATATTTTTGAATATTACAAACAGGGCAATGGCAAAATAGAACACTGCCATAACCGGAACCATAATATCAAGTACCTTTACCGTTGCATTTTTTCTTAATACAATAATTGCAGCCAACACTACTAAAATAACAGTAGATACGATTGGCGGAATATGAAATGCATTTTCAAATGCAGATGACACGGAATTGCTAATAACCTGGCTAACACCACACCAGCAAAGAAGACCTGACAGCGCGAACAAAACGGCAATTACACTATAGCGCTTTCCTTTTGCGAAAAAGTTGTGAATGTAGTAAGCCGGACCACCACGGTATCCGCCATAAAGCGGGTCCTTTTCCTTATGTAATTGTGCCAGTGTCGCTTCGATAAAAGCGGTAGATGAACCAATGAGGGCGGTTACCCACATCCAGAACACCGCACCGGCACCACCGGCTGATACAGCAGCTACAACACCTACCATGTTTCCCATACCTACACGGGTTGCTGTGGAAACAATTAGTGCCTGCATGCCTGAAAGTGCACCTTTTTCTTCTCCTGCCTGTTTCTCAACCGAAATACGAAGCATTTCAGGAAAGAAACGGATAGGAAGAAATTTTGTGCGAATCGTAAAATAAATTCCGGCTGGAATTAAGATTAATACTAACAGGGAAATTCCGATAGATGAACCGCCTGGAAGCGGCAGCGTAAACAAATCTCCCCATAAAAAGTTATACACAGTTGTAATTAATTGCATGTTTATATACCTCTTGACTTTATTTGCTTAAAGTATTATATAATACAGATATACATTTGTCGAATTAATTGTTTTTATAATTAGCATTTAAAATTTAAATGGAAAGAGGGAATATATGGATTTACGAAGTTTAGAGATCTTTATTCAGGTGGCGGAATTAAATAGTTTTACAAAGGCAGGAGAAAAACTGGGATATTCACAGCCAACAGTTTCTTTCCAAATCAAGCAATTGGAACAAGAACTTGGTGTACAACTATTTGATCGTATTGGCCATACAGTAAGTCTCACCGATGCCGGGAAAGATGCTCTTGCCTATGCACAAAAGATGTGTCATATGTCACAGGAAATGATTTTAGGAGCAAGCAGACGATATGAAGTAAGTGGAAATGTACATATTGGAATGGCGGATTCCTTGTGTTCACCATTGATTGCAAGGGAATTTGCAAAATTTAGAGAAACCTATCCCAATGTATCGTTAAAGGTTACACCTGCAGGTACTGATGAATTATACCGCCTTCTAGATCATAATGAGGTGGATTTAGTTTGTACACTGGATGATCACATATACAATATGACGTACGTAATGGTAAGTGAAGAAAAAGTAGGTGCACATATCATTGTGTCATCAAAAAATCCATTAGCTCTGAAAAGCAAGGTAACAATTGATGATTTGCTATCTCAATCTTTTATACTGACAGAAAAAGGCATGAGTTACCGAAGAATGCTCGATGAACATCTGGCAAAGTATTCTGTGGAAATTCATCCGGTATTGGAAATGAGCAGTGCAGATTTAATTTGTAGATTAGTAGAAAAAGATGTAGGAATTTCATTTTTACCTGACTATGTAACTGAGAATGCCATCAAAGAAAAGAAAGCAGTGCGATTAGAAATAGAAGACTTTGATGTAGAATTGTGGAAACAAATCTTTCACCATCGTGATAAATGGGTGTCATCGCAGATGGAAGCATTTATAAAACACTTGTCTGGGATATCGTTGCAGGATTAGATAATCTCAAATTTTTCCATTGTAATGGTTTACTTTGTGACTGAAATATATTAAAATGAGACCGTACAAAATTATTAGAAGGAGATGTAGTTATGAAAATTTCATCATTACAAAAAGCTAGATATGAGTATGCTCCAAAACTTCCTGGAATGCTGAGAAACGGCATTGCAGATATTTGTGTAAATGAAGGCAAAGAAACTCAGAGTGTAGCTGATCAAGAAAAAATCAAAGCACTTTTTCCAAATACTTATGGCAAAAAGGAAATCACTTTCCAGAAAGGACAAAACACATCTGAAGCAAAAAAACAGGTTGTAGGTGTTATTCTTTCAGGTGGACAGGCTCCTGGCGGACACAACGTTGTTTGTGGTTTATATGATGCTTTGAAAGCAACAAACAAGGATAACGTTCTTTACGGATTTAAAGGTGGTCCAAGCGGACTTATCGAAGACAATTATTTAATCTTTGATGACGAATACATCGACCAATACAGAAACACAGGTGGTTTCGATATCATCGGTTCAGGAAGAACAAAACTGGAAACAGAAGAACAATTTGCCATTGTTGCAGACGTTTGTAAGAAACATGGCATTACAGCAATCGTTATCATCGGTGGTGATGACTCTAACACAAACGCTGGTGTTCTCGCTGAATACTTTGCTGCACATAACACAGGCGTTCAAGTAATCGGTTGTCCAAAAACAATTGATGGAGACCTCAAAAACGAAGATATCGAATGTTCTTTTGGTTTCGACACAGCTACAAAGACATACAGCGAAATCATCGGAAACATCGAAAGAGATGCAAACTCAGCTAAGAAATACTGGCACTTCGTAAAAGTTATGGGACGTTCTGCTTCTCACGTAGCTTTGGAATGTGCACTTCAGACTCAGCCAAACATTTGCCTCATTTCTGAAGAAGTTGCTGCTAAGAAAATGTCTCTTGCCCAGATTACAGATTATATTGCTGATTCTGTAGCCGCAAGAGCTGCTAAGGGAATGAACTTCGGTGTTGCAATTATCCCTGAAGGTGTTGTAGAATTTGTTCCTGAATTCTCAGTACTTATTCAAGAAATCAATGAACTCCTTGCTGGAAGCAAAGCAGACGAATTTAATGCACTGACGTCTTGGGCAGAAAAATACGCTTTCATTGAAGGTGGTTTAACAAAAGAATCTATGGAAGTATTTGCAATTCTTCCAGAAGCAATTCAACAACAATTATTCTTAGAAAGAGATCCACACGGAAACGTACAGGTTTCTTTGATTGAATCAGAAAAATTGTTCTCTGCTCTTGTAAAAGAGAATTTAGCAGCTAGAAAAGCAGCTGGTACATACAATGGTAAATTTGGTGCACTTCACCACTTCTTAGGATATGAAGGAAGATGTGCTTTCCCTTCAAACTTTGATTCAGACTACTGCTACTCATTAGGATATAACGCATTCATGTTAATCCAATATGGTTACAATGGTTACTTATCAAAAATCTCTAACCTTTCAAACCCAGCAAGCGAATGGGTTGCAGGTGGTATGCCAATCACTAAGATGATGAACATCGAAAGAAGACACGGCGAAGACAAACCAGTAATCAAGAAAGCACTCGTTGAATTAGATGGCGCTCCATTCAAATTCTTCGAAGCTCATCGCGCTGAATGGGCAGAAAATACATGCTTCGTATATCCAGGTGCAATTCAGTACTATGGACCAACAGAAGTTTGTGATGCCACAACTATTACACTTGCTCTTGAGCAGGCAAAATAAAGATTTACGCAGTAAATAAATTAAAGAGCCGTCAAAAAAGAGTGAATGCATTTCTCAATACATTCACTCTTTTTTTAATTTCCCTATAACAGTACTTTCACTACCTCTGGAAAATCCAGATAATTGTCAATTGTAATATAATTAAAATCTGAAAGATAAACTGACTCATCATTTCCACCTGGACCATAGTCGTCTCCAACATAAACCACTTCATCGTGAGCAATGCCGCGTTCCTTACAGTACTCAGCAAGTGCATATGCTTTGTTGTATGGAGCTGGCGCCATGTCGAATGAAGAAGAACCACCAACAAATACGATATAATCGCTGAATAATTCTTTCACCTCATCATAAATTGCTCTTCGCTTTGATCGGTCAGGGTCAAAAGCAAGCTTATCTTCTGATTTTGCTTTTGTTCCAAGAAGCGGAATGGTAACACATCCTGAAGCGTGGAACTCTACGTTATCCCCTGCAAATTCGGTATAACCATATTTTTCCCGAAGCTGTGTCACACGTTTTTCAACACTTTCACGGTCGCATGGAAGCACTGCATTTTTCTTAATTTCAATATCCTTTGTTTCTGGATTATATTCTGCAAACTGCAGTCCATAGTTTCCTAAAATATCGATTGGATACTGATTCATCTGATTGAAAATTCTATGGCACATCCCTGCACCAGCCATTAAAAGCTTATATTTCTTTCCAAGCGCATCCAGAACCTGTTTATGCTCCTCGCTAAGAGGTGTTTTATGTTGTGTCAATGTCCCGTCAAGGTCAAATGCTACTAATTTGATTTTACTTACGTCCATTCTTATTTTTCTCCTCTAAAAAATTCATAATATAACCAAAGTACGGAATAACGGTCCTTCAAATCTTTTGCATAAAGAACACCATCCTCAATTTTTTCTTGTCCGTATAAATCCACGAATTCCTGATAATTCATACCAACAGCCTCTACCATTTGAAGCATTTCAGCCTCTGTTGGCGCCTCTGCAAGCAACTCCTTGATTTCATTCCATTTTGGCAATACCTTTTCACTGTTATCTTCCCAGTACCATCCGAGTTTCTTTTGAAGGGCAATTACTTCATCTGTTGAAGTCAAATAGATTCTTTCTATTTTGCTCTTCCATTCTTCCTCGTCAAATTCTCGTCTCACTGGCTCAGACGAAAGAATTTCTTCACGAATCTTAGCTGTAAGTACTGCTGCATATACTACGTCAATGCCGTGTGCAAGATAAGGTTTTCCTGTCAAAATACCTGTAATTTCAAAATAATGGGAGAAGTGGTGTTCACTTCCTGAAGCCGGTCTTGAATTTCCAACGTAAGCCATAGCAATCCCCACTACCACTAACGCTTCCATGAGCGCTCCAACTGCTTCTTCGTCACGTTTTACAACACCCTCAGCCAAACCTTTCACTTTATCTGCCATTTCATATGTAATATCATATACCTTCTGGCAGAAATATTCACCATTTATGAGCGCACTTAGTTTCCAGTCATTCAGGCAAGAATACTTACCGATAATATCACCATAGCCAGCCTGAAGCATGTCCATCGGTGCGTCCTTCAAAACTTTTGTATCTGCAATGATTGCTTTCGGCGGTGCGGCATTTAATGTCACCTTCATGCCTTTCAAAATCAGCGCTGAACCAACTGATGCATAACCATCCATAGACGGTGCTGTTGCAACAATATAATATGGCAGTTCGTGTTCAAAACTTACAATTTTACACAGGTCGTTGATGACACCTGAACCAACGCCTAACACCAAATCCACGCCTTCAATAAACTTTGCATGAATTGCGTCTATTGCTTCTTCATCTGGAATCAGCGGTGCATTCCCTGTTTCAAACAGGATGCTCGTTGTAATTTTCCCGCCGAGAATCTCTGCTACTTCTTTTCCGCAGACTCTGTATGTATTTTGGTCAGATACCATCAAAATGCTTTGATACTTCTCACAAATATCGTTAAGCGAACTTAATATACCATTTCCGATGATTACATGGTCCATTGGACACTCATGCTGCTTTCCACAAACACAATCGTCAATACCCTTCAACAACATTTCAATATTCATTTCCATTTCCTCCTTTGGAAAACTTTGAAAGAGATTGCAATATTTTGCAATTTCATTTACAATTACATTATATTAAAATTCATTTTATATTCAATACATGGTAATTATTTAGAAACCTTTTCTTTTTACCAATACTTTTTTTGCAAACTTTTTCATTCTTTTTCATGGAGGAATCATTATGTTACAATACGAAAGACAACAGCTCATTGTGGAGTATTTAAAACAAACATCAATTGCAAAGATTGGAGAACTGGCAAAGCACCTTTACACCAGTGAGGCTTCTATTCGACGTGACATTGCCTCCCTTGAGGCGGTTGGAATCGTGGAACGGGTCTATGGCGGCGTCATACTATGCGAGTCCAAAAATGAAGTTTCTTCAGCTACAGCCCGTATGAACAAGAATGATGAGGCCAAAAACCTCATCGCCCAGAAAGCCGCTGAATTGATTCATGATGGAGATACTATTATCTTTGACAACTCTTCTACTGTGAGAAATATTTGTAAGCACATAAAAAAGCGCCAAAAACTAAAAATCATCACAAATAATCTGCAAATATGCACAGATTTGCAGGATACAGATATTACAGTTTATTGTACTGGCGGGGAATATTATAAAAAGAGAGCTGCCTTTCTGGGACCATATGCAGAAGAATTCCTCCGCTCGGTGCATGCCGACAGTCTTTTCTTCTCTTGTAAGGGATTATCAAAAGATGGGATTTTATCCGATGTTTCCGAATTAGAAATATTTCTTCGAAAACTGATGATAAAGCAGGCGGATAAGGCCTATTGCCTCTGTGATTCTTCAAAATTAGATACGAGATATGCTTTTAAATTGTGCGATGCGGAGGATTTAACAGATATCATTTGCGACAAGCCATTGCCGGAGTTTGTAAAATTATAAGTATATTGTAGTTATAACAAAAGAACGGGGAAGACTCACAAAGAGTATTCCCCACTTTTAGTTTTAATCAAATAGTTTGAATTTTTCTGCTATTTCAGGTGTGACATATCATGGCAAAGCAGGCAAATATACTCGCCACTACCATATTTTCTAATAAATTCTTCACTCTTTTTCTTGTAGAAACTACTTCCTGTCGCAACTTTGTTTTTCAAATTATAAAAGGTATAACACTCATCTCCACACAAAACATACCGCGCACTTCCCTGTGTAACCTCAACCACACAAGAGCCTCTTGTATGTCCACCGATTTTGACAGTACGGACACCTTCGGCAATCTGGCATTCTTCTTCAAAAAGGTGTACAGAAAAATGCTCCGGAATATACTTCTTTCCTCTCTCATATTCCTCATTCTGTATATAAATCTCAGCCTGTTCAAAATATTTCACGCATTCTATGTGGTCATGGTGAGCATGGGTGATAACTACATCTGTAATATCCTGTGGCAAAATTCCCATCTTTTCAAGTGCCGTAACTGTCCCATCAAAGTTTGCTGTCTTTAACCCAGGCATAGTCTCACAGCCGACATCCACTAAGATGTTTCTACTTCCATTTTTCACAAGAAACACAGAAAGAACAATGGGCACCATTTTTGCTTCGTCGCCGCCTTCAAACACCCAACTTTCTGGAATCCATGAATCTGCATATTTTACTCTGATTATTTCATTCATATTTGTTACTCTTTTTCTTTTTGATTTGCCCTAGCCTTCCAATACGCCAATTCTTCCTCTGCTTTCTTTGCACGTCTATCAGCTTCATCTGCACGTGTTTCAGCTTCGTCCGCACGTTTCTTCTCGTCCTCAGCACGCTGACGCTCTTTTTCGGTATTCGCTCTCTCCGCTTCTCGTCCTTCTTCAAAAGCGTCCTCGCGTTCCATTCTTATATGCGCTTCTTGGTCATATTCATATATACTCATACTCTTTGCCTCCGCTCGATTTTTCTCCAGAAAATCCTTCAGAATCCCTTCCCGAATACACTCATCAATTGCTCTATCCACTGCATCTTCAATTGGATTTTCTTCTGCATATCTTCTTACTCTGGAAACATACTCCGAATAATCGCCAAGTGTCTTGCACGCCTTTAACAATTCCTCATTATGCCCTACATTGATATTGAGTACATCCACTACCAGTTCCAGCGATACCTCTTCATCCTCCGTCATGTAAGCATCCGAAAGTCTTAGAACTTCGCGTTCTGGTCGTTCCTCCTTGCCATTGTAAAATACAACAAACTTTGGTGCCGGTATTTTAATCAGCTTTGACCCATAAATATTCTTATCCCGAATCATGTCTTCATACATATCTGATAGATACATTAGAAAACGTAACGGCATATTTGGATTGTAGGTGGACTGTTGCTCCCATAGGGACAGCCTTAATTCAATAATGAATGATAAATCATTCTGCATGGACATATAGATGGCATTCTCCAGCGTTGTGATAGTCAGAAGTTCTGGATCATCATAATTTCTCTGTGCCACCGCATTATAAAGCTGCAATAGCTCCTTCTTGTCCCTAAAAATCATGGTAAACATCCTGGACTTATAGTCCCTTTTGACAAGCTTCTTGTCTTTGTGTGTTGTCATACACATACCTCCTTTGTAACGTGCAGGAGGCTTCTATTTTCCCTCCAAAACCTCGCTGCTTTTTTAATGAATTGATTTCGAAAGCATCAAGATTTCTTTAGAATTGAAAATAGAATTTCAGACTGGCATTCACCAAATGATTTGTTAGAAATATAATGCTTTTATTAATTGTAACACTTAAGCCATAGATATTCAAGTGAGGAATATTGCGTTTGTTTAAAATGGAGTTTTCAGACGGAATCGTCTTGAAAATTAGATGCGTCTGAAACGCATTGGATAACTTGTAGTACAAAAAATCACAGGACATTCTCCAAAATCGGATGTCCTGTGACATTCTGTTATATTGTGATTAACTCCGGAGCAACTTCATCCTTAGTTGCTTCTTGATAAATTGCCTGAAGCTCCTCATCACTTAATGAAGTAATAGAGGCTCTAACTAATTCGTAACTTGCTCCATTTTGAAAAAAGCGCAAGGCGTTGTCCTTTTCTTTTGCTATCGCCGCCTCTACAGCCGCCTCTGCAGCTTTCTTTTTTGCATAGTTTTCAACCAAATCACACATTGTCTCGTCTCCTCCTTCACTTTCCTTAAATTGCTTCTTACGCCCCGATACTTTCGGGAATTTCTTAAAATCATAAGCGTCAGGTTCTTTGAAAATCCGCATCAGTTCTGCCACATCTGAACCATCATCAATCTTGGCATTGACATAAATCTCTTGCAGACCATTCTCCTCCACTTCGCCAGTTTCTCGAATCACACGATCGATATGATAAACGGTCTTTCCTGATTTAAACATATCAAATTTCGATATGTATATTCCAATCACATCCGGAACATTTTCAAACTTGGTTCCGGGTTCAGTAATATTAGCAGTGACACAAGAAGTATTATACCTCACTCGCTTTTGGTGATCATCATCATCTGCTTTCTGCACTTCTACATTAAATTCCTTGCCGTCTTCTGTCTCGCATAAAGCATCTAACACAACTGAACGTCCTTGCAGATTCTTAATGCTATTTTGCGGAACAACTTTTTTCACTTTTATCTTTTGTTCCATAATGGTGGATATCACCTCTTCGCAGAAATCAATATCCTCTGCCATCTTCTGAAATAGCGTATCATCAATGATATTCAATTGACGCACTATTGTCAGTACTTCTTCTCTATCTTTCATGTATTCCTTTAGTAGATATAGGGATTACTCCCTATACCCCTACACAAAACCGTACGTGCGCTATTAACGCATACGGCTTTTCATTTTATATTCATACCTATCTATAAAACAAACTAATCTTAATATGGGGTTCAACTAAAGGAAACG